>JBBQGE010000030.1:0-63685 GCA_038322675.1 Bryobacterales bacterium
AGTTACAAGCCGAACGAAGATTCTTGAAAAGACTTGCCGAAACTACTGCCGGTAAGGTAAAACTATGGTGGTCCTGGACGCGCTCAACTGGCCCGTTTTGAAGTGACCCCAACTGGCCGGTTTTGAGGTGACCCCCGAGGGAGACGAACCTAAGCGAGATCGTCGCGGACCAAGGGGCTTTACTCTCCTCCTTTTTGCGAGACAGTGCGTGCGTTTACCCTCTCGCGGCTTCCCCGGACGGCCTGATCGTCGCTTGCAACCAGAGGCTCGCACGGAGGATGGACTGCTCTCCGGACGATCTGCGCGGAAGCAGACTCTGGGCGCTGCTGACCGAGGACGATGCCCGTGGTTTGCAGGAGCGAATTGCATCTGGCGAACGAAAGCCGGACGAACAATTCCTGATCAACTTTGTAGACCGCTCGCAGTCTCCTCACACACTCCTCTGCAAACTGGATGTTCAGCCCGGCGGATTCGTCCTCCTCGCCGAGGACACTGCGATGCGTGTGTAGAGACGACTCCGCAATCTTGCGCAGACACGGGGGCCAGACACAGACCGAAATGGCGCTTGAACGCGAGGTTTATTTGCGAGCAGTGATCAAAGGGGAGCGGCCGGCAGCAACAACCGTCGCACTCGATGCCCTGCAGAAAGTCGCGGATGTGGTTGACCTGTACGTCGATCTCTTTCAGGCCACCCAGTACGAGGTCGGACGTCTATGGCAGGAGAATAGGATCACTGTCGCGGAGGAACACATGGCGACCGCGATCACTCAATATGTCATGGCCCAAGTCTATAGCCGCTTTGAAGAGCGTGACCGCGACCGCGGTAGGGTCGTGATCACTGGGGTTGAGGGAGAACTGCATCAGGTCGGGGCAAACATGGTAGCCGACGTCATCGAAGCGCGTGGTTGGAACGTACGATTCTTAGGCACTAACCTGCCGTACGCCGGCGTCCTGCAGGCAATAGATGAGCACAGGGCCGACACCGTGGGCATTTCGGCAACGACGCTCCTCAGCATCCCAAAGGCGGTCCGCCTCGTAGAGGAAATCCGCCACAAATTTCAATCTGCCTGGCCGCGCATCATCTGGGCGGGCATGCTTTCCTTTCGACCCCGACACTGGCTCAAGAACTGAAGGCGGACGGGCCGGCGATGGATCTCCGATCTGCACTGGCGCTCATTTGAATGGGCGCGCCCCGCATTCACCGAGGTTTGCGTAGATCCTATATTGTTTATCTTTGCGTTTCATCCGTCGGGGTTCCGGCGGACGTGGACGGTTTGCTATGTTCTTCGAGCAGCGCCCCCGGTTCTTCGTCGCTGAAGCCGGTGACCGCGAGGTCCATGCCGTCTTTTTCAAGCTCGCGCCGTTCTCTGGCGAGCATCTTCTCGTCCCATCCGGCATTCATCGCGAGTTTGTTGTCCGGGAGGATGTAGGCCCGCCGTTGCGTCTCGCTGAGATGGTCCAGCACCACCACCGGAACTTCCAGTGGCGGCCAGGAGCCGATCCTCGCCGCCACCGGTGAAGTTTTCGCCGCCGTCGCAGAGTCTAGCCTAGCCGTATATGCCGGTTCGTCGTTGTTCCAAGAAGGCCATCGCCTTGGACAGCACGGATGCGGGCACGAGTTCCTCGCCAAGTCGTGCCTGTTGCTGCATTAGGTCGGAAAGATAGGTAGTATCCACCTCGCCGCTTAACTTGCCGACCGCACGGTCGCTCATGATCTGGCCGGCGAAACGTCTGGCGCCTTCGGACGCTACTTCGCCGTACGGGTCGGAGTCGACATCCCAGGCCGTGCTCCCGTTTAGGAGCTTCTTATCGCCGCTAGTCAAAGAGGAAAGCGCATCCGCTTTCTGGTTGGCGCCGTTCGCCATCGTGGCCGGTCGCGTAATCCATGCAACCGGATTTGCTCCACCGCCGTTGTTCACTATCATGGCTCAGTAGGTATAGCTGACCGTGACCGAGGAGTGGTTCGCGCTCAATGTATTGAAAGCACTGCTATTACCACTTCCCATGGAACTGATATCGAGGCAGTCGTATCCGTCGTTGTAGCAGAGATAAACGACTTGACCGTAAACGTAGCTGCCGAGTGACCATTGCCAGAAAACGTTCGAGATCGATCCTGCCGTTGGTACGCCGCTCGGGGTCAGTTGTGCTTTGACCCAGAATCCCTTCTGATACTGTGACGGGAGGTCAGAGGATTTTAACCAGCTATACGTGCTAGCCGCGGTTGCGGCAGCGTTGGAGGTCGTTGTGGTAGATGCATTTAAGACAACAGCATTCGCCGGAATTGCAAACAGCTTGCCCGGCTCGCTTGTAAACACGTCAGAAAGGGTTTTAAGAGGAGCCTTTGCCGACACGTCCCGCGCTGTAAGAAGACTGCTCATCAGGGCCACGCATGCGGTAGCCATGAAGATATGTATGCGCATGCAATCTAATAATCTAGTCTAGTGAACGCGTGGCATCATTCCTCTCGCTTTTTTCCCGGTAGGCGGCCGTCAAGTTCGTTTGCACCTGGTCCGTCTCGAATCGGTACGCTGTGGTTAGCTCATTCAGGATGCTAGCGATCCTCCGAGTGTTCCACACAAGCACCGCGTTTGACAGCAAGCCGTCCTCGCCCTGCTGTAGCACTTGTAGGAAGGAGAAGCCGCGGCCAGGTACCCAGCCGCGGCCCACAAATTATTCTCCCGACTTGATCCGCATGCCGTAGAACGACCGGTACACGAAGACCATCGAGATGATCAGGAACACGGCCGCGAGTACGGTGGTTAAGGTCCGTCCCTGCTCCGCCGTCATCGAAACCGCGAGTTCCACCGCCAGCAATCCAAACAGCGTCGTGAACTTGATGATCGGATTCATCGCCACCGAGGACGTATCCTTGAACGGGTCGCCCACGGTGTCGCCGACCACTGTCGCATCGTGCAGGGGAGTCCCCTTGGCCTTCAACTCCGTCTCCACAATCTTCTTGGCGTTATCCCATGCGCCGCCGGCATTCGCCATGAAGATGGCCTGATACAAACCGAACAGCGCGATGGAAATCAGGTAGCCGATGAAGAAGTATGGCTCGGCGAATGCGAAGGCCAGAGTGGAGAAGAACACCACCAGGAAGATGTTGAACATTCCCTTCTGGGCGTACTGTGTGCAGATCTCCACCACTTTCTTCGAATCCTCGACCGAGGCCTTCTCGGCACTTTCCAAATTGATATTGGCTTTGATGAATTCCACCGCGCGATACGCGCCGGTGGTGACGGCCTGCATGGAAGCGCCAGTGAACCAGTAGATCACCGCGCCGCCCGCGATTAAGCCGAGCAGAAAAGGCGGATGCAGAATGGAAAGATTGGGCAGCAACTCCGGCTGCAGACCATTTGTAAGCGCGACGATGATCGAGAAGATCATGGTGGTTGCGCCGACTACGGCTGTTCCGATGAGCACCGGCTTGGCGGTCGCTTTGAAGGTGTTACCCGCGCCGTCGTTCTCCTCCAGGTTCTCTTTCGCAGTCTCGAAATTCACATCGAATCCGAAATCGCGCTTGAGTTCGGCCTCGATTCCGGGCAGCGTTTCGATCATAGACAGTTCAAACACCGACTGCGCGTTGTCAGTTACTGGTCCGTAAGAATCCACTGCGATGGTCACTGGACCCATTCCGAGGAACCCGAATGCCACCAGGCCGAAAGCGAATACAGCGGGAGCCATCATCAGCGCGCCCAGGCCCAAGGTGCTAATGCCGTATCCGATGGCCATCAGCAACAGGATGGTAAGTCCCAGCCAGTAAGCACTGAAGTTTCCCGCCACCAGTCCGGAGAGGATGTTGAGCGAGGCGCCGCCCTCCCTGGCTGACGCTACCACCTCCCGAACGTGCCGCGAATCCACCGACGTGAAGACCTTCACGAACTCAGGGATGATGGCGCCGGCAAGGGTACCGCACGAGATGACCGTGGACAGCTTCCACCACAGTGAAGTGTCGCCCGCCAGGTCCGGAACCATCAGGTAGGAAACGATGTAGGTCAGGATCACGGAAACGATGGAAGTGAGCCATACCAACGAGGTGAGCGGCGATTCGAAGTTGAATTTCGAGAGATTGCCATACTTGGCTTTCGCGAAGACTTCGTTGATGAAATAAGAGAGTCCGCTGGCGATGATCATCATGACGCGCATGACGAAGATCCAGACCAGCAATTCCACCTTGATCAGCGGACTGTTGACCGCCAGAAGGATGAACACAATCAGCGCCACGCCCGTGACACCGTAGGTCTCGAAACCGTCGGCGCTGGGTCCAACCGAATCGCCGGCATTGTCGCCCGTGCAGTCCGCGATGACGCCGGGGTTGCGCACGTCGTCTTCCTTGATCTTGAACACGATCTTCATCAAATCCGACCCGATGTCGGCGATCTTCGTGAAGATACCGCCCGCTACGCGGAGGACAGCGGCGCCCAGCGACTCACCGATCGCGAATCCGATGAAGCAGTTTCCCGCATAGTCTCCGGGAATGAATAGCAGGATGCACAGCATAATCAGCAGTTCCACGCTGATCAGCACCATTCCGATACTCATGCCGGCCTGCAGTGGAATCGCGTAACAGGGGAAGGGTTTGCCACGAAGGCTGGCAAAGGAGGTCCGCGAGTTCGCGAACGTGTTGACCCGGATGCCGTACCAGGCCACGCCGTAACTTCCGGCAATTCCAAGGAGGCTGAATAGCAGTATGACCAACACCCGTTGGGCCGACAAATGTTGCAGAACGCCAAAATAAAGCAGAATGACGGCACCGATGAAAATTTCCAGTATGAGCAGGAACTTGCCCTGCGTTAACAGGTACGTCTTGCAGGTCTCGTAGATTAATTCCGAGATGGCCCGCATAGAGGAGTGGACCGGCAGGTTGCGCAGCCGGGTGTAACTGACCAGGCCGAAAACAAGTCCCAAAATAGCGACCAGGATACCGGCCATCAGCAAAGTGCGGCCGTTGATCCCGCCCAGGAATGTGGCTTGGCCCAGGTCGGGAAGAACAAGGTTGGCCTCACCGCCGGCATGTTCTGCGGGCGGAACCGGCTGCGCCAGACACGCGCCGGAAAGGCAAATAAGAAGAAGCAGTCCTAAGAACAACCGGAGAGTTGTCAGTTTCATAAAGGTGGGGTGTGCCGCGCCGGACGGAAGGCTCCTGTCGCGCACCGCGGGCGTGGCGTTACACGGTACAGATTGCATGGGCATCGGAGCCTCCTCGGTTCCTACTGACCTTAGTGGTGGCCAGATGCCCAAAATATCGCACCTGGATGTCCGTAATCAAATGTATTTTGGACAGACTGACGAATTTTTCAACAGCAAGCGCGGAACACTACGACAGTTTCTCGCGGCTGATGGCACCCGGAATGCCCCCAACTGCTTGCAAGTAGGCGTCCGGAGCCAGGAGTATCTGCGTGCCGCGGACGCCGGCGGAGATCGAAATTACGTGGAATAAAACTATGGTTTCATCCACGAATACCGGATATCCGCGGGTCTGACCGACCGCCGTGACGCCGCCGCGCACCTGTCCGGTCAGCGGTTGTACCTCGCGCAGCGGAACCATGTCGAGCTTGCGATCACCGGTTATCCGCGCCAGCGCCTTCGGATCCGCTTCGCTGTTGCCCGGCACTACCGCGAAGCAGATTCCGTGACGATCCCCGCGCATGACCAGCGTTTTGAATACCTGTTCGGGCGGGAGTCCCACCTTATTCGCGACGGTTTCGGCCGACAGATCGTCGGGATCCACCGCGTACTCCCGCAGTTCGTATTGGATGCCGAGGCTGTCGAGATAGCGCGCGGCGTTGGTCTTCATCGCCAGCGTCAGGGGCGCTCCAGCAGCCAGGCTGAGGGTTCATGCCGGCTGCCGCTGCCGTCGTTCACTGAGAATTGATCCGGCTGCCCCTTGCTCTTCCACAGCGTCGCGGACCCGTACTGGCCGTCCTTTCGCAAAGCATAGAACGTGATATCGAACTGCGCGAGACGGGCCTTATCGTTGTTGTAATTGCGCGCCACACGCCGGAGGGTCTCGAGACACGCCTCTTTCGGAGTCATGCCGTGGCGCATGCTTTCGACAATCGTGTGCCCGCCCGCGACTCGGATATTCTCCTCGCCGAGTCCCGTGGAACCGCCCCCGCCGACGTCCTGATCGAGGTACAGACCCGCTCCGATGATGGGGGAATCGCCGACCCGGCCCGGGATTTTCCAGGCGAGTCCGCTGGTGGTGGTGACCCCGGACATCTCCCCTTTGCTGTTCAGAGCCATGCAATTGATGGTGCCGGTGGTGGGGTGCAGCGCCATCTCGTGTGCCCACGCCAGGTCGTCTTCGGAAGCATCCGGGAACATCTGCTTCAACCTCGCGACCGGTTTGGCCGGGGGCGCCTCAATGCCGGGGGCCCAATTGTTGTGGCCCGAGGCATCGCGCCGACTCTGCTTCCAGACCATCCAGGCCAGGCGCGCCTTCTCAGTCAGCATGTCGGTTTTTTCGAAGCCCCAGTCCTGCGCGAACCGCCATGCGCCTTCACCGGCAAGCATCACGTGGGCGGTCTGTTCCATCACGAGTTTCGCTACACGCGAAGCGGTTTTCACATTTTGAATGGCAGCCACTGAACCGCAACGCCGCGAGGGCCCGTGCATGACACACGCATCGAGTTCCACGACGCCTTCTTCATTCGGCAATCCGCCGTAACCCACCGAAGTGTCTTCCGGGTCGAGTTCGATGATGTTGACGCCGCTGACTACCGCTTCCAACGTGTCGCCGCCGGACTTCAGGATCTGCATCGCCTTGTCGCAGGCACGAAGCCCGTTGGCGCTCGAGATGACGATGTCTTTCGGCGACCCCGATTGGGCCTGTCCCGGAGCCGCGGCCCCTGCCAGTGCAGCCGTGCCGAGCATCCATTCCCGCCTGTTGAACATATTCGATCACTATACCGCTATGCGGCGTGACCCAACATGTCCTGCAGTGAGATGGCCACCAGCGCCAGCGTCAGCCCGATCATCAATGCCACCGATATCCAGGACACGATGTTGTAGAACCGCGAATTCGTCCACTCCTTCATGAGTCCTTTCTTGTTGATCAGCAGCGTCATGTAGATCAACACAAAAGGCAGCAGGACTCCGTTGACCACCTGCGAGAACAGGATCATCTTCACTAGCGGAAAGTTCGGAATCAGAATGACGCCGCCGCCGATGACGATCAGTCCGGTGAAGAGCCAATAAAAAATCGGAGCATCGCGAAAGCGCCGGCTGACGCCCGATTCGAATCCCAGCGCTTCGCACACGGTATACGCCGTAGAGATGGGCAGAATGGACGCCGCGAACAGGGACGCATTGAACAGGCCCGCGGCGAACAGCAAAAACGCGTACTGGCCGAACGGCTTCAATCCGAGGGCGGCATCGGCGGGATCGTTGATATCGCGCGGCTGCACGCTCCAGATGGCTCCCGCGCACGCCACGATGATGAAGAACGCAATCACCGTCATGACGATGCATCCGACGATGACCTCTACGCGGGACTCGGCGTATTCCTTCGCCGTGATGCCCTTTTCCACCACCGCGGCCTGCAGGTAGAACTGCATCCACGGTGCGATAGACGTACCCACCATGCCGATCAGCATCGTGATGTAGCCGGGATCGAACATCAACACCGGGTGAACGCTGTCGATGGCGGCGCGCTTCCAGTCGGGTTTCACCAGGATTCCTGAGACGATGTAGGCCACATACACGACGCAAGCGAACAGGAACACTTTCTCGACGCTCTCGTAGTTCCCCTTCACAATCAGAAACCAGATGGCGGTACCGGCGAGCGGGATGGTGATGTAACGGCTGATGTGAAACAACTCGAGCGATCCGGCAATCCCCGCGAAGTTGGCCATCACGTTGGTGAGATTCGCCAGCACCAGCACCGACATCATCAGGAACGTGGTGCGGAGTCCGAACTCTTCGCGGATCAGATCGCTGAGCCCCTTGCCCGTCACGGCTCCCATGCGGGAGCACATCTCCTGCGTGACGATCAGCAGAACGGTGATGGGAAGCAGAGTCCAGAGCGGCAGATAGCCGTAGCGCGCGCCAGCCTGCGAATAGGTCAGGATGCCGCCCGCATCGTTATCGACAACGGCCGTAATGAAGCCAGGTCCGATGACGGCGAAGAAGACAGCGATGTGGTAGCGAAATCGCTTCAGCGTTCCCTTCACGGCGTCATCTGCTTCTTAAAACGGAAATAATATCGTCGGCCGTGATGACGCCGGCCAATTTCTGCTCGTCGTCGATGACGGGGAGGGTCAGAACGTTGTATTTGTCGAACAGTTCAGTAACTCGATCCTGGCGCTCGTCCACATTGACTTTGATGAGAGTGCCGGCCGCCAGTTCGGTGAGCCGCATCGAACTCTCTGCAACGAATAAACGAGCGAGCGGAACGGCGGCCACCAGTCGCTCATCCGCATCGATGAGGAAGAGCGTGTTCAGATTCTCCAGCAGTTCCTCGTTGCCACGCAAGGCGGCTACGGCATCGCCAACGGTCGCCTTCTCGTTCAGCGCGAGGTACTCGGTATTCATGAGACCGCCCGCCGTGTCCTCTTCAAACTCGAGCAGTTCGCGAACGTCGGCCTTCGGCTCGACATCCATCTCTTCGAGAATCTCGTTCGAAGTGCGCTCTTCGAGTTCGGCGAGCAGATCGGCGGCTTCGTTGGGCGACATTCCTTCGACGATTTCAGCGGCCTTTTCCGTCTCGAGCGACTCGAGGATACTGGCCTGAATATCGGGATCAACCTCTGAGAGCGCGTCCGCGGCCACCTCGCTATCGATGGTTTCGAAGATAGCCTCGCGATCGTCGGGGCTCAGATTCTCGACGATGTCGGCCAGGTCCGCGGGGTGCATCTCTTCGAGCAGTTTATTCGAGATGTTCAGCCGGAGACGCCGCTGCGGGTCGGCTTCGAGGATGTTGCAGAACTCCCACCGGATGGAGTGGGGGTCGATGGTCCCCTGGAGTTTCCGGATCCAGGTGCGAGGCAGGGTTCCTTGCACCAGGCGCCGGAAGATGCTGCGGATGCCGATGTCGACTTCGAGGACGGCCAACGTTTCCGTTCCATCCAGCCGGCAGCATTCGAACGTGACGTCGTTCACCCGGACCACCTTGCGTCCATGCGCGTCGATGATTTGCTGATCGAGCAGGTCGCGCACCATCCGCAGCATGTACTCGTCGGAGTGGTAGGGCGTCAGGAGTTCGTCCTTCAAATGGATGCCCTTGAGGGAGATTTCGCGAATCTGGTCGTAGCGGACGCTCAGCCAAGTGTAACCGGCGCCGACCAGGAACCGGTCGACGCGCGCGGGGTGGATCAGCGGGACGACAGCGGCATCTTTAACGACACCAATCCTGCGCCTCTTGAGGTCGTAAACCTCGAGTCCGAGCAGTTCGGTGAGGAACAGGATGTTATCCGGGACCATGTGCCATTAACCGTGCCCATAACAGGATCGAAGCCAGCCATATTTACTATGGCCCATTCCTGATAAGGTGGCAAGAGTGAAGCCCATTCTTGTGTGTCTGGCGGCCCTGGCGGCCTGTGCAATCACGGGTTGCGGGACGCGTACGGGGAAGCCCATCACGGTTGGAAGCCGCGCGACCACGGAACGGATGGTTCAGGCGGAAATCGTCGCGCAGTTGCTGGAGCACCGGCTGGGGACGGAGGTGAAACGGCAGACCGACATGGCATCGACGGCCATGGCTTATGAATCGCTGCTGCTCGGCAATATCGACGTGATGCCGGAGGACACCAGCGCCATCGTAGTCTCGGTTCTCAAGGAACAACTCGATCCGAATCCCGACAGCGTTTACCAGCGCGTCAAGGACGAGTTGATGAGAGTCGGGCGGATCGAGGTGTTCGGTCCGTTGGGGGTGGATCGTGTACGGGCGATGGTGATCCGGACGAAAGACGCGCCGCCGCCGCAGTTCGCCAATCTGTCCGGGGCCGTGCGCAAGGGCGGCTGGACCCTGGGCACGACGAGTGAGTTTCAGGAGAGCGTCGACGGGCAGGTGGCGCTGCTCGGAACCTACCAACTGACGCTGGCCGTGCCGCCCAAAGTGATGGCGCCGGCGAATCTCTACCAGGCGCTGGCGGACAACAAAGTGAATATGATCAGTGGTTACGACACGGATGGACCGCTGGCCTCGGCGGATTATCTGGTGCTGGCGGACGATCAGAACGCGTTTCCGAAGTCGCACACCTGTCTGATGGCGCGTACCGACACCCTCCAACGCGATCCGAAGATCCAGCAGACGCTGGCCGCGTTGTCGGGCAAATTCAGCCGCGACACGATGCGCCAACTCGATTTCGAAGTGGCGGTGGCACATCAGAACGTCAAGGATGTCGCGAATCATTTCCTGCGGCGGGCGGGGCTGCTGTAGAGCGGAGCCAGGACCGCTCGTCGGGCGCGGGTGGAGATCGAGGATGGAATGATATACTCACTCCAGCCGCACTGAACGGCGGCTGAGATTCTTGAAAACCAACTGAACGCGAGGGAATGCACGGGAAGGCGGTGAAAATCCGCCACTGCCCCGCAACTGTAAGCGGCGCTATATGGCCCGGGCGATCACTGCGAAAGCGGGAAGATCAGTCCGAACCGAAGGCCGGCCGCGAAGTCAGGAGACCGGTTCCCCCGCCCCCGGCGCAAGTGCGCCGTCGCAGTCTACGTTTTCGCGGGAGAACGTTTGATGATCCGCTGTTTCCTTTGCCCCATTCTGACCGCCGTGTGCTTGCACGCCGCGGTAAATCCAAACATCCAAGGTTTTGTTTTGGACGCGTCCTCGCGCCCGGTACCGAATGCGGCCGTGTCATGCAACGGCGCGCGCACGGTGTCCGATTCGCAGGGCCGGTTCTCGTTTGACAGCGGAGCCGGTTGCAAGGCGACCATTTCGCGCGAGGGCTTCGAGCCAGTGACCATGCGGCTCGAGCCCGGCCAACCGGCTCGAGTGCTGCTGACCATTGCCAGACGGAGCGACAGTGTCGTGGTCTCTGCCACGCGCACGCCGACCTCGATTGAGGAATCGGGCGTTTCGGCGACGGTCTATACGGCGAGCGACCTCGCGGCGCGGCAGTATGCTCCGGTCGCGGACCTGTTGCGCGACACGGCCGGAATCAACATCGCCGCCACCGGACGGCGTGGCGCCATCACCAGCCTCTTCACTCGCGGGGCGGCCAGCACGGGCACGCTGCTTCTGTTGGACGGCATTCCCCTGAACGAACCCGGCGGCCAGATCGATCTGGCGGCGGTGACCACGGCAGGACTCGACCGCATCGAAGTCGTCCGCGGCGCCGAGAGCGCTCTGTTCGGAGCGGAGGCGGCCGCGGGCGTCGTGCAGCTTTTCACGGCCACGGGCGACGCCGAGGCGCGCCGGGCCCGTGGGTTTGTTTCGTACGAACGCGGCAACTTCCAGACCGACCACTGGACCGCGAACCTGAACGGCGGTCTGCTCGATCGGATCGACTACTCGCTCACCGCCGACCAGTTCCACACCGTCGGAATGTTCCAGAACGACTACTTTCGAAACACCGCCGGGACTGCGAACGTCGGCTTCCGTCTTTCGAGTGCGACGCAGGTGCGGGCGATCTATCGCGAGTACGATGCTATAATGGGCAATCCGAGCCAGGTGGGCTACGGTGTGTACGACTTCGACGCTCTGGGCGGCAATCGCGACTCGGCGCTCAGCGTCCGCGTCGATGATGTGCGCGGATCGCACTTCGTACAGCGCGGCATGTACTCGTATCACCGGCTCCGGAATCTATACGAGAACCAGATCGCGGACGGTCCCTTCGATATCGCGGCGCTGGTGCGGAGAACCGGCGGTGCGACTCCAGCGGTGTACCTGGTACAACAGGTTGCGTCAGGATTCCCGGCATCCTCCGTCCCCGCGGGACTCGAACTGGTGACAACGACGGCCTACGACTACCCGGGCAATTTCGTCAGCACCTCCGATCGCGCGATCGGAGATTATCAGGGCACCTGGACGCATCGAGGCGGTGCGCTGGTGTTCGGCTATCGATTCGAACGGCAGAACGGAAACATTTCGGGCCGCGATGTGGAACGCACGAACAACGGAGGCTTCGTGCACGAGCAGTACTCGATCGGCAGGCGAATCTTTCTCACTGGCGGCGCCCGCTACGAACACTCCTCGACGTTCGGCCATCGATTCGTGCCGCGTGGGGCGGCGACTGTGCAGTTGTTCCGGTCAACATTTCTGCGCGCAAGCGGAGGACTCGGATACACCGAGCCGAGCTTGCTCGAGAACTTCGCGCGCGAACTGTACTACGTGGGGAATCCGAGCCTCAAACCCGAAAAGACCGCCATGGTGGACGCGGGCATCGTGCAGGAGTTGTTCTCGCGACGCGTGCGGCTGGAAGCCACCTGGTTCCGTAATTCGTTCCAGGACCTGATCGTGTTCGACTCCAGCGGGCCGGTCTCGACATGGAGCAATATCGATCGCAGCCGGGCGCGCGGCGTCGAGACGTCGGGGACTGTGAAACTGGCGCGCTTCATCGAAGTTTCGGCCAACTACACGCGGCTGGATACGAAGATCACGCGCACCAATGCATTCAGCCCCTATCAGGGTGTGGGACAGCAGTTGCCGCGCCGGCCTCAGAACTCGGGAGCGGCGTGGATTTCGGTGAATCCGCGACGGTGGACGCTGCTGGTGGGCGGGCGTGTCGTTGGCGAACGGCAGGATTCCGATTATTTGTTCGGAATCACGCGGAATCCGGGATATGGCAACCTGTTTTTGAGCGGCTCGTACCGGGTGACCAAGCATCTGACACCATATCTGCGAATGGACAATCTGCTGAATGAACATTACGAGGAGGTGCTGGGCTATACGGCGCTTTCGCGCAGCGCGATCGGAGGAGTACGGGTAGCGTGGTGAGTCGATTCGCAACGCTGGCTTGCGCGGCCGCGCTTTGCGGGGTGGCGATGGCTGCCCCGCCGCGACGCATCATCTCGACGGCGCCGAGCATCACGGAGATGCTGTACGCCCTGGGACTCGGGGATCGCGTGGTGGGCGTCACTACGTATTGCCACTACCCGCCCGACGCCCGGACGAAGCCGAAGATCGGTTCGTACACCGAGCCGAACCTCGAGCGGATTGCGTCGTTGCGGCCGGATCTGGTGGTGATTCAGACCAATCCCGTCAATCTGGCGGCGAAGCTGGAGGCGCTGCACTTGAAGGTGTTGGAAGTCGCGCACGATTCGGTGGAAGACGTGTTCGAATCGATGCAGCGGATCGCCGATGCTGGTGGTGTGCCGGATCGTGGCAGAGCGCTGGTGGCGAAGATGCGGCAGCAACTTGCGGACATCCGGAGCCGGACGGCGAAACTGCCGCGCACCCGTATGATGTTCATCGTCGGCCGCGCGCCGAACAGGATCGAGGATCTGATCGCCATCGGGCGCGCGTCGTACCTGAACGGGATCATCGAGATTGCCGGCGGCGCGAACATCTTCAAGGACGCGGTGGCGCCGTATCCGAAGGTCGGAATGGAGGACGTGCTCGCGCGGAATCCCCAGGTGATTGTGGATATGGGCGACATGTCGCTGACCGAGGGCGTGACGGACGCGCACAAGCGCTCGATTGTTGCGCTGTGGGACCGGTTCAAGTCCGTCGCCGCTGTTCGTGAGGGACGGGTGTTCGCCGTCGCGTCAGATATTTTCACGGTGCCCGGGCCGCGGATTGTGGAGGCGGCGCAGGCGTTTGCGCGCATGCTTCACCCGGAGGCGGGCTTTTGAGTTTTCAGCTCAAGGGAGTTGGACTCTCGTACGGCACCGCGCCCGTGTTAGCGGACGTAGACGCGACGTTCGGGGCGGGCTGCCTCACGGCGGTTGCGGGTCCGAATGGGGCGGGAAAGTCGACGCTACTGGGGATCATGGCGGGGCTGCGGCCGGAGTATGTGGGAAGCTGCGAGTATCGGGGCAGGGAAATCCGGCGCTGGCAGAAGCGCGCGTTTGCGCGATCGGTGGCATTTGTTCCGCAGGCTCTGCATGTCGAGTTTCCGTTCACAGCCGAGCAAGTGGTGATGATGGGCCGCACGCCGTTTGGCAACGGACTCTTCGAAGCTCCGGGCGATCGCGAGGCTGTCGATCGCGCCATGGCCACCACCGACACACTCGTGTTCACCGGGCGCGACTTCCGGTCACTCAGCGGCGGCGAGCGGCAGCGCGTGGTGCTCGCGTCGGCGCTGGCGCAATCGCCTGAATTCCTGCTCCTCGATGAACCCACGACGTTCCTCGACCTCAAACACCAGATCTCGATGTATCGCCTGCTGCGCGAGCTGTGCCGCGAAGGACTCGGAGTGGTGACCGTGACGCACGATTTGAATCTCGCGCTGACGTATGCGGGACGGGTGTTGCTGCTGGATCGAGGCCGCGTTTCCGCCGACGGCGCGACGGCCGACGTGCTCACCCAGGCGAACATGAATCGCATCTTCGGCGTGCACGCGACTATTCACGACTCGTGGATCGCCTATGAACCCTAAGCGGTTCTGGACGGCGATCGCAATTTCGGCCGCTGTATTGACGGTCGTGGCCGTGGGAGCGCCGCTGATCGGCTCCGCACGAATCGATTATGCGCGGGCGTGGGCCGGGCTGTCGCCGGATAACGAAATCCTGTTCTATGTGCGATTGCCTCGAGTGCTGCTCGCGTTGTTGGCGGGCGGCACGTTGGCGGTGACGGGAGTCCTGTTTCAGGCGATTCTGCGCGAGCCTCTGGCGGAGCCGTTCACACTCGGAATATCGAGCGGATCGGCGTTGGGGGCGGTGCTCACCATCTGCTTCGGATGGACGACTATCGCTGGGATTCCGGCCACGTGGGCGGCGGCCTTTCTCGGCGCGGCGACAACGCTGGTAGTGGTGCTGGCGATTGCGTTCGAGCGGCGGCGCGTGTCGTCGTTCACGCTGCTGCTGGCGGGAGTCAGCATTAACAGCATTGCCATGGCGACGATTCTGTTCCTGCACAATGTCGCGACGTTCTCGCAATCGTTCGCGATCACGCGATGGCTGATGGGCGGGATCGACGCGGTGGAGTATCGAGTACTCGCGGTGCTGGCCGCGATCGTGTTGCCGGTCATCGCCGTGGTGTTCTGGCGATCGCGCGATTGGAATTTGTTGGCGGTGGGCGAGGAGTGGGCCTCATCGCGCGGCGTGAGTTCGACGCGGCTTCTGGTGATGGGCTATGTGGCGGGGTCGCTGATGACCGGCTCGATTACCGCGTTCACCGGACCCATCGGATTCATTGGCCTGATCGTGCCGCATGGGTTGCGGATCCTGTTTGGCGCCGACCATCGAGTGCTGGTGCCTTGCTCGTTCCTGCTGGGCGCGGCGTTTCTGATCGTGTGCGATACGGTGGCGCGGACAGTGCTGTCGCCGACCGAGGTACCGGTGGGAGTGATTACGGCGATGCTCGGCGGGCCGTTCTTTATTTGGCTGCTGCGGAGTAAGCGACGGAGTCTGTGGTTGTAGCTGCGCCGCCGGTGGGGGGTGGTGGGCGCGGGGTTCCTCATCCTCGGCGAGACAGCGCGGACGGTGCTCTCGGTGCCGGAGCGCCGCGAGATTGACTGCCAGTCGGCAAGCGCCGGAATGGGTATTTGCAGAAGCGGGTCCGGGCTGGCTTTGGGCCATGGCGTTCCTGGTCGTGTGATCACGGCGAGATTTGTTGTTGCGGAGCAAGTGCCGGAGTCTGTGGTTGTACTCGCGGCCCGGTTTGCGCGGCGCGCCTGATCGTGTGCAAATGCTTGGGCTGACGGCGCTCTCCCGGCCCGCGCGGTGGATCACCGAGATATTGGCTGTTGCGGAGCGAGCGCCGGAGGCTGTGATTGTAGCGCGATGCTCGGCGCCGAAGCAGCCGCGCTAGGCTATAACTGTGATTGCCAAACTGCCGTGGATCCTGACCCCTCTCGCCGCAGCTGCTCTGGCGCTGCTCGGCGGGATTCTGATGATCGTGCTTCCTCGCGAGGCGGGCGCGGTGGTGTGCCTGGCACTGTGGACGGCGGTCACGATGGCGTCGGGTGAGCGCGGACTCGCGGACCTCTTCCCCAAATTGCGGCTGTTGGGCGGTCTGCTTGCCGCTTGCACGATCCTGCTGCGCTGGTACGCGCTGCTCTCGCTTGCTACTTCGACAGGATGGCTGCTGACCACGATTGTCGCGGCATTGACTGCCGCGTGGGCGGCATCGGCCGGGCTGGCCTGGGTCTCGCCGCCGGTGGATCCCCCCGCCGTCGCTCGCGTCGCGGGACTGACCACGACGGTCGCGATTGCCGTGATGGCGCAGGGTGCCGTGGCGGCTGCCGTGCTCGGTCCGAGGTTGGCGGTGCTGGTGATCGTCGGCTCCTACCTGCTGGTCCGTCTAGGTTCGGCGTTCTTCAAATGGCGATTCGCCGGTATTCGTGCCACCGACATCGACGCCTTCCGGGTGGTTTGCGAAACCGCGCTGCTCGTTTTACTCGCGAGTGTCGGAGGGCCGCACGGTATCATGGGGAGGTAGGCTCTTCTTGGTTAACCGACTCGTCCTTGAAAATCTTCGTCACCGGCCTGTTCGAACTCTGCTCAGCGCAGTCGCTATTGGTGTCCAGGTCACCATGGTGCTGACGCTGGTCGGGGTAAGCCGTGGCATGCTGAACGACTTCGCGAATCGCTCGCGCGGCATTGGAGCCGACATCCTGGTCCGCGCGCCGGGCAGTTCGCTGATCGGCTTCAGTACGAATTTCTCGGAGAAGTATCTCGACGTGCTGCGGAAGCAGCCGCACGTGGCGAGCGTCGCTGGGGTGCTGATTCAGCCGATCGGCGGAGTGGATAGCGTTACCGGAATCAATCTCGCCCACTTCAACGCAGTCAGCGGCGGATTCCGCTACCTCGAAGGCGGCCCATTCCAGCAGCCGAAGGACCTCATCGTCGACGACATCTACGCACGCGCGCATAACGTGCACGCGGGCGACTCGATAGAGGTCCTGAATACTAAGTGGCGCGTCGCCGGCGTCGTTCAATCGGGCAAGTTGTCGCGCATGTTCGCGCAGATCAGTGTGCTGCAGGATCTGTTTGCGAACGCAGGTAAGATCACCAATGCCTACATTAAACTCGACGATCCGAAATATACGCAGCAGGCAATCCGCAATCTGAAGGCGCAGACGGCATTTGCGGATTTTCCGATCTATTCGATGGAGGAGTTTGTTTCGCTTATCTCGATCGATAGCATTCCAGCGCTGCGCAGTTTTATCTGGGTGGTGGTTACTCTTGGTGTGCTGATCGGATTTCTGGTGGTGTTCCTGTCGATGTACACAGCTGTGTTAGAGCGAACTCGCGAGATTGGGGTTCTGAAGGCGCTGGGTGCATCACCGGGCTATGTGCTGGGAATCCTGCTCCGCGAGACGACATTGCTGGCGCTGGTAGGTTCGGTTCTGGGTATTTTGTTCACATTCGGCACACGGGCGTTGATTAACGCGGTGGTGCCCACGATGACCCAGGTGATTGTGCCCGATTGGTGGCCGATCGCGACCGGAATCGCTCTGGGTGCGGCATTGCTCGGCGCCACGTACCCCGGGCTGAAAGCGGCGCGTCAGGACGCCATCGAAGCACTCGCGTATGACTGACGGACCTATCATCGAAACGCGCGAGTTGCGCAAGATCTATCACGTTGGCGAGATAGATGTACACGCATTGCGCGGAGTCGACTTATCCGTTCAGCGGGGAGAGTTCGTGTCGGTCATCGGTCCGTCGGGATCGGGTAAGTCCACTTTGTTTCACATACTCGGAGGACTTACTCCGCCGACCTCGGGGAGCATTCACATCGGCGGCCGCGACTTACTCGCGATGAGCGATGCCGACCGGACCGAATTGCGGAAAACCACCGTCGGGTTCGTGTTCCAGAAGTACAATCTGCTGCCCACGTTGAGCGCTGCCGATAATATCGAGATTGCGCGCGATATCGCCGGGACGCGTAATGGCCCCGATCCCGCGTTTCAGGAAATACTCGAGCTTCTCGGCATTCGTGGGCGATTGCATCACAAGCCGCGCGCGTTATCGGGCGGCGAGCAGCAGAGAGTGGCGATTGCACGGGCCATCGTAAATCATCCATCGATCCTGCTGGCCGATGAACCTACGGGGAATCTCGATACGGAGAACTCGGACGCCGTACTGAAGATTTTGCGCGGTTTGAATGAGCGGGTCGGGCAGACGATTCTGATGATCACGCACAACCCCGAGGCAGCAGCCTACGCCCACCGCATTATCGCGATGCGCGACGGCAGAATCGTTTCCTAACTAAGATCAACACCGGCGCGGAAAACTCGCTCACCCCTGGCTAAAGTGAACGTAAGGGGCGGGCGACGACGATTCCTTCTCCATTATTAGCCTCACTTCCCCACCACGTGCGGCCCGTGATAGGTTGACAGCACGGCCATGGACTACACCTATTCCGATATCGCAAAGATGATCGATCATTCGTTGCTGAACCCGACGCTGAAACAGGACGATCTGGAGCAGGGGATCTCGCTGGCGCTGACGTACGATGTCGCAAGCGTCTGCATTCTGCCGTATGCCCTCCGCGGGTGTGCGGACCGCCTGGCCGGCAGCAACGTGAAGGCGAGCACCACCATCGGATTCCCGCACGGCGGCCACACCACCGCGATCAAGGAGGCCGAAGCCAAGCAAGCCCTTGCCGATGGCGGCGAAGAACTCGACATGGTAGTGAATATCAGCCAAGTTTTGAGCGGTAATTGGGCTTACGTTTGCGATGACATTCGGGCCGTCGTCGAGGTGGTGCATGCGTCGGGCCAGAAGGTTAAGGTCATCTTCGAGAACTGCTATCTAACCGACGATCAAAAGATCCGGCTTTGCGAGATTTCGGCTGAGTTGGGAGCCGATTGGGTGAAAACATCCACGGGATACGGAACCGGAGGCGCCACCCATGCCGACCTGCGGCTGATGCGGGCACATACGCCCGAATCCGTGCAAGTGAAGGCGGCCGGAGGCGTTCGAGACCTGGATGCGCTGCTCGCGGTGCGGGCAATCGGTGCAAGCCGGGTAGGCGCTACGCGGACCGCAACCATGCTGGACGACTGCCGCAAGCGCCTGGGCTTGCATCCAATTGAGGCCGCCACCGCCGTTCCTGCCGGTTACTGAAGCGTAACTTTGAACGTCTGGGGTGCGCCTTATCCTATCTGATCTTGTATCCTGAAAGGTAAAGCTATGTCAGCGTTCCCCACCTCCGCACCGGCGCAAACCCCGGAAAAACCGCGGCCGGTAATCGTTCCGGAACCGCCCCGGAAGTCGCGCAGCTGGCTCTGGGTGGTTGTGGTGGCGGCGATTGTGGCGGGTGCTGTCTACGGCTATCGTGCGCTGACGAAACCGGCTCAGCCCAAGGTGGCGGTTGCAGCCGTCCATACGGCCAAGGCGGCGGTGGCGCCGTTGCAGGTGACCCTGCGCATGTCGGGTCCAACGGCCGCCCGGAATTTCTCTACGATCACGGCACCCATTCTGCGAGGACCCGATTCCCGCGGATCCCTCGTGCTGCTGAACCTGGTGCCTTCGGGTACTATCGTGAAGAAGGGGCAGGTGGTGGCGAAACTGGACGGACAATCCCTCCAGGATCACATCGACGACCTGCGGGACACGGTGCTTGCCGCTGAGAACGACGTGCAGAAACGCACCGCGGAGCAGAAGGTGGAGTGGGAGGACATGCAGCAGACGCTGCGTGTCACCAAAAGCCAGTTCGACAAAGCCAAACTCGAATTCTCGGCGGGCGAAGTGAAAACCGAGGTCGAGCGGGAATTGCTCGGGCTGTCGATGGACGAGGCTCAGGCCCAATACAACGAACAGATGAAGGACGTGGCGTTCCGCAAGGCTTCGCAGGACGCAGAACTCAAGATCCTTCAGATTACGTTGGAGCGGCACAAGCGCCACATGGGCCGGCACCAGCGCGATCTGGAGCGGTACACAATCTACGCTCCCATGAGCGGTTTGGCCGTGATGGCGACGGTGTTTCGAGGCGGCGAGATGGGCCAGGTCCAGCAAGGCGACCAGGTTTTCCCCGGCCAGCAGATCATGAAGGTGGTGGATACCAGCAGCATGCAGGCGGAGGGAAACGTCAGCCAGGCGGATAGCGGCGAGTTGCGGCTGGGACAGAACGTGAACGTCGGCTTTGATGCATTCCCCGACCTGAAGTTGAAGGGCCGGGTCTACAGCATCGGAGCGCTGGCGGTGGGCGGTTGGCGCGAGAACTTCTACATCCGTAACGTCCCGGTCCGCGTTCAGATTGACGGGTCGGACCCGCGCCTGATTCCCGATCTGTCAGCCCACTGCGACATCATCCTGAAAACAGTTCCGGATCAACTGCAGATTCCGGCCGGCGCCGTGAATCAGGAGAACGGAAAGCCGGTGGTGTATGTGAAGACCGCGTCCGGCTTCCAGCGTCGCGTCGTGACGCTCGGCAGCCGGAGTAACACCCGGGTGGCTGTGCTGGCTGGGTTGTCGGCGGGCGACGAAGTTCGAATCCCCTGAACTGGCGGAACCGGCGGGTCGTCTGCTACACTGGCATTTGTAACGAATCGATAGGAGTGTGTCTTTCAATGGCGAAGAATTGTGAGCTTTGCGGCCGTGGTCCGATCTTTGGACACCGCATCAGCCATGCCCACAACGTGACGAATCGTCGCTGGAATGTGAACCTGCAGTCGGTGCGGGCCGTTGTCAACGGCGCGAACAAGCGGATCAAGGTTTGCACGTCCTGCATCAAGAACGGCAAAGTTCAGAAGGCTGCCTAATTGCCCGCCTTGTAACATTGGTTTTTCCAGTTTGAATCCCGCAGATTCCTGAATCAAAACCAATCGTTTGTTCGTCCACTTAGTTGAGAAGTTGAGAGGGGAGTAGATCGCCTCCTTTGTGAGGATCGGCGTAACGTCATTACGACCCGCGTTTGCGGATCCGGGCGCCGAGTGGGATTACTGACCTACGGATCAAGACCTTTCGCGGAGTGCACCTCTGCGGGAGGTCTTTTTTTTGGTGTTGAGAGAGCTTTGTCATGCTATTTCCATTTCACGAGTACTGGTGGTTCTACGTGGCGTTCACCGGCATGGTGATGCTTCTGCTATCGCTTGACCTCGGCATCGTCCACCGCAAGAGTCACGTGGTCGGATTTCGCGAGGCTGCGATCTGGACCGGAGTCTGGATGTCGCTCGCGCTGCTGTTCTGCTTCGGGCTCTATCAATACATGGTGCACGGGATGGGAGTCCCGGTGGGCCATGCCCGGCAAACCGCTCTCGAGTTTCTGACGGGTTACGTTGTTGAGCAGTCGCTATCGGTGGACAACATGTTCGTGTTCGTCCTGGTGTTTGGCTATTTCGCCATCCCGCCGAAGTATCAGCATCGGGTGCTCTTTTTCGGCATTCTGGGAGCGCTCTTCTTCCGCGCCATCTTCATCGCTCTGGGTGCGGCGTTATTGCGATACGAGTGGGTGGTCTACCTCTTCGGGGGATTCCTGGTACTGACCGGCGCGAGGATGCTATTTTTGCCCGAGCGCGAGATCAATCCGGAAGAGAATTTCGCTGTCAAACTCATGCGCCGGTTCCTGCCGGTAACCCCCGATTTACACGGGCATCATTTCTTCACACAGCGGGACGGCAAGCGGTTGGCTACACCACTGCTTCTAACTCTCGGAATGCTGGAAGTTACCGACCTGGTGTTCGCCGTCGACTCGGTGCCGGCCATTTTCGCTGTCACCGACGAGCCGCTGATTGTCTTTACGTCGAACATTTTCGCAATACTTGGTCTGCGTTCGATGTATTTTTTGCTCGCCGGAGCAGTTACGAAATTCCACCTGTTGCGATACGGACTGGCGCTGATTCTGGTGTTCGTCGGGCTTAAGATGGCGTGGCTCAATCATCTGTGGGGCGGCAAGTTCCCAATCGGCATTTCGCTGGCGGTGATCGGAATTCTCCTGGGCTCGTCGATTGGTTTATCGCTGGCACTTCCCAGGAAGCAGATAGATTAGAGACCGGCGATTTCGCGAAGGTACACTGTGCCAGGCTGATCAACACTATCAACACTCAACTATCACTACAATCTTGTTACCAGCGGCTACACTTTCTGTAATTGCTGCCGACTAGAACGTGATCGACGCCCGCGCCTGCCCGTCGCTCACACCCATATGCGAGCGGCCATCCGAACCTCTGTACAGGAAAAGGTAGTCCCTGCCTCACCTACTGGGGCATCGGCCGGACGGTAATCGAGTAGCATCAGGCGGCCGGCAGAGTGAAGTAGAATCGCGATCCTTCGCCGGGTTGCGATTCTACCCAGATCCGGCCGCCGTATCGCTCCACCACCTTGCTGCAGATCGCGAGACCGAGTCCGGTGCCTGGATACTTGTCGCGCCCGTGTAGTCGCTTGAAGAGTCCGAAGATCGTTTTCGCATACCGTGGATCAATGCCGATGCCGTTATCGAACACGCAGAAAATCCATTCGCCTCCGGTACGTTCGGCGCCGACGTGGACCTGCGGTGGTTCCTCACCTCGGTACTTCAAGGCGTTCGAAATCAGATTCTGCAGCAATTCCAGCAGGTGAACTCGCTCGACGCGGAGTTTGGGAAGAGCGTCGTGACCTACCACGCCGCCGCTCTCTTCGATCGCCATTTCGAGTGAATCGATCACTTCGCCCAGCACCTCCTCCGCATCAATGAGAGCCGCTGGCGATTCCCTCGCGCGAGAGATATTGGTAAACGACAGCAGATCGCGCAACAACGCCTGCATGCGTTTTGCGCCATCCACGATGCAATCCACGAACGACTGCACATCGTCGTCCTGCACTTGCTGGTAGCGGCGCACAAGTAGTTGCGAGTAGTTGCTGATATTGCGCAGCGGTTCCTGCAGGTCGTGCGATGCAGCGTAGGCAAACTGCTCCAGATCGCGATTCGCCGCGCGCAGCGAATCCTCCATCACTTTCCGTTCGGTGATGTCCACACACGAACCGATGAATCCGGCGAGCTCGCCCGAGCCGGTGAACCGCGGTACCCCGTGATCTAGTATCCAGCGATACTGGCCGTCGTGCCGGATCAATCGATACTCGATGCGGAAGGGCTCCCGCACTTCGAGAGCGTGGTGGAAGACCTCGACAAGCCGCTGGCGATCATCCGGGTGGACCCCGCTAAGCCACCCGTCGCCGAGTTCGGATTCAAGGGAGCGGCCTGTGAACTCGATCCAGGGCCGATTGAAGTAGTCGCGGCGCCCTTGGCGGTCCGATTGCCAGATCAGAACTGGCGCGGCGTCGGCGAGCAGTCGAAAACGCTGCTCGCTCTCGCGGAGGACATGGTCGGCAGCCTCACGGCGTCGCGCCATCCCGATGTGGCTGCGCACGCGTGCCAGCAACTCGGACGCGGTGAAGGGTTTCACCAGGTAGTCGTCGGCGCCGGCATCCAGACCCTCGACGCGCGAGTCGTCGCCGGCCCGCGCCGATAGCAGGATTACCGGTACGGTCGCGCTGGCCGGATTCGCCCGCATCTGTCGCAGTAATTCGAACCCATCCATGCCCGGCATCATGACGTCGCTGATCAGCAGGTCAGGCGGCGCCTCGGTTGCGGCTTTCAGTGCCTCGTGCCCGTTCGCGACCGCGTGTACCTCGTAGGACGCCTGAAGAATTCGCGAGACGTAGTCGCGCATATCCGGGTTGTCGTCGGCGAGCAGGATGCGGCCTGAACTCTGATTCGGTGACGCGGCCGCCGGCAAGGAGGAATCAGGAAGCGACAGAAGGTTCCCATCGGCGATGGCCCTGGGAGTCACCGTCGCGGCGCCCGCGGTCTCCGCCACCTTCTCGGCAGGCAGATGATCGCGGCCGAACGGGATCGCGACCGAGAACGTAGTGCCGCGATCCACAGCGCTCTCCACATCAATGTTGCCGCCGTGCAGGTGCACCAGTTCATTCACCAGTGCCAGGCCGATGCCCGTCCCTTCAAAACTCCGGCCTCGCGCGCCTTCCACCCGGTGGAAACGCTCGAACAACCTGGGCAGTTCGTCCTCCGGAATACCCGTTCCGGTATCCGCCACGCGGAGGATCGCCGCCCCATTGCCCGTCCCAAGCGATACGCGGACGCCTCCTTCGAGAGTGAACTTGTAGGCATTCGAGAGGAGGTTGAGAACGATGTTCTCCCACATCGGCCGGTCGACATACAGGGGTTCCGGGAGCGGCGGGCAGTCGACGGTAAACTCCAGACCGGCTTTTTCCATCGCCGATCGAAACATGCCTGCCAGGTCTGTTGTGAACACCGCGAGGTCCGTCGGTTCGTAATGGGCGCGAATGCGGCCTGCTCCGATACGGGAAAAGTCGAGGAGGCTGTTCACCAACCGGAGCAACCGGAGCGCATTTCGGTGCACGACGTCCAACTCTTCGCGTCCGCAACTCAGAGTGTCGCCGGGACGGGCGAGGATCTCCTCCACCGGTCCCAACAGCAGGGTCAGCGGAGTACGGAACTCGTGGCTCACGTTGCTGAAGAAAACCGTCTTGGCGCGATCGAGTTCCGCGAGCATTTCGGCCCGCTTCCGTTCGGCTTCAAAAGCCTCGGCTTCCGCGATCGCCGATCCGATGTGACCGGCCACCTTCTGGAAGAACGAGGCGTACTCCTCGTCAAATGCCTTGCGCGGGCTGATGCCGAGACGGAGGAACCCGGCGGGCTCCGCGTGTCCGGGCACCGGGATGGCGACAACTTCGGCCAATTGCACCGGTTCCGGCCAGACTCCGCAAGCCAAGCCGCCGTACGGGATCGTGAACGCAAGATCCCCCGCCAGGATCTGCTGGATTTCAGGATTGCCGGGCTTGATCCTGGCTTCCGGCGCGGGGCCGCTGAATCCAGCAAGGATCGCCGAACTTCGTCCCTTGTCGAAAAGGTAAATCGCGGAACAGGCCACGTCGTGCGGATTCGAGGCCAGGGTCTGGGCCGCCGCCGCGCAGGCACTCTGAGAATCCTTGGCCTCAATGCTACGCGCGGCCAGATCGCGCAGCGTTCGAAGCCGCCGCTCCCCCAGCACCCGCGCAGTCGTCTCGATCACAGTGACCAGGACGCCGCCGCCTTGCCCCGACTGCTCCCGAATCGCGCTATACGAGAACGTGAAGTAGCACTCTTCGACGTAGCCGTTCCGATCGAGCGGCAGTAACTGATCGACGAGCGTAGTGGCTTCGCCTTCCTCGCGGGCGCGGTGGAACATGGGGCCGATGAAGTCCCAGATCTCGTGGAAGCATTCCGGAGTGGGTTGGCCCAGGGCGGCGGGATGCTTGGTGGACCCCAGGATGGGGCGGTAGCCGTCGTTGTAGAACTGGATGAACTCGGGGCCCCAGGCGATGAACATCGGATAGCCGGAGCCGAGCAGGATGCTGAGCGCGGTCTGGAGGCTCTGCGGCCACTGGTGGACGGGACCGACGGGAGTCTTCGACCAGTCGAAGGCTCGGATCATCGCACCCATTTCGCCGCCCCCTCGCAGAAAGTCGGGAACATTCCGCACGGCAGCGCTAGTTGTCGATTCGCCCATCACGGTAGCTCATGTAGGACGCTGCGTTCCGCGATCCTGTGACAGAGTTTGTTACTCGTAGCGGAGTGCGTCGATGGGATTTACGCGCGAGGCTTTCATCGCGGGATAGATTCCAAAGACGACGCCCACCACGACCGATACGCCGAACGCGATGACTACCGACGCGGTGGTGACGATGGTCTTCCATTCAGCCGTGGTCGCAATCAGCCATGAAAGGCATAAGCCGAACGCGACTCCCAGCGCGCCTCCGCCGATCGAAATCAATACCGACTTGGTCAGAAACTGCCGCACGATGTCGGACCGCCGTGCCCCGACCGCCCGGCGGACTCCGATCTCGCGCCTGCGCTCCAGCACGGTCGCGAGCACGATGTTCATGATCCCGATGTCGCCCACCAATAGCGAAATGGCTGCAATCGCGACCATCACGCACGTGAAAATCGTCTGCGTCCGCTGCTGCTGCGCGAGCAGGGCCGCCGGGATGGTGACGGTGAAATCGGGCGTGTTGTTGTGCGTCGAGTTCAGAATCGCCGTCACCACCTTCGCGGTTTCGATACTGTCGGCGTTCGGCTTGAGGCGGATGTCGACACCATTGAGTTCGTCGCGCAGATAGCCGCTCATGTCCCAAAACCTGTACTGGAAAGTAGTGAACGGGACGTAGATGATGTTATCGGGATCCTCCATCTGGCCGCCGCGATTCTGCGAGCCGGATTGCACCTGCTCGGCAAGAACCCCGACGACTTCAAGCCAGGCCTAGGCCCAGCACGCAGACGGGTGCGCTCGCCAGGATCGTGCTGAGAGGTGAAGAAGGCGCCCTCCACAGCGTGTAGGTTGTGAATGGGAGCATAGGAGGCCTGGACTCCATACAACGACGGCATGTCGCGCGCTGGCTTCGGCAACCCCCTCGGTGGCTGCGCCTCGGATCGTCCGACTGGTTAGTAATCATGCATTCCCGAGTGCAGGCCGAAGTTCCCTGTGTCTTCTCTTCCGGTATGCTAATCGAGTGCCCTCTCCGACGACGCTCCTGATTGTCGACGACGATCCGTCGCTGCATGAGCTAGTTACGACGATGCTCGACGCCTCCGCATGGAGCATCGATAGCGCCCACACCGGTGACCAGGCACTGCAGTGTTTACGTAGCCAGGCTTACGAACTGGTTCTCTCAGACATTCTGATCGGCGTAACCGACGGACTCACACTGTTGCCGCGTATTCACGAAATCAGTCCCGAATCGAAGGTGCTGGTGATGACCGTCAAGAATACGCCGGACGATATCATCGCTTCCATCCGGGCGCAGGCTTGCGGTTATCTCACCAAACCCTTCACGCGGGAGTCTCTGTTGGACGCCCTCCACCACGCCCTGGTCTGCGAGATAGAGCCCGATGATATTGAAATCCTGTCGGATCGCCCGCACTGGATCAGCGTACAGGTTCGGTGCAAAATTTCGACCGCGGAGCGGCTGGCGCATTTCTTTCGCGAGTTACCGTCCGCTCTCAACCCGGCCCAGCGCGAAGAGGTTTCCACGGCGTTTCGCGAGTTATTGATGAATGCAATTGAACACGGCGGCCGGTTCGACCCGGAACAGCGTGTGTTCCTGAGCTACATTCATACCGGCCGGAGCATCCTTTATTACATCCGCGATCCGGGCGAGGGTTTCTCGATGGACACACTCCCGCATGCCGCCATCTCGTACAATTCCAACTCGCCGATCGATCATGCCGAGTTCCGCGAAAAGATGGGAATCCGCCCCGGCGGTTTCGGAATCCTGCTGACCAGGAATTTCGCCGATGAGTTACTCTACAGTGCCAAGGGCAATGAAGTAATTCTGATCAAGTACTT
This sequence comes from Bryobacterales bacterium, assembly GCA_038322675.1. Taxonomy (GTDB): domain Bacteria; phylum Acidobacteriota; class Terriglobia; order Bryobacterales; family Bryobacteraceae; genus TMP-7. Next base: position 27,348 of record JBBQGE010000030.1, read on the forward strand.
GTAATCAAAATTTCACCGACGGAACCGCTCGCGCCGAAATCTCCGCTTTGAAATAGGGCTGCGACTGGAATCCGAAGAGTCCGGCTGCGATATTCTTCGGGAATAGCTGCAGGTCGGTGTTGTATTTTTGGACGGCTTCGTTGTATTTGCGCCGTTCGACATTGATGCGGTTTTCCGTGCCGGCGAGTTCGTCCATCAGCCGGGCGAACGTCTCGTTGGATTTCAACTGTGGGTAGTTTTCGACAATCACCAGCAGGCGGCTAAGAGCGCCGGTTAACTGCTGGTTGGCCTGCAGGGTCTCCTCCGGATTGCGGGCTCCGCCGAGCGCTGCCCGTGCTTTCGCGATGTCGCCGTAAACGGTTTGCTCCTGCTTGGCGTACCCCTTAACCGTCTCCACCAGATTCGGGATCAGATCGGAGCGGCGCTGCAGGGCGACATCCACCTGCGACCAGGAGGCATCCACGGCCTGCCGCTCCGTGACTAACTCGTTTCGAGTGCCCACCAGGGAGCCGCCCAGGATGAGCAAGAGTAGAACTATGACACCTACAATAATCAGTCCGGTCTTCATACGCTCCTTTGATTACAGACGATCGACATAGCCGATGAGTTGGCCGACGGATTCAAGGTACTTCCTGAACAGAGTAGCAGGATCGATCTCCTGGGGCGCGGCATCGCGACGCCGGACCGCGAGCAGCTCGTCGAAGGAGTCAAAATCGCCGCCCACCCGCTGCTTTAGTTGCTCCACGACTTCACGTTTGTCGAAGCCCACAGTGCCGCTGCCCAACAGCAGCGCATGTCGGCCAAGCACGCAAAACGTCGACACCGATTCGAGACACAGCTTGAGCAGAGCGTCGCGATCCGATAACACGGAAGCGGCCTGCTGCCGCAATCGCAGCAGTTTCGACCGCAGCTCGTGCTCGAGCTGCGCGCGGTAGTAATGCGGGTCGATCGCCAGATCGGCGATCACGTCCCGCCCGTGCAGCACCTGCCGGCGTTCGCGCATGTCACTGAACTCGATGGCGAAGCAGTCCGCGGACGACCGCGTTTCCTCTTCGGTCATCAACAGCGGTGCTGCGTTCCCGAGTTCGCGCCACCACGCGAAGATCGGATCCGACACCGTTAACTCTTCAGGCGTGATTTTCGAGAGCACCGCGAATACGTTCAGGTCCGAGTATCTGCCGTGATAATCGCCTTGCGCGGCCGAGCCGTAGAGGATCACCGAGATCAGGCGGTCATCCAGGGCTTGCACCAATCTGTTTACGAGTACTGCGAGTATCCGTTCCATGGAGTGTCTACCAACTGCCGGAAGCGCCGCCGCCTCCGGAACCGCCTCCGCCGAACCCACCGAATCCACCGCCACCACCACCACCATCGTACCCGCCAAACCCGCCGCCGCCCCATCCGTCTCGACCGCGATAGCGGGATCCACCTAGGATCTGGCCGAGCAGCAGTCCCGTGAGCAGACCGCCGCCCCCGCGTCCGCTATTTCCGAAGCCCACTAGAAGCAGGAAGATCAGCAGAATGACGATCGTCCAAGGGAATCCTCCCGAATCGCCGCCCTTGGTCGCGGGCGCGCGCCGCGGCAACGTGCGGTCGAGGGTCACGCCCTTGGCTTGAGCGACTCGCGCCCCGATCTCCGCGGTTCCCGAAATCAGCGCCTGGGCATAGTTTTGTTCCTGCAGCGACGGCCGCATCTCGCGCAGAATGCTGCCGGCGAAGCCGTCGGGGAGGTTCGGTTCCAACCCGTAGCCCAGTTCCACCCGGCTCTTCCGATCATGAATCGAGAGCAGGAGCATGACGCCGTCGTCTTTGCCCTTCTTGCCGACGCCCCAGTGCTCGAAGAGCCGGTTGGTGAAGTCCTCGATGGGATCACCTTCAAGGCTATTGATGGTGACAACGGCGATCTGCGCGCCGGTTGCCTGCTGCACCGTGGCACAATACTGTTCCAGCTGGACCTTGGAGGCCGGATCCAGGACGCCCGCGAAGTCGCTGACGTAGCCCTCCGGCTTCAGACTCGTGGGATCGAGCGCGAACGCCAACGCGGCGCTGAGAACGAGCCCTGCGAAGGCGAATCGAAGGCGATAACGGGACGGAGAGTTCACTGACCGAGGGTTAGATCTTCCCGAGTCATTTTAAACCCGTCCAGCCGTCCAAGCATAGCGAGCGCCACTCGATCGGGGTGGAAGAACTCCAGTGCGATGCGCTGTACCTGGTCGGCGGTAACGGCTTCGATGCTTTCGATCATCTCGTCGAGGCTGAAGAACCGGCCGAAGTACATCTCCTGGCGCGCCAGGTTGCCCATGCGGCTCGACGTGGATTCCAGGCCGAGCATGAACGAGCCCTTCAGATGATCTTTGGCCCGGCGCAGTTCGTCGGCGGGCACCTGGTTCTCTCGCATCTCGCGAAGTTCATGCATCACCGAAAGCACAACCTGCTGCGCGGTTTCCATCGAGGTTCCGGCGCAGATGGCGAGGCACCCTGCGTCGCGGTACATGCTGAGTTCGGAGTACACCGAGTACGCCAGACCCTGCTTCTCTCGAATGTTCTGAAACAAACGCGAACTCATCCCACCGCCCAAAACGGTATTCAGGACGTAGCAGACGAAACGGTCTTCGTGCGGTAGCGGGTAGGACGGCAATCCCATGTACACGTGAACCTGTTCGAGCGAACTCTTGTTGCGGAACACGAGGCGCGCGTGCGGCTTGGGCGGCTGTTCCGGAACGAGGGGAGTCCGGCGTTCAAGCTTCTCGAAGCGCTCTTCGGCAAGGCGGACGATCTGGTCGTGCTTCAGGTTCCCTGCGGCGGTGATCAGGATATTCGACGGCGAATAGATCCGGCCCCAGTACTCGCACAGCATCTCGCGATGGAAGCCGTTGACCGTGTCCTTGGTCCCGATGATGGGCTTCCCGAGCGGATGGTCTTTCCAGAAATTGCTCGAGAAGATCTCGTGGATGAGGTACTCGGGATTGTCGACCTCCATCTTGAGTTCTTCGAGGATGACGCCCTTCTCCTTGTCGACGTCCTCGTCGCGGAACAGCGGGTTCAGGACGAGGTCGGAAAGAACGTCGAATGCGATCGGCACGTGCTCGTCGAGCACTTTGGTGTTGTAGCTGACGAGTTCCTTGGAGGTGAACGCATCGAGCCCGCCGCCGATGGAGTCGACCGATCGAGCGATGTCCTCGGCGGACCGGTGGCTGGTCCCTTTGAAGACCATGTGTTCGATGAAGTGGGAGATGCCGTTCTCGGCGCCCACCTCGCGGCGGGACCCACTTCCGATCCAGACACCGATAGAGACGCTGCGAACATGCGGCATGGTCTCCGTGATGACCTTGATTCCGTTGGACAAGGTTGCAGTTTCGATTTCGCGGATTTTAAGGGACGGCGCAGTCATTTCCACCCAGGCGGTTTCTACAATCATTGTCTCATAGACGGAATCGGGAGCCCAGTGGTGTGTGAGGGCGAGGCTGGCCGATTACGAGTTGCGGGTAAGTGCACGCCAGCTTGGTTGTGGTGAGTAAGGCGAATGAAAGAAGCCTACTTCAGAAGGTTTCCCGTTCCAGCGCTGTGATTTCTTTGCGCAGTTCGGTAACGAGGGGATGAAAGGGCCCGGATTCAGAGTCGCCCAGGCGTTGCAGGCGGCGTTCAATGTCAGCGACGACGGCTCCGGCGGCCTGTAATGCGCGCATGAATTCAGGCTGGGCTGAGGCACGGTAGTCCTTCGCCTGGTCGACCAGAGCGAAGCCGATCTCTACATCGGCTTCAACGAGCTGAATGGCCATCGCGTCTGCCACCGTGCGTCCCATCCGGTCGGGCAAATGAACTCCAGTCTGCTGCGCCTCAGCGCATCTCGGTGACGGTGAGGGAGTGCGCGCGCCAACCGCATCGCGCGCCCCTCCCATGCTCAAGCCTTAGTTGACGGCGCTCTTTTCTGCGACGAGATCGAAGCGATCGTTGTTCATCACTTTGTTCCACGCAGCCACGAAGTCGTTCACAAACTTCTCCTTCGAGTCCGCACACGCGTAGACTTCCGCGAGGGCGCGCAGTTGGGAGTGCGAACCGAAGATCAGGTCGGCCCGGGTGCCGGTCCACTTGACCTGATTCGTCTTACGATCGCGCCCCTCGTAAACGTCGTGAGAGCCATTGGTCGGCTGCCATTGCGTGCTCATGTCGATCAGGTTGACGAAGAAGTCGTTCGTCAGCGTCTCTGGCCGCTTGGTGAAGACACCGTGCGTGGATTTCCCGGTATTTGCTCCCAGGACGCGCAGACCACCGACGAGAACGGTCATCTCAGGCGCGGTCAGTTTCAGCAATTGCGCCCGATCCACCAACCACTCCTCAGGCGATAGGCGCCGGCTGCGGTCATAGTTGCGGAACCCATCCGCGACCGGTTCGAGCGGTTCGAAGGATTCGACATCCGTCTGTTCCTGCGACGCGTCCATGCGGCCAGGCGCGAAGGGGACTTTCACGTCGTGCCCGCCGTCCTTTGCGGCTTTCTCAACCGCCGCACAGCCGCCGAGAACGATCAAGTCAGCCAGCGAAACCTGTTTCCCGCCGGACTGAGAAGCATTGAATTCCTTCTGGATCGCTTCGAGCTTCTGCAGCACGTTGGTGAGTTGAGCCGGCTGGTTGACTTCCCAATCTTTCTGCGGCTCGAGGCGAATGCGCGCTCCGTTCGCTCCACCGCGCTTGTCAGAACCTCGGAACACCGATGCCGACGCCCAAGCCGTCGAGACGAGTTCGGAAACGGACAGGCCAGAGGCGAGGATCTTGGCCTTCAGAGCAGCAATGTCCTGCTCTCCGATCACCGGATGATTCAAAGCGGGGATCGGGTCTTGCCACAGCAGGTGTTCCTTCGGAACAAGCGGGCCGAGATAGCGCACAATCGGGCCCATGTCGCGGTGCGTCAGCTTGAACCACGCGTGGGCAAACGCGTCTGCGAGCTCATCGGGATGCTCGTAGAAGCGCCGCGAGATCTTCTCGTAAACAGGGTCGACTCGCAAGGCGAGGTCGGTGGTAAGCATGGTAGGCGCATGATGCTTGGACGGATCGTGCGCATCCGGAATCGTACCGTTGCCCGCGCCATTCTTCGGCGTCCATTGATGCGCGCCGGCCGGACTCTTGGTCAGTTCCCATTCGTAGCTGAACAGGTTCGTGAAGAAGTTGTTGCTCCACTTCGTCGGCGTCGTGGTCCAAGTGACTTCCAGGCCGCTGCCGATCGCGTCGCCGCCTTTGCCGGACTTGTACTTGCTGTTCCAGCCGAGCCCTTGCTCCTCGATGCCGGCGGCTTCCGGCTCTGGGCCGACCAGTGCCACATCACCGGCGCCGTGGGTTTTGCCGAAGCTGTGACCGCCGGCAATCAGCGCCACCGTTTCTTCGTCGTTCATTGCCATACGGAGGAACGTTTCGCGAATATCCCGGGCCGCCGCCAAGGGATCCGGATTGCCGTTCGGCCCTTCCGGATTCACGTAGATCAGACCCATTTGCACGGCGGCGAGAGGATTGTTTAGATCACGGTCGCCGCTGTAACGCTCGTCGGCCAGCCACTTGCCTTCGGGGCCCCAGTAGATGTCCTGTTCGGCTTCCCAGACATCCTCGCGGCCGCCGCCAAAACCAAACGTCTTGAAGCCCATCGAATCGAGGGCGACGTTGCCTGCGAGAACCAAGAGGTCGGCCCAGGAGATTTTCCGGCCAAACTTCTGCTTGATCGGCCACAGCAGCCGGCGCGCCTTATCGAGATTGACGTTGTCCGGCCAGCTATTCAGCGGGGCAAAGCGCTGCTGGCCGGCTCCGGCGCCGCCGCGGCCGTCGCCGATGCGGTACGTGCCTGCGCTGTGCCAGGCCATGCGAATGAACAGTGGCCCGTAGTGGCCAAAGTCGGCTGGCCACCAATCCTGCGAGTCCGTCATCAGCGCGTGGAGATCCTGGATCACGGCATTCAGGTCGAGACTCTTGAATTCCTTGGCATAGTCGAACTCTTCGCCCATCGGATTGGACAGGGGGGAATGCTGGTGGAGAACCTGAAGGTTGAGCTGGTTGGGCCACCAGTCGGCATTGGCGGCGGCTCTGGGAGCGCCGTGCGCGACGGGGCATTTGGATTCGGTGGATTCGGGGGCAGTCCCCGGTGCGATGGTAAGTTCTTGCTCCATATTCCTCATTGTCGCACCCGGCAAGGTATAGGTAAAATATATCCTTCCTATAACTGCTATAGGATTTGCATCTTGTCAGTTTCGAGGAGGTCCAATGGAATTTCATCAGCTCCGGTATTTCTGCGCAGTGGCCCGCTACGGCACGTTCACCCGAGCTTCTGAAATCGAACACGTCGCACAGCCATCACTGTCGCAACAGATCATGAAGCTCGAAGCGGAGTTGGGCGCGCGGCTCTTCGATCGCCTTCCCCGCTCAGCCAAGCTGACAGTATTCGGAAAGGCTTTCCTGCCGAAAGCGGAACGCATCCTCCACGAGTTGGAGGCGGCCAAGGCCGAACTTCGCGACATGATCGGCAACGAAAAGGGCGAGGTGGTCGTGGGCATCATCCCGACCATCGCCGCGTATCTGCTCCCCAGGCTGCTGAACGACTTCACGGTGCGGCATCCACTCATCACGATCACGATTCTCGAAGACATCACGCCGACCCTGCTGCAGCGCTTGCACCAGGGAACGATTGACATGGCCGTGGCGGCGCTGCCGGTTGCCGGAAGCGAACTCGCCGGCGAGAAGCTATTTGAAGAGAAGTTCTATGCAGTGCTTCCGGAGAAACATCGCCTCGCGTCACGCGCTTCCATCCGGCTTGCGCAGCTGAACCGCGAACCGTTTCTGCTGTTGAAGGAGGGCCACTGCTTTCGCGACGGCCTGATCGCGGCGTGCAACGAGGCGAGGATGTCGCCTAGCATCGTCTTCGAAAGCGGCCAGTTTGCCACGATACTGGCGATGGTCTCCGCCGGCATGGGCGTATCGGCAGTGCCGGCGATGGCGGTGCAGCCGCAACCGGGATGTAAGTTCATTCCGATCTCGGGCAAACACAGCACTCGCATAGTCGGCGTTGTCACCTTGCGCCACCACTACCAGAGCCGTGCGCAACGCCTGCTGATTAAGCAGATGCGGGATGCCTGCGTAGAGCCCGGGCGCGCCTAGTCGGATACACTCGAACGAATGCCACGAATTCTGATGGTTACAGGCGATGGCGGCGAGTCCTACGAGGCGTTGTACGCGGTCCATCGTTTTCGTGAAGAGGGATGGACCGCAATGGTGGCGGCTCCGTCGCGGCGCCGCCTGCACCTCGTCATGCACGACTTCGAACCCGGATGGGATACGTATGTCGAGCGGCCCGGTTATGGTCTCGAAGCTGACTTGGCCATTTCCGACGCGAGTCCCGCGGACTACGATGGCGTGCTCCTGCTGGGGGGCCGGGCGCCCGAGTATCTGCGGAACAACGCCGGTCTGCTCGAGCTGGTGCGTGCGTTCAATGCGGCGGGAAAGTGGATCTTCGCGATCTGCCATGGGATTCAGATCCTGGCCGCGGCCGGAGTGCTGAAAGGCAAGCAATTCACCTGCTACGACCAGGTGCGATTTGAAGCCGAGCAGGCGGGCGGCACATTTGTTTGCGAGCAGTCGGTCCGCGACGGCCGGATCGTTACGGGGCAGACGTGGCAATCGCACCCCGAGTTCTATCGCGAGATCGTGGCGTGCCTGGGTCAGGCCGCCGGTGCCGGTGGGAGTTGATTGCGGCTTGCCAGATACTCGTTATTGGTTAGGACCTTCATCGAGAATGCGCTCGAAGCCGCTCGCGCGGGTCCTGCCGAAATTGCGGGGTTACGGGAACACAGACGATCCCTCGGCGCCGCGCGTAGCTGATCGACAGCGGCTGCGAACTCGATTGCCGGTCGACGCTACCAATTACAGGGAGCGTCATTTCACCATTGGTGTGACCGGCTCGCGGTAGAAGGTGGGCGGCATTGTAGCGGGCAACCCGGACTTTCTGGGGCCGTCGTCTGTCGGCCTGGCGGATCCTGCCCGGATTGCGCGTGACTCAGGACCATTCGCGTCGCGAGCAACCTTTGGTTGGTCAACACAGCGCACTCTCGGTCCGCTATCATCCCCGGATTGTCGCAACCTGGACTTTGGGGCTGCCGCTTACAGTTGGGCGGATCCTGTCCGCATGGCCCGTTATCCAAGCAAATAGTCACATGCGCCAGAGCTGATGGAATCTAAGGCATGCCAACATGTCCTACCTAATAGGACATCAACTTGGCCCGCAGGATGGCCCCCTGCGCAGGGAGCGAGAGGCCGAAGAAGGTCTCGTCGCCGTTGAGACGGCGCGAGGGTTTCCACGTTCCGTTCTCGAACTTTCCTTCCTCGACCCATAGGAATTGGGCGTTCTGAAGCTTTGAGCCTCGGCGCGGCTCGAAGCGCACGCGGGTGTCAAAGCCAATGATGACGAACTCGTCGGGAGCGATTTCGGCGATCATCGACCGCCCGGTCTTCTTGTCGGTGCCGGAGGCGAACGTGCCGCCGTAACTTACCACGGGGCGGCCGAACTGCGCCAATACCTCATAATTCGTGAAGGCGAGAAGGCGTTCGGTGATCTGGTCTTCCTCGACGGCGGAGTGCAGTTTGCCTGTGCCCTGCCACGCGGCGATTCGATCAAGCGCCGGAGAGAGCAGCCGGTAATTGTCCAACATGGGGCGGACAAGGTCCATCGGGCTAGTTCCCGCAGCCACACCGGGGATGCCCTCGGGCACGGTTGCGCCGCTGATGCGGTCGATGCCAAACGGGGAGAAGGCCAGCGCGTCGTAGTCGGCGATGGCGTAGAACATGTAGCGGGCAAATGCGCCAAAGCCTCCGGTTTCGGGGATCAGCAGCGCGTTGTCGGGGCGGCTGTAGCTCTCGCAGACCTTTCGGTAGCTGGCGTAATCCCTTACGTAGATGTCGGGGGCAAGGATGTCGACGGCCGGTGCGGCCGCTTTCCAGACGTCAAGCATGTTCGATGTAGCGCCACCGCTGGGGTACGCTTCGCCAGGGCGCATGAAGTTCTTCTGCTCTCTGAGCCAGGCATTGACGTACAGCGGAAGGCCGTATTCTCTTTTACCGGCGGCGGCGACTTCGTTGATGTACTTAGCCACGTGCCATGCTGCGAAGACTTCATCGGCTTCCGGGCCGAAGACCTGCGTCCACGTCCCCGGCTGCCGTTTGAGCGCTGCAGCCAGCGCGGAGGGCACGGGGCCTTCGAACAGTTTATTGGAGGCGGACGAATGATCGCGGTCGGTGAACAGCGAGCCCGGTTCGTTCTCGACCTGGACCATAATGACTGTATGCGCGTCGCCGTCCAGTTCCTTGAGGTGGTGCATGAAGGACGTGAACGCTGCGCGGTCGGCGTTCATCGTCGCTTCGCTGTGCGGCGAGAGGACGCGGACCGGTTTGCCGCCGGAGTCGATCATTCGCGGGTACTTCGCGTTGTCTTCCTTCACCCAACCGGGAGCGTAGTCCATGACGCCGTTCTTCCAGGTGGCGAACCAGAGTAGGATGAGACGCAAGTTTTGGGCGCGCGCATCCTGGACAATCTGGTCGACGGCCTCGAAATGGAATTCGCCCGGCGTGGGCTCCACGGCTTCCCAATACACGGGGACCGCAGCGGTGTTGGCGTTCAGGGCCTTAAACACTGGCCAGATTTCCTGCATCCTTGCTGGCCAACCGCTGGAGTTGTTCACTTGGCCCCCGAGAACGATGAAGGGCTTGCCGTCCACTAGCAGAGTGAATTTCCGGCCCTGTTTGACCACCTGTGGCAAGGGCGCGGCGGGAAGTGCGAATGCAAGAAGTGCGGCGAGTGCAGCGGACTTTCTGAGACGACACATAATTGAGACTCTCTTCCGTATTTCCGTGTTTGGATTACTAGCCTCCGTCCATTGTATGTGCGTTGTGGTAGCCGTTTCGATCCCGAACGTGGGCGACGGATACGTGGCGGTGTCGAGTATGACTCGCTCGTTACGCAGGTCGAGGTAAGAGTTGCCTAGACTTCGCCCCCTGTTCGGGCGAAGCGGTCTGCCAAATTCTCGAACGCCACAGATTCGAGCGGTGCGGCAACGCGGCAGTCGACAGTACCCGTTACGCACCATCACGAACTGAGGGCCGGCACGCTCCAGAGTATTGTCAGCAAGTCGGGCTCCGCAATTTCAGCGACTCTGAAGGCGGCAAGTGGCGGATGGTATACTGAAGATTCCCGCCAGAGGTGTTTTGCAGTGGATAGGTTAACCCGTAAAGAACTGAAGACAGACAAATTTGCGCTTGAAGTCGGCCACGGCGTCGAATACGTAACCCAGCATAAACAGCAGGTCATCCGCTGGGGCTCTATCGCGGCCGCCATTGCCGTTGTCGCTCTTGCGATCTACGGGTTCATTTCTTACCGGGCGAATGCACGCGAAGAAGCGCTCACGAAGGCTCTGCAGATCCAGGAAGCCACGGTGCCGCCGGCGCAACCCGTGGAAGGAACTCCGACGTTCCCCACCGAAGATGCCAAGCAGCAGGCCTTCCAAAAGGCATTGAACGAGGTCGCGACCAAGTATTCGGGCAGTAATCAGGCTGCTATCGCTCACTACTATCTCGGGACCATGGCGGCTGGGAAGGGTGACCTCGCCACCGCCGATAAGGAACTGCGCACGGCCGTGGATCAGGGCGACAAACCTTATGCCTCGCTCGCCAAGGTGGCGCTGGCGCAGGTGCTGAACGCCAAAGGCAAAGCTGCCGAAGGCGAAAAATTGCTGCGATCGCTGGTAAGTGATCCGACGGTTTTCGTATCTCAGGACGAGGCGAAGATCATCCTGGCCCGGTACATCGCGCCGACGAATCCGCAGGAGGCGCGCAAGATTCTGGAACCGCTTCGGACCGAACGCAGCGCGATCAGCCGGGCGGCACTCGCCGAGCTGTCGAACCTTCCGCAGAAATAACACCGATGCTGTCGCGGCTCCGGTTCGACAACGAACGCACGGCCGGACGCCGCTACCCCGAACTGCCGCACCCGTACCGCACCGAGTTCCAGCGCGATCGCGATCGCATCATCCATTGCCGCGCATTCCGGCGTCTGGAAGACAAGACGCAGGTGTTTCCCGCCGGGCTCTCCGATCATTTTCGCAATCGCCTGACGCATACCATCGAGGTTGCGCAGATCGCGCGAACGGTCGCCGCGGTGCTCGAGTTGAATCCCGATCTTACGGAAGCGCTGGCTCTGGTGCACGACATCGGACATCCGCCATTTGCGCACGCCGGCGAAGAAGAACTCGACCGGCAGATGCGGCGGTTCCAATCGAGCTTCGACCACAATCTTCACGCGCTGCGGATCGTCGAACAGTTCGAGCGCCACTATCCGCGATTTCCGGGCCTGAATCTGACGTTCGAAGTCCGCGAGGGCATCGTCAAGCATTCGCACGATTTTGAACCGGGCGAGAATCCTGAACTAGACGAATATCTACCGGGTCTGCGGCCCCCCTTGGAGGCGCAAATCATCGATCTGTCCGACGAAATCGCCTACAACACGGCTGACCTGGACGATGCTTTGTCGGCAGGACTCCTCACTCCCGATCAGATGCGCGATGCGGTCCCCTTGTTCGCCGAACTGCTGGACAATGCGGAGATGCAGTTCCCCGGCTCGCCCGAGCCGATCCGCCTGCTGGAAGTGGTCCGCGGACTGGTGGATCATCTCGTGTCGGGGCTCATCCGGGGGACCCTGGAAGCTGCCGAGGGTATCGCCGATCTCGAGGCGGTCCGGCATGCTCCCGCTCGCGTCGCACGCTACACGGCGGAGGCGGGTGTCACGAATTCCCAACTGAAGCAGACGCTGCGAGAGTCCGTCTACAACTCGGAGATGGTGCTGGACGAGCGCCGGCAGTCGATGGAAAAGGTCGGCGAGCTGTTTGATTACTTGATGCAGAATCCGGAAGTGCTGCCGATGGATTACCTCGAACAGACCAGCGATCTTCCCATGCATCGTACGGTGTGCGACTACATCGCGGGAATGACGGACGGCTTTTTCGAACGAACCTACGACCAACTCATCGAATTTTAGCCAGTTCCGTGTAAACTGATGCACGGGCAAATGCGTTTCATCATCAGTATGCGAAGTTCCCGATTTGCCGCCGGATTTCTCGCAGCGGCGATGGCCATTCAGCCCGCGATGGCCGCCGCGTCGTTCCAACAGAAAATGCCGAAGGACCGCGAGGTCCTGCATGCGCTCGATCGCCTGACGTTTGGACCGCGTCCGGGAGACGTGGAGCGTGTCGAGCAGATCGGGCTGAAGAAGTGGATCGAGCAGCAACTGCATCCGGAGCGGATTTCCGAGAATCCGATTCTGGCCGGGAAACTCGCTCCGCTGGAATCGCTGACGCTGAGTGAGGCCGAGACTGTCCGGCGCTATCCGCCGCAGCAAGTGATTGCCGCCTTGGCCGATGGACGCGCGCCCCTTCCCGCCGATCCAAAGGCGCGGGCGGCGGTGGAACGGCTGGTGGCGAAGTACAAGGCGAGGAAGGGCATGGACCCGGGAGCGGGTGAGCCGGAATCGAAGACTCCGATTACGGACATCCTGACCAGGCCGCAAATCATGACTCTGCGGCGCGGCACTCCGGACGAGAAGCGGCAGTTATTGGGGTCGCTTGGACCGGGGAAACTCGACGATCTTTTCACCGCGCTTCCAAGGCCTCAGCGGCAAGGCATTATGGCGTTCGTGCCAACGGACACCCGCCGCAAGTTGCTGTGGCTGAATGCTCCCCCGGCCGTGATCAACTACGATCTTTCGGAAGCGAAAGTATATCGCGCAGTCTACAGCGAACGGCAGTTACAGGAAGTGCTCGCCGACTTCTGGTTCAATCACTTCAACGTATTTTTCGATAAGGGCGCCGACCGATTCCTGCTGCCGGCCTACGAACGGGATGCAATCCGGCCGCACGTGCTCGGCAAGTTTCGCGATTTATTGGGAGCTACGGCCAAGAGTCCCGCAATGCTGTTCTATCTGGATAACTGGCAGTCGGTGGCGCCCGATCGGGTTCCGCGTGGACGCCGGGCCCGAGGATTGAATGAGAATTACGCGCGCGAGTTGATGGAGCTGCACACGCTTGGGGTGGACGGCGGGTACACGCAAAAGGACGTGACCGAAGTGGCGCGGTGCTTCACCGGTTGGACGATCAAGGCTCCGAGGACGGACGGCGGTTATCAGTACAATGACCGGCTCCACGATAGAGGTTCGAAGGTGGTGCTGGGCGTGACGATTCCCGCGGGCGGAGGCGAGGATGATGGCGAGCGAGTGCTCGACATTCTGGCGCACCATCCTTCGACGGCTCGATTCATCTCGCGTCAGCTCGCGATTCGTTTCGTTTCCGACGATCCGCCGGCGGCGCTTGTGGATCGCATGGCGAAAACGTGGATGAAGAAAGACGGCGACCTGCGGGCGGTGATGAAGACCATGCTGGAGAGCAAGGAATTCTGGAGCGAGGGCTCGCTGCGGGCCAAGGTGAAGACACCGTTCGAAATGGTGATCAGCGCCGTGCGGGCAATGAATGCGGATGTCGATTTTGCGTTCCCGCTGGCGAATCAGACAGCGCAATTAGGACAGCCGCTGTATCGCAAAATTGAGCCCTCGGGTTACTCGTCGTTGAGCGTCGACTGGGTGAACTCGGCGGCGCTGGTGTCGCGAATGAATTTTGCGATGGCGCTGGCGCAGAACCGGATTCCAGGCATCGCGGTGGACATGTCGCGCTTCACGGGCGATCCGGAGCAGGTGGCGAAATCGATTCTGTTCGCGGACATTTCGCCCGCGACCCGAGCAGCGATTCAGAAAGCGCTGGATACGAACGACCAACCCGTGACTCCGGCATTGGTGGCCGGTCTGTTACTGGGTTCGCCCGATTTTCAAAGGAAGTAAAACGATGCATACCCGACGATTCTTTTTCAAGTCTTCCGCGGCCGCGATGTTTGGATTCGGCGCTATGCCTGGGTGGCTCTCGAGGGCAGCGAGCCGCACGGTCCGTGGCCGAAAAGTGCTGGTCGCTATTTTCCAGCGCGGGGCGGTGGACGGTCTCAACATGGTGGTCCCGTTTGGAGACCCGAATTATTACGCGCTCCGGCCGGCGATCGCGATTCCGAAGCCGGATGGGACGGGGGAATCGGCGATCGATCTGGACGAGTTCTTCGGGCTGCATCCGTCGCTGGCGGCATTGAAGCCGGTCTACGATTCGAAGGTGCTGGCGATTGTGGAGGCGGCGGGATCGCCGGACCCGACGCGGTCGCATTTCGATGCGCAGGATTACATGGAGTCGGGGACGCCCGGGCGGAAGGCGACGGCCGATGGATGGCTGAATCGTGCGCTGCCGCAGGTAGCGGGGAGACCGTCGCCGGTTCGCGCGGTGAGTCTGGGGACGGCGCTGCCTCGGGCCTTGCGAGGCCACAACGACGCGCTGGCGATGAGCAATCTGAATCAGTTTCAGGTACGCGAGGCGAGCGCTTCGGGCACGTTCGAGAGCATGTACGAAGGCGCGCTGGATCAGACGATGAAGGGCGCGGGCCGCGAGACCTTCGAAGCACTGAAGATGGTGCAGACCATCCAGCGGCAACCGTATGCGCCGGCGAATCAGGCGCGCTATCCGAATGGGCGGTTCGGCCAGGCGCTGCAGCAAATCGCGCGGTTGATTAAGGCGGACGTGGGGCTGGAAGTCGCGTTCACCGATGTTGGCGGATGGGATACGCATGTGAACGAAGTGGGCGCGCGGCCGTCGCAAGGGCAACTGGCGAATCTGCTGGGGAACTTCGGGCAGTCGCTGGCGGCGTTTCAGCAGGACCTTGGCGACCGGATGGCGGACGTACTGGTGGTCACGATGTCGGAGTTTGGCCGAACGGCGCGGGAGAACGGGAATCGGGGTACGGACCACGGCCACGCCAACGTGATGCTGGTAATGGGGGGCGACGTGCGCGGCGGGAAGGTCTATGGCGATTGGCCGGGGCTGGGGCCGGAGCAACTGTACGAGGAACGCGATCTTGCCGTCACCACCGATTTTCGCGATGTGCTGGGAGAGTTGGTCGCGGGTGGACTCGGGAATCGCGACCTTGCGGCGGTGTTCCCCGGCTACACTCCGCGATTTCGCAACCTGTTGTAGCCGGATCGTACAATGAAAGGGAAATGATCAACAGGGTCCGTAAGGCCGTGTTCCCCGCCGCGGGACTAGGTACGCGATTTCTTCCAGCCACCAAAGCGCAGCCCAAGGAGATGCTGCCTCTGGTTGACAAGCCGCTCATCCAGTACGGGGTTGAGGAAGCGATTCATTCCGGCGTTCAGAACATTATTATTGTCACTGGCCGTGGTAAGAGCGCCATCGAAGATCATTTCGATGTGAGTTATGAACTCGAGGTATTACTCGAGTCGCGCGGAAAAAAGGATTTATTAGAGATCGTCCGCGCGGTTTCGAATATGATCAATGTCGCCTACGTCCGCCAGAAGGAAGCGCTCGGATTGGGTCATGCGGTGCTTTGCGCGCGTGAGTTGGTCGGTTCCGAACCATTTTCCGTCATTCTGTCGGACGACGTGATCGATTCCGATGTGCCGGCACTGCGGCAGTTACTCGACGTTTACGAATTTTACGGGGCGTCGGTGCTGGCTCTGATGGAGGTACCTCCCGAGGCTATTTCGGCGTACGGAGTGGTGGACGCCGAGCCGATTTACCACAACGGGGGCCGCGACCGGCTGTTCCGGATCCGGAACCTGGTGGAGAAGCCGAAGCCGGCCGATGCGCCTTCGAATCTGGCGATTATCGGGCGCTATGTTCTGACTCCCGAGATCTTTGAATCAATCGATTCGATCGAGCCCGGCAGCGGAGGCGAGATTCAGTTGACGGATGCGCTGAAGCACTTACTGCGCAGCCGGCCGATCTATGGGTATAAGTTCGAGGGCACGCGATACGATGCCGGAGACAAGTTAGGGTTTTTGAAAGCGACGGTGGAATTCGCGTTAAAGCGTACGGATATGGGTGAGACATTCCGGGAGTATTTGAAGTCGCTGGCCCTCTAAATCCTACCGCTCGTGGCCGATCTCGCGAGTGCTCGACTGGAGCCGGTCGGCAAACTCGATGGCTACATTCAATTCGCAACCGATTAGGGCAGTAACTGCTAATAAGTACATCCAGACCAGTAGCGCGATAACTGCGGCGATGCTGCCGTACAGCACATTGTAATTCGCGAGATGGCGGACGTACCAGCCGAATCCTTGCGTCGCGAGCAGCCATAGGATGGTGACGACGCAGGCTCCTGGCAGCACTCCGCTGAACCGCATCGGACGATTGGGGCCGATGTAGTAGAGCAGCGCCGCGGCCATCATGATCGATAGAAATGCGGCGATGTCGCGCAGGCCGCGTCCGAGCACTACCACCCAGACCGCCAGTTGCGAGGTCTCTTCGGAAAAGCCCATCCACTCCAGAAACGCGTGCTCGGAGCGCGTGCCGAACAGGATGATCGCGGATCCGAAGACCAATGGCACGACGGCGCAGATCACCAGCAGAGCGGCGACTCCCCGCTGTTTAAGAAATGGCCGGCCACCCGGCAGGCTGTAAGCTGCCTGAAAACCCTCCATGAGGCTCATCATGGCGCCGGAGGCGGCCCACACGGAGAGTATGCTGGCGCCGACGATCAGTCCTATAGGACGCGGGACGCGGACATTGAGATAGTTACGGAGTAAGTCCTCGGTACCGGGCGGTGTCACGGAGAATAGGAGCCGTGTGACGACGCGCGACACGGCTTCAGCATTCGCCTGAACCAGGATTGCAGTGATGGATGTCAGCACGGGGAAGAACGACAACAGTGCGGAGTAGGCGGCGCCTTTCGCGACTCCGAAGCAGTTATCCTCGTACGCCGCCATCACCGCCCGCCGGAACAGCCACCACCATTGGGAGACCGTTCCCCGCCGCGTCACCCAGATTGCCGGAGTTGGATTCAACATCCTCTGTCACTGTAAAACAGCTATCCTCAAGAACGACAGCCTTGCTTCGCTTATCCGCACTGTCCGCTATCCTGGCGGCTCTCAATGTCTATGTGTGCCGGGAGTTGTTCCGGATCGAGTATCTGCGTCACGTTGGTTCCATTGAGGCCGCATTCATTAGCATCGCGCGGTATGCCCGGGACCACTGGCCGGACCTCTCGTGGTTTCCCATCTGGTACAACGGCATCCCGTATCAGAATTCGTATCCGCCGCTGCTGCATTGGACGGTGGCGGCGGTGTCGGCGTTGACGGGCTCATCGGCCGCGCTCGCCTATCATGCCACAACGGCGGCGCTCTACTGCCTGGCGCCCGTGGCGCTGTTCTGGCTCTGCTATCGATTCTCGCGTTCCGCTGGATTCAGCTTCGCGGCGGGTGCCTTCTACTCTGTCGTGGCGCCGTCGGCATTCCTGATTGGCGATATCCGGCGCGATCTCGGCAGCGTTCTGCGGGGGCGCCGGTTGGAGGATCTGGTGGCATACGGCGAAGGTCCGCACATCACCGGACTCGCGCTACTGCCGGTCGCGATTCTGCTGCTGGATGTCGCGATGAATCGGCGGCGGCCGCACTGGTACGTCCTGGCGGCAATCGCGTTTGCGGCGACGGTGCTATCGAACTGGCTGACGGCGATGGCGCTCGCGATCGGCGTGTTCGCGTATCTGCTGGCGCGGTGGCCCATCCGTGTGCGCGAACTCGCGGAACCAGCCGCGATCGGAGTTCTGGCGTATGCGTTTGCCGCGCCGTGGGTGCCCCTTTCCACCATTCGCGTGATTCAGACCAATGCCCGTACCGTGGAGGGCGACTACTCGCAGTACACGCACGGGCTCGCGCTTCGATTGCTGGTGCTGGGCATTGTAATCGCCGCGATGAAGTTCGGGTTGGAACGGATCCGGGCTTCGCGCACCATGCAGTTCGGGGCGTACGTGTCCGTCATTACGGCCGCAGTGGTGCTCAGCTACGCGTACGCGAGGATCGTCTTCGTTCCGCAGCCGCACCGGTATCATCTGGAGATGGAATGGGGCCTCGCCATCCTGATTCCGTTCGCGTTAAAGCCGCTGATTGAGCGTCTGCCGCGTGGTGCGATCATCGCCGTTGCTTGCGGTGCGGTTCTGCTGGCAGTGCCGTTCGCGAAGGGGCACCGGCGATACGCACGGTACCTGCTGGAGCCGATCGACATGACCGCTCGCACGGAGTACAAGACGGCTCGCTGGATTGACGGGCATCTCGGAGGTGAGCGGGTGATGGTGCCGGGGGCGACGAGTTATTGGTTCAACGCGTTTACCGACACACCGCAACTCGGCGGCGGATTCGATCAGGGGATTACGAATCAGTCGATACGCGTCGCCACTTACGTTCTGTACTCGAGCGACGGTACCGGCGATCGTGACACCGCGATCTCGATCGCCTGGCTGAAGGCTCTCGGAGTGCACGCCGTTGCGACGGGCGGCCCGAACAGCGGCGAGTATTACAAGCCGTTCCGGAATCCTCATAAGTTCGAAGGAGCGCTGGAGCCGCTGTGGCGGGAGGGCGACGATGTGATTTATCGAGTACCGCAGCGGTCTCCGGAGTTAGCGTATGTCATGTTGCCCGGCGATCTGGCGCCGCGCACGCCGGTGAATGGCATTGATGTCGATCCGCTCGGGCCGTATATCGCGGCGCTGGATAATCCGGCGTATCCGGTGCCGGTGATGCGATGGACTTCGCAGCACTCGGCGCATATCGAAGGACCAGTGCAGCAGGGCCAGATTGTGTCGATACAGATCACGCATCATCCGGGCTGGCACGCGACGGCGAATGGGCGTGACGCCAGGGTCTATACGGATCCGCTCGGGCAGGTGGTCATCGAACCTAGGTGCAGTGGCCCGTGCTCGATCGACATCTGGTACGACGGCGGAGTGGAGATGCAGGCCGCCTGGGGGTTGTTCTGGCTGGCGATCGCCGGCAGTCTGGCGTGGATCGGGATTGGAAACTACCGAGCCCGGCGTGCGTCAAGGTAATGTATGGCGTCTACAGTTTGGCGCGGCCATTTGGCGTTCGGATTAGTGTCGTTCCCGGTGCGGTTGTATCGGGCGGCCCGTGCGGAGAAGGTGAGCTTCCGGCGGCTTCGCCGTACAGCGGCGCCACCGCCTCCGCCACCCGAGGATGAGGAAGAAGAGACGCCAGTGGTCCAGGCTCCGGTAGTCGAGCGGACGCACAACACCATCACCTCGACCGACAACGAACAGCCTGTCACTCGCGAGGAACTGGTAAAAGGCTACGAGTATGGGAAGGGGCAGTATGTCGTTCTCGAAGATGAGGAACTCCGGCGCGTCACGCCGTCGACGAGTAGGGAGATGCAGATCGTCGACTTTGTGAACCTGTCGGAAATCGATCCCATTTTCTACGAGACGTCGTATTATGTCGTACCGGGAGAAGCCGGCGAGCGTCCGTATTTACTGCTGTTCGAAGCGTTGCGCGGGACGGGCTATGCCGGATTGGCGCAATTGGCGATGCACCGTCGCGAGCATATCGTTGTGCTGCGGCCTGGACGTACGGGGCTGATCGCGCACACCATGTTCTACCCGGATGAAGTCCGCAGCACGGAGGAGTATCGGACTGACTCGGGCAACGCGAATCCGCGCGAACTCGATTTGGCGAAGCGGCTGATCGAGGCGATGGTGACTCCGTTCGATCCTGCGAAGTTCCGCGATACGTATCGCGAACAAGTGCAGCAGATGATCGCCGAGAAGATCGAGGGGCAGCGAGTGGCAAGAGCACCCGAGGCTGTGCGGCGGCCCGCGCAAGTGATCGATATTATGCAGGCGCTGCAGGAGAGTCTGAGGTCGGCGAAGAAGCCGGCGGGGACGGCAGCGGCGGCGCGGAAGCCTCGCACCAAGCGCGCGGGGTGACGGCGCGCGGGTGTCGGGGACGCTGCAGGACGGTGGGTCCGAGGCGGCAGGGTCGGCGGGCGGCGGCGGTGCGGAAGCCTCACACCAAGCCCGCGGAGTGATCGCGGGCGGCGGGAATGCAGAGCGGCGGTTCGACGAGGAAGGCTGGGACGGCGGATCCGAGGCGGGCAGGTGCAGAAGCCTCGCACCAAGCGCGCGGAGTAGCGCTCCACGCTAGACTCATAAGACATGTCGCGGGTTTCCTATTCGCCGCGCGACGCTGGGTGGTTCGCAAAACGCACCCTGCGCCGGCATGCGGGCGTGTTGCACTTGTGGGCGCTCGGAGTCGGCGCGGTGATCTCGGGCGACTTCTTCGGGTGGAATTTCGGATTCGCCGCGGGAGGATTCAACGGGCTGCTCGCGGCAGTCGGCGTAGTGACCGTCCTCTACATCGGGCTGTGCTTTAGCCTTGCCGAGATGTCGCCCGCATTGCCGCATGCGGGAGGCGCGTATTCCTTCGCCCGCACCTCGATGGGACCGCTGGCTGGATACGTCACCGGACTCGCCGAGAACATGGAGTACATCTTCACGCCCGCGACCATCGTGGTTGGTGTCGGCGGATATCTCGGCGCCATTTTCGGAACGCCGCCGGGATGGGCGCCGGTGTGGTGGCTCGGATGTTATGTGGTATTTGTCGGATTGAATATTGCAGGAGTCGAGTTATCGTTCCGGTTCTGTTTGTGGCTGACATTTGCCGCACTGGCTGTGCTGCTGGTGTTCTATGCCGGCGCGATCCCACTGATCGACTGGAACCGCTACACCGCGACCGCACCATCGAAAGGATGGTGGGGAGTGATGGCGGCGCTTCCGTTCGCTCTGTGGCTCTATCTCGGCGTGGAGCAATTGCCGCTAACTGCCGAAGAGACACACGATCCCGGCCGCGACATGCCGAAGGGGATCCTGCTCGCTCTGGGTACGCTGATTGTGCTGTCGATTGCGACGCCGCTGATCAGCGGAAGCATGCCGCCCGGAGCCGCGGCAGTGGCTGCGTCCACTGAGCCGCTGCTGCTGGGATTTCGCGCGATTTTCGGGACCAACACGTGGACGCGATTGCTCGCGCTGCTGGCTTGCACGGGATTGATCGCCAGCTTTCACGCCATCATCTACGCGTACGGGCGCCAGATCTTTTCATTGTCCCGCGCGGGCTATTTCCCCGACTGGTTCTCCGCGCTCCACAGCACGCGGCGCACGCCGCATCGCGCGCTGATTTCGGGCGCCGTGCTCGGGTATGGGGCTGCGCTCGGCATCTGGTTCGCGGGTGAGAATAGCGCGGTGGGAGCGGTGCTGCTGAACATGGCCGTGTTCGGAGCCGTAAT
Organism: Bryobacterales bacterium; assembly: GCA_038322675.1. Taxonomy (GTDB): domain Bacteria; phylum Acidobacteriota; class Terriglobia; order Bryobacterales; family Bryobacteraceae; genus TMP-7. The sequence goes on from JBBQGE010000030.1 coordinate 48,587, forward strand.
CGCGTATGTGCTGCAGATGATTTCGTTCATTGCGCTGCGCGTTCGATATCCGGATCTGGCGCGGCCCTATCGGAGTCCGCTCGGAGTGACGGGCGCAGTTGTTGCGGCGGTGCTGGCCGCCATTACTCTGGTTTCGTTATTTCTGAATCCCGATTATGTGCGCGGAGTGTGGGGCGCGTGCGTCTGGTTTGCATTGGGAATGGGGTATTTCGTGTTTTGGGCGAGGAAGCGGTTGATTCTTGCACCGGAAGAGGAGTTTGCGGTGTCGCAGGAGAGTGCGCGGAAGGGGATCGCGGCGGATTGAGTTACTCGCACACGATCGGCGGTACAGTGCATCGCTTCGACGACTTGAAAGCGCTGCTCGCCAAGGCGACTCCAGCGCGATCGGGTGACGAACTCGCGGGTGTCGCGGCGCAATCGGCCCAGGAGCGGGTGGCGGCGCAGATGGCGCTCGCGGATCTACCGCTTTGTGCGTTTCTCGATGATCCGCTGCTCGAATCCGACGAAGTGACGCAGGTCGTTCTCTCCGGGCATCAGCCCGTGGCGTTTGCTCCCATCGCACACCTGACTGTCGGCGAGTTCCGCGATTGGCTCCTCGCCGAGGAATCGGATGCAGGCGGACTGGCGTGGGGACTTGTGCCCGAGATGGCGGCTGCGGTCTCGAAGCTCATGCGACTGCAGGATCTGATCGCGGTGGCTTCGAAGATTCACGTCGTCACGCGATTTCGAACTACGGTGGGACTCCCCGGGCGTCTCTCGACGCGGCTGCAGCCGAATCATCCGACCGACGATCCGAAGGGGATTACCGCCAGCATCATCGATGGCCTGCTGCTCGGGAGCGGCGATGCGGTGATTGGGATCAATCCGGTGACGGACAGCGTCGAGACGACGATGCGCCTGCTGCGGCTCATCGACGACCTGCGCAACCTGCTGCGACTTCCAGTGCAGAGTTGCGTACTCGCGCATGTCACTACGCAATTGGAGGCAATGCGCCGGGGCGCTCCGGTGGATCTCGTGTTTCAATCGATCGCCGGTACCGAAGCGGCGAACGCGTCGTTCGGTGTGAATCGGGCGGTGCTGGAGGAAGCATGGCAGGCGGCGCGTGAGCTAGGGCGTGGCGAGAACGTGATGTACTTCGAGACGGGACAGGGAAGCGCGCTGTCTGCGAACGCGCACCACGGCATCGATCAGCAGACCTGCGAGGCTCGCGCGTACGGATTCGCACGGCACTTCCGTCCAATGCTGGTGAATACGGTGGTGGGATTCATTGGTCCGGAGTATCTGTTCAATGGAAAGCAGATTACGCGGGCCGGACTGGAGGACCACTTCTGTGGGAAGCTGCTCGGTCTGCCGATGGGGTGCGATGTCTGCTACACGAATCACGTCGACGCCGATCAGGACGATATGGACTCGCTGCTGAGCCTGCTCGGGATGGCGGGAGTCAATTACATCATGGGCGTCCCGGGCGCTGACGATGTGATGTTGAATTACCAGAGCACGTCGTTTCACGATGCGCTGTATCTGCGGTCGATGCTCGGATTGCGCGCGGCGCCGGAGTTCGAAGCGTGGATGGCGGAGCATTCGCGCGAACTGCCCCGAGCCATGGCCCTACTCGAAGCATGACCGACCTTCGCCAATTCACCAGCGCGCGGGTAGCGCAGGAGCGCGCGGGCAACAGTATTTCGACACGCGAGCTGCTGCAGTTTCAACTGGCGCACGCGCGTGCTCGCGATGCGGTGTACTTTCCGCTCGACGCTGCTTCGCTCAAGCGCGAGTTGCCGGCCGGAAGCCTCGTCGTCAGGAGTGCGGCGCCCGATCGCGCAACGTACTTGAAGCGGCCCGATCTCGGACGCCGTCTCTCGCCGGACTCGCGCGGCCAACTCACGCACACCGATGCACCCGTCGCGCTGATTATCGCGGATGGACTCTCAGCCATCGCCGTCCATCGCCACGCTCCTGGACTCGTGTCGCGCATCCGCTCCGAACTGGGCGACGCGCCGATTGTCATCGTCGAACAGGGACGCGTTGCGATCGGCGATGAAATCGGAGAGCTACTCGGAGCGGAGATTTCCGTGATCCTGATCGGCGAACGGCCGGGGCTCAGTTCGCCTGATAGCCTCGGGGTGTATGTCACGTGGTCGCCACGGGTGGGGCGCACGGACGCCGAGCGCAACTGCATCTCGAACATTCGCGACGAGGGGCTCAGCCTCGACGCCGCGGGTCAACTGCTTCTGGCGCTGATCCGCGAATGCCAGCAGCGGAAGTTATCGGGAGTCGCGCTGAAGCCCTCCGCCGCACTGCTGCCCTGATCGCTTACTATACGGCGTATACTATACACTGTATAGGTGAGGAAGACGGGAACAGCCGGACGGATCGCATCCATCGCCACCACTATCCTCGAGGACGAAGGCCCGGAAGCCGTCAGCATGCGCCGGGTGGCGGCCGCGGCAGGCGTGACGCCGATGGCGATCTATCATCACTTCGCCAACCGCGAAGCTCTCCTGGCGGCTGTGACCATGCGGGAATTCGACCGTCTGGCGGAAGAACTCGATACGCGCCGTATCGGCGGGTCCGCGAAACGGCAGTTGTCCACGCTGGTGAACTGGTATGTCGATTACGCCTTGCGGTCTCCCCATACGTTCGATTACGTGTTCCTGCACCCACGGCAGGATGTGCGGCAGTATCCGGCGGATTTTCGGCGCCGCTCCTCACCCACGTTGAACCGTCTGGCGGACATCGTCGAGGCCGGCATGGAACGCGGCGAGTTGCGGAAGGGCGACGTTTGGGAAGTGGCCATGGCGATCTGGGCTCACGTGCATGGCTATGTCGCGTTGTATCGCGGCGGGCGGTTCTCGCTTTCGGAAGAAGCGTTCCGGCGATTGTGCCGGCGCTCAATGGGGAGGCTCTTCGATGGTCTCAAAGGTTGATCGCTACCCTGCCGCGGCCCTCGCGTTCGTCGCGGCGGCCGTTTCCGCCGTACTCTTCTTCTTCGGCACCGGCCTCCATCCCGTCTGGGCGCTGACGTGGCTGGCTCCATTTCCAGTGTTGTGGATGGCGCCACGCGCGCCACGCCGGCCGGTGTTCGTGGCGTCAGTTGCGGCGTGGTTTGCCGGAAGCCTCACCTACTGGACGTACTTGCTGCACGTCGTGTCCGTTCCACCTCCCGTCGTCTTCGCGTTCTCCACGGCGGGAGCGATTGTCTTCGCGCTGGCGGTATTGGCATACCGGACGTTTTCCCAGCGAGGCGCGCTCTGGATGGCGGCGCTCGCTCCCGCAACCATCTGGACCGCCTACGAATACGCGACCTCTGTCGTATCGCCGCACGGCACGTTCGGCAACCTGGCCTATAGCCAGATGAACTGCCTGCCGGTGCTTCAACTCGCGTCGATCACAGGCGTGTGGGGAATCGATTTCCTGCTCCTGTTCGCTCCCTCCGTTGCAGCAACCGGGAAGAAGACCCTTGCCGCCGCAGCCGCCGTCGTATTTGCGGCGGTCCTCGGCTATGGCTTCTGGCGATATGCCGAACCGCCCGCGCAGGATCGCGTGACGATTGCGCTGATCGCGTCGGATACCGACCCGATGCCGCGATCCGATGAAGCGGCACTCCGTCTGATGAAGGGATACGTCGACGCGGTGGAGCGGGTCTCGAAGCCGGTCGCGGTCTTCCTGCTGCCGGAGAAGATCGCTGTCGTCCCCGCCCAAGCCGTTCCTCGACTCGACGCGATGTTCGGCGGCGCCGCGCAGCGGACACACTCCACGATCATCGCCGGTGTGGACCGAATCACCGGCCGCCGGCGAGCCAATGAGGCACGCGTCTACTCGCCGCAGGGAACGCTCACGGCAACCTATCAGAAGCACCACTTGATCCCGGGCTTCGAAGACATCGACACGCCGGGCACCGCGACTCTGATCCTCCATCGCCCTTCGGGCACGTGGGGCATCCAGATTTGTAAGGACCTCGATTTCCCCTCACTCAGCCGCGAGTATGGGCGCGCCGGCGCCGGACTCGTACTGGTTCCAGCGTGGGATTTCATAACAGATGCGTGGCTGCACGGCCGCATGGCAATGATGCGAGGTGTCGAGAGCGGATTCACCGTGGTACGCGCAGCCAAGGAAGGGACGTTGACCGTCAGCGACCGCCGCGGAGTGGTGCTTGCCGAATCGAATAGCCACGATGCGGCGTTCACGATCAAAGTCGTGAACGCTCCGGTGTCGCACCGTGGCACAGTCTATGCATTGGCTGGAGATTGGTTCGCGTGGGCTAATTGCGTGCTACTGATTGCCGTGCTCGTTATGATCAGACGCCGGAATCCCGGGCTCACAGCACGGCCGTGAGCTCTTTCCAATCCCGGTTCTGCGATTCCGCCACGGCCGGATAAGTGACATGCCCCTGGAACGTATTCACGCCCTCGCAGATAGCGGAGTTATCTTCGCAGGCCTTCGCGAGACCTTTGTTTGCGAGCGCCATCAGGTACGGGAAGGTGGCGTTCGTCAATCCGAACGTGGAAGTGTGCGGGACCGCGGCCGGCATGTTCGACACGCAGTAATGCAGCACATCGTCGACGTAGTAAACCGGATCGGTGTGCGTAGTCGCGTGGGATGTCTCGAAGCATCCGCCTTGATCAATGGCCACGTCGACCAACACGGCGCCCTTCTTCATGCGGCTGACCATTTCGCGGCGTACGAGTTTGGGGGCCGATGCGCCGGGAATCAGCACCGCGCCCACCACCAGATCGGCGAGGCGTAGCGATTCGCGGATGGTGTACATGTTGGAGGCGAGCGTAACGATCTGGCTCGAGTAGATGTCGTCGAGTTCGCGCAGACGATTCAGATTGCGGTCGATGATGGTGACGTGAGCGCCGAGCCCGACGGCCATCATCGCGGCATTATGGCCGACGATGCCGCCGCCGATGATGACCACGTTCGCGGGCGCGACGCCGGGGATACCGCCGAGGAGAATCCCGCGGCCGCCGTTCGGCGCTTCGAGATACTGTGCGCCCACCTGAATGGCCATGCGCCCGGCGACTTCGCTCATGGGGGTTAATAGTGGCAGGGAACCGTCGGCCTCGCGAATCGTCTCGTATGCCACGGCGGCGACGCGCGCCTCCAGCAGACGGTCGGTGAGTTCAGGCAGGGGGGCAAGATGCAGATACGTGAACAGGAGCAGACCCGGGCGCAGGTATGGATACTCGGAAGGCTGCGGCTCCTTCACCTTGACGACGAGGTCGGCTTTGCCCCATACCGAGGCGGCGTCGGGCAGAATCTGCGCGCCCGCTTCAACGTACTCTTCGTCTGGAAGGGAACTCGCGCGGCCGGCGTTAGTCTGTACTAAGACCTCGTGGCCTGCTTCGCGCAGCGCGGTAACGCCACTGGGCACAAGGCCCACGCGCGACTCATGGTCTTTCACTTCCTTCGGAACTCCGATGGTCATCGTTTGTCCTCGATTCTGGTGTGGAAAGCGCGTTCAAATTCCGCTTGGGCCCTAAGCCGAGGGCAATGAGGGAAACCGAATTGAGTTTGCCTGTATCGGCCAGGCTCTGGTCCTTCTGAAACTGCTTGAGCGCCGCCGTGGAATCGGAGCCCCACGATCCGTTCACGTCTCCGCGGAAATAGCCCTTGTCGGCGAGTGCCTGCTGAATCTCGCGATACCGATCCTGCGTCGGCGCCTGCTGAACTGAGCGCCGCGCGACCGTCCCGCGGGACTTCCTGGAACGTGAGGCGCGCGTTGTCGAGGATTTCTTCCGCGACCGCGAGGCCGTCACCTTGCGGGACTTCGATTTCGACTTCGATTTCGAGGCCGTCCGCTTGGCGCTGGTCTTGGATTTTGCGGCCGTGCGTTTGTGGGTCTTTCCGGAGGCAACTCCGCTGAACGCGAAGAAGACGCAAAACAAAGTGATAGCGAGGAGTTTTGGTACGCGCAAGTACCAGTCTATCTGAAAGAAGTCGGGTCCGGCGCAACACCGGACCCGCGATTTATTACGGTTGCGGCAAAGTTCCGGCGAGGAACGTAGCGAACCACCCGCCGCCGCTGCGTGCGCGAGCATTGGGTGTCTGCGAGCGGAGGATGCGGAACGCCACAGCGCTGCCGCCTTTTAGCGTCGACTGGATCCGCCGCACGTCATCCACCGAGTTCACCGGAATGCGGTTGATGGACACGATGATGTCGCCGTCCAGCATACCGACGTCCTCCGCAAAGGATCCGGGTTCGACGCGGGTCACCTTCACGCCGCTCTTGGCCTGTGAGGACACACCTTCGCGCTCCACATCGTTCATCGGCCGGATGCTGACGCCGAATTTCTGCTGCGAGACGACATCGGGCTGGGCCGGATCCTCGGGTTGTGCCTGCGCGTACGCCGGGTTGCTGTCGCGCAACACCATGGCGCGGTCGCCAATTGTCAGGTTGAACTCCATCCGCTTGCCGCCGCGATCGACGCTGACACTGGCAGGCGAGCCCACGGGGAGATCCGCAACACGATTGATGAGGTCGTCGCCGTCCTTGATCGACTGGCCGTTCAGGGAGAGGACGATGTCTTCCGGCTTCAGGCCCGCCTTCTCCGCGGGACCGTTCTTGATGATTTCCTGCACCAGGACGCCGTGCGACTGGCCGAGCGCGCGCAGCAGATCGGGCTTGTCGTTCTTGTTCCAACTGATGCCGATGGATCCGCGCGTGACCTTACCTTCGCGAATGATGTCGTTATAGACGCGCGCGGCCATGTTCATGGGCAGTGCGAAACCGATGCCCTGGTAGCCGCCGTTCTGCGTGGCGATCATCGTATTGACCCCGATCACCTCGCCGTTGATATTGAGCAACGGGCCGCCGCTGTTCCCGGGGTTGATGGCCGCGTCGGTCTGGATGAATCGCTGGAACGTCTGCGCGCCGGCGATGTCGCGCCCGGTGGCGCTGACAATTCCCGCCGTCACCGATGCTTCGAGTCCGAATGGCGAGCCGATAGCGACCGCCCAGTCGCCCACTTGCACGGCATCGGAGTTGCCGATGGTGACCGGCGTCAGGGGGCTCTTCGGATCGATCTTCAGCACCGCGACATCGGTCTCGAGATCGGTCCCAATGATATGCGCGCGGTAATCGGTGGTATCGCCGTGCAAGCGGACCCGAATGCGATCCATCTTATCGATGACGTGGTTATTGGTGATGATGTAGCCGTTCCGGTCAACAAGGAAGCCGGTGCCGGACTGCTCCCGCCGGAACATCTTCGGATTCACACCATGGCCGCTGAACGGATCGCGGAAGAAGCGGCGGAGCGTGTCGTCGCCGTCGTTGGCGGGTGGCTCCTCTTCGTCATCATCGGTTCGCGACTTGGGATGGACAGCAGCGTCGGAATCACGCGGCGTGTAATCCGCGGTGATGTTAACCACCGAGGGGCTGAGCTTGTGCGCCAGTTTCGTGAACTCGTTTCCGAGTTGTTTGGGGGCGGGGATGGTCAAGGGCGTCGCATCCGGCGCGACGGATTGGGTCCGGGCCGCGCTGGCCCGGGTATTGATCAAGGTACCGATGACGATCCCGAGGCAAAGCGTGAACAAAATCAGAGTAAACGGGAGGAACTTCTGGCGGCGCAATCTGTCGAGCACTGTATCTGCCCTCTCCTGTGGCCTGGTTACGATTGAAGTCTACAAAGAGTCCATGAGGTGGACGGGTAACTCTATTATAGGCGTCGTGCGGCTACGGTGATGGATGACGGCGAAACCCGATCGGTTTCAATTCCACCATCAGGATTCCGGCCAGGATCAACCCCGCGCCCGCCGCAGCCCTGGCGGTGAGCAATTCTCCTGCCACGAGGAACGAAGTTACCCAGGCGAATACCGGTTCGAGCGAAAAAATGAGGGCGGTGCGGGTGGGTGTGGTGAATCGCTGAGCCCATGTTTGCACGGAAAACGCGAGCGCCGTGGCGAGTAGGCTGGTGACCGCGAGCGCGATGACGACACCGGGAGTCCAGGTGAGGCGCGGCGGTTCGATCCACCAAAAGGTGAGAGCTCCGAGCAGCGCGCCCGTGCCGATCTGATACAGCGTGAGGTGTTCGTAACTCATGTGGCGCGAGAAGTGTCCCAGCAGGACAATGTGAAAGGCGTACGCGACGCTGCATCCAAGGACCAGCAGATCGCCCCATCCCATCTCCAGACGCAGAGTGTTCAGAGTCATCAGGGCCATCCCAGTCGTGGCAAGTATCACGCCGGCGACTTCGGAAACGTGCGGGATGCGGCGGTACACCAAGGCGTTCAGCACGGGCACCAGGGCGATGTAGAAACCGGTGATGAAGCCGGCTTTCGAGGCGGTGGTGTAGCGGAGCCCGGTGGTCTGAAGGACATAGCCGCTGAACAGGAAGGTGCCGACGAGGACGCCGATCGCGAGGTCGCGCTTGATGTTTCTGGGATAGTGGGCGCCCCGGCCGCGGTAGAGGATTGCGAGGGCAACGGTCGCAATTGCGAATCGGAGTGTCAGGAAGAGCATGGTGGAGACGGAGCCGAGCGCTTCCTTGACCAGGATGAAGGTGGAGCCCCAGATGAGGGCGATGGCCACGAGTGCGAGGTCGGCTTTGAGGCGCGACGGCGCCACTGCCTGACTCATGCGCGAAGGCCGGTGTCGCGAGCCAGCAGGTGGAGGGCGAGGAGAATCCGGCGGAGACCGAACTCGCGGCCGTCGGGGTGGAACCACTCGGCAGCCGAATGAGCACCGCCGCCCTGGCCGCCCGCGCCGATGGACACGGCGGGTATGCCGAGAGACAGCGGGACGTTGGCATCGGTAGATGCGCAGTCGAGGCGGGACCGTATGTTGAGGTGCGAATCGACGGCTCGGACCGCGTTCAGAATGTAGGCGTCCTCGGCCAATTGGCCGCCCGGACGAGAGCCAATCTCCTTGATGCGGCCGGCCACTTTCCCATTCGTGGCGCGCTCGTTTTCCACTTCGAGCGCCTTTTCGACACAAGCCGTCAGGAACGACGCGAGTTCGTTGATGCGCGCGGCGCTTTCCGATCGGATATCGATTTTGGCGCGTGCGGAGGAGGGAATCGAGTTGATGCTGGAACCGCCTTCCACCACGCCAAAATTGAACGACGATCGCGGGGAAGAGTTGCCGTTCTGGCCCTTGTCGGCGAACAGCGCAATGGCCCGGCTGATGGCATGCACGGGGTTGCCGATGCCGTAATCGCTCCAGCTATGTCCGCCGGGGCCGGTAATGGTTACATCGAAGCGGCGGCTCGCCAGCGCCTGCCAGGTAATGTGATCGGTGCTGGGGCCGTCGAGGATCAGGAACGATTTGATCCGGCTTGCGAGCGGCGATTGGCGGCACAGGTACCGCATACCGCTGAGGTTTCCTTCGCCTTCTTCACCGACGTTGGCGACGAGCAGGAGGGGAATGTCGGGGTCGGCGGAGCAGCCACGCAGGGCGGCGGCGATGGCGAGGAGGGCGGCGAGTCCGGCGCCGTTGTCCGAAACGCCAGGGCCACGAAATGTTCCGTCCGGCGTGACGCTGATGTCGTCGGGATTGCGCGGCGAGAGCACTGTGTCGAGGTGTGCGGTGAGCGCGATGAGGGGGCCGTCGTAGCCGGGGCGCAAGTGCGCGATGACGTTGCCGGCGCGATCGAGTTGGGCGTCACAGCCGAGGGCGCGGAACTGCTCAATCATCCAACTGGCGCGCCGCTCTTCGAAGAACGTGGGAGCGGCGACGCGGCAGAGTTGGAGATGGCGATCGTTGATCCACTGGCGCTCGCGTTGGACCCAGGACAGGCAGTCGCGCAATTCGGGCGATTGAGCCAATTCGGCAACGGCAGCGCTGGTAATAGTGTCGGTGGTGGCGCGATTGGCTCGATCGTTTTGAAGGGGAAGCGCCATCTGCTGTTCAGTGTAACAGGCGAGTTGTGCGAGGCTGGTTTTTTGGGGAAGTTTGCGGGAGGCGGTAAAGGGGTTTAAGATCAAGAGGGTAGAGAGTCGGGGCGTAGCGCAGCCTGGTAGCGCACCTGCCTTGGGCGCAGCGCGACCGTCTCCAAAGCTTCTTTAGGTTTACTCCCACTTTCAAGTTTTTCAACAACTTGGGGAATCTGCTTTTCGCTCAAAGGCAACCCAAGTAGACTCAACGCGGAGGGTTTTGTCACGGTTTTGCCACGGTCCGTTCGCGAGGTTACCCGTCCTGCCGGGTGTATCCGTCCACCTTGGAGATTGAATTGTTCCGGACGAGCCAATGCAACGCGCGGCAGTAAACAATCGTGAAAAATTGATTGACCCAAATCACTTTTCATAGCTCGACAACGATCGCCAGCCGGTGTGTGGGCCAACGGCGTGGCCATGAGCAGGAGCGCAGTGCCGAACATTGGCCAATTTGAAGCGTCGCTGACCTACCACACGGAGCGGTTCGGTCTGTATCCGCACAACTACATCAAGCTGATAGAGAATCCCACCCCCTGCATGGGAGTACAGACTGAAGCCGCGACTGTGGAATACGGCGAAGGATTCTCCGTTCTGAATCCAGGCGACCTGGATCTCGTGTCTGCGGTCGTAGCACACGGGGTCGCGCGAGAGTGGTGGGGCATGAAGTCGCGCCCGCCGATGTCGAGGGAGCGGGGCTTCTAGCGGGGCGGTTCAAGCTTCCGTTCGTCGCCATGCTCTCCCATGTGCCCTCTTCCGTGATTGCCCAAACGCCCTCCAGCCATCGGCATCACGGAGATTTGATTCGACACGTCATGCCCTCCCACCAGCCGGTCAAGAGAGAAGAGAAGCGAAGCGAAGCTTAACGGGACGATCACGAACCAGCCCGTCAACTCCATTAACAGATAAGCAGCACGCACCATCTGAGGATCCTGGCTAACGGACCGGCGATTGAGACAGCCAAGAACGCGCCCAGCCAGCCGACGGAGGAAGTAACATGCGCGCTGAGTGCAAATTTGCGGACGTTCCTTGTCATCGTCAATGTCGCATCATACTTTTCAAGGAATCGCCGCTTGCAGTTGCGCGCAGCTGCTTTTAATCTCCGGGTCCTGCTTACGGCTTGGGATGCAAGTCGCCGTCTGACCGCACATTGCAGTTACCAAACCAGTTGCATAGCCAATCACGCATGGTCCGAACCTCATCTACCTGCGCTTCGATTATGCCCTCGCACAGGGCTTCCAGGTCGCGATGCAGATCATGCGCGCGCTCCACACACTGTCCGGACTGAGAAACCGCCTGCCAGTGGTGTTGGATCATCATCAGCAGATACTGCTTCTCGAAATCAGGCACACTCATTGTGCGCATACGTTCGATCATGGCGCGTTGTTCCCCACTGAGTTGGGGAGTTTTCTGCAATTCGTACCAGTTGTTTAATTTAACCACCCCTGCATAATTCCAGTCTCACGCTGCTGCGAGGTGATGATCTGTTGGCATAGGCCTCTCAGTTCCGGCCGCTGCGTCTTCTCCAGGCAGATCTGGGATGTTTGCACCGCCATGTTGTGGTGATCGGGCATCGACTGGAGAAACATCTTCTCAAACCGCGCTGCGCTCATCTGCGGCGACGGCTCCGCGCCGTTTCCCATACCAATCGAGAGCCCTACAAAAGCCAAAGCCACGCCGATACGGAACGTGCAGCGTGGCTGGACATGAATGAAAGTTTTTGACATAAAGCCTCCACATTTTGCCACTCAAACTAATGGCTCTGCGTGATAGACCCTTGTGCGGATCTGCTGTTTCCTGCTTTCTTTCATCCGTTTAGTCATGCCGATAAGCACGACGAAGCTCTGCAGTGCTTCCAGTATCTGCACCGGAACCGCGACCGCATGCGGTATCCGCAGTTCGAAGCCGAAAACCGTTGTGCTTCTTCCGGTGTCGTTGAGGCGGGGTGCAAGCTGGCTATTGGCACCAGGCTCAAACGCGCCGGCATGCACTGGACCGCCTCCGGAGCCAACGCCATCATCGCCTTGCGCTGCGCACGCCTCAGTGGACGGTTCCGAGATTATTGGGAGCGCCGGACCGAAACGCCCAAGGCCGCCTAATGGTCGTCATTTTTCCGTCGTGCGCCCGTAAACGCCGAAGTGAAGTATTGATCTGGCCACTGGGCGTATGTTCGCATGCGGATTCCGAGGGATGCTGATCGCTGCTCCGAACCGATGTCGATCACGATTCCGAAGCGGGTTCGAGTCCTTGATGGGGTGACTGATCTACTGGGTGGCTCCAGGACAAATCTCCTAACCCAAGTTCGTCACGTCCGGGCGGGAATCCGCTATTTTGAGGACTGGACCTCCTGCAAGTGCTTGAGCGGTCGCGCGAGCTCTCGCGAAACGTGATGTAGTGCAGACCAACCCTCTTGAACCTGGATGAATGTCGTGACAATATCGGGCAACAATGTTTCTGCGCTCGCACGGTCGCGAGAAGGACGGCAAACAGCACCGCTACTGGTCCCTGGTGGAAACAGTGCGGACGCCAGATGGTCCGCGGCAGCGAACGGTTTGCTATCTGGGCGAACTCAACAGCTCGGCGCAAGCGAGCTGGCTGAAGACGATCGAAGTCTTCAACGAGCAGGGCGACGCCGAGCAACTGAAGCTGTTTCCGTCGGATGTGGAAACTCCGGCCGATGATACGCAGGTAGCGCGGGTGCTGCTGAACAAGGTGCGCCTGGAGCGGACGCGGCAGTTCGGAGCTTGTTGGCTGGGGCTGGAGTTGTGGAAGCGGCTGGGCCTCGACAGTTTTTTCGAAGCCACCGTCGACGAGCACGAGGCGGATGTGCCGTGGTCGCGTGTGGCGGCCTTGTTGGCCGTCAATCGGTTGTGCGCGCCAGGCAGTGAGTTGGCGATTGAGCAGCGCTGGTACCCGTCGACCGCGCTGGACGATCTGCTGGGCATCGAAGACGGCAAGATCAACGACACGCGCTTGTATCGTTGTCTGGATCGGATACTGCCGCACAAGACGAAACTGGAGCAGCATCTCAAGCAGCGCTACGGCGAGTTGTTCGGCGCCGAGTTCGACGTGCTGCTGTACGACCTGACGAGCACGTATGTAGAGGGTGCGGCGGAGAAGAATTCGATGATGCGCCGCGGCTATTCGCGCGATCATCGCCCCGATTGCCAGCAAATGGTGATCGCGCTGATCGTCAACAACGAGGGCTTTCCGTTCAGCTACGAGACTTTCGACGGCAACCGTGCGGATGTGTCCACCATGGAAGCGATCCTGCGCATGGTGGAGCGCAAGTATGGCAAGGCGCGGCGCATCTGGGTCTTCGATCGCGGGATTGTGAGCGAGGACAATCTACAGGCCATTCGCAAACGAGGCGGACAGTATCTGGTGGGCACGCCGCGCAGCCAGATGAAGCAGTTCGAAGCCGAGTTGCTGAAGGACGACTGGACCCAGGTGCGGCCGGAAGTGGACGTCAAGAAGGTGACGATCCCCGGGGGCGAGGAGACCTACATCTTGTGCCGCACGGCGGGGCGCAAGGAGAAAGAGAAGGCCATCCGGAATCGCTTCTCCAGTCGGATGGAGGAGGCATTGAAGCGTCTGGAGAAGACGATCGAGAAGGGCCGGCTGAAGGATCGCAACAAAATGGAGCGGCGGCTGGGGGCCATCCAGGCCCGGCACTCTCAAGTGAACGATTTGTACGAGGTCAGTCTGCGCGAGACGTCCGAAGGGGTGCGTCTGTTCTGGTCCATGAAAGAGGAACGCAAGGATTGGCGCACGCTGCGGGAAGGCGCGTACATGTTGCGGACGAATCTGCCGTCCGGCAGCGCCGAAGAGCTGTGGTCGCGGTACATGCAATTGACCGAAGCGGAGGCTTCGTTCCGGGCGCTGAAGAGCGAGTTGTCCATTCGTCCTCTGTTTCATCAACTGGAGCCGCGGGTGAAAGCGCACGTGCTGGTGGCGTTTTTGGGATACGCACTATGGGTCACGCTGAAGCATCTGTTGAAAAGGCGGGCCCCGCTCGTGGCCTCGCCGTCTCTGAGCGGAGTTGATAAGCCTCAGCCGCTTTCGGCGAGCAAGGCGCTGGCGCTGTTGTCAGGTCTGCAGAGTGCGGATATCGTGCTGCCCACTACGGACGGCCGTGAGATCCGACTCCGGCGGATCACCGAGCCGACGGCAGATCAGAAGGCTCTACTTCGGCAGCTCGGCCTTACTCATCTTCTACACTTTGCGCCGCAAAGTAGCCGCAACCTGTTGATTCCACAGGCGGCGATGCCGTCCATCGCGAAAACATAGTGGCACGTTTTGGCGTTAATATCCTGCGGAAGCTATTGTTTGAGCGGTCATTATGAGTCATGATAGTGACACAGGAGCGTCAGCGTGTTCGTTCGCACACAGACCAACGGTTCCCGCACTTATCTGCTCGTCGTGGATAACGAGTGGGTTGACGGCAAGGTCAAGCAGCGCGTCCTGCACCGTCTCGGCCGCCTTGATGAGTTGCTGGCCAGCGGCCAGCTCGACTCCTTGATCCAGTCGCTCGGACGGTTCTCCGAAAAGCTCACGATCCTCGGTGCCCATGCACGGGGCGACAGTATCGCCACTCGCAGCGCCAGGATCGGGCCGGCCCTGATCTTTCAGCGTCTCTGGCAGTCCTGCTCGATCGACAAAGTCCTGTCGGCCTTGCTCGCCGGTCGGCGTTTCGAGTTTCCCGTCGAGCGGGCCATTTTCCTCACCGTTCTGCATCGACTCTTCGCGCCTGGCAGCGACCGTGCCGCCGAGAAGTGGAAGGACGATTACGCCATCGAAGGCGTCGCCGATCTGGACTTGCACCATCTCTACCGGGCCATGGCCTGGCTGGGAGAGGTTCTTCCGCCAGACCAGCAGAACGGGGCCACGCCTTTCGCGCCCCGCACCAATAAGGACCTCATCGAGGAGGAACTGTTCGCGCGGCGGCGGGACCTGTTCACCGATTTGGACATCGTGTTTTTCGACACCACGTCGATCTACTTCGAGGGCGAAGGAGGCGAAACGATTGGCCAGCGCGGGCACTCGAAAGATCATCGTCCCGATCTGAAGCAGATGGTGGTTGGTATGGTGCTGGACCAGAACGGCAATCCGATTTGCAGCGAACTCTGGCCGGGCAACACTGCCGACGTGAAGAGCCTGGTTCCCATCGTGGAACGGTTGAAGAGCCGGTTCGGAATCAAATCGGTGTGCATTGTTGCCGACCGG
>JBBQGE010000031.1:0-63430 GCA_038322675.1 Bryobacterales bacterium
GGTGCAATTCCGCGGACGCGAGATTGCTCACACGGATCTGGGACGGAAGTTACTGCTTCGGTTCGCTCAGGACTTGGCGCAGTACGGGACTGTGGAGAGTCAGCCGAAATTGGAAGGGCGCAATGCTCATGTGCTGATCAGTCCGGTGAAGGCGACGACGCCGGCCAAGGAGAAGAAGGCGAAGGCTCCGAGGGCTCCTCAGGCTCCTCCGCAGGCGGGGTAGTGGCTTGTCGCTAGGGCAACCACTCCCTCACGGTCGTGGCTCTGGAGTTACAGCCAGCTAGGCGCGGAGATCGAAGCCGTAGGCGCGCATGCCGTCCATGATTCGCTCGCGAATTGCCGTCAACTCCTCTGAAGACAGCGTCCGGTCGGGGACTCCTATCATCAGGCGGAAGGACACGCTCTTGTTGTTCTCGGGGAGCGGTGGTCCTGCATATTCCCTCAGAAACTCTAGTCCGCGCAGGTCGGGGCCGCCGAGTTGGGCGAGCTGCGTCTGCAACTGGCCGACCGGGCGGCGGAGATCCGTGACCACCGACAGGTCGAAGGGGCTCCCGGGGAACCGGTCGAGGGCGCGGTACCGCAGTTCAGAACGCCGGCATTCGAACATAACTCGCAGATCGATATCCAGCACTGCGGCGCGGCCGGTCTCCACCATCGTCGGATGAAACTCGAACAGACGCCCCACTTCTCTACCTTGCAACAGTAAGCGACCGGTGCGTGCGGGATGTTCGTAGTCGCGAGCCGTAGCGGACTCCACTGTGATGGCGGCGTTCAGGCACTCGGCGACGCGCTTCAGTTCGAATAGCGCAGCCTGGCCGTCGCCCGATTTCGCGTAAATCGCGGCCGCTAGATGCGGCACTTCGTCCGGCAGATCTTCCGCCCGTGCGTGGATTTCGCGGCCGATTTCGAACAGCCGGAACGACGCGAAGTTGCGGCTGTTGTCGAGCACATTGCGCCAGACCCGAGGTATCAGGCTGCTGCGCATCAAGTCCTGTCCGGCCGCAATCGGATTCGCCACGCGGATCAGGCCTTGCAGTCCGAACTTCGCAGCCAGGTCATCGCTCAGAAACGAGTAATTATAAACTTCGGTAAATCCTTCGCCGGCCATCAACTGCCGGACGCGATGATGGAAGGCATGCTCGGGAATCGACGGAGGGACGGTGCAGGCCACCATCGGCGCGCGCGGCGTGATGGTGCCGTAGCCGACCATGCGGCCCACCTCTTCGACGAGGTCGTCCTTGATGGCGATGTCCTTGGTGGCACGCCACGACGGCACTTCGACGGATAGCACGCCCGGTTCGGATTCGTTGACGCCGAACTCGAGCGATTCGAGAATTCGCGTCACCTCGCCGATCTCAATCGCCAGACCCAGTTTCTTCTGCAGCCAGTGGATGGGCAGCCGGATGGGCGCGGGGAGCGGTTTCGGCTGCCACGCGTCGGCGAGGCCGCCCACGATGCGGATGCCCGGCCAGACCTGCTCGAGCAGCGCGACGGCGCGCGCGAGTCCGCGAATCGTGTTGATGGGATCCTGCGATTTCTCGAATCGCATGGAGGCGTCGGTGCGCAGTTTCAGTTCGCTCGAGGTATTGCGGACGCTGGCTGCCTGGAAGTTCGCGCTCTCGAGGACGATACGCGTGGTGGATTCCGAAATCGCGCTCGGCCCGCCGCCGATCACGCCGGCGATTGCGATGGGGCCGGAGTTGTCGGTGATCAGCAGATTCGCGGCGGTCAGGTCGTAGGACTCGTCGTTGAGCGCCAGAATGCGCTCGCCGGGACGCGCGGTCCGCACGACGATGGGGCCATCGAGCTTATCCGCATCGAACGCATGCATCGGCTGCGCCAGTTCGGCCATTACCCAATTCGTGACATCGACGATGTTGTTGATCGGGTTCACACCGATCGCTTCCAAACGGTACTGGAGCCACAAGGGCGAGGGCTGTACGGTCACGTTTTCAAACACCAGCGCGGAGTATCGCGGGCACAGCGTGTAATCGGCGATGCGGACCTCGACAGCCGGATCGCCCGAAGGCACGCGCGATACATCGGCGGGATCCATGAGGCGCCCGCCGGCGATAGCGGCCACTTCGCGCGCCATTCCGAAGTGCCCCCACAGATCGGGCCGGTGAGTCAGGGATTTGTTGTCCACCTCGATGAGGTAGTCAGGGATGAGGGCGAGGCCTTCCTCGGGTAGTTCCAGGATGCCGGAATGATCGCGATTGATACCGAGTTCCTGCCCGCTGGCGAGCATCCCGTCGCTCTCGACACCGTCAATGGTCCGCTTGCGGATGTCGAGCGAGCCGAGCGTTATGCCCGCCGGCACGTACGCGGTCACCATCCCGGCGCGGCAGTTCGGAGCGCCGCAGACGACGGTGCGCTCGCCGTAGCGGCCTGCGTGGACGTGCGCGACCTGATTGTGACTGCCTTCGATGGGCTCCACGTTGAGCACGCGCGCGGCAGCGATGTGAGCCAGATACGGCGCATACTCCTCGATGCCTTCGCATTCGGCGGTCTTCATGGTAATGAGCCGTTCGAGCGCGTGCGGCGAGGCATCGAGGCCTTCTACGAGTTCGCGAAGCCAGTTGTAGGAGAACTTCATGGGACGAATTGTTGTAGGAAGCGAAGGTCGCCGCCCATCAGCAGACGGATGTCGTCGATGGCATATCGCATCATGGCGAGGCGTGTCAGGCCCAGGCCGAATGCGAATCCGTTCCACTCTTCCGGATCGATACCGCTCAATTCCAGGACACGCGGATTCACGAGGCCGCAGGGCAGCAGTTCCACCCACCCGCTCTGCTTGCACACCGGGCAGCCGGGGCCGTTGCAGATGAGGCATTGGATGTCGAGTTCGAAACCGGGCTCGACGAACGGGAAATATCCCGGCCGCAGCCGTACGGTCACGTCGCGGTTGAAGATGGAACTCAGCAGCGTCTGCATGAAGAAGATCAAGTGCGCGACCGATACGTCGCGGTCGATCATCATGCCTTCCAACTGGTAGAACGTGTGCTCGTGGGAGGCGTCCACTTCTTCGTTGCGGAACACGCGGCCCGGCGCGATCATGCGCAACGGCGGTCCTAACTTCTGCATGCCTCGCACCTGGACCGGCGAGGTATGGGTGCGCAGCAGATTGCCGCCGTCGAGCCAGAAGGTATCCTGCATGTCGCGCGCCGGGTGCTCGGGCGGGATGTTCAGCGCGTCGAAGTTGTAGAACTCGGTCTCGACTTCGGGGCCGTCGAGCACGGTGAATCCCATGGACACGAACAGGTCTTCGATTTCCTTCTGAATGATGGTGACCGGGTGCAGCGCTCCGCGTCGGGGGCCGGGGGCGGGCAGCGTCAGGTCCAGCCACTCCGATTCGAGGCGCGCATTTATCGCGGTGGCATCAAAAGCGGCCTTGCGCGTTTCAAACGCGGATTCCAATTCCTGTTTCGCCGCGTTCAGCGCCTTGCCGAGCCGGGCGCGCTCTTCCGGGGCGATCTTGCCGAAGTCCTTCGAGGCATTCGCCAGCGATCCCTTGCGGCCCAGGATGTCGACGCGTACTGCTTCCAATTCCTCCGGCGTGCGGGCAGTCCGGATGCGTTCCAACCCGGACTCGCGCAGATTGGAGATGGGCGTCTCGGCGGGTGTTTGCGATGAGGACACTTACTGCGACGCTCCGTAGTGATCGAGAATTTCCGACAACTGCTGGTGGCCCTTGGTGAGGGCGAGATCGAGCGGAGTCTGCTGATTGTCGGCGCGCACTTTCACGTCGGCGCCGGCCGCGATCAGCAACTGCGCGAGTTGCGTGTCGCCGTTCTGCGCCGCGGCATGCAGCGCCGTCCAACCGCCGTGCTGGCGGGCATTCACCCACGCGCCGCGTTCCAGCAGGATGCGGACAATCTCCGCGTGCCGCCCGGCCGAAGCGGCATGCAGCGGCATGTTCTGCATCGGATTCTGCGCGCGCTCGTTGATTTTCGCGCCTGCGTCCAGCAGCATGGTCGTGCACTCGGCGCAGCCGAAGAATGCGGCCAAATGAAGCGGAGTCCAGCCGTCCGCGCTGAAACTATTCACGCTATCCGGCGACTCCGCCAGGCAGTCGCGCAGCTTCTCGGGCCGTGAGCACATGGCCGCCGTGAAGATGTCCAACTGCGCGCCGCGATTCTCAAGCAGGGTCGCAATTTCGGGCTGCCGGTGGTATACGGCGACAGCCAGTGGGCCGAGTCCGCTGTCGTCGGCGGCAGTCACCAATCCTGGATCCGACTCGAGCAGGCTCTCGACCGCCGCGGTGTTCCCCGCGCGGATGGCTTCGAAGAATTCCTTCATCGCATTCAGGCCCCGGCCGCGGGAACATAGATCTCTGTGGCGCCCGCCGTTTCGACGGCCAGGTGATTGATGTAGAACAGGAGGAGCGATTCGGGATACTTGCCGCGAAACTCCTGAAAGACCCGATCTTGCCACCCCTCGGTGAGATACTTCGAGGCGTCGAGGTCCTTGGCGAAGAAGCCGTCCTCGTTCGGAATCTCGAGCAGATTGAGTACGGCGACAATCATGTCCAAGTGCGAAACCAGGATTGCCTGCGAGAGTTCGGTCGCGAAGTCGGATTCGGCGTTTTGAATCCGTTGCCATGAGGACGGGGCCACTTTCTTGAGCGCCTCGGTGTTCAGCTTCTGCACTCGCAGGCGGGTTTTCACGCGCTCGTACAGTTGATAGGTCTTCAGTTTGCCGATTGAGATAGTCCGCAGCAATTCCCGGAACCGATCTTCGCCAAGCTGGAGGAATATGTCGGAAACGTGCATGTCGTTCGATGTTCTGGTCAGAACATTCAGTTTAACGCACGCATAGCGCCGTCTCGAAATCCCGAACCAGCGTGTTGTCCGGCTGTTCGAGGAATCCGGAGCCAGATGGAATTGCGTCCTGCACTTTTCGTCGCCCCATGCGAGGGACCACGGCGGCCGGTACGTTGCGGCGGCGATCTGCTGGGACCGATCGGCAATCTTCTGCGTTGCAAGCTCGCGAAGCGCGGCCGTTTGGCCGATGCGGGAAGTCGTTACAGTCTTAGAGCGGTCCGGAGCGCCTCGTCCACCTGCGTCATGATGATGCAAGCCCCAATCTTTTTGCGGACCGCGCCGACAACGACGGTCGCCAGATTGTCTGCGACAACGATGCTGTCGGTCACCAAGCCCATTGCCAGCCCTGCGGCACTGGTCTTGGTCACGAGCACCCGGGTTGGTCCTGACCGATTTAGGTTTGAGGTGATCAACGCAAGAATCAACTGGGGAAGTCCGGTATACACCTGCGTATCCTGGACAACCAAGGCTGGCCGCCTTTTTATCGAAACCAGACTGCTATTGGGAAAGTCGACGAGTACGACATCACCGCGGGCGTAGCTCACAGCTCATCGTATGCTTCCATGCCGGGTGCGTTCCAGTCCTCCTCAAATGAGAGGAGCGACAGTCGAATCGCCAGCCGAGTTTCGGCCGGCAGGAGGTCCCGGTCGAGGACCGTAGTCGAAGAGATGGTTCCGCTGCTGATGACCGCACCACGCTTGAATTCATCGCCGATCGCATATTGCTCCGGCGGAGCAACGGCTAGTCTCGCCAAGGCGTCGCTATCGATTTCGAATGTCATGCGTACCCTCCCGATTATACTCTGCGTCCCAGTAATGCTTCCGCGAAACCCACTTGAACCCCTCGTGCTTCGTAATGGCCGCGATCTCGATCGGTCCACCGACGGTAGGAGGACCCGGCATGAACCTGGCGAACATGATAGATGCGTCAACAAGGAACCGCGCAAGGTCGATGGCATCCTGGATCGGCATTGGAGCCTGCACCAGGGGAACAGCAGAACGCAACCGGAGCGTTTGCAGTAACTGACCAGCCAACTGCTGGCTGGTTGCGACCTCCCGCAGAGTCTGCGCAACCATAGGGCTGAATCCGATCACGAGACGCTCAATTGCCTCACCTTGACCACCCCACCGGATGCCGCAATCCGCCAGCTCGCGTACCCGTTCCACTTTGAAGTCGCCTGGGGCATTGATTTCAATCGCCCACTCATCGGCGAGATTAGACCCGGCAGAGTATCCAGAAACGGTGAGGCCAATCTGCCCTGTGTGCGAGGTTCTCTCCATCTCGAGGTTCAAAAACGCGGCCACGCGGCGAGCGATCTCTTCCACAGAATAGCCGCCAACATCGATCGCATCAGGCCCCTCTGTTAGTTCCCGTCGGAAGTCCTTAAGCAAGGTCGATACGGACGAATTCCCGATACTTCCAGCGCCGAACGTAACACATCCTACGGGAAGACCCTTGCGCAAGTTGAAGATCTTGTTGGCGTTGTTGTAGACGGTCACGATTCCGACTGGGCCCTGAGGCGCATTTAGCATCAACGTGGAGGCGCTGTCCGCAGCCAAAACAACTCCGTCGTGGACCTTCAACGAAATGGCGATACTCATGTGAGCATCTGTCAGAGTATCACGACGACTCGGCGAAGTGCCGCCTAATTTCCAACAGCAGGTAACACGGCGGGGTTCAGTTACAATAGCCTATGGACTTCAAAACACAATAAGAGAGAACGGATGAGCAATATCATTGTCCTCGGGGCCCAGTGGGGCGACGAAGGCAAAGGCAAGGTGGTCGACCTTTTTTCCGACCGGTTCGATATCGTCGCGCGCTATCAGGGAGGACACAACGCCGGGCACACCGTCTATATCGGCGACCAGAAATACGTCCTCAAGCTGATCCCCAGCGGTATTCTTCGTGGTATTCAGGCCGTGATCGGCAATGGGGTGGTGGTCGATCCGCAAGCGCTGCTGCACGAGATTCAGACGCTGGAGAGTCTCGGCATCGAGGTGAAATCGAACCTGTTCATCAGCAATCGCGCTCACCTGATTTTTCCGTTTCACCGGCTGGTGGAGAAGATGTCGGAAGCGCGCGAGAATCGGATTCCCATCGGGACCACGTCGCGCGGGATCGGGCCATGCTACGAGGACAAGATCGGACGCCGCGGCATCCGGATCGCCGACCTGCTGGACACCGACGGATTCCGCCTGCTATACGATACGCTGGCAGAAGACAAACGAACGCTGGCCGCGACATTCAAGCTCGAAGAAGAAATCGATTACGCGCAGATTCGCAGCCAGTACGAGGAGTTCGCCAGCCTCATCCGGCCGATGGTGTGCGACACGGCTCATCTGTTGAACACGGCCATTCAGTCCGGCAAACGCGTGTTGTTCGAAGGCGCGCAGGGGACGATGCTCGACATCGACCACGGCACGTATCCGTTCGTTACGAGTTCGAGCGCGGCGGCCGGCGGAGCGTGTACGGGCACCGGCGTTGCGCCGACGCGTATTGACGGAATCATTGGCGTTTCGAAGGCGTATATTACGCGCGTGGGTAGCGGTCCGTTTCCTTCCGAAACACTCGACGAATACGGGGACATGATTCGCAAGGCCGGAAACGAATACGGCGCGGTCACCGGACGTCCACGGCGCTGCGGCTGGTTCGATGCGCCGCTGTTGCGATACACCGCGACGGTGAACGGTTTCGACAGTCTGATCATGACCAAACTCGACGTGCTGGACGAGATTGACGAAATACCGGTTTGTGTTGGCTACCGGGTTGACGGGCAGGAGACCACCGAAATGCCCGCGACCTTCCGCGGCATGCAGGCCGTTCAGCCCATCTACCGCCGTTTGCCGGGGTGGAGGGCGTCGACTCGCGGGATTTCCCAGTTTGAGGCGCTGCCTGAGAATGCCCGCCGCTACCTGGATTTCCTGGAGCAGCAGACCGGTGTAGAGATCGGATGCATTTCGCTGGGACCGGAGCGGAACGAGACCATCATCCGGCCGGGATCGAAACTCGAAACCCTCTTTGGGATCAAACAGTAGATGAAACTGCGGGTGCACGGAAACGGGATCCGACTGCGGCTGAACCGCCGCGACGTCGACGAGTTCGCCAGGAATGGCCGGATCGAGGCGGCGATCGAGTTTCCGGGTCAACCGCTGGTGTATTCGCTCGAGCAGGGCGGCGCGGCCGCCGAAGCCGATTTCGACGGACAGACGATCCGGATCCGCATCCCCGCGCCGGTTGCGGCCGATTGGACCGGATCCGATCGTGTCGGTATCGAAGAGCAGGTTGGGAATCTCGCGATCGTCATCGAGAAGGATTTCCAGTGCATGCACAAGGGCGACGACGCAAAGGATCCCGACGGGTATCCGAATCCGATGGCTGCGGCGTGATCGGACGCGGTGTCGGCTGGAGTTGCCTAGCGCCGCGTCACGTTGATCGATCGCCAGCCGACATTGCCCGCCGCGTCGAAAGCGCGGATCATGATCGTGGTTGTGCCCTGGATCAGTGGGATGGCGGGTGTCGTCCAACTCGTCGTCCCCGACGCGGTCCCGTTGTCTCCGGTGGAACTGAACCAGGTGACCGTTTGTACGCCGACGTTGTCGGACGACGTACCGCTCACCGTGATCGAATCAGCCGAGGTCACCGGCGTCACCGATCCGGGGCTCAGTATGGTGATCGATGGGGCCGTCGTGTCCCGGTAGCCGGTGGAAGGCGTGTACGGTACGTTGATGGTCGCACTCGCCGTGGATCGGTCGATTGCGATTGCACGCACGCTGATGGTATTCGCCCCGGCCTGCAGCGGAATCGAGCCGGTTTGCCAGATCATCGTGCCGCTAGCGGTGCCCGAGGCTCCGCGATCGGAGGACCAGGTCACCTCCTGGATTCCCGATGGGTGGTTAGCGGTTCCGCGAAGGTTGATCACGGGCTGCGCGGTAGTCACCGAGGCCGCACCCGCGGGATCCGTGATGGCTATCGTAACCGGCACCGGTACCGGGACGGGGACTGCCTGGCGGGTGACAGCTACCAACTTTGAAACCGACATCTGCTGGACGTCGGTGGCCGTTATCGTGATGGTATTCGGCCCAATGGACAGCGGCACTTGCGCCGACCAGTTCGGCAAACCGAAGGCAATACCGGCTTGGCCGCGATCCGACTTCCAACTGATGATAGCCGCTCCGGATCCGCCCGACACCATGCCTGCCAGTTGAATCGAATCCGCCGAAGTCATTGCGAACGGGGCCGAGACGGTCAGGGTGAGTGGCACGGTCGCCTTTGGCGTTGGAGTCGTCGGCGTGGTTGGGGTACTAGGGGTTGTCGGGGTCGTAGGAGTCGTTGGGGTCGCCGGCGGTTCGGGAGTCGACGAACCTGATGTATCGGGCGTGGTTCCGCCCGCCGGCGCCTCCGGTCCCGTGCTCGTTGAAACCAATACTGCGTACAGGCTGCGGATGGCGTCGATATCGTCCTGCGTGAGCGTCGAGGCTCGAGCATAGTAGGGGTACATCACGGCGCCAGGGCGATCCGAATGTCCGAGTCCCAGCGCGTGGCCGATCTCATGCAGCACGACGCTATACAGGTCCACGTCGGCGCGTATGGCCCACGACTCGTCGTCGTCCAGGTGCAGATCGCCCGCCAGTGGTTCTGGGTTCGGAGGCGAGGGATAAAACGTGTGCCCTAATGTTCCACCGGGACCGTCGAACGGGTATTGATCGCCGTGATCGCGACGGGCAAACATGACGTTGATGGTGCGCGCCGCGCCGGGCGCGGCAGTCTCGTGAAATGTCAGTTGTACGTACTTCGCCCATTCGGTGAACGCGCGGACAATCTCACTACGGCTGGCCGCGGCCGGCAGTTGCGTCGACAGGTGTGCGAAGTAATACCCCAAACTCGCCGAGCCGAGACCCGGGCCATCCCAACCCTCACCCATTCGGGCGATGTATTGGCCGACTTCGCCCTGCGTCGTCAGGGCACCGGTGCAGGCCACCATTCTCTTTCCCTCGGCTAATTCGGTTGCCGCAGGGAACACGTACGAGACCTCATCCCGATCCGCCAGCACGAGCACCTGCTCCGGATCCGCTTTCGTCATCAACTGATGTGGACTAAGGTCGGGATTCTCGATCAATTCCAGATTCTGCTCCAGCAGGATGCGGCGGCCGTCGTTCCGGTCGATGTCCGAATGAAACTCGATGAGCACCGGCACCGCATCGCCATCCGTGCCGAGCAGTGGACTGATCTTGTCTGCCGGGTCCAACCGTCCCGCATAGCGCAGCGGCACGTCATTCAGCGCCGACGGATCCTCCACCGCAACCACCAGGCCGTTCTCGTGCACGTAGGCGACTGATACCGCCCCGCGCTCCTCAAGCGCCTGAAGGTCAGCTTCGCCCGGAACGTGATCGTACTGCAACAATAAATGCGTTTTGCCGTTGAGTCCGGTGCGCACGGAACCCCACTTCGCGGACCGGGTATGAACTGCTTCTGCGGTTTCGATGGTGCGAGTCTTCAGGTACAGCGCCGAACCCGCCGCGGCCGGATAAATTAGAATGAAAGCGAGCAACAATTCGCGTCGCATAATTCTCTCATCGGTTCGCGCGGAGAGAATCGGCCCGATATCTGCACCTAGGTTCTGTAGGGCTAATCCTCTATGCCTAGCGTGCAATCCAGTCCTGCATTCATCATTCTCACGACGCTGCTGGTGGCTACTCCCGTGGCCTACGCCCAATCTCTGTACCGCCTTCAGACCCTTGCCGGGGGCGACTATGCCGGGGACGGCGGTGCCGCGAATAGCGCGCTGCTGGTTCACATCGAAGGTCTCGCCGCCGATTTCCGCGGCAACATCTACATCGCCGACGCGGACGATAACCGCGTCCGCAAAGTCACCCCGGCCGGCATCATCTCCACGTTCGCCGGAAACGGACGCGCGGGATTCAGCGGCGATGGCGGACCCGCGTCAACCGCCCAACTCCGTACCCCGTATGGCGTCGCCGCCGACCGCAACGGCAACATCTACATCGCCGATCTCGGCAATGCCCGCGTCCGCCGTGTATCTCCGGATGGCGTGATCCAGACGGTTGCGGGCGGCGGCACCACTCCGGCGTGGCAAGGGGATGGGCAGCCCGCCACCAATCTGGCTCTCACGAGTCCGCGGAACGTCGCGGTGGACTACTACGGCACGGTCTATTTCTCCGATTTCGGCGGAAATCGCGTATTCGAAATCTCGGAGAACGGGTTGGCGATTCTCATCGCGGGCGCGGGCGAGCCTGGATTTGCCGGTGACGGCGGGGCCGCTCCCCTCGCACTACTCAGCGCTCCGGCCGGTGTGGCCGTCGATCCCGCCGGCGTCCTGTACATCGCCGACAGTGGCAACGCCCGCATTCGCACGGTCTACCGCGGCGTGATTCATACGCTCGGCGATTTAGGAGTTGCCGGCGCGGTACCGGCCGTGTCTGTGAAACTCCCCACCGGTCTGGCGATGGATCCCGACGGTAGCCTGTTCATCGCCGATATCGGCGGGAATCAGACGCTGCGTGTGACTCCTTCGCTCACCATCACTCCGATCCCTCAGCCCGCGCGCGATATCGCTATCGATGCGCAGGGCAATCTTTACGCTTGCGATGGGCCCGTTGTCTACCGCCGTCCACGCGCGGGCGCTGCCTCGCTATTTGCCGGTGGCACACCAGCGAACTATAGCGGCGACCT
Source organism: Bryobacterales bacterium (assembly GCA_038322675.1). Taxonomy (GTDB): domain Bacteria; phylum Acidobacteriota; class Terriglobia; order Bryobacterales; family Bryobacteraceae; genus TMP-7. The sequence continues at coordinate 11,514 of JBBQGE010000031.1, forward strand.
CGGCCCACTCGCGCAGGTCCGCTTCAATCAACCCGGCAGCGTGGTCCGGAATCTGAACGGCGATTTGTTCATCGCGGACACGGCTGCTAACCGCGTGCGGAAAATCACTAGCGACGGGAACATTTACACCGTTGCGGGCGACGGCGTTGCCGGCTATTCGGGCGACGGCGGTCCCGCGGCGGCGGCGCACTTGAATAATCCACTCGGGCTGGCGGTGGACACGGCGGGCAATCTCTTCATCGCCGATACCGGCAATCACGCGATTCGCAAAGTCAGGGCGAATGGCATCATCACCACGCTCGCAGGAAACGGGACACGAGGCCGGTCGCTGGACGGTGCCGCCGCATTTGGGTCACAACTGGATTCGCCCACGTGGCTCGCACTCGGGCCGCTGGGGGCCGTCTACTTTTCGGAATCGGGCACCCACCGCGTGCGCGCCATCACCACGGCCGGCGCGTTGACGACGTTGGCAGGCACGGGGGTGTCCGGCTATTCTGGCGACGGCGGATCCGCCACCGCGGCTGCGCTGAACTCGCCGCAAGGACTCGTGTTGGATTCGGCCGGCGCCATTTACGTCGCGGATAGCGGCAATCGCCGGATACGCCGAATCGGCGCGCCATCGGCGCTCGGACCGTCCACTATCAGTACTTATCCCGACAAGGACGCCGCCGTCTGGCGCGGCGCTCGCGGACTTGCGCTCGATCCCCAGGGTGTCCTCTTCGTCGCCGATGCGGCGGACCACCGCCTGTTCCGCATCGACCCGCCGGGCCGCATCACCACCATTGCGGGAACCGGCGTGCCAGGATTCACCGCCGAGTCGGGAGCGGCGCTGGAGCAAGCGGTGAACGCGCCATCGGGACTGGTGGCCGACGGACTCGGGAATGTCTACTTCGCGGATGCTGGGAATAATCGGGTTCGAATCCTCATCCCGGTGGCCGATACGATCACCAAGCCGCCGCCCGCCGATCCGGGGATAACGATCGTGAATGCCGCGTCGCTCCGGACCGGCGCCGTTGCTCCTGGGGAGATCGCCACGATCTTTGGTAGCGGAATCGGCCCGGCCACCGGCGTCGCGGCGAGTCTCCCGAACGCCTCGCTCGGCGGCACGCAGGTGCTCTTCAATGGGCGACTTGCGCCGCTGTTCTATGCCAGTGCGACGCAGTTGAATCTGCAGGTGCCGTATTCGCTCGGCGACGGCTCCACGTGCGAAGTGCAGGTGCTGGTGAATGGACTGGTGAAGTCGCGGGCGACGGTTGATGTCGCTGCCGCGTCGCCTGGAATCTTCACGGTCGCGGCGGGCAGTGGACAGGTCGCGGCGCTGAATGAGGACGGCTCGGTTAACTCCGCCGACCGTCCGGCGGCGCGCGGATCGGTCCTGGTGCTGTTCGCGACCGGAGGAGGCAAAACGAACCCAAGCTGGACCGAAGGGGTTCCGGCAGGCGTTCCACTGCCTGCGCCAGTCCTGCCGGTCAGCGTCAGGATCGGCGATTACAGCGCCGATGTGTTGTATGCCGGAGCGGCGCCGGGGTTCGCCGGTCTGATGCAGGTGAATGCGCGCATTCCGGGAGGATTCCTACCGCCGGGAGTGCTGCCTGTCTCTGTGCAGGTGGGTGCGTACGTGAGTCCGGCAGGTCCCACTATTGTGGTGAAGTGATGGGCGTCTAGAATGGGAGTATGGAGAAAGTCGCGCGCATCTTCCATAGCTTCGAGGAAGCCGAAGCGGCGGATATTGAAGAGGACCTCAAACTGACTCCGGAACAGCGACTGGCTATCGTTTTCGAACTCCAGGCGCGAGTTTATCCCGATGCAGCCCAACAAAGATTTGCTCGAGTTTGTCGAGTTACTCAACGCGAACCGAGTTGAGTATCTGGTGGTGGGCGGCTTCGCGGTCGCCTGGCACGGCTACCCCCGGTTCACCGCCGACATCGACTTTCTGATCCGTCCGCAGCGCGACAACGCCGAATCGGTGATCAAGACGCTTAGCGAGTTCGGCTTCGCAAGCATTGGAATAGTGGCCGAGGATCTGAGCCGCTCGGACCAGATCGTACAACTCGGCGTCAAACCCAATCGCATCGATATCATTACCTCTATCGCCGGTGTCCCTTTTGAAGACGCCTGGGCGAGCCGAGTGGACGGATCCATCGAGGGACGGTCCGTCCAGTTCATCGGGCGCGATGCTCTGATCCGCAACAAGGAAGCCACGGGGCGGCCGCAAGACATCAGCGATGCCCATGCGTTGCGGCAAAGAACTCCGCGGAAGTAGCGCGCGTTATTGAGGCCCGCGGCGCTGCGGACGCGGCTGCTGGGCTTTCTTCACGAATTCGTCGAACTGAGCGCGCGTCATTTTCAACCGGCTGGGATTCGCGTCGATCCACTTCGAAAGAGCCTCGTATTTCTGGGGTGTCCAGCCGCCCTCGAATTCGGCTCCGTTCTTGCCCTGCCGGTTTAATTCGAAGTTAAACGTGTCCTCGAGCTTCGTGAATTCGGCTTTGCCGATGGCTTCCTCGGCCAGCGCTGCCGGAACGAAGATGACTCCGTCATGCTTGGCGACAACCAAATCTCCCGGAAGCACGGTCGCGCGCCCGATGCGGATGGGGACATTGATTCCCGTGATCTGCATCTGCGCCCAGGCCGACGGGTCGTAGCCACGATAGAAGCCGTTCAGATTGGGAACTTCGCGATTCTCTTCGGCGTCGCGAATTCCCGCGTTGAAAACGAACCCTGAGTGCGTGTGGGCGGCAATGCCGCTTCCGAGGTTGGACCCGATCATGGTGCCTTCAACAACTTTGCCGTAGCCGTCAACCACCATCGTGTCACCCATTTGGAGTTCAGCGATCACCCAACTATTCGATCCGCTCACCCGGTCTTCCGTTTTCGCTTCACCGGCGACGGCGGCCGCCATGTCGGGACGCCGGGGCATGAACTGCGCCGTGAGCGCGCGGCCCGCGAACGGCTTCTCCTTGTGGAGTCCCTCCCATCCCGATTCGAATTGATTCACGTAGCCGCGGGATTGCAGGAACTCCCAAATATCTTCGATCGAGACATCGACGGCGCGCTCCAGCAGGCTCGCGGGCAGTTTCGGACGGCCATCCGGGTAGCGCTCGCCCTTGTAATCCGACGTGTAGAACAGGATCTGTTCCTTGGTCTGCTTCACCTGGGCAAAAACGATAGAGGTTGATAACGAGCAGGCGATCGTAAAAAGCAGTGCGATCTTCTTCATTGGCTGTTTCTCCCAATCGTATAGAGTATCAGCACGGACCGAGGCGGCGTCCGGCTTCTACTTCGCGCGGAAGGTGGTCCACGGGTGTGAATCGAGGTCCCGGAGTACCGGCATCTGCCAGGCGAACTCGGGGTGCTTCTGCACGTGTTTGGCGGCTTTGAAATCAATGCCGCAGGGGTGTCCCATCGAGGCAGTCATCTCCATGTGCTCGGCCATGGCGGCAGTGGTTGCCTTGGCCTGGACGGCGCCGGCGGGCCCGTATTCGGATTGCCACGGCTTGGCGCCGCGGGGAGACAGGTCGATGTGGCCGCAGAGCGTGCGTTCGGAGGGCTGGACTTTGTTGTCGAACGTGTCGAAGTGATCGGCAAGGAATTTTTGCGCGGCGGCGACGTCGATCCTGCCCTTGTTCTGAGCCATCAAGGTATCCCATCGAATGTGCCGCGCGTTCGGGCTAAGACTCTTGTTGGTGAGATCGAAATCGGTTTCTTCGCGGGTCAGCTTCGGATCAATTGGATAATTCGAGCCCACAAAATACCCGTCTTTCGTGCGTTTCAGATTGACGTTTTTCAGACCTAACTCGAGGCTGGCAATCTCGCCGGTTTTGCGATCGGCCACGAGCCAGTCGTTGGCATAGCCGCCGTTGTTGCCTTCTTTCATGATGCGGGCGTAATCGTCGATGGAAGACGAATACTGCATGGCCTTGCGCGCACGTACGAATTCGGGAATGCCGGCGGGATCGAAGCCGTTGAACTGGCTGATGGTGGTTTCGGTGATCATGATTCCGGCCGAGTTGATCCCGAAATCATCGCCCGAGTGGATCAGGCCAGGCATGCCGTCCATAATGATGCGATATCCCGCGGACGGTGTGATGTCGAAGATGACATTCCAGCGCGATCCAGTAAGGTAGTCGGTCCAGTTATTGTGCGCGATTACCGGGCGGCCGTCCTTCGTGTAACTGCCGGTGGCGACGAAAGCGCTGCAATGCTCCGGCGTCGGTTGCTTCGCGGCGCCGGTCTTGTGCTCTTTTTCGTACCAATTGGTGTAATAGGGCGATAACTCGAGCCAGGCATTCATCGCAACCAGATCGATCTTGTCGAGCGCAACGCCTTTGGCCCGAATGCCTTCGGCGATTCCTTCGATTTCAGCACGGTACTCGGCCGGCACCTTGGGCCAGAGCGTGGTCTCGGCGGCCTGGCGATAGAACTTCCAGTCGTGCGATCCGTGGGTCAGCGATAGCTCGACCGCCTCCTTCGCGTCGGCGATCTCCGGCGCGAGCAGGTACCCGTGCTGATATCCGATTTCAGCCGGCGAGCCTTCGAGGTGGACGAAGATCCAACCGTTTTGTGGGGCCTTCCGGAATGAGTTTTTCAGGCGCGGATCGGACTGCGGTTCACGTGCGGCGAAACCAAGAGCAAGGGCGGCGCACACAACTACGCTGGCAAAGGCGAATCTTCGCATTGGAGTATCATCGCACAGGGGTGGCGTTTGCGGGAGGGTGACAGGAAACCGACAGACCGACAGCAATGATATTATAGATCATGGCTGCTCGATTCCGTAAAGCCGTGGATGATCGGTTTTATCTACCACGAGCAGCGGGAGGCGGCATGTTGCGGCGGGAGTTGTGGGTTGATGGCAGCGGTCGTGCCGTCCGATACAATCTCGCGTACATCAACCACCTGGTTTACAGCAGGGACAATGGCCGGGTGTTGGGTTATGACTCCGCTCATGGGCAGCATCACCGGCACTTTAAAGGTGAAGTGACTGCAGTCCATTTCGAGAGTTTCCAGGAAATCGAAGCCCGGTTCGAAAGGGAATGGACGAAGCTGGCGAGGGAGGTGAGCCGTGCGAAAGACAGAGATTCGGAATGAGAGAGTGGGTGCTTTCTTTGAGCGCGGCCGCAAAGTGGCCAAGCGGGCGGACAGGGGCGATGTCATTCCGCCGAGCCGCGTAATCGCGTTCGACGACGTCGAATCGCTGCTCCGCGTATTGACCGAGCAGCGGATGCTTTTGCTGCGGCAGGTGAAGCAGACACCCGGTTCTATAAGCACCCTCGCGAAGACACTGAAGCGGGATCGGAGCGCCGTGACGCGCGACGTCCAGTTGTTGGAGAGCTTCGGGGTGGTTCAGGTAACGGAGAAGCCTCTGGCCGGCCACGGGAAGCAGAAATGGGTTAGCCCGGTGGCCGGTGAGATCGAGTTGACCGCCATACTGTAGACGACCTCAGGGTTGCTTCTGGCTGAGTAGCCAGCGGGCGCGGCGCTGCATCAGCAGATTCTCAAGCCGGTGTTGCGGCTCCGCGTTGACGTCGACTTTCAGGGCCTGCCTTAGCACTGCTTCATAGGCGGCCCGGTCCGCTCCCTTCGCCAGCACGTTCTCGGCGTACGAAACATACGGTCCGGCCTGGTGGCCCTTCGATAACTCGAGCGTGCGCTCGTATTCCTGCTTTGCCAAAGCGATCCGATCACCGTGAACCGTCGGACTCACCATATCGAAAGCGATCATGAACGTGTGCAATGCACCGTCACCGTAGGATTCGTTTAACTCGAGAGCGCGTCGAATCAGCGCTTCGAATTGAGGAATCTGGGGGAGCATGAACATGTCGCGCGACACCGAGAACGCACCGGCCCATGCGATGGCGGTCCAATAGATCACCGGCACCTGTTTGGTCGTGAGTTGCTGGACGGCTTGTTTGGGATTGGCTTTGAGTTCGGCGCGGAAGTTGGGATGCTTGATCGAGAGTCCCCGGAGGCCGTAGTCGCGGGCACGGAGGTAGAGTTTGGCGGCGCGGTCGCGGAGGGCAGCGGCGACGGCCCGGTCGTGAGACGCCATCTCGTAGGCGTCCATCTGTACGAAACCGTAGGCGTACTGAGTGAATCCGGAAGCAGCGGCGAGCAGCAGATTCGGATCGTTCGGGGTCTGCTCGAGCAGCGCTTCCATGAGCTTGAGGCTGAAGGGTACGGCGGCTCGGACGAGTTCGGGGTCGTTATCGGAAGAGAAGGTGCCGGAACTGTTCGCGAGCGCTCCGCCCATCTGCTTGATGGTGTATTTGCGGACGGAGCACGAGGGCGTGACGACTGCGGCGATCAACACCAGTACCAACAAAGCCCGGCGCATCTTATTTGCCCAGAAGCGACCCGAGATCCGGCAGCGTGACGGCGCCTTCCTTCAGAGCGCTTTCGTGAAATTGGGCCAGCGGCATGCCCGAGTGCTGTTCTCGAACGCGCAGCCACCCGCGCCAACCGGCGAAGTAAGTCGGCAGTTGGCACGACGATAACTGGGCGCGCTGTACCTTGGCGGTGGCCTCTTCCTTCTCCTGGTAGGTCTGGTTGATCATCAAATCCAGCGCCTGCTGCTCCGTCATTCCCATGGTCTGAAGACGGATGTCGAGGATAGTGTTGGCCACTACGCGCAGCACCTGCTTGCCCCAGGTTAGCTGCATGCCGGGATCGTCCTTGTAATAGCCCTCGTCGATCATCATCTGCGTGGCATACACAGCCCATCCTTCCACATACGGGCCGTTGCCGAAGATGCCGCGGACCAGGCGGCGGCTCTTGGGCTGGATATCGTTCGCGTATTCGAACTGGACGTAGTGGCCGGGCATCGCTTCATGCACGGTCAGGATTTTCAGACCGTAGAGGTTATATTCGCGCAGTTTGGATTCGATGCGGTCCGGAGGCCATTTGGGCGGAATTGGCGTGATCCAGTAAAACGCGCCGAGTTTCGGTTCGAGCGCGGGTGCCGGGGAGAATCCGCCGACTCCGTAAATGCCTCGCATGAATTCGGGAGTCGGAATCACTTGCAGATTGCTCCGCGCCGGAAGCGTCAGCAGGTGGTGATCGCGGACGAAGGCGGTCGATTCATCCAGGTCCCGGCGAGCCTCGTCGAAGTAACTCTCCGGAGTCGCGTGCTTCTTGGCAATCTTGTCGAGCGCGACTTCCACGGTGTCGGGTTTGGCAATCTCCGCCATGCGCGCGCGAACCCGCGCCATTTCCGCCTCGGCATCGGCGAGCATCTGCTCCGGTGTGTTTCCAGTAGCGAGCGCGTAACGGAATTTGCGGGCGTAGAGATCCTTCCCGAGTCGCCAATCGGAGTGGCGCAGGGACAGGTCAGTCCGGAGCCAATTATTGAATTCGCGGAGGGAGGTGATGGCGCCGGCAGCGGCGGAATCAAAATCATGGCGCAACTCCGGCGGGCATGCCTGGCGAAGGGTGACGTCGACGAGCGCGATGTTGCCGTCGTTCTCTTCCTGCGCCACTCGATTCCAGACCTCGGGCGCATCGACGAGATTCGCGCGTGCTTGATCCATCACACGGGGAACTTCGTTCAGGCGCGCGACGATGTCCTGGAAGCGCCGCGGCTTGGGCGCGTACTCGAGAACGTAGGGGCTATAGAGGCCGTTCCCAACCAGTTCCACATACCCGGTAGGGTTGTGGCGATAGCTCTGGATGGAATTCAGTTCCAGCAGAATCAGGCCGATCTGCGCACGCAGCAGGTCGGCGTCCGCGTGCTGTTCGACGGAGAGATTACCGGCGCTGAAGCGATTGATGCGGTGCAGATAATCGGTGAAGAAGACGCGCTGGCGTTCGAGGGCGCGGGGACTGAAATCATCCAACTGCCGGTCGAGACGGACACCGCCGTACTCGTGCAGGCCCGCCGCGGTGGCGCTGACCGGCGACTGCGCGAGCGTGCGATAGACGAAATCCTCCGACATCCTATCGAAATCGGACCCGCCGCTGGAGGCGCATCCCGCGAGGATGGCGAACAGGGCAACCACAAAGCAATATCTCATAGCGTTTTCGATGAACCGAGATAGATAGCGTTCAACACCAGCTTAAATGTCCCGAAGGTCTGTCCGCGATGTTCGGGGCGCATCCCGTAGAGCACTACCCTGCCCTGCCCGTGGCGAGCTTCCATCAGGATCGACTTTCCCAGCACCGCGCGTTCGCCGCTGATCCATCCGCTGGCCAGCAGATTCCGATCGGCGTAGCGGGCCAGGCTGCGCACTTCGCGATTGCCCTTGTTGAACTCCGGCATCAACATCGACTCGAACGCCTGCCCGCCGCTCGAAAACGCGAAGGCATTCTTCGCCATGCCGAACGCGATGGGGTTGGAGTTATCGACGTCGATGCGCAGGATGGAACCGGGGCAGTAGTAGCCGCCGGGGGCATCGGATGCGCGGCCGCCCTGATCGGCGCGCAGCAGGAGCCGGACGGGAAGCGGAAAATGTTCGGCCGGGAGTTGGGAGGCAGCGTCGAAGGCGAGCAAGGTGCCGCCGTCGCGAACGAATTGCTCAAGCGCGACCAGCCCGGCGAGTTCAATGCCGCCCGTGTATTCAGGACGCTGGATGATCTGCGCTGCATCGGCGGCGGTGATGCCGCGTGGCCGTTCGCCCTCGCGGATCCCGTTCAGGATGGATGCCGCGGATTGTGACGGAAGGATCACGGTGTCGAACCGGCCGCGGAGTCCGCCTTTGCGAAAGTCGTCGTTGTGCAGCATGGTGTGCGGCACGTGGAAAGTGTCGAGCAGCCAGTCGGTCCAGCCGGTGTCGATGTTCGTGACCCAGGGCTCATACACGCCGACTCGGGGCTTGCTGAATTCATAAGCGGCTTTCTCGAAGCCCGGGTCGCTGGATTCGAGCAGTTGGCCGGTGGAGGACCATCGGACCTTCGCGCCGGATTTCAGCAGCCGGGCCATGGCGAGGAAGAATCCGTTATCGCGATGATCCTTGGATTCGCTCATCGACATGTCGAGCGCGTTCTCTTCGAGGATGGCCTGGAATGGCGAATCGACCCGGTCTACGTCCACGCCCATCTGCATCGGGAGAGTCCAGCCGGCGATATCGTACGGGCGCTTGGTGGGACCCGTGGTGCCCGACTTCAACTCGGGGTAGTGCTGCGGCTCCATGAGGTCCACCAGGTAAGCGCGAAAGGGTTGAGCGGCGCGAAGCACGACGGTGCCTTCCGGGTACGCCTTGCCGCCCGCCTGGAATGGCGCGGCCGCACGATCGGCTCGGATCCCGGCGTACTGCAGGCGCCAGAGCATGGCTTTCATCGAAAGGCGATCGGCCTGATCGCGCGGGACCAAGTAGGCATAAGGGCTGCCTTTCGTGCCTGCTTCGATGTTGGCACGAGCGATTTCCCAGGCTTTGTGCAGGTAGTGCTCGGAGCGTAGGGAGGCCAGATTGAGGATGGCGAAATCGGCGGTGAGCATGTAGTCGATCGCATCGCGGACGCCCCAACGTCCGCCCATCCACGGCTTTTCGTAGAATACGCTGGGCTCTTTGGTCGGCATGCCGTTACCGAAGCGTTCAGGGAAGTCGGCGGGATTGTAGACCTTCGAATTGCCGTACCAATACCCGGCAGTTTCGGTGAGGATGCCGTGCATGTTGTGGAAGGCTGGGACGCTGCGGAGTCCGCCATTCCACCACGCGTCGTAGCCCCAATAGGAGATGACGCCCGATTGATCGTGCATCGCGAAACGCTCGCGCATCGTGCTGCCGATCTGATTGATGCCTTCCATCACTGCGGCGGAGATGTTGGGATTCAGCGGCTCGCTGTAGGGCGGGACGAAGATCCGGGCCGGAAACGGAGCGGTCTGGTGCTGGTTGTAGACAATTTGCGGGAACCATTGCTGAAACAGGAGCGCGGTAACGTTGCGAGTCTCCTGAAGATTGAGCATGAACCAATCACGATTGTTGTCGTGGCCGGCGTAGCGCTGGTAGAGAGTGGGAAGCGGCGCGAGTTCGTACCCGGTGCCGAGATTGCTGCGATACCAGTGAACGACCATGTCGAGGCCGTCGGGGTTGATGCAAGGAATCTGCATCAGGATGACATTCTGGCGGATGCGGCGAACTTCTTCGGTCTCGCTGGTCAGCATCTGATAGGCGAGGTCGGGCGCCTGTTGGGAGGGGGCGACTTCGGATGCGTGGAGTCCGGAATCGATCCAGACGATCGCTTTGCCTTCCTGAGAGAGGCGGCGGGCTTCGTCGGGGGTGGCCACGCCTAGCGCGAGTTTCTGAACGATGTCGCGATACCGATCCAGGCGCTTGAGGTTGGCCGGGTCGGAGATGAAGGCGACATACATCGGCTTGCCGAGTGTGGTCTTCCCGAATTCCCGAAGCACAATGCGATCGGACGAGCGCGCGAGTTCCTGAAAATAACCCGAAATCTGCTGGTAATCCGCGAGTTTTCGCTCATCGCCCGGCGTGAAGCCGAGATAGTCGCGGGGGGCCGGGACCGCCGCGAAAACATACGCACAGACGGTGGCCAGCAGCGTGGCGAGACGAAGAAGCATTCGTTGGACAATGATACTATGCGCTCGTTTACCGAAGACAAGTTCAAGATCGGGTTGGTGCAGATGTGCTGCTCGAAGGACCCGAACGAGAACCTCGAGAAGGCGAAATGGAAGATTCGCGAGGCGGCGGGACAGGGGGCGCAGATCGTGTGTCTGCAGGAATTGTTCCGGTCGCAGTACTTCTGCCGCGAGGAGAATGCGGAGTTGTTCGCTCTGGCGGAAACGATCCCCGGGCCGTCGACGAACGTGATCGGGTCGATTGCGAAGGAACTGGGCGTGGTGGTGATTGCGTCGCTATTCGAGAAGCGCGCGCACGGGCTTTATCACAATACCGCTGTGGTGCTGGGAGCGGACGGCGAGATACAAGGGATGTACCGCAAGATGCACATTCCGGACGATCCGCTCTATTACGAGAAGTTCTATTTCACGCCCGGGGATTTGGGATTTCAGAAATTCGACACGAGATATGGCTGTATCGGCGTGTTGGTGTGTTGGGACCAGTGGTATCCGGAGGGGGCGCGATTGACGGCTCTACAAGGGGCGAACGTTTTGTTTTATCCGACGGCCATAGGGTGGCACCCGTCGGAAAAGGCCCAGTATGGCGCGGCCCAGCAGGATGCCTGGCGGACGATTCAGCGGTCGCACGCGATCGCGAATGGAGTGTATGTGGCGGCGGTGAATCGTGTGGGATTTGAGGGGCCGGCCGATCAGGGAATTGAGTTCTGGGGATCGTCGTTCGTGGCGGATCCTTTTGGACAGGTGATCACGGAGGCCTCGGTGGACCAGGAAGAGATCCTGGTGGCCGAATGCGATCCGAAGCGCATAGACGAAGTGCGAAAGAACTGGCCGTTTTTCCGGGACCGTCGCATTGATGCGTACGGGCAGTTGAATCAGAGGTGGATCGGTTGACACCGTCGGCGGAGGGATTCCGCATGCCCGCCGAATGGGAACCGCACGAGGCGACCTGGATTGCGTGGCCGCACGAGGAGACGGACTGGCCGGGGAAATTCGAGCCGATTCCGTGGGTGTATGGCGATATCGTGCGGGTGCTGTCGGAGGTGGAGCGCGTCCGGATTCTGGCGCAGGATCGGGAGCGGCGCGCGGAGGCCGAGGAGATATTGCGGAAGTCCGGGGCGAATCTCGCGGCAGTGAATTTCTGCGAGATAACGACCGATCGGAGTTGGTGCCGCGATTTTTGTCCGATTTTCGTGAAGCGGCCGGGGGAAGTGGCGGTCACGAACTGGATTTTCAACGCCTGGGCGAAGTACGAGAATTGGGAACGCGATAATGCCGTGCCGCCGGTCGTGGCTCAGCGCCTGGGGATGCGCGCTTTTGAGCCGGGGATTGTGCTGGAGAGCGGCAGCATCGACGTGAATGGCGCGGGCGTCCTGATGACGACCGAGGAGTGTCTACTGTCGGATGTTCAGGCGCGGAATCCTGGGATGAGCCGGGGTGAGTTAGAGCGGATGTTGGGCGAGTATCTCGGCGTGCGGCGTTTCATCTGGCTGAAGAATGGGATCGCTGGGGACGATACGCACGGGCATATCGACGATCTCGCGCGATTTACGGACGCGGAGACGATTGTGACGGTGGTGGAGGACGATCCGAAAGAAGTGAATTACGCCCCGCTGCAGGAGAATTTGGAGTTATTGCAGCGATTGGAGGATTTTCGGATTGTGACTTTGCCGATGCCGTCGCCTGTCTATTTCGACGGTCAGCGGCTGCCGGCGAGTTATGCGAATTTCTATGTCGCGAATGGAGTGGTGCTGGTGCCGGTGTTTCAGGATTCGCAAGACCGAGTGGCTCTGAACACAATTGCGGAGTTATTTCCAAACCGGCGAGTTATCGGGATCGGATGCCGGGATCTGGTGCTGGGGTTGGGGACTTTGCATTGTATGACTCAGCAGCAACCGGCGATTTCCAATTGACACGGAGAATGGCTTCGGAGCCGTTTCCAACACGGCCACCAAAACTTGGGGCATTCCTCCGCGATCCGCACACGGCGCGGTCTCGATCCATTTCCGATGGCATCGGATTCGATTGCGGCCCGGCGGCGGACGGCAAAGTCAGATCCGCGGATCGCCTCCAGGGCACCGCTATCGTCGTTACGGTCAAGGTGCCCTCTCGCACAGACGGCAGGGCCGTCCCGGGCCGGATTCTCTTTTCCGGCCAGATTCTGACGAGCGAGGCCACGCATGAGTATCTTCCGGGTAGACTGGAGTGAATTCCCAATTCATTGAGACACGCATGGACAACCAGCGAAATCTGCGCATAAAGTTCTGGGGCGTTCGCGGTTCCATTCCAACGCCCACCCAGGAGAACCTTGGCTATGGGGGCAACACTACTTGCCTCGAAGTGCGCTGTGGAGAGCAGGTACTGATCATTGACGCCGGTACTGGCGTTCGGAATCTTGGTGCGTCGCTGCTGCGTGAAGTCGCCGGATCCCCGCTCAACCTTAGCTTCTTATTCACTCATTTCCACTGGGATCACATCCAGGGACTACCGTTCTTTGGACCCCTGTATATCCCCAGCAACAAGATCTCTTTCCACGCCGCCGGTGGAGGTCCGGCACGCCTCCAAGAAATTCTCGGTGGCCAAATGTCGGCGCCCTACTTCCCTGTCAGCTTTGAGTTCCTCACTGCCAGGCAGCACTTCGAGGAGGCTCCCAAAAGCGGGTTCCGTTGCGGCGACTGCTCCGTCTATCCGTTCCCTCTCAACCATCCCCAGGGCGCGCACGGTTACCGGATCGAGGTGGATGGCCAGGTATTCGTACACGCCAGCGACTTTGAACCCGGCGACCCGGTCCTCGACCAGGTTCTCCGCGAGTTTGCCCGGAATGCTGATTTGCTGGTCATCGACTCCCAATACACTCCCGAAGAATACGTGACCAAGCGCGGATGGGGACATGGCACCTGGCTCGAGTCGACGAGTATCGCGCGCGAGTGCAATGTCGGCCAGTTAGTGCTCTTTCATCACGACCCGAGCCACGATGACCGGTTTCTGGACCAAATTGTCGAGAACGCCCGGGCTCATTTCGAAAACACCACGGCGGCCAGAGAGGGCCTGGAAATCGAAATTCCCGCCAAGCGCGTTCCCGCAGCGCCGCTTTCGGGCGGAGGCGCGGCGCGACCGGGCAAACCCACCATGACCAGAGGCGAATTCGCGGGGCGCATTCGCGGTGACAGGGCTTTGCGGCGCCGCTTCGTCGCCGATCCCGAAGCCATTCTCTCCGAGTTCGGGGTCGGCGGAGGACTGAGTGACACCAACCCGGACGGCGTCAATGACGGCACGGCCATGACGGGGCAGCTTTTGTGCACCACTTACTAACTTCGATCTTCGATGTGGACGGCTGAGTTGCAATCTCCAGCGGGTTGAAAGCGGCCCGAGTCGTTGCGCACCGCCGCATGGCCTCTTCTCCAAAGAGCCAGGCTATCCGACCATCACTGCAGCCGCGGCCCTCTAAATTTCTTCCGAGGGGGAGCGCGCGCGCCGGGGACCGAATCTCCGCACCTGGTAAATCGATGATTGGCCTCGCTCGTGGATTGTCGATCTACGCGATCCTCAAGACGGTCACGCCCGGACCTCGCCTACCGGACGCTTACCACGAGACCGACGAACCGGAATCGATCCACACGCTCCTCACGCCAGCCGGGGCTATTTTCAGGAACCTGCTTACGCATGCGATCGCGTCGTTGAACTCAATGCCATTGCCGCAAATCCGGGCATCGCGTTTCTGGGCTTCACCGGCATTGCGTTCAACACACACGAGTCGTCGTACGGCGTCCCGGTGTTCATCTGACTGATCTCCATCGTCCTACTCAGGACGAACCACCACGCACTGCCATCCGTCTTTCGCAAGTAACTCGACGGTGCCGGGGATCGGCGCGATTTCGGGGAAACCGGAGAGGATGAGGGTACCCGAGGGCCGCAGAATCCCGCGGAACTCGGGCCGGAGCGCTTCGACCACCGGCGCGCTGATGTTGGCGACGATTACATCGAATCGTGCGATCGCGACAGCGTCGGCAGATCCCTGAAAGACGCGTGGCCCGATTCGATCCCGCGCAATCGTGACGGCGTCGTAATCGACATCGCAGGCGGCAGTGTAACCGGCTCCCAGCAGGGCTGCGGCGGCGGTCAAAATTCCGGAGCCCGTACCCACATCGAACACCCAGTCGCCCGGACGAACGTACCGCTCCAGCGCTTCCAGACACATCTGCGTGCATGCGTGCCAGCCGGTACCGCAAGCGAGTCCAGGATTGATTTCAAGCCGCACGCGACCTGCCGGCGGCGGATCGGCATTCCACGGCGGCACGAGCCAGAAGCGCTCGCCGATCTCGAGAGGTGGGAACGACTGCTCGGTTCGACCGACCCAGTCCTCCTCGTCATCGGCCATCACATGGCCGTCATAGCTCTCGATCAGGTCATAGAGATCGGCGCCGTCGTCGAACCAGGCGCGCACGCCGGAGCCGAGTTCGAGAATCCCGAGCGTGCCCCGGTCATACAGTTCCGCGATCAGAGCGTCCTGACCGGTGGCAGCGCACTCCAGGTAGATCGAGATCATCCGCCCTGGACGCGGCGAGCCTTGCCGCCCCAGAAGCGTTCGCGGATGATCATCTTCTTGATCTTGCCAGTTCCCGTTTTCGGTAGTGGCTCGTCGGTAAACTCGATAATTCGCGGCATTTTGTAACGGCCGAGCCGGTCCGACAGGAACTCCAGCAGTTGCGTCTGGTCCAACGTGCTGCCGGGCTTGCGCACCACCACCGCCACCGGCACCTCGCCCCACTTCTCGTCGGGTGCGGCCACGACGGCGCACTCATACACGTCGGGATGCGCGAATATTGCTTTCTCCACTTCGAGCGACGAGATATTTTCACCGCCGCTGATGATGATCTCCTTCTTGCGATCGACGATGTGGAGATAGCATTCCTCGTCCCATACGGCCATGTCGCCGGTGTGGAACCAGGGTCCGCTCATGACCGCGGCCGTAGCTTCGGGCTCGCGATAGTAGCCCTCCATGATGTGATCGCCGGACGCGACTACCTCGCCGATGGTCTGGCCATCGCGTGGCACATCGTTCATCTCGAGGTCTACGACGCGGACCGTAACATTCGGAACGGGCCACCCGGCCATCGATTGGCGGCGCAGACGTTCGGCGTCGTTATTCGTGATGACTGTGCTCTTTTTTCGGGCGGAGGTGAGGACGGGAGCGGTTTCCGTGAGTCCGTATCCGCTGACACACTCGGCGCTCGGAAATGCTTTTTCGACACGCTGCATCAACTCGGGCGAGGCCGCGGCACCGCCGATCATGACGTTGCGCATGCTCGATACGTCGAAGTTGGCCAGATCGGGCGCATTGATCAAAGCATTGGCCATCGTGGGCACCAGCGCCATGTCGGTGGCGCGATGCTGCTGGATGAGCTGCAGGACGAACGTGGGCTCGAACCGCCGCACCATTACCTGCTTCACGCCGTTCATCGTCGAACATTGCGGGCGGCCCCAACCGTTGGCGTGGAACATCGGGATGGTGTGCAGATCCACCATCGTCTCCATATCGCGATAGAGAGCTGCGATCGAGAGCGCGTGCAGGTACAGAGTCCGATGGCTGAGCGTGACGCCCTTCGGCGTGCCGGTGCTGCCGCTGGTATAGAACAACTCGGCAATCGACATCTCGTCGATCTTCCAGATGTCGGCATGCTCAGGCCGGCCCGTGGCAAGCAACTCCTCGTAGGTGAGATCCGCCGCCGGGACTTTGTCGCCGGTCGTGATATAGCGTTCGATGGACGGGCAAAGCGGTCGCAGCTTTTCGATGAGAGGCAGGAAGTCGTTTTCGAAAATCAGGACGCGCGCGCCGGCGTGGTTGAGGATGGCGACAAGTTCCTGCGGGGACAGGCGCACGTTCAGAGGCATCACGATGCCGCCGGCCTGGATGACCCCGTAATAGCCTTCCAGCAATTGATTCGTGTTGAAGCTGAGGTAGGCGACGCGATCTCCCGCGCGCACGCCCTCAGTTGCCAGTCCGGCGGCAAGACGCTCGCAGCGTTCACCAAACTGGGCGTAAGTGTATTCGCGATCTCCGGAGACGACTCCGGTTTTATGGCCAAAAAGGTCCACCGCACGGTGGAGGCATCGAAGAGGTGTTAAGGGTACGAACATGGTGCCTGCGCTGCGAAGAATTGTACTCTAGACCGATTCCAACGTACCACTCTCAAATTCACTCAGCTATACTCAGCTATCCTGATCACCATGCGTATTCTCATTACAGGTGCCAGCGGCGGACTGGGATCCGCCGTGGTCGAGCAGTTCCTTTCCGAGGGCCACGAGGTCATTGGCGTGGCACGATCCTGGAAAAACACCGACACGCGATTTCGCCAGATTGCGGCGGATCTCTCGGACGGCGAGGCGTGCCGGAAGATGGTGGCAGAGGCGGGCGAAACGGGCGCGCTCCTCCATGTCGTGGGGGCCTTCGCCGGCGGATCGGGAGTCGCCGAAACAGACGAAAATACGTGGGACCAGATGATGAGCGTCAATCTGCGGTCCGCATTCCTGGTGTTCCGCGCGGTCCTGCCGGGCATGCTGCAGCGCGGGCAGGGCCGCATCGTCGCGGTCGGGTCGCGGTCGGGTGTGGAACCCTCGCCCAATTTCGCGGCATACGGAGTGTCCAAGGCTGGACTCGTTTATCTGATTCGCACGCTCGCGCTGGAGCTGAAAGGTTCAGGCGTCACGGCGAATGTCGTGCTCCCCTCCGTCATCGATACGGCCGCCAATCGCGCCGCTATGCCGAATGCCGACTTCTCCAAATGGGTCTCGCCCGCATCGATTGCTACAGTGGTGTCTTGGCTGGCCAGTGACGCGTCACAGGATGTGAGCGGTGCTATCGTGCCGGTCTATGGAGGAGCATGAGCAAAACCAAACTGAGTGATTCCGAGATCAACGAACGCCTCAAGAACCTTCCGGGCTGGACCCTCGCGAGTGGCAAATTGCATCGCGATCTCGAGTTCCCCGATTTCGTCCATGCGTTCGGTTTTATGGCCACGTCCGCGATCGCCATCGAAAAGTTGAACCATCACCCCGAGTGGTCGAACGTCTATAACCGTGTGAGCATCGATTTGACAACCCACGACGCCGGCGGCGTTACCGATCGGGACTTCGAACTGGCCCGGCTCCTCGATTCTCTGGCGGAAAAGCTCGGATGAAGGCAGTATTTCTGGTGCTGGCTGCGATGGCCGCAGCCGCGTGGGGCCAGAACTTCCAGGCCGGTCCGTTACTCGACGAGCAGATCCAGAAGGCGGTCGACGAGCACCTCATGCCCGGAGCCGTTCTACTGATCGGCCACGACGGCCACATTGTCTACCGGAAAGCGTACGGTTCGCGAGCTCTCATCCCAGCCGTCGAACCCATGACCCTCAACACCATCTTCGATGTGGCGTCGCTGACCAAAGTGGCCGCCACCACGCCGTCCATCATGAAGCTGTTCGAGCAGGGCCGCATCCGAATCAACGACCGCGTCACCAAGTACCTGCCCGAATTTCAGGGCGGCAAGAGCGACATCACCATTCGCGACCTGATGACGCATTTCTCCGGACTCCGGCCCGATCTCGATCTGGAACCCGCATGGTCCGGCTATCAAACCGGGATTCGTAAAGCGCTGATCGACCCGCCTGCCGGGCCGCCCGGCGAACGGTTCGTCTACAGTGACATCAACTTCATCCTGCTCGGCGAAATCGTCCACCGGCTGACCGGGCAATTGGTGTCGGAGTATGCCCGCGATCAGATTTACGAGCCACTTGGAATGGCCGAATCGGGCTTCAACCCCTCCGCCCCGCTGATCCGCCGGATTGCGCCCACCGAGGTGGAACACGGGCGCGTGGTCCGGGGCGTCGTTCACGATCCGACTGCGCGCTCCATGGGCGGAGTCGCCGGCCATGCCGGATTGTTCACCACCGCGGACGACCTCGCCCGTTATGCCCAAATGATGCTGAATCTGGGCGAATTCGGCGGAAAGCGGCTATTCAGCCCGCTGACGATCCGGAAATTCACCTCGCCCCAGTCGCCGGCGGATCAACCGGTGCTTCGCGGTCTGGGATGGGATATCGATTCCCCGCTTTCGGGCAATCGCGGCGAGTTGTTCCCGCTGGGCTCGTATGGACACACGGGATTCACCGGCACGTCCCTGTGGATCGATCCATCCACGAAGACTTATGTGATCCTGCTGGCCAACAGCGTGCACCCGTCCCGCGGCAAGAATCTCACTTCGCTGCGCGCCCGCGTGGCCACCATTACCGCAGCGGCGCTGGGGATCGATTTGCCGGGCGTTCTGCTGGATGGCTATGAGGACACGATTCTCGGCGCAGGTCTGCACCGGACGGTGGCGCGTAACGGCGAGGTGTTCACCGGACTCGACGTTTTGGGGGAACAGCATTTCGTGGCATTGCGAGGCAAACGCGTCGGTTTGATCACGAATCACACCGGGTTGACTCGGGACGGCCGCAGGAACGTGGACGTGATGACCGCGGCCGGCATCAAGGTCACGGCATTATTTTCGCCCGAGCACGGAATTTCCGGGCGCCAGGACGATAACCGGATTCAGAACGGCGTCGACGCCGCCACCGGTATCCCGGTCTACAGCCTCTATTCGGCCGAACGCCGGCGCCCCACGCCCGAAATGCTCAAAAACGTCGACACCCTGGTGTTCGATATTCAAGATGCCGGCGCGCGATTCTACACGTATTCCTGCACGCTTCGGTACGCAATGGAGGAGGCGGCGAAACGACGCCTCGAGTTCGTCGTGCTGGACCGGCCGAATCCGGTCACCGGGACTCACGTCGAGGGACCGATGCTCGACCCCGGCCTCGAGAGCTTTGTCGGGTGTTTCCCGATGCCGGCACGCCATGGACTGACTTTCGGCGAATTGGCGCAGATGATCGACGGCGAACTGAAACTCCGAGTGGCGCTTTCCGTGGTTCAAATGCGCGGCTGGCATCGGGGCGACTGGTTCGACGCGACGAATCTGACCTGGGTGGATCCGTCTCCGAATATGCGCAGTCTGAACGCGGCGATGTTGTACCCGGGGGTCGCCATGCTGGAGGCGTCGAAGAATTATTCAGTGGGACGGGGAACGGATGCACCGTTTGAGCAGGTGGGGGCGGATTGGATTCGCGGTCCGGAACTCGCGAAATTCCTGAATGCACGATTCATCCCGGGCGTCCGGTTTTATCCGGCACGGTTCCGGCCGGAGTCGTCCAATTTCGCCGGGACCATGGTGGATGGCGTCCGCTTCCAGGTGACGGATCGCGACGCGCTGGATACCGCCCGCCTTGGGTTGGAAATTGCGTATGCGCTTCAGAAACTCTATCCGGGGCGCATCGATTTTGAGGTAAACCGATTCCTGATTGGCAATCGGGCTGTTGTGGACGCGATGCGGGCGGGCAAGGATCCTAAGTTAATGCTTCCGGAGATGGAAGACTCGCTCCGGGAGTTTGTGGTGCGGCGGTCCCGTTATCTGCTTTATCGCTGAACGATTTACGCGAACGCCTCACCGGGCGCTCACTCCGGGAAGGGAGTGCCGGTGGCCGGCCATCGGACAGGGCCGGCCACCGGTTTGATATGAGAGGTTAGCTGGCGGCAGCTTTGGCGGTTGCTCCGCTCTTGTTCTTACTGCCGGCCGGACGTCCCCGTTTTTTAACCTCAGTAAGCCAAGCCGGCGGACGACCACGGCGTTTGCCGCGACCCCGTGCCAGCCGTTCCAGCGTCAAAATTGCTTCTTCGATTGCCTCGCGCTCCTGGCGTAAATCCGCCAGCATTTTTGTAACGTCCATTTGTCGGCTCCGTTCCTGCGTTGGGACCAGTGTCGTTCTGAAAAGAGAACATGCCTTTACGGCTTCTTGGTTCCGCACTTGAAGTTTTAACCTATTTTTCCGAATATTTCAAGACCTTTGTTCTGAATCCAGAACAACAGCCCGGATTCCTTCAGCTTCTCATTCGCGGCGAATGGCGGCGGCACCCGCTCTCTCACTGGACCGGCAATCGCCGTTTCCAGTAGAAATAGAAGGGGATTCCGATCAAGATGAGTCCCAGTCCCAGCAGTGATTCGCGCGGTGAGGCGACAAATGTCGAACCTAACAGCACCATTGCTACCAGGACGAACAATATCGGTACTATAGGGTACCCCACTACACGATATGGGCGTGGTAAATCCGGACGCTTCCGCCGCAACACGATCACTGACGCGGCCGTCATGGCATAAAGGATCCAACTGGCGAAGATCACCAGGGTGAAAAGCTGTTCGTAGCGGCCGCTCAACACCAGGAGTGCCGCCCAGCTGCTGATGGCAATGATGGACACGCCAGGCGTGCGATAGATGGGGTGGACAAAGCCGATCCGCCCGAAAAAGAGTCCGTCGCGCGCCATTGCATAGGGTACGCGGGATCCGGACAGAATAGATCCATTTAGGGCCGCGAAAATTGAGATCATCGCGGCGATGCTGACCGCGCCCGCGCCCTTCGGCCCCAATATGTGCCGCATCATCTCCGCCGCCACGCGATCGCTTCCGGCCACCTCCGACGGCGTCAGAACAAAGAAATATGCAGCATTTGCCAGCAAATAGATACCGATAATCACCACAATACCCCCGATCAGCGCGATTGGCAAATTGCGCGCGGGGTTCCGGATCTCGCTGGCCACCATGCTGACGTTGTTCCATCCGTCGTACGCCCATAGAGCCGCAACCAGGGCGGCGAAGAAACCGGCAAACCCGCCCACCACAGGTAATGATTTGTGATAGTTAGCGGCGGTGCCGGTGCCCGATCCAAGCCCGATCACTACGATGGCCAGGATAGCCGCGATCTTGATGGCGGTGACCACCACCTGCACGTTTCCACCAATTTTCACTCCGAAATAATTCAGCCACGCTAATCCGAGAATTACGGCCATTGCAAGAATCTGACCGGAGCGAATTTCCAGAGGACCGCCGTTCGGGCCGAGATTACCCGGCACCGTAGCGATCACGGTGTCGAGTTCCGGGCGGAAATTCGCCAGATAATAGAAGAACCCGGTGGCCAGCGTCGCGATTGACGCGCTTTTGGCCACCCACATCTGCGCCCAGCCGTAGACGAATCCCCAAAACGGCCCGTAGGCTTCCCGCAGGTAGACGTATTCGCCCCCGGCCTCCGGCAGCGCCGCGGCCAGTTCGGCATAGGTCAGCGCGCCAAACAACGACAGCGCCCCGCCGAATATCCAGACGACAAACACCATTTCCGGCGAGCCGACCCGCTGGACCATGGTTTTCGGCACCAGGAAAATCCCGCTGCCGATCACGGTTCCAACCACAATGGCAATCGCCGACCATATGCCGAGCGCGCGAACCAGCGTGGCGGCGGCGCCTTTGGCGGCGACGGTCTTCTCGGAAAAAGCGCTCATGATACAGGGTCCCCTTTCGGAGGTTCGTTGATTATCAGCGATGCTGCGTACCCGACCCCAAACGTCACGGCTGTCCCGATCACCACATACCAGGTCCAGGCGATCGGGGTAAAAAACTTCACCCATAGCATGACCAGCAGTCCGGCCGACATGCCAGTCATCGCAGCGAGTTCGCCGGTCCGCCGGGTCAAGAGGCCGAGTAGGAAGACACCGAGCAGCGATCCGTACAGGACGGAAGCGATGGAGAGTCCCGCTTGCAATACCGATCCCCAATTTCGGGCTACCAGCGCGATCGAGAACAGCCCGACGCCCCACACTAGCGTCGCCCCTCGGGCCACACGCAGGTAGTGGGCTTCCGGGCGGTTCCGCACGACAGGCTTGTAGAAATCCATGACCGTAGTGGACGCGAGGCTGTTCAGGGCAGCGCTGAGATTCGACATGGCAGCCGCGAGGATGGCCGCCACCACCAGTCCGGCGATGCCGCGCGGCAGGTGATTCCAGATGAACTCGGGATAGATGCGGTCCCGGATCTCGGGTGGCGCCAGGTTCAGTCCGGTGTAGTAGACGTACAGGCAAACGCCGATCACCAGGAACAGCGTGAATTGGAACATAATCACGAACCAACTGGAGAAGAGCGCCGCGCGGCTCTCGTTTTCGGACTTCGCGGAGAGCAACCGCTGGACCATCAACTGTTCGGTGCCGTGGCTCGCCGTGGTCAGGAAACACCCGCCGATCACGCCGGCCCAGAAACTATAGGTGCGTGTGAAGAACTCGGCGGTCAGTGCGAACCGGAAATCGAAGACCTGGAATTTGCCCAGCGGCGCGGCGACCGCGAAAACATGCCCCCAACCGCCGGGGATCATCTGCAACAGCACCGCCAGGCTGAGCAGGGCTCCAGCGACGTAGAGGAACATCTGGATGACGTCGGTCCAGATGACCGCGGTCATTCCACCTTCGAACGTGTAGAAGAGCGTCAGGCACACAATCACGACGATTGAAGCCATCTCGCCAGTGCCGAGCACGATGGACACGACGATCGAGATCGCGAACACCCGGACGCCCTCCGCCAAGGCCCGCAACACCAGGAAGGTGCCGGCCGTCAGTTTCCGGATTCGATCTCCGAAGCGGATTTTCATCAGCTCGTACGCTGTAAAGAGCTCGCCGCGAAAATACGCCGGCAGGAAGAGGGTGGAAATGACGATTCGGGCGAGCAGATATCCGAACACCACTTGAAGGAATCCGAAGTTGCCGCCAAACGAGAGCGCGGGTGTGCCGATGACGGTGAGAGTGCTGGTTTCAGCGGAGACGATGGAGAATCCGATGGCCCACCAGGGAGCGTTACGGCCGCCCAGGAAGTAATCCTTCAGCGTTTTCTGACTTTCGCGAAATCGCGCGCCGAACCACGTGATGCCGGCGAGATAGACGAGAATGACCGTGATATCGAGGAAGTGCACGGATTCTTCAGAATACGACAGGCGGGGGGATGGATAGGGAATCGCCGTGGCTTGACGCGCCCCGGTGCGAACTCCGCCCTAGCCCTCGGTCATCGCGCCGATCTTTTGGTTTCACGGGCACCGTAAGGCCGACTCTGGGAGAACTTTCGGCCGACGAAGCATTGAAAACAATCGGCAGCCCTGACAATTTTGCAAAAGTGACACTCTCTTAATTGCGTAACCGCTCGCGGATGGGAACAACATGGGGGTACCATGCATCTGAGTGATTAGAGAAGTTGCGGGGATGAAACGACTTGCGGGTGTCTGTCGTGTTCCGGTATACTCCGCATTGCAAGCTTGTAACTGAGCATCTCGGAGGCGCCGGCGGCGGCCCTACTGATTCGGCGGCAATCGACCTACGGACATATATTATTGGGGAGGCATTCAGTGCTGGTGACTTTTAGAAAATACCTCGTACCCCTGGCCCTAGCGGCGGCAGTGGTGATCACGGGTTCCCACCGACCGGCGTTCGCCCAGGCGGCTAGCGGATCCTCGCAAGCCCCGCAGAAGAACTGGAAGGATCGAGCGGAATACGATCTCTACGAATCCATCACCAAGGAGACGACGCCAGCCAAGCGGTTGGAGCTGTTGAACTCCTGGAAAGAGAAATACCCTTCGTCCGAGTTCGACGACGTTCGGCTGCAGGTCATGATGGCGACCTATGCCCAAATGGGCCGTCAGGGTGACGCCCTCAAGATCGCGGGCGAAATCCTGGCAAAGGATCCCAACAACCTTCAGGCCCTGTCGAGCGCGCTCACTTCGATCTTCTCCGCTCAGAATCCGACACCCGAACAGCTCGCTATCGCGGACAAGGCTGCCAACCAGGTGCTATCGAATGCGGACACGCTCTTTGCGGCCGATAAGAAGCCGGCCGGTGTGGGCGACGCCGACTGGCAGACCGCCAAGAAGAATCTGCAGCAGTACGGCCAGAACGCACTGGGCTACGCAGCGTGGCAGAGGAAGGATTACGTGAAGGCGGAAAAAGAATTCTCGAAGAGTCTGGAGATGTCGCCCAACCAGGGCCAGATCTCCTACTGGCTCTCAAACGTGATCCTGGCCCAGCACGCTGCTGAGAAATCGTCCACGGCACTGTTCGAGATGGCCCGCGCGGCCGCCTACGACGGTCCGGGATCGCTGAACGCCGCGGGACGCCAGCAGGTGCTGGACGCATTCAAGAAGACCTATACAACCTGGCACGGCAGCACCGAGGGAGCCGATCAGGTGCTGGCGCAGGCGAAAAACTCCGCCCTGCCCCCACCCAACTTCAGCATTTCCAGTAAGGCCGACCTTGCGAAGCAGCAGTTCCAGGCTGAAGAGCAGTTGAAGCAGACGAACCCGCAGCTGTACCTCTGGAAGAGCATCAAGGATGCTTTGACCGGGCCCAGTGCGCAGTCGTACTTCGACGACCACATGAAGGGTTCGAAGCTGCCGGAGTTCAAGGGCAAACTCCTTGAAGCCCGGCCCGACGCGACCAATTCGAAAGAACTCGTGGTGTCGGTGGAAGATGGCACTGCGCCGGACGCGACGCTAGTCTTGTCGACGCCGTTGAAGGGGAAGGTAGAGGTTGGCTCCGACATCGGGTTCCAGGGAATTGCGACCGCGTATGCCCCGAACCCGTATATGGTGACGTTTAACGTCGACCCCGCTGATATCACGGGCTTGAAGGTGGAAGCTCCCGCCAAGAAGGCTCCCGTGCACCGCGCTCCCGCACGCCGCAAGAAATAGCCGCACCGTTGGTTTGGATCGGAAGGGCTCCTGGTGAACGCCAGGAGCCTTTTTGCGTCTAGGTGGCCGAATTACATGGAGTTTTTGCCTCGGGCGCCCGCGCGACTGCCAGCCCGAAGATGATCCGTTCCCACAAGCTCATCTTCGGCGCGTCCGCGCTCTGCGATGCAATGTAGAAGTCGATGAACTTCACCACCGGGCAGCGCACCTCATCGTGCGACAGCGCGCGCCCACTGGATACCAGCGCCAGGCTGATGATCGCGATAGTGGAGGTTCTCCGCTTCACGCCCATTTGGACGCACGAAGCTACGGCCGGTTAGGTCCCTGAATGGCGTAATCCAGATCCTTGGCAAACCCGCGGATGCGCGTCACTTCGTCGTCAGAGGCGGGCTGCTCAAAGCCGCGGGCCACAAACACAGGCCGGTCGCCACGCCACACCAGCGCCGCGAATCCCCCCGATTCGATCAGCAATCCCGGCGCTCCGATATTCCCGAACTCCTCGCCCCTCCGCTCAACCAGCGAAACGAATCCATCCCGGGTGAACAGAAAGTGAGTGGTGACTTCCGGCGCGGGGAGAAGTTCAATTCCCTTCTCCACCAGGCGTTCGAGTTGTCCCTGATCCATCAGACCTCGAGAATCACCGGCATGATCAGCGGCCGCCGCGAGGTCTGCTTGATCAGATACCGTTTCAGGTCCGCGCGGACCTTCTCCTGCATGACACCCCAATCGGTCCGCTCCTCTTCGGATGACGCTTCGAGCGTGCGCGCCACCACCTGGCGGGCTTCGCGCATCATGTCCGCGCCCTCATCCATCGATATGAATCCGCGGCTCACGATTTCCGGCAGCGTCTCGCACTTACCCGTGTGCTTGTTGATGGCGATGATCGGCAGGACGAAGCCGTCCTCCGACAGATGCCGGCGGTCGCGGATGATCATGTCCTCGACGACATCGTCCAACGATCCGGAATCGATGCAGACGCGGCCAACCGTCACACGTCCACCCCTCCGGGCACCATGATGATCAATCTCCAGCGTCTCGCCGGTCTCGAGTATGAACGCGTCCTCCAGCCCGTGGCCGCGCAGATGCTGAGCCAGTGAGGCGTGCTTGGCAAGCTGGCGGTATTCGCCGTGGATCGGCACGAAGTATCGCGGCTTCACCAAATTCAGCACCAGCTTCAACTCTTCCGAACTGGCGTGGCCCGACACGTGGATAGGCGGATTCATCGATCCGTACACGACCTCGGCGCCGCGCTTCGCCAAATGGTTGATCATCCGGAAAATCGGCTTCTCGTTTCCGGGGATGATTCTTGCACTCAGAGCAACGGTGTCGCCGGGGTCGACGGTGACACTCTTGTGGCTGTTGACCGCGATCCTCGAAAGGGCCGACATCGGCTCGCCTTGAGTACCCGAGACAATTACGCAGGTTTTCGAGGGCGGCGATGACATGATGTCCTGCGGCCGGAGCAGCAGATTGTCCGGGATGGTGAGAAGTCCGAGGTCGTGCGAGATCTCCGTGCTGCTGAGCATGCTGCGGCCCAGCAGCGCGACTTTGCGGCCGTACTCGGAGGCGAGATCGAGAATCTGCTGCAGGCGCGGAATCGACGAACTGAAGCACGAGATCAACAGGCGGCGCTCCGAACGGACGAACAGGTCCTCCAGGCGCGGACGGACGGCTCGCTCGCTCTCGGTGAAGCCGGGCCGGTCGACGTTGGTCGAGTCCGACAGCAGCAGCAGCACGCCGCGTTTGCCGTACTCGGCCAGAGTGTGAAGATCGAACGGCTCGTTGTCGGTGGGGGTCGGGTCGACCTTGAAATCGCCGGTATGGATGACGACGCCCAAGGGTGTCGTGATGGCGAGGGCCGCAGCGCTGACGATGGAGTGCGTGACGTGCACGAACTCGACCGAAAACGGGCCGATTTTCACCTTTTCGAGAGGCTTAACCTCGTGAAGCCGGGCCGCCTTCAGAAGGTCGTGCTCTTCCAGCCGGCGCTCCACCAGGGCGAGCGTGAATCCCGTTCCGTACACGGGCAGGTTCATCTGCGAAAGCAGAAACGGCACGCCGCCGATATGATCCTCATGTCCGTGCGTCAGGACGATGGCGCGCACGAACTCCCGATTCTGTTCCAGATAGGTGAAATCCGGCGTCACGATATCGACGCCCAGGAGTTCCGCCTCCGGAAACATCATTCCCGCATCGAGGACGATGATGTCGTCCCCGTACCGCAGGGCCATGCAGTTCATTCCGAACTCGCCCAACCCGCCCAGCGGGATTATTTGCAATTTTGCATCTGGCATTAATCTTTCAGGTTAACACTCAGTTGCAGCGGTACTTAGAGAAATGCGGTTCAAACTCGCGGCAGGTCATAGGGCGCCCGGTACTCCTTGTCGAGCAGAGCGTTCGCCTGCCGGTCGCCGCCGAAGTTCTCCGCGGCTCCGTTGAACTCCACGTCCCGTCCGAGTTTATAGGAGACCGTGCCCAGATGGCACAGCATAGTGCTGAGCCGTCCGATTTCGATATCCGAATTCGGCCGCTTGCGGGAGGCCATGCAGTCGAGCCAGTTCTTCTCGTGCAACTCGGGTGCTTCCTTGATTACCGGATCGATGGACCCGTCGCTACGGTACACCTTGCACCCGCCGCTTCCGGCCATGAGCGTGCCCTCGGTTCCGTAGAAGGCAGCGTAGTAATCGGTGGCGCTCTTCCGATTCTCGCCCGCGTGGAGCAGATGATCGAAGGCGAAACTGCGGAGTTCGAAATGCAGCATCAGGTTGCCGTAATCGTACGTGACTACCTGGGTGTCGGGCACTTCCTTGGCGTCCTTCAGCCAGTAGATTCCGCCGGATCCTGAAACGCGCTTTGGATACACGTGCAGATCGCCATGCAGCGACTGGATGCCCCACAGCGCGACATCCAGCACGTGGACGCCTTGGTTGCCGATCTCCGAGTTGCCGTAATCCCAGAAAAAGCGCCAGTTGTAGTGAAACCGGTTGGGATTGAAGGGCCGTTTCGGGGCCGGCCCCAGCCAGCGGTCGTAATCGATTCCGGCGGGCGCGTCCGAGTCGGGCGGATTGCCGATGCTCGGACGGACCTGATAAATCCAGGCCTTCACCTCGCACACCTTGCCGAGTTTGCCGGAAGCGAGATAGTCCATGGCCTGGTGGAAATTTTCGCCGCTGCGCCGCTGCGTGCCGACCTGGACCACGCGGTTGTACTTGCGGGCGGCGTCGCGGAGGAGTTTGCCTTCATTGATGGTCTGGCAGAGCGGCTTCTCGAGATAGACGTCCTTGCCCGCCTGCATCGCGAGCAGACCCATGCGGGTGTGCCAGTGATCGGGAGTCGCGATCATCACGCCGTCGATGGATTTGTCTTCGAGCACTCGCTCAAAGTCCTGCACGAGTTCGGGTGCGCGTCCTTGTTGGGCAGCAATGCCCGCTCCGATTTTGTGCAGGATTTCAGGATCGAGATCGCAGAAGGTGCGAATCTCGGCCCCGGCCTTGATGGCGCCTTCTGCGATCTGGTGCCCGCGATTGCGTCCACCGATCAGCGCGATGGATGGCCGCTGGTTCGCTCCGAGAATCCGTGGATTGATTTGCGCGGCGGCACCTGTGGCAAGCGCGCCTTTGAGAAACGATCGTCGACCAGTCATGCACCGATTCTCTCAGGAACGGAGCGCCGCCAGACACGCGCCCGCCATACAATCAGTCGTTGAACCTGAACATCTAATGTAAAAATTGTTTTGAGCAGCCAGAACACTGTGCCGCCGGGTCCAGAGCCCTTGCCGGACTTCGACGCTCCACCGGTCGTCGAGACGGTCTTGTCCGTTCAGTTTGAACCGCTGCCTTTGGTGCAGACCGCGCACCTTGGGCTTCTTTGGAATGAATACCGATCATCCCTCCCAAAGACCGAGGAGCGCCCGTCGCTGGACCCCGTCGTCGAGCAGTTCCCGGAACGCCCAAGCGTCCGGGTGGGCCTGAAGTTCCAGGCGTTCGAAAACCCGCCCGTACCCCGGCTCTGGTTCGCCAATCCGCAGGGGAACGAGACGATCAGGTCCAGAACGATCGGTTCATCAAGAATTGGCGCAAGGAGGGGAACGCGGAGCAGTATCCCCGCTACGAGAAGACCATCCGGGCCAAGTTTGACCGGGATTATCGCATCTTCGTTGCATTTTTGGAAAAGAACCAACTGGGCACGCCATGCGTCAATCAGTGTGAGGTAACCTATGTGAACCATATCCTCGCCGGCGAATTGCAGATTCCGGCTGTACTACAGTTGATGGGTCGAGTATTGATAGTGGAACTGGCTCCCGAAAGATCGGCGAATCGACGGTTGGCCCGAGTGAGAGAACGGATGGCCGCCGACAAGGCACCAGCCGTAGTCGCCAGCCAGTACGATCATGCGGATCAGAGTTAATGAGGAGTAGCTAAACATAACTGGGCACCGCCGTACCCGGGCTCGAGCCGTTACACCTTTTCAAATCGAAATGCTTCTCATCATTCTTGTTAATTATTGTTCAAGCCCTGAACCTCTGGGACGATAAGCACAATTAGCTGATGACTAAACCCGGGCGGAGTTCGGATAGTACAATCATCGACGCCATGCGGCTGTCGAAAGTCTTCGTGTGCGTGAGTGAGCCTGCGATGGCGTTCGGTTGCCCACCGGCGCGGCTCCCTGGCGACAGTATGGAGGTCGGGAGTTGAAGCTTCAACACGCCGTCGCGAACCTCCCGGATACAATAAGGACCTCGACAGTGACTGGACGCATTATCTACATCGGCGCCGATCTGGAAACAGTTGGAGTGCCGCAGTCGGCCGGTTGGAGAAGGCCGTGACCTGGAATCCCTACACGTTCGCCGGCGGGCAATCAACAGCCACCACATTACAGGCCCCGCTTCCGCCCGGCAAATCCGTCCGCCTATTGCTGGTGGAAGATTTGGAAGACAATCGAGATCTGGTGACGACTTACCTCCGGGATACTGAATATCAGGTCGAGATCGCAGAGAATGGCGCCGTAGCCTGCGAAAAGATTCGGGAACGAAACTACGATCTCGTGCTCATGGATATTCAAATGCCCGTGATGGACGGCCTTACGGCAACAAAACAAATCCGCAATTGGGAGCAAAACGGCGGGAAGACTCCGATGCCGATCATCGCGCTTACCGCTCGTGTTCTGGCCGAGGATGAGGCGAAGAGCCAAGAAGCCGGTTGTACGGCACACCTCGCCAAGCCTATCAGCCGACAGTCCCTGTTGTTGGCTTTGAAACGGTACCAAGTCAGCACCTCGGAGCCGGAATCGTGGCTCGGGGTGGTCGATGTTCCTCCGGGTCTCAAAGCGCTCGTCCCGGGCTACCTCGCTGGTCGCCGTAACGACATAGCCATACTCCGGTCCGCCCTGGCGCAGGCTGATTACGCCGTGATATCGCGGCTGGGTCACAACCTGAAAGGGACGGGCACTCCGTATGGATTTCCGGACATCACCGCGATCGGTCGATTACTGGAATGCGCTGGAAAGGAAAGCGATCACGCCGAGGCGAGCCGGCACATCGAACGATTTGCGAGCTTTCTCGAGTTTGTAGCCGAAAAGTAGCCGCTCCGGTCGAGGGGCGATGGGGTTAAGTTTTACGGCCGCAAATGCGCCGCCAAGTCTTTCAGACTTTGGCCGACGAGCGTATCGGCAGCTCTAAGTACGAGCGGTGTTCCGGCAGCTTCGGCCAGCATGCAGATCTCAGCCGCGGGCGGAAGCACGGCGCTCAGTGGTCCCAGTTGCTGCTCGATTTCCGGGATCGGGATAGGACATGACACCGCCGAGCGATTCACCAGCACAGGGGCGATGTTCAAGGGTATTTCCGGGTGTTCGTCCGCCGCCTTCAAAAAGCGGGCCGCTGCTTTGATGCACAAGACATCGCGTTCGACCACTAGCGTCAGGAGATCGACATTCCGCAGGACCGCCCATGTCGTACTCGACAACGCGCTGGACAGATCCACTACGACTGTATCGGCGAGAGAACCAAGTGCGGCTAGTATCGCCTGCGCATATTCGTCGGTAATCTCGTGGCAAGCAGTGGTGTCGTTGGGTCCAAAGAGAACTCGCAAACGTGGCAGCTCGGGAGAACGCCATAGTAGCGATGCGGTCCGTTCGGCGGAGATTTGATCCGAAGACATCCGGAGCAGGTTCATCAGACTGCCGACAGCCCTTTGGGGCCGGAAGCAGAAAGACAGAGACCCCGCGGAGGGATGGATTTCGGCCAGGATCACTTCGCGTTCGCCCGCCCAGACGGCCGCCAGATTCAGAGCGACCGTGGTTGCCCCCACACCGCCCTTTGCCCCAATCACGGCGACTACCGGCGATCGGGTGCGGATAGTCCGCCGAAGACTTCTGTCCCGGCTCTCCGCTCTCCGGCTGACGATGGAACGAATCGCTTCGGGCAGTCCCGTGAATTCTCCGCCCGGTGCAAAAAAGCGTTCCGCCGGGAGCGTGTCCCCACCGGCAGGCTCGGTGTCACAAAGCGCGATGACGGGCACCGGCCCTCGCTGTGCTGGCGCGGTGAAGCCGTCCGCCCGTGAGGGAACGCCGGCGCGCCAGTCGTCGACAACGACATCCACGCCACCCCCGGCAATGCGGGCCTTCGCAATTCGACGGTCGTTCACCGCCTGCAATCTGAACGATCCGGAACCTGCCAGAACCTGTGCAATCGCTCCGGTCGCGATCGGGTCGGCGCTGATCAGCAGCACAAACACTGTATCCATAAAATCTGTCAAGAACTGGGAATTCCGACGGAAGAAACGACGTCGGCTTTGTTTCCTCTCAGAAACGAAAAAAACTGCCCGGCCTTCCGTTTTGGGTGGACTTCTTCGATTCCGGCCAGCCGTCTCACGAGGTTGGCGACTTGGCATCCGTAGGGGCTCGATCTCGCGGGCAGTCTCTTCTCGAGCAGCGCCTGGTGAATCCCATCGCCATCGCACGGCAGGCTCACATATACCTGCCGGCTGAAGAGCTTGTTCAGGTCGTCCGCGCGCATCGCTTCCGGGCCATCGATGCCGTTGATGATCAGGTGCACGCGCTCACTGTCAACGCCCTCTTCGTCGAGCCGGGCTAGAATTTGTCTCGCCGCATATAACGACGGGATCGCGGCTGTTGAGACCAGTAGCAAATCGGTATGGGCATTCATGAGTTCCAAGGACACGGGATCGAGCCGGCCCAGATCCAGCACCACCCAATCGTAGAGTGACGCTGTGAACGCCAACAGTCCCGTGACGCCGGCCTGGTCGAGGCGGTCACGGGAAGGTGCTCTATCCTGTTTTCGATTGAGCAGGGACGGAGACACCAACACATCGACCTGATCCGTCGACCGCACAACCAGCGACTCCCACATCGAGGTATCGAGCTGTCCGAGCCGGCCGACGGCGTCGAGGATGGAGTACTTGGGCGGGACCAGTCCTAAGTAGAACGAAACGAGACCCGATTGCAACTCCAGGTCCGCCAACAGCGTTTTCCGGCTGGCCTGTAAGCGCAATTCCACCGCCAGCGTGCAGGCGAGCATCGTAGCCCCGACCCCCCCTTTCGCACCGAGGACTGCCACAGTTCTGACTTTAGGCTCTTCGCTTGCGGCAATTTGGGTGTTATGTCTTAAGTGCGCATAGCGTATCGCCTTG
Organism: Bryobacterales bacterium; assembly: GCA_038322675.1. GTDB lineage: Bacteria > Acidobacteriota > Terriglobia > Bryobacterales > Bryobacteraceae > TMP-7. Next base: position 44,306 of record JBBQGE010000031.1, read on the forward strand.
GACAGCGATTCCGAAGTGCAGGCGTTTTTCACCAGATAATCCTGTGCGCCCTGTTGAATAATTTCGAGCGCCAGGGACTCGCTGTCACCGGACGTCAGGATGACGACCGGCACGTCAGTCAGCGACGCCCGGATGCGACGAAAAGTGCCGATACCGTTGCTTTCCGGCAAACCCAGATCGAGCAGAACAACATCGATTCCGCCCTGTTCGAGACGCGCTTTGGCGCCGGTAAGTGAATCGGTCCAATTCAAGAGAAAATCGGAAGCATCGCTCGATTCCGAGAGCCAGTGCTGAACCAGCGCCACGTAGTCAGTGTCATCCTCGACCAGTAGTACGGTTAACGGCTGCTTACCCATGGGCGATTGCATTAGACCTCACGCTAGTCTCTTCGGAAGAAAAGGGCGACAACTTGAGGGTTGCGGAGCGCATTCACTTTTCAATTCAATCGAGATAATCAGGCTTTCGAAACCACTTGATCCGATAGAACGTCCCGGAGCGCATAGTGGCGCTCTCGCCGCAAGGATCCCCCGTAAGAGATCCAGTGGCTGGAGGTGTGCTTTGACCTACTTGGATGAACATGGGAACTCCGGTTTAGGCCCGGTTCAGATCGGCGGCGCACCCGTGACGACGGTCCTACTGGTCCAAGCCGCCGGTCATACCTGCGCGCTCGATCTCTCCCAGGTAATCGAGATCATGCGCCCGCTACCGGTCGATCAAGTGGCGGGAGTACCCGGGTTTGTGAGCGGACTGTCCAGAATCCGGGGAATGCCGGTCCCAGTGGTCTCCCTGGCCGCTCTGTTTGGCGTGGATCGGGCCCCCTGCACGCGGTTCGTGATCGTCCGAGCGGGCCAGAGACGTGTCGCCTTAAGTGTTCAAGCGGTACCGGGCGTTCAGGAATTCTCCACATCCGCCCTCGGTCAGATGCCCCCGCTGCTGCGGGACGCCGCGGCTGGCGCCATCCAAGCCGTCGGCGCCTCGGATAGCGAACTCCTTTTTATATTGAATATGGGTATCCTCGTGCCGGCAGGATCGTGGCCGTCGCTGGCAGGGCAGGAACCGTGACGCGATCAGTCGATCAGAGCGATCTCGACCGTTTCCGTAACCTCATCGCCCGCCGGCTCGCGCTGCAATTCGAGGATGGAAAAGAAGAATTGCTCGCCGATGTCCTGCGCCAGCGCCTGGTGGCGCACGGCTCTTTAAGCGCGGCAGCGTACCTCGCATCCCTGGCGCCCGCCGTTGACGCCTACAAGGAATGGCGTACCCTGGCCGGCCGCCTCACCGTATCGGAAACCTATTTTTTCCGCGTTTGGGAGCAGTTCCACGCGCTGGCCGAGGCGGCGCTGCCCGCCCGGATACGTGTTCGCGCCGCTGTCCGAAAACTCCGGATACTCTCCGCTGGATGCGCCTCGGGCGAAGAACCTTACTCGGTGGCCATGCTCCTCCGGGAGCGCTGTCCCGAACTGAACTCCTGGGACATCGAGATTCTGGGATTCGACCTCAGTCCGGCGGCGATCGCCAAGGGCGAAAAGGCCCGCTACCATACGTGGTCGCTACGCGACACTCCAGCCGAGCTACGCGACCGGTATTTTCGGCGCGAAGGCTCCGAGTTCGTTCTCAATGAAGCCATCCGTTCCATGGTGAGGTTGGAAGAGCGGAACCTGGCTTCGAGGGCATTGGCGAGCGCGGGCCAGTTCGACATCATCCTGTGCCGCAACGTCATGATGTATCTGGTGCCTGAAGCGATGCAATCCCTGATCGCACGGCTCAGCCAGTCACTGGCGCCGGGGGGATTCCTCTTTATCGGTTACGCTGAAACGCTGCGCGGGCTCTCGCAGGATTTTCACCTCCGGCATACTCACGGCGCCTTTTACTACCAGAGACGAGAGGAATCCGATCAGGCGCCAAACGACGTGCCCAACGCGATCCAATCCAGCGCGCCAGCGGCACCACTGGTCAATGAAACGGATGGCGCTCGAGTGGATGCTGTCCGTCGAGCCAGAGAGCGGATTGGTGCTTTGACGCGGGATTCCACCAACCGGTCGGCCCCGGCCGCCGAGTTACCGGAGCTTCGCCGCTCGCCGGCCGGGCTAGCCTTGGCGTTCGAACTCCTGCGCCACGAACGGTTTCGGGAAGCTCTCGAGGTAGTGCCGCCGGAGACCGGTAGCGACCCCGATGCCCAACTCCTGCAGGCCAGCCTGCTGATCCATTGCGGGGATCTGGAGACCGCCGAATCGGTTTGCCGGCGGATTCTCGCCACCGACGATCTCAACGCGGGCGCCCATTATCTGATGGCCCTGTGCCGGGAGAACGCCGGCGATGGCCGCGCCGCGATCGAACACGACCGTGCAGCCATCTACCTGGACGGAGCTTTTGCGATGCCCCATCTGCACCTTGGGCGGTTGGCTAAGCGCACTTCCGACTTCGTCACCGCGCGACGGGAACTGGAAGACGCCAAGCTGCTGTTTCCGCGTGAGGATCCCGCGCGAATCCTGTTGTTCGGCGGCGGTTTTAGCCGTGAAGCGCTGGTGGCGTTCAGCCGGGCGGAACTACGCGCCTGCGGAGGTTCGTCATGACCAGTGGCACTGTCGTGCCCGGACCATTAGCGGCGGATCTGGCCCAGGCTTTCGACCAGGCGTTTGCCGCCCCGGAGCGCACGCGCGCCGAAAGCCTTGAATCGTTCATCGCTATTGGTGTCTCAGGTGAAACGCTGGCCGTAAGAACAGCTGACATCACTGGAGTGGCCCGGTTGACTCGCGTGGTCCCGGTGCCTGGTAGTGCACCCGGTCTGCTGGGCATCACGGCGGTTCACGGCACGCTCTATCCGGTGTATGACCTCGCGATGTTACTGGCACTGCCGGCCGGAAACGATCCCTCATGGATCCTGTTGGCCCATCGAGAAACCCCGGTCGCTCTTGGATTTGACGAATTTAAAGGGCGCGTCGAGATCGACCGTGCCTCTGTTTGTGAGAGTACGGTTCCCGGTTCGCGCCAACATTTCCGGGCGGTGGCGCGCCTCGGAACTGCCGATCGACCGGTGGTCGACCTTCCCGGAGTGGTGGAAGAGATCCGGAAGCGCGCCGGGCTTATACAACCGGCTAAGGAAGCACAATGAATCGCAGATGGACGTTTCAGACGAAGGTATGGTTGGGTTTCGGTGTGATGGTAGGCCTGTCGGCCTTGACGGCCGGCATAGCGGTATACGCGCTGCAAACCGTGGTGTCGAGCAAGGACGCCGTCATCTCGGTGAATGCGCGAAGCCTGATCAATGCGGCGCGCTTGCAGGCGGCCTCGAATCATGCTTCCGCGGGCTTCCGCGGGTTCATGGCGTTTCCGGAAAAGCAGCGCTTTATCGAGGAATGGACCGCCTCCAGAAAAGAGTTCCAAGAGGTTTTCACCGAGCTGCAATCCCGGGTCAACACCGAGCGGGCCAAACGCCTCCTGGCCGAGATCGAGCAATCACACGCAGCCGTACTGACAGTGGAGGACCGCTGCGTCGGGATCCGGACCACCAAGGGGGGACTGGAGGCGGTTGCGCCGATCGTACAGAACGAGGATCTTCCGCGGCGAGACAAGCTGGCACGCGACGTCACTGACTTTGTTGCCCTGGAACGTAGCCTGCTTGACGATGCCAGGAGCCGGTCGACAGCCCGAGCCTCGACCGCCGGCACCTTATTGGTGAGCTTGGCAATCGCCGCAGTCTCGTTCGCGGGTGTAACCGCTCTTCTGTTGGGCCGGACGCTGTCCCGTCAGATCGGCTCCGCGGTGCAGCACGTCCAGACCTCTTCGGCCGAGTTGCAGACCAGCGCCAACCAGCAGGCCACCGGGGCTCAGGAGACCTCCACGGTGATGAGTGAGGTCACCACCACGATGAGCGAACTGCTGGCGACCTCCCGGCAGATCACCGACAGCGGTCAGCAGGTGGCGCACATCGCCGAGGAAACGGCCACAGCGGCGCGGAATGGGAACCAGACCGTCATGAAATCCCAAGAAGGAATCGAGAGCATCCGCCAGCAGGTCAATATTGTCGTCACTCACATGCTGGAGTTGGGAAAGAAGTCGCAACTCATCGGCGGCGTTCTCGACATCATCAACGAGTTGGCGGAACAGACCAATATTTTGTCGATCAACGCGACCATTGAGGCGGCAGGCGCGGGCGAGCACGGCAAGCGGTTCGCCGTCGTGGGCGACGAGATCCGCAAATTGGCGGATCGGGTGGGGGGCTCCACCAAGGAGATTCGGGCGCTGGTGGAAGAGATCCGCGGGGCTGTCAATACCACCGTGCTGGCTACCGAAAGCGGATCCAAGGCGGTGGATGCCGGACTGCGCCATTTCGAGGACGTGACCCGCGCGTTCAAGCAGATAACCGAGCTGGTTTCCACCACCACCCAGGCCGCGCGCGCGATCGAATTGAGCACCAAGCAGCAGATGAGCGCCGTCGAGCAGGTGAGCAGCGCGCTTTCCGGGGCCGCGCAGGCCAGCCGTGAAAACGAGGTCACCTCCAGCCAAACGCTGCAGACGGCCACGCAACTGGCTAACCTTTCTCGCGAGCTCTCGCTCATCGTGCGGTCTCACGCGAGCGCGTAGGAAAGTATGGCGGACGATCCCTATAAATACTTTCGCATCGAGGCCCGTGAGCTTCTGGAAGGGCTCACACAGGGCGTTCTCGAGCTCGAAAGCGGAACCGCGGATCGGCAACGGGTGAGAAGCCTGCTGCGGCTGGCCCACACCCTGAAGGGCGCCTCCCGCGTGGTCAGACAGCCGGCCATCGCGGAATTGACCCACGGTATCGAGGATCTCCTGGCACCCTTTCGCGAGGGAATCAGCCCGGTACCGAAAGAACGGGCACGCGAAGTGCTCGAAGCGCTGGACCAGATCGGCGCCGGGCTGGCGGCGCTCAGTCCGGCTCCCCACCCGGTTGCGACCGCCGCTCCGCGTCCCGTGAACGAAGAGGTCTTCGAAACGGTGCGGGTGGAGGTGGAGGAGGTCGATCTCCTGCTTGCCCGGCTGGCGCGGGCAGGCACCGAACTGACTGGAATCGAGAATGGCGCCGAGGCGCTTGGGCGAGCCAGGCGGGTGGCCAACCTGCTGGTGCAGCAGGTGCGGTCGCGCCCGGAAGGAACCCACGCTTCCGCAACCCCGAGAGTCCGGGCCTTGGCCGAACAACTACTGGATTCCCTTCGGTTGCTGGAAACCACGCTGACCGGTAGCGTGGAACGGCTGGAGCGGGAATCTGGCCAAGCGCGTGAACTCGCCACCGGTCTCCGCCTTTTATCGGTATCCACCATCTTCCCTGCGCTGGTGCGGGCGGCCCGCGATGCCTCAGTCAGTTTGGGCAAGCAAGTGCAACTGGAGACCGCAGGCGGCGACCTGCGCCTCGATGCCGACGTGCTGGCCACGATCCGGGAAGCGCTCCTGCATCTGGTCCGCAATGCAGTGGCACATGGTATTGAGACCGAACAAGACCGTATTTCCGCGGGCAAGTCGGTGTGCGGCCGGATCGAAATCAGGGTGGAGCGCCGGGGGCAGCGTGCGGCGTTCCTCTGCCGCGATGACGGCGCGGGGTTCGATTTGGGAGCCATCCGGCGGATGGCCGTCAAAATAGGGGTCATCTCGCCGGCGAAGGCGGAGTCCCTGGTTCTCCCGGAAGCCATCGATTTGCTGCAGCGTGGGGGCGTCAGCACTACTGACACACCGACCGAGATTTCCGGACGGGGAATCGGTCTGGAAATCGTGCGTGCCGCAGTGAACCGGCTCAAAGGTGACATTACCGTGGAGACGGCGTCCGGGCGGGGTGCGACGGTAGAGGTTTGCGTCCCGGTTTCGATGAGCGCGGTGCAGTCCCTGATGTTAAATGCCGGCGGGGTAGCCGCTTCCATTCCGCTGGCCAGCGTGCTTGAGACGACGCGGATCGAGGGCCGGGATATCGTACGAGCCGGAGACCGCGAATCGATGGTGTATCGCGGGCGGATGATTCCTTTTCTGCCGCTCTCGACAGTCCTGGGACGGCAATCGACGGTGACACGGGGCGATCGGTGGCCGGCGGCCATCGTCACCTCCGGTTCGCGGCTGGCGGCGATCGGCGTCGACCGGCTGGTGAGGACGGGAACGATACTGATCCACGCGCTGCCGGCGCTGGCACCGGCCACGGCGCTGGTTTCCGGGGCGACGCTGGACCGCGATGGGAATCCCGAGTTGGTCCTGGATACCGAAGGGTTGATCGAGGCGGCTTACCGGGGTCTGGAGCGAAAGCCAGGCTCGAACACACCGAGCGAGCCCATTCTGGTGATCGACGACTCTTTGACCACCCGCATGGTGGAGCAAAGCATCCTGGAGTCGGCCGGATATCGCGTGGAGATCGCGACCTCCGGTGAAGAGGGTCTGGAAAAGGCTCGCGCACAAAACCACAGCCTGTTTCTGGTGGATGTCGAAATGCCGGGAATCGATGGCTTCGAATTTGTCGCTCGCACCCGGGCGGATCCGGTCTTGCGCGCGACCCCCGCCATTCTGGTGACTTCCCGGATGTCGGCCGACGACCGCCGGCGCGGCACCGAGGCTGGCGCTTATGCCCACATTGTGAAGAGCGAATTCGACCAGGGCTCGTTTCTGCAAATGATCCATCAGTTGGTGAGGGCATGAGCGAGATACGCGTACTGGTGGTGGAAGATTCGCTGACGGTGCGCAGGCGTCTGGTGGAGGTGCTTACGGCCAACTCGGGCATCGACGTCGTCGGTGAGGCCGGTGACGGCAAGACGGCGATCGAACTGTGCCGGCAGTTGCGTCCCGACGTTATGACGCTGGACATGCAGCTGCCCGTACTGAGCGGCTTGGCGGTGACCGAGTACGTGATGGCCTATTGCCCGACGCCGATTCTGATCGTCTCCTCTTCCACCAATCGAGGAGATCTTTTCAACACTTATGATGCGCTTGCCGCCGGAGCCGTCGACGTGCTGGAAAAACCAAGGGGCGATGAGACGGACGGCGCCTGGGAACGGACTTTCCTGGCGAGCATCAAAATGGTGACGCGGATTCGGGTGATCACGCATGTGCGCGGGCGCTTACCGGAAACGCTCGGAAGCTCGCCTGTCTGGCCCGCGCTGAAACCGGACGTCTATCGACTGGTGGCCATTGGCGCTTCCACGGGCGGCCCGGCCGCGTTGGTGGAGATTCTGCGAGACCTGCCTTCCGATTTCCCGCTTCCAGTCCTGATCGTTCTGCATATCGGAGAAGCGTTTGGCGGTCTCTTGGCCGAGTGGCTGGACAACCAGTCCCGGCTGCGCGTGAGTTGCGCCTGCGATGGCGAGCCACTACCGGAGCCGGGCAAGGCGCGTATTATCCTGGCTCGCCCCGGGCGTCACCTGGTCGTATCGCGGGGACATCTGAGTCTGACCGACGAAGCCCAGCGTTATTCCTGCCGCCCATCGGTGGACGTCCTGTTTGAATCCGTCGCCCGCGAGATCGGGTCCCAAAGCATCGGCTGCCTGTTAACCGGAATGGGAAAGGACGGCGCCGCGGGGCTGCTGGCGATCCGGCGGGCCGGCGGCCGTACGGTTGCCCAGGATCAGACAACCTCCACCGTATTCGGAATGCCCCAGGAAGCGATCCGTATCGGGGCGGCGGAAAGAGTGGCCGGCTTGCAGGAGATCGGATCGGTGCTGGCCGGATTCGCCGGTGCCAAGAGAGATAAGTGGCCCACCACGCGATGACCATCGCGCTGGCGGGATGGTAAGTAATGGAACATAGAGTTACAATCGCGGACCGTGGACCGGCGGACAGGCCACTCACGGTGGTCGGTGGTTTGGACCACTCCAGGCCCAGCATTCTTATCGTCGATGACAGTCTGACGGTGCGGATGGATCTGCAACAGACGTTCGAGTCGGCCGGTTTTGCGACCACGGTTTGCGTCACGCTGGCCGCGGCCCGGGAGACGCTTCGCGAATCTTCTTTTTCGCTCGTCGTTCTCGACGTTCAACTGCCCGACGGCGACGGCATCGATCTGCTCCGAGAGATCAAAAGCGGGCGGGTTTCTCCGGTTCCCGTCCTGCTGCTATCCACCGAGGCCGAAGTTCAAAACCGTATAGGCGGGTTGCACTCCGGCGCCGACGATTATGTCGGGAAACCGTATGACCGCGCCTATATCGTGAGCCGCGCGAGGGAACTGGCCGGCGCCGGGCAGCGCGTGTCCAGGCCGGCGGCGCCCAGGGTTCTGCTGATCGACGACAGCGCGACATTTCGCGAAGAGTTCAAATCCGTGCTCGAAGCGGCGGGCTATGAAGTGGTTACCGCCGAAACCGGGGAAGAAGATCTGCACGCGGCGTCCATGTTCCGCCCGGACACCATCATTGTGGGTGGAGTCTTGGGGGAGGGCGGCGGCGCCGTACTACGGCGCTTGAAGCAGGACGCAATGCTCCGCGGCACGCCGTGTCTGCTGCTGACGGCGTCAACCGGGTGCGGCGAAGAACTGCGCGCCCCGGAAGTGGGAGCCGATGCGTACCTCGGCAAGGAAACCAATGTCGATGTCATTCTTGCCCGGATCGCGGCGCTGTTACGTTCCGGCCATGATAAACCGGGCGTAGACGCGTCCGTATCCAGCCTGCTCGGCGCCAAAAGGGTTTTGGCCGTCGACGATAGCCTGACATTCCTCCACGCGGTTTCGGCGGAGTTGCGCGGGGAGGGCTACGACGTCGTCCAGGCATCCTCCGGCAAACTGGCGCTGGAGCTGTTGGAAGTGCAGGCGGTGGATTGCATTCTCCTGGACGTGCAGATGCCGGAGCTGTCCGGCACGGAGGTCTGCCGGATCATAAAAAGCCGGGCAGCCCTCCGGGATATTCCCTTGCTCATGGTAACGTCCGCCGAGGCGCCAGAAGCAGTGGTGGAAGCGATGAACGCCGGTGCGGACGACCATGTTTCGAAATTCGGTGATTTCTCAGTGCTCAAGGCCCGTGTGCGCGCGCAGCTTCGAAGAAGGCAGTTCGAAGATGAGTACCGGCGTATTCGCGAGGAGTTGCTCGCAAAGGAGGTGGAAACGGCGCAGGCACGGGCGGCCCAGGAGATTGCCGAAGCACGCGGCGCCATGGTGGAGGAGTTGGAAGAGAAGAACCGCGAACTGGACGCCTTCGCACACTCGGTTTCTCACGATCTGCGAGCACCGCTGCGGACCGTCCGGGGGTTCACCCAGGCATTGCTCGACGACTTCGGCGGCCAATTGCCGGAGGGCGCGCAGGAACATTGCTTGCGTGTACAGCGCGCCGCCGAGCGGATGGGCCACCTGATTGACGCGTTGTTGGAATTATCCCGCAGCAGCCAGAGGGATCTGAAACGGGAGCCGGTGGATCTATCGAAAATCGCGCTGTCCGTACTTGCGGAACTCGCGCGGTCGGACCCCGAGCGCCAGGTTGAATGCCTCGTGGAAGACGGGCTCGCCGCCAGTGCGGACGAGGCGCTGGTCCAGGTGGTGTTCACTAATCTGCTTGCCAACGCCTGGAAGTTCACGGGGAAAACCACTCGGCCGAAAATAGCGGTCGGCGCGGTCCAGGAAGCAGACCGGCTGGTCTACTTCGTGCGGGACAACGGCGCCGGATTCGATACGTTACGGGCGAAACGGCTGTTCCAGCCCTTTGAACGCCTGCACTCGATGGGAGATTTTCCGGGAGCGGGCATCGGATTGGCAACGGTCCGGCGGATTGTGGAACGGCACCGGGGAACGATCTGGGCCGAGAGTGTGGTGGGACAGGGAGCCACGTTCTTTTTCACGCTGAATGCCGCGACGTCTCCCACAATCGACGAGGTCGTCTGATGAAACCTCACGGAAAGCTCGACGCCATGGCCTTGCTGTCGGGCCCCTTGGTCGCGGCACTGGGATTCTTAGTCCTGGTGGGCTGGCATCTCGGGAGTATGCGAGTGGTTCAGGTGTACCTGGGATTCACACTTATGGCTTACAACACGGCGGTGAGTTTTGTGATCTTGGGTGTCGCTTTGGTTGCTCTCGGCCGAGGCTTGCGCGTCACCGCACGTCTGGGCGCTGGAGCCGCGGCATTGATCCTGTTACTGGGCACCTCCACGCTGCTCTCGCGATTCACGCTGCCTGCCGCGGCGCTGTATCATCCTACGCCCGTAGCTCCTAATACCGGCATCGCGCTCCTCTGCCTGGCCATCGCAATGCTGCTGCTGAGCTTCGGCACGGCATGCGGATGGCGCTGTCCGCTGGCCGCCCTACTGGCATCCGCCGGGTCGGCCCTGGGCATGAACGCAGTTGCCGGTTACGTAACCGGCTTGGACACGCCTGCATGGGGCCACTTCACCCCCATGGCGGCCCATACCGCCATCGGGTTAACGGTGCTTGGCGCCTCGGTGATGCTGTTCTCCTGGCGGAACACGCCACCGGAGGATGGAAGTCGGGCGCTCTGGCTGGTTGCGGTGGCCACGATGAGCGGTGTGGTCACGTCGGTTTCATTCTGGGAGGCGCTGCAAACGGTGGAGCGTGCCCACCTCGACGGGGCGTCCCGTCTTTGCTCCGGGATGCCTGTAACGGTGCTGGTTTTAGGCCTATTGGTGACCGCGTTATTAGGCACGGCGGTCTACCTGGCCCAGACCGCCCGTCTCCGGTTGCGCCTTACCGAACGGGCGGAGCGAGAGCGCGGGCAGGCCGACGAGATGCGTTTCTACCTGGCCTCCATTGTCGACTCCACCGGCGACGCAATTATCGGCAAGGATCTGGACGGCGTCAGCCGGAGTTGGAACGCCGGCGCGGAAAGCCTCTACTGGTATTCCGCCGAGGAGATCACCGGCCAATCGATCACCATTCTGTGCCCTCGCGATCGCCGCGACGATCCGTTCGAAATTCTTCGACGAGTGGATCGGGGCGAAAAAGTTCAGCGTCATGAAGCCGAGCGCGTTCGCAAGGATGGCCGAAGCGTTCAGGTTTCGCTGGCCGTCTCGCCGATTCGAGACCTGGCGGGCCGTGGTACGGGCGTCTCCACCGTAGCCCGCGATGTCACCGGGCGCAACCAGGCGGAGCACGCGCTGATAGCCAGCGAGGCACTCCTCGGCAGCGTCATCGATTCCTCCAATGGTGAAATTATCGGGCTGGTTGGGGTGAGCCGCGACATCACCGGGCAAAAGCAGGCCGAAGCGGCGCGCCAGGAGAGTGAGACGGCGTTTAGGACGCTGGCGAACCTGGTGCCGCAGATGGTCTGGATGTGCATGCCCGACGGTCTGAACGTGTATTTCAACCAGAGATGGGTGGATTATACCGGGTTGACCCTGGAGGAGAGCCATGGGCGAGGCTGGAACACTCCCTTCCACGCTGACGATAAGCAGGCTGCATGGGACGCCTGGAACCATGCGACCGGAACCGGTGCCCCTTACCGTGTCGAGAGCCGCTTGCGGGCGACCGACGGCAGCTATCGCTGGTTTCTCGTGCGGGGCGTACCGTTGCGCGATGCGGCCGGAGACGTCGTTAAGTGGTTCGGCACCTGTACAGATATCGACGACCTGAAGCAGGCCGAACAGAATCTCCGAAAGGCCAACGAGGAGTTGGAAGAACAGGTGCAGGCGCGTACCGTCCAGTTGCACCGGAGCGAGGAGCGTCTGACCCTGGCCCTTCGCGCTTCGAAAGTAGGCGTGTGGGACTGGAACCTGGAGACCAACGCCGTGTGGTACTCCTCCCGGTGGAAGCAGATGTTGGGCTACACCGAGTCCGACCTCGAGGGGCGCTACACCGATTGGGAGCAGCTTCTCCATCCGGACGACCGGGCGCGGGCCCTCACCGGGATTGAAGCCGTCTTGCGCGGGGAGTGCGATTTCGACTTGGAATTCCGCCTCCGGCACAAGGAGGGCCACTACGTTGCCATGCTCTCCCGGGCCGTGGCAGTCCGGCGCGAGGCCGGCGGTCCCGTAGTCCGCATCGTGGGGACGCACCTCGATCTTACCCAGCAGAAGCAGACCGAAGAAGCGCTCCGGCAGCGGACCGGCGACTTGTTAGCCCTCAATCAGGAACTCGAGGCGTTCAACTACTCCGTGTCTCACGACCTGCGGGCGCCACTCCGCCATATCGATGGTTTTTCGAAGATCCTGCTTCAGGATTACGGCCCGAAAGTTCCGGAGGACGCACGCCGGTCAATGGAGCGTATCTGTGGAGGAGCGCAGAGGATGGGCCGCATGGTCGACGAACTGCTCGAGTTGTCGCGTACTTCGCGCCGCGAGGTATCCAAACAACTCACGGGACTGGGTTCGCTGGTGGAAGACGTGATCGAGGATCTGAAGCCTGAAATACAGGACCGCAACATTGAGTGGCGCATAGCCGACCTGCCGTTCGCCGACTGCGACCCGATACTCACGCGCCAGGTGTTTGGCAACCTGCTCTCGAATGCCGTCAAGTTCAGCCGTACGCGCAAGACGGCGGTGATCGAAGTGGGCCAGACAGAGGTGGACGGTCAAACGGTCTTCTTTGTGCGGGACAACGGAGTTGGCTTCAGCATGAAGTACGTCGGCAAGCTGTTCGGCGTGTTCCAGCGGCTGCATCGCCGGGAGGACTTCGCCGGTACGGGAGTCGGCCTGGTGACAGTCCAGCGGATTGTTCGTAAACACGGGGGCAGTATCTGGGCCGAAGCGGAGTTGGAAAAGGGCGCCACATTTTATTTCACGCTGGAAGCGCCGGGGCAGCCGGGGTTGGAACAGCCCACCGCGGAGCCGGCGGCGCTTCTGGCAGGAGAACGATGATGTTCAAGGATCAAGTTGAAATTCTGTTGGTGGAAGACGATCCCGAGGATCTGGAATTAACCATGCGCGCGTTGTCCGGCGAACATGTTGGCAACCGGATACAGGTTGCGCGGGACGGAGAAGAGGCCTTGGATTTCCTCTTCTGCCGGGCGGCTTATAGTGAACGGGACCCGGACAATCATCCCAAGCTGATTCTGTTGGATCTGAAGCTTCCCAAGGTGAATGGGCTCGAGGTGCTGGAGCAGATCAAGGGCCATCGGGGCACCAAAGCGGTGCCGGTTGTCATCCTCACTTCGTCCAAGCAGGAAGACGATGTGGTGCGGTGCTACGATCTGGGCGCCAACAGTTATATCCAGAAGCCGGTGGATTTCGATCAGTTCCAGTCTACTATCAAGCGGCTGGGTTATTACTGGCTGCGCCTGAATGAGGCGCCGCCTCGCCAGGTCTTCGAGGAAGGAATTCGCAATGGAAGGTGAGCAAGGTAATGCAATCATCTGAGCCCATTGCGGCGAAACACATCAAGAACGAACTCCGTGTGCTCTTTTTCGAAGACGATGCCGAGGATATTGAGCTGTCCCTGCGCGCCTTGAGAGCCGCGCAATTCGCTGTCACTTCGGATAATGCGACCACGCTGGACGAGTTCCGGGAGCGGCTGCATTCGAACCACTACGATGTCATTCTCTCCGACTACCGCATGCCGGGGACGACCGGGATGGACGCATTCGAGGTAACGAAAGCAGCAGGCGTGGATACCCCCTTCATCCTGGTGACGGGATTATTGGGCGATGAGATGGCGGTGGAATGTCTCAAGCAAGGGGTAGCGGATTACGTCCTGAAAGACCGCATAATGCACTTGCCGGTCGCAATCCGGCGCGCACTCGAGCAACAGCGGATGCTGCGCGAGCGGGAACGGGACGAACAGGCTCTGCGGCGTTCGGAAGCGAGCTATCGTTCCCTCATTCAAAGCGCCCCGTGCGGTATCCTGCGGTTGAACGCCTCCAACGGACGGCTGCTGGAATTGAACCCCGCGCTGGCTGAGATGCTCGGGTATGACTCTCCGGCGGATCTGCTCGGCGCCGACGCCGCCAACAACGTCGCGCTGGCTCCGCAAGTGGTCGCCGCGTTATTGCAGCAGGGTGGCCGAAACGGATCGGTGGAGGAAACCGAAATCGAATGGAAGCGCGCGGACGGGGTGCCGCTTACGATTCGACTCAGCGGACGTCTTCTGCGGGACCGGGAGGGAGTCCCGGCCTGCCTCGAAATGATCGCCGAGAATGTGACGGAGCGCCGCCTTGCGGAAGCGCGGATCGGCCAATTGAATCGGCTTTACTCCGTTCTCAGCCATGCCGGCCAGGCCATCGTCCGGATACGGGAAAGCACGGCCTTGTTCCGGGAGATTTGCCGCGTAGTGGTCGAGGAAGGCGGCTTTCAGATGGCCTGGGTGGGGCTGGCCGGAACCGAAACGGACCTGGTACGACCCGTCGCCAGTTGCGGCGACCGGCAAGACCTCGAAGGCATTTCCACGACCGCGGCGCCAGCGGCGCGAGGACCGGTCGCCACCGCCATCCTGGAGAACCGGCACGTCGTATGCATCGACCTGGCGGCGGATCCGCACGCGCCGTCCTGGCCCAAGCGGGACTTGCGGCACAGTTACGGGTCCGCCGGCGTGTTCCCCATCGCCGTGGACGGCCGCACCATCGGTGCGATCGCGATCTACGCCTCCGCCCGGGACTCCTTCGACGACGAGAGCGTGGCGTTGCTGGACGAGTTGTCAGCCAATGTGAGTTTCGCCTTGCAGAGCATTACAGCCGAGCAGATGCACCAGCGCGCCGAGGACGAGTTGAATCGATTCTTCGCGCTCTCCCTCGACATGCTGTGCATTTGCAATTTGGAAGGGTACATCTACCGGCTCAATCCAGCCTGGGAAAAGACGCTGGGATTCACTCCGGCTGAAATGTGCAGTAAGCCCTGGGTAGAATTCGTGCATCCGGAAGACCGTCCGCGGGCTCTCGCCATCGCCGCCGGTTTTGCGGGAGGCGTACCAATGGAAGGGGTTGAAATCCGGTTTGTATCCAAGGACGGCTCCTACCGTTGGCTGACCGGCAGTGCGACACCGGTGGTCGAGCACGGGATGGTCTGCGCGGCGGTACGAGATATCACGGACAGCAAACGGTTGGAAGACCGGCTGCGGAGCCAGAACGTGGAGTTGGAACGGCAGAACTGCCGGGTGGAGGAGGCCAGCCGCATGAAAAGCGAGTTTCTGGCCAATATGTCGCATGAGCTACGCTCGCCGTTAAACGGCATTATTGGGTTCACGGAACTGCTCTATGACGGCAAAGTGGGTCCTCTGCCGGAGCGGCCCAGGGAGTTATTGAACCGTATTCACAAAAGTGCCAAGCATCTGCTTCAGTTGATCAATGACGTGCTGGATCTGAGCAAAGTGGAGGCTGGGCGGATCGATCTGCGGAATGAACAAGTATGTCTGCTCAACATCATCCAGGAAGTCACGGGTATCCTCGCGCCAATGGCTGGAGACAAGAAGATCCTGATCGAAACCGTCGTCGCGCCCGAAGTGAATGACGTGATCGCGGATGGGGGACGACTCAAGCAGATTCTGTACAACTACCTTTCGAATGCGCTCAAGTTCACCGGCGAAGGCGGCCGAGTGACGGTCAGTGCAAGCCTGGAGACTGCCACCGAGTTTCGCCTTGCGGTGGAGGACAGCGGCATCGGGATCGCCGAAAAGGACCTGCCGCTCCTGTTCACGGAATTCCACCAGATCGACTCCAGCAGCGGTAAGCGTTACCAGGGGACTGGACTTGGCCTGGCGCTGACCAAACACATCGTGGAAGCACAAGGCGGCAGGGTCGGCGTCGAGACCTCGCCCGGCAAAGGCAGCACGTTTTTCGCGGTTCTCCCCAAAGACCAGCGGCCGGCCGGAAACAGGCCTACGATCCTGGTTGTAGAGGACGAAGCGATACAGTGCCTCCTGTTGACGCGCACCCTGCAGTACGCCGGATACGCGGTGGAAACGGCCGCCACCAGTTCCGAGGCCATTGCAAAATGCCGGGAACACCGTTACGACGCGATCACGTTGGATGTGATGCTGCCCGACGGATTGGGGCTCGAGGCGTTGTCCAGGATTCGATCGTTGAATGAACATCGGAAGACGCCGGTAATCGTCATCTCCGGGCTCGGCAACGAGGCCACGGCTTGTTGCGACATTCAAGGCTATCTCTCCAAGCCGGTGGACGGAAAAGATCTGTTGGCGCTGCTCGACCAAACGGGCGTATTCGTGAACCAGTGAACAGGTGGCGCACGCTTCGGCGTCGTTTCACCGTGCGCCACGGCTCAGCCGCTTATCGCCTGGGGGATCGTAGTCTGCATACCGTTACCTCTCGATAGACCGGGAGTACGCCGAGTTCAGCCCTGGAGCATCGGTCCAGCCAGGCGGTCCGCCAATTCGAGGATTGACACGCTGAAGCTCTGGTCTGGTTGTGTTCGAGCCACACGAGAGGGTTTGGACAGGTACGAAATGTCGATACCGGACGGTGCGTTGCTCGGCTGCGTGAAGATGTTGCACACCGGACCTGTATCGTCGACCGGCCCGACGGGCGCCTCCGTTTCATCGCGAGGCCTTCACATTTTGGAAGTGGACGATAACAGAGTGAATCTGAGTGTGGCCGTCCGCATGGTCGCCAAACTTGGTCACACGTCGGCAACGGCTTCAAATGGGCTGGAAGCGTTGCACGCGATTGGCTCCCAGCGCTTCGATCTGGTTCTGATGGACATCCAGATGCCGGTCATGGATGGCTTCGAAGAGACCCGAAGAATCCGCGAGAAAGAAGCGGACCAGTGTGGACACATACCCATCATTGCCGTAACCGCGCACGCGATTCCAGGCGACCAGGAACGCTTCTTGGCGGGCGGCATGGACGCGTACCTGCCGAAGCCGGTCAGTCTTTACGACCTCGCGCAGACTCTCGCCGCGGTCAGGCAAACTCCTGTGAAGGGTCCACCCTGGGAACAGGGGACGGCCATGTGTTGGCCCCTCGTCTGAGTGAACCGGTTTTCTGTGGGGCACTGCCGGCTTTAGAATTGAGTGGGATATTGATAAGCTCTAAGGTTGAATGTGAGGCGCAGGTGAACGAATCGATTCTGATCGTAGATGACAATCCAGACAACCTGGTCCTGACTCAAATCCTTCTGGAGAGTGAAGGTTATAAGGTAAGTTTGGCGGAGGACGCGGAAAAAGCGCTCCAGGTGCTGGGCGCTATTCACCCGCATTTGATTCTCATGGATATGCAGCTTCCGGGGATGGATGGTCTGGAACTGACTCGCCTTTTGCGGCGCGATCCGGCCTTGGACGATATCCAGATCGTAGCGCTCACGGCTTACGCCATGAAAGGCGACGCTGAACGCGCCGTCGATGCTGGCTGCAACGGATACATCACTAAGCCGATTGACACGCGTACCTTCGCGAATACAATTCGTTGTTATCTTGAGGCACCCCCGTCCGCTTGACCGAAGACACGGGTAACTGTCGTGCTTAGGAACCGCCCAACAATAAAGTAGCAGCTGGCGGGAAGAGTAGAATCATAATGACCTTGGCCGCGCTTTTGAGCTGATTCCCGGAAGCGACTGAACTGGCCTAATGAAAGGCGTAGTTGAGCCAATGGGCTCCGCGATTTTTGCTCAAGAATCGCATCGCCAACTTGCCGCAATTGAAGCAACTGTTAGGCACCGACGCTGATATCACCGTTTTCCGCAAGCTTAAGGAGCTTTCGTACCGGACCAGCTATTCCCACCGCGGCTCCTTCTACACACTCGATGAAATCGCCGCTTTTGACGAGCGTGGCTTGTGGTCATTCGACTCGGTTTGGTTTTCTCGTCACGGTACCCTGGTGGCCACCGTGGAAGTCTGCGTCACTCAGGCTCCGGCTGGCTACTTCGCTTCCGAGTTGGAAGACCTCCTCCACGTACCAGTGAAGGAACCCCTACTGCGGTTGATCGAGCAAGACAGGATCGCCCGCCAGACTGTTTCCGGCCTATATCTGTACTGCGCCAGCAATCCTCGAACGCGTCAGCAGCAGTTGCGGGCGCGGCAAGTGCTGCTGGAGTCAGCCGCCGCCGAATCCGCTGACACGGCGTCCGATGAACTACGAGCGGCGATTGTGCTGTTTGCCAGCCTGCTCGATGAACAACAACGGCGTTTGTACGCTGGCCTGGAATCGCTCCAGTTGGGTGGAGACCGCCAGATCGCCGACCTTCTCCACCTGGACCCGCACACGGTCGCCAAAGGACGACGGCAACTGTTGGCCCAGGATGTGGAAGTGGGCCGGGTGCGGAGCGTGGGTGGAGGGCGCAAACCAACGGAGAAAAAACGCCCAGAGTGATCGATGCCATCCACAAGCTGATGGAAAGGGAAACCGCCGGGGACCCCATCAGCGGGCTGAAGTGGACCCGGAAAACCACTGACAAGATCGCTCAGCAACTCCAGCGGCTGGGGATTGCCGTCGGGCGCAACACGGTGGGACGGCTGCTGCGACAGATGAAGTTTTGTCTGCGCACCAATCGCAAGACGATTTCCGCCGGCTCTACTTCCGACCGCGACCGCCAGTTCCGCTATCTTTGCCGGCAGCGCGATCAGTTCGAAAAGCATGGCGATCCGGTCCTGAGCGTGGATGCCAAAAAGAGGGAGTTGATCGGTAACTTCAAGAACCCAGGAGTGAAGTGGGAGCCATCCTCCACCGAGGTCAACGATCATGATTCTCGGTCCGCTGCCAAGGGTATCGGTATTCTCTATGGCATCTATGACACCCAAGCCAACCGCGGCTGTGTGTTCCTGGGTACTTCCCACGAAACCTCCGCCTTCGCCGTCTCCTGCCTTCGCAGGTGGTGGCAGATAGAGGGACGCAAGCGCTATCCGCAGTCCCGACACATCCTCATCCTGGCCGATACCGGTGGCAGCAATGGGGCGCAGCGCGGGGCCTGGAAGCAAGAGATTCAGCGGCAACTCTGCGATGGTCTGGGACTGAGTGTCACCGTTGCTCACTACCCGTCCGGCGCCTCCAAATGGAATCCTATCGAGCATCGCCTATTCAGCCAGATCAGCAAAAACTGGGAAGCCGAGCCTCTGGACAGTTACGAGAAGGCACTGAAGTTTATCCGCACCACCACAACCACGACCGGCCTGAAAGTGACCGCACGCTTGGACACCACCTACTATCCAACTGGCGTCAAGGTCTCAACACGCGTCCTCGCCCAACCGGCGCGTGTCAACGAGTTTGAGACACTCCTTGGAAGAGTTTAGTGAGTATTGTCGTCTGAGTTTAATGGTTTGTTGATCCAGACCTCCTTGGGAAGTGGCGGCGGAGTCGGCGGCCGCCTGACGAAGCGCTCAGGATG
>JBBQGE010000032.1:0-62105 GCA_038322675.1 Bryobacterales bacterium
CATCCTTCAAATCCGAAGCTCGATTGGTTACACTCTGTCATAGCGAAGGCCGTCTCCTCTCTGGCGCTAACTGCTGTGTGGAAACTCAGTTATCCCATGAAGGACGGCCTTCTGCCAATTGTTTGTGAGATAAGCGGGCTAACGCCGCGGGGTTGCCGGAATGGCCGGCATGGTCGCCCCAGGATGGATTCCAGGTGATGCATATCGATGCGGAGTCGCATGCCCGGCCGGAGATGCGCGATCGATTCCTGTTGTTGGATGAGTTACTGCGGAAATAGGCGTAACCACTCCCTTACGGGCGTGGCGCTTGAAGTTGTTGCTTGTCAGGATTTGGCGCGTTTGGCGGTCATGTCCATGGAGTTATTGCCCATATCGACCTTGAGTTTCATTTCGTCGCCCGAGACGGTGCCGGAGATCTTGTCGCCGTCGAGTTTGGAATTAAAGACGAGTTGCATATCCTGGCCGTCGGGGGTTCTGGAACTGGCGTTCCATTTTCCGGCTATGTCGGCGGCGAAGGCAGTGACGGTGAAGCAGAGGGCGAGGACGGCTGTCGCGAGTTGGCCGTTGCCTCGGATTCCCGATTTGGGAATAGAATAGTTCGCGCGGGGGGCACGAAGGAGACCGGGATGAGACAAATCAGCTGGCTGGCGGTGGTGGTGGTGTTGGTGGGTTGCTCGAGCCGGGAGGCGGCTCCGAAGGGAACAGAGCGGGGTGTTGCGGGTGGACCCGGCGATCGATCGGATCATTCCGAAAGATGCCGTTATCGAGAAACTGGCGGGAGGGTTTCAGTTTACCGAGGGGCCGGTGTGGCGACGGCCGGAGCAGGTGTTGTGGTTCAGCGATGTGGTGGGGAATGTGGTGCGCCAGTCGTCGCCGAGTGGGGAGGTAAAGGTGCTGGTGGAGAAGGCGGGCGGCGATCCGGGGAACGTGGCGCCGGGGGGATTTGTCGGGCCGAACGGGGAGGTTGTGGATGCGGACGGGTGGGTGCTGGTGTGCCAGCATACGGGGCGGCGGATTGCGCGGATCGGGAAAGATCTGCAGGTGACACCGGTGGTGGAGCGGTATGAGGGCAAGCGGTTCAATAGTCCGAACGATCTGGTGTTCCGGTCGGATGGGTCGTTGTACTTTACCGATCCTCCGTATGGGCTGGCCAAGCAGGACGAAGATCCGGCCAAGGAGATTCCGTTCAACGGGGTGTATCGACGGATGAAGGATGGGAGGGTGGAGGTGGTGGTGAAGGATCTGACGCGGCCGAACGGGATCGCGTTTTCGCCGGATGAGAGGGTGTTGTATGTCGCGAATTCGGATGAAAAGCGGAAAGTGTGGATGCGGTACGAGGTTACGGCGGACGGCTCAGTGAGGAATGGCCGGGTGTTTTACGACGTGACGGCAGAGAAAGCGGACGGGCTGCCGGATGGGATGAAGGTGGATTCGGCGGGGAATGTGTATGGGAGTGGTCCGGGTGGCGTGTGGGTGTTTTCGCCGGAAGGCAAGCACCTGGGGACGATTCAGCCGCCGGAGACTCCGGCGAACTGCGCCTGGGGGGATGATGGGAAGTCGCTGTATATAACGGCGCGGACGGGGTTGTACCGGATCAAGCTGTCGGTGGCGGGAGAAAAACCGTTGTATTGAGGAGGAGGGAGATATGAATCGACGGACTTATTTGCAGGCATTGCTGGCGGCGGGGGCTGGGGCGGGCGCGAGCGAGGGGGCTCCGGCGAGGCGTCCGATCCAGTTAGAGGTGGATTTGAATGTCGATCCGGCGAAAGAACAGGAAATGCTGAAGAATTTCGCGACGATTTTTCGGCCCGCGGCGGCCAAGCAGTTGGGATATGTGGATGCGAAGATGTTGAAGCTACGGTCGGCGGTGATGGGGAAGGCTCCGGCGGGGATGAATTACCGGTTTGTGCTGACGTTTCGGAATGAGGAACTGCGGCAGAAGTGGGTGGCATCCGATTTGCATCGACAGGTGTGGCCGACTATCGAGAGAACGCTGGCATCGAAGGATTACACGGTGCTGTTGTTCGATGTGAAGTAAGGAGGGCGGAATGGCGTTGAAGGCGACTCGGCGTTCGATGTTGGCGGCGATGGCGGGGGTGGCGATGGTGCGGGGCGCGGCCGGGGCGGCGAAGAAGGCAACGGCGTTCGCGCTGATCGGCGACCGGTACCACAACTCGGACTACATACGGATCGGGTTGACGCGGACGATCGCGAAGGAACTCGGGGTGAATATCGATTTCACGGATGAGACCTCGCTGCTGAATGAAGAAACGCTGGACGGGTACAAGGCGCTGATCGTGCTGCGGGACGGGATGATCTGGCCGGACGGGTATGGGGGCGATGAGAGCACGAACGCGGCGTGGGTGGCGACGGGGAGGCCGAAGCTGGAGTTCGATCCGCCGGTGGAGTGGGCGAAGGCGAAGTCGCAGTATTGGATGAAGCCGGAGCAGGGGAAGGCGGTACGGCGATTTGTGGAGTCGGGCGGGGCGGCGCTGTTTCTGCACAATACGACGCATGTGGGGCTGACGGATCCGGATTTTCGGGATGTGTTGGGTGGAGCGTACACGGGTCATCCGCCGATCCGGAGATTTCGGGTAAAGGTGACGAAGGCGGATCATCCGATTACGCGCGGAGTTAGGGATTTCGTGGTGACGGATGAGCAGCATTACATGACTTATGATAAAGACCCGAAATTCGTGTTTCTGGAGACGGTGAATGAGGATGGGTTGAGTTATGGGAGTCAGGGGGTGAAGGCGCCGGGTGGATGGGCGTATGACTATGGGAAGGGCCGGGTGTGTTATATGTCGCCGGGGCATATGCTGAGTGATTTATGGGCTCCGGAGTATGTGAAGCTGCAGCATAATGCGGTGGGGTGGATTTTGGGAGGCAGGAGTTAGGAGCCGTAAGCAGGTTGCGGAAAAGGGGATAGCCGCCGATGAATGCCGATGAATGCCGATGAACGCCGATTGAAAACAGAGCACTTATCGGCGTACCGGCTGGGGTTCCATTGAAAATTCATGCCGCGGGCGAAGCCAGCCGATAAGAACAGGTGATGAAACCCGCTTCTGAGAGCAGAATGCGGCGCGTGGATGCACTCGCGGCCGAGATGCAGCGGGAGATGGCGACCAGCGGCGAAGCTGCTGCGGCGCGCGCTGCCGAATCGGTGGAAGAGGCGCTGTTCGGGGCTGAGGGCAGCGAACGGCCGTACGCGGAGGTGGTTGGCGAGGTGCGGGCTCTGGACCGGCTGCTGGAGCGATACGGACCGCGCGTAGTGAAGGTTCCGCCGCGACTGGGCGTGTGTCCGGCGGTGGTATTTCGAGCGTTATCGCTGTTGCGGAACGAACGGGCGACCTTTGGCGAAATCGAGAAAATAACGGCGTGCGATCCGGTGCTGGCGACGTCGCTGTTGAGCCATGCGAACTCGGTGTTGTATGGGCGGCAGGAGGCGGTGAGTTCGGTGGGGGCGGCGATCGCGTACATCGGCATAGACGCGGCGAAGCGGGTAGTGCTGGCGGCATCGGCGCGGCCGTTGTTCGCGTCGGTGGAACTGCAGGGGTTGTGGCAACACTCGGTGGACGTGGCGGTGATCGCGGAACAACTGGCGGCGACGGCAGGGCTGAAGGATCCAACCGAGGCGTTTGTGGCGGGGTTGATTCACGACATCGGCCGGATTGCGGTGGAGTTGGCGGCAGCGGATGATTTCGTGATCGCGCACAGGCGGCTGGCGCATGCGTCGGACTGTGTGGTGCTGGCGGATTTGGCGTTGACGGGGCAGGATCACGGGGGGATTGGGGCTACCATACTGGGCGGATGGCGGTTGCCGGAGGGACTGGTGGAGGCAATCCGGTATCATCATCAGCCGCACCTGTCGGGGTCGGTGATGGCGTCGATCCTGTATTTGGCGGAAGAAGTTTCACGGTCGGGGGAGGGGGTGGCGGCGGCGCCCAGGTTGGAGCGTGCGATGCGAGTAGCGGGGACGAAGGATCTGGAGTGGGTGACTAGTGACCCGAGGCGGTTGGGGACGGCGCTGGCGATGGCTGGCTAGGGGGCTGGTCACGCTCTCAGAAGGGGATACTCGATGCGAGGGGCTGATCGACTGTGTCCCAGTAGGGGAGTCGCCTGTGGGGCCGGCCGGCTGTCCGGATCGGAGGGCCGTCCAGAAAGGCGGCTGCGGCCTGGATAGACCGCCACATTTTGTGACCTAGTAGTATTAAGCCGCGTGCGCGGCTCGGTACAATCAGCGTGCCGGAATGCCGGTGCGCTTCACCAGCAGGATGGTCACGTCATCCTCATTGAAGCGCGGGTCGAGCAGCGATTTGAGATTGGACATTGTTTTGGCGGGGTCGCTGTCGAGGGCCTCGCGCAATTGAGGTTGGGGATCGTCTCCGGGGATGGAATCGGTCAAGCCGTCGGTGAAAAGGAGTAGGGCACCTCTCATAACTCGCGGCAGTCAGGAGCCCCAGGGGTAGCCGGTTGCGTCCAGAGGAGTCGCCGATTCGCCGGAGAGATAAGCGGGGCGTTGTGGCCGGCGTTGACGTAGGTCAGTTCTCCCGTGTCGCGGGTGAGTACAAAACGATTGGACGGAGTGTAGCGGCTGAGGTGCCGGTTGATCTCGGTGGCGAGGCTACGAACCAGGGCCTGAATGTTCGCGGCCAGCAGATGGCGTATGCCTGAATCAGAATGGCGGCCCAGGAGATGACGCGCTTGGAGGCCGGCATTTCGCGAGTCCAGTCGTAGAAGGCGTATTGCGGCCAACGCGCCACGTGAGAACGGGATGCCATAACTAGCGGGCCGGTTCCTCCTCAAACTGAGCGACGGCCGCCAGAGACGTGACGGCGGCGTTCAAGTTGGTGCCTGCGAGATCTTTCATCATGCGCTGAATCAACGGCGAACCGGTGATACGGTCGTGGAACTTTCTCGATACCCAAATTGCCAGCGGCATGAGGGCCAGTCCAAACAGTAGATTCGCCATTACCCAGCGTGTGCCAAGCAGACGATAGATGTCGAGTCCGAGGAATGCTCGGGAGACGACGATCAGGAAGGGCGCCCACACCACAGTCCCTGCCAGCACAGCCCACTGGATGGTCCGGACGCGCAGTATCCGCATGGCTTCCACCTGTTTCTGGATGATGGTGACCGGTTGCCCATAGTCGATGCGTCCGGCGATGGCCATCTGCCGGATGAGAGCGATGAGAAATCCGATCGAGTACAGATCCAGTGCGGCACCCGCAAGCGCGAATCGCGGTTCGGCTAGATGCTGGTAGATGAAATTACCGAGTGCCACGATGCAGCCAACCCATAGGAACGCGTGCACTGCCGTGAAGGCGAGTACGCGCTCGACGCGGGATTTTCCCGCCTTCACTTGGATGCCGGTGAGGATCTGCCGGTTGAGCCGCATGTTCTCGTCCAGTTTGCGATCCTGTTCCGCCCACTTTGCTTTCATTTGATCCAGGTCCATGATGTCTTACCTCTCTCTGTTTCGTGTTTCATCGTCTGCTTTAACCGGCTGATCTTGGTAGCGACGTTAGTTTCGCTGATGCCGATAATGTCGGCGATTTCGCGATAGCTGTTGCCGTCCAGGTAGAGTAGGACGAGCGCCTTGTTCAAGGGGTCGAGTTGGTCGATGAACTGATGGAGAACGGCGAGTTCTTCCGATTCGCCGGTGGATGCAGCGACGTGTTCGAGAAGGTGCTCGCCGGCTGGGAGAACGTGGCGCGTGCGCGTACTCTCGCGCCGATAAAAGGAGATGGCGACGTTCAGGGCAATGCGATACATCCAGGTGGAGAAGCGGTGCCGGCCGTCGTACTTCGGGAACGACAGCCAAAGCTGGATGATGATTTCCTGGGCGAGATCTTCCCGATCGTCACGGTTTCGGCAATACGAGTTACAGATTTTGTAGAGGATCTTCCGGTGCTCCTCCATGCATGCCTGGAAACGTTCGTGGAGTTCGCTTGTGCTCATCGGCCAATCTGTTATTCGCATGGGCGGCGCGAAAAATCACAGTGGCGTCAGCCCAGCAGATTCAGGGTAGCCTGATTAATGTCGTCGAAGGTTTGGGCGACCTTCACGTTGGCGGCTTGGGCGTTCTTCGATTCGAGCAGAGCGATCATTTCGGCGCTGAGATCGACAGTATCTTGCGGATCGGAAGCGCGGGCGATGCGGGCGGCGGCGGTGCTGGCTCGGGATTCGGCGTTGGTGATGCCGGCGAGGGGGATGGCGAAATCGACCATGGCGGACTTATCGGCAGAATCGGCGTTTTCTTGAGCGTCAGGTTCGCATTCGGGCGAGGAAGTACAGGCCGGTGAGTGTGAAGATGACATCCGGCGACCAGGCGGCGACCTCGGGCGGTAACTGGTTCAGGTTGCCGATCTGTTCAAAGAGCATCGAGATGCTGAGATAGGCGATGGCGATGGCGAAGCTGACACCGACTCCCGCCATGGCACCGCGATTGCCGGCGAGGAATGAGAACGGAATGGAAATGAGCGCCATGATGACGGCGAACAGCGGCACCGAGAACTTCTTGTGGTATTGCACCTGGAGCGCGATGGTGTTGAACCCGGACTGCTGAAGTTCGCGGATGTACGCGCCGAGGGCCTCGAAGTTCATCTGGAAATACTGCTTCACCTCCTTCATGAAGTAGCTGGGCGGCTCGTTCAGTTCGGGGAAGGTCATGGTCTGACCGCGGAAGTCGAGGAATTTGGTCTCGTGGAAACCGGAGATGTCACGGCTCCAGCCGTTTTCGAAAACCCACTTGTTGAGCGACTTCTCCCAGTGCGCGCGCTCGGCCTGGATGTGGCGCGTGAGGCGGAAGGTTTGCGGGTCGAGTTCGAAGACGCTGACGCCGACCATGACGGATTCGGCGGTATCGAAGTACTTGTAGAAGTAAATGCGGTCGCCACGGCCGTAGATCCACTTGCGGTCGGGGCGGAGATAGGTCTGCGCCGGTCGTCCCTTGATGACGTTACGGAGAGCGTCCTGGCGGCGGTTGGCCTCCGGGATGTAGTAGTGGTCGAAGGCGAACAGGCTGGCGCTGAGGAATCCGCTGGCGAGGAGCACGGGGATGGCGAGCCGGTACAGGCTGACGCCGCAGGCCTTGAACGCAGTGACTTCGTTGTTCTTGCTGAAGATACCAAACGTGATGAGGACGGCCACGAGCACGCTTTCCGGCGCGGTGTCGTAGATGAGCTTCGGGGTGAGGAAGAAGAGATACTCGAACACCTGGTACATCGGGATGCGGTTCTTCACGATGTCGCTGAGCAGTTCGAAGAAGGTGAAGACATGGATCATCAGGACGAAGCTGATGAGCAGAAGCCCGACGTAGAAGAGGAAGCTGTTCAGCACATAGGCGTCGAGGATCTGGGGCAGGATGGGCAACTTCGGGATGCGGTGGCGCACGACGGGGGCATCGGACGCGAGTTTTCCACGGAGGCGGGCGACGCGGCGGCCGAGCCAGCCGCGAATGCTGCCGATCCAGTCGCGGTCGCCGGGGCGCTCGAGAGTGAACATCAGCAGGGTGCCGGCTAGCGCGAGGACGAGGTTGGGAGTCCAGACAGCGAGCGCCACCGGGACCGAGCCCTGGCGAGCGAGCCCGATGAGGCTGATGAGACCCATGTAGTACAGGAACGCGATGGAGGTTGTGACGACGAAAGCACCCGATTTTCCGCCCTTGCGCGACGAGACGCCGAGCGGGATGCCGACCAGAGCCAGAACGATGCAAGCCAGCGGCAGGGCGAACCGCTGGTGGAATTCGATGCGGGCTTCGATGCGGCGTTCCTTGCCGGCGGTGGGGTCGTGGTAGGCGAGCTGGTAGAGCGGGAGGGTATCGAGTTCGCTGGAGGGGCGGGAGGCTCGGATCTCGGCGGGCTTTTGGGCTTCGACCACCTGCTCGCTGCGGGGGGCGAAGCTGATGGAGTATTTTTCTATATCCTTTTCGACGTCGTACTTGGCGGTGTTGACGAGCGAAAGCTGGATGCGGTTGTGGACCGGATCGGGGGTGGCAATGGCTTCCGAGGCGACGGTGATGCGAGGGGCGTCGGCGAGGTCCTGGGCGCCTGGCGGGCGCTCGCCGGGCGGGGTGACATCGGCGACGAAGACGTTGCGCCAGCGGACGATGGTGCCGGGGATGACATCGCCGACGTAGAGGATTTTCTTAGGGAACTGCTCGTCGAAGACGCGGGGCTGGATCTCGGCGGTGAGTTGCGCGGCGGCCACCTGGTTGAGGATGCGGTAGCGTTCGCGAATGGCCCAGGGCGTGAGCCACAACGAGCAGGCGGCGGCGACGCAGGTGGCCAGTACGGCGAACGTCATCACGGGGTACGAGACGCGGCGGCCGGGGACTCCGGCGGCTCGCATGGCGGTGATTTCGCCGTCGCCGGACATTCGGCTGAGCCCCATGAGAACGCCGGCGAGAACGCCCAGTGGGACGGTGAAGGTGAGGGCGTCGGGGAAGGCCAGCGCGAACAGATAGGCGACGGTGGGTGGGGGAGCGGAACTGCGGACCAGGATGGCGAATAGTTGTCCGGCGCCGCGGAGAAACAGAACGAACGTGAACAAGACGCCCCCGAGCAGGGCGCCCACTGTGATCTCACGGAATACGACGCGACTGAGAATCCGCATGCTTCAGCGACGGGTGCCGCTCTGGCCACTCGCCCGCCGGATTACCGGGTTGCGGTCTCCAACGGCGGCGCCGGTACGATGGGCGGCTTCGAGAACTCGTCGCGAGCGGGCTCCAGTTCCATGTCTTCGAACAGAAGCGCCGGGGCGACAACGGTAGCTGGTGCGAGGAGTCCGCCTCCCCCTATCATCGCAAATGGCGCGCTGTTGTTGACGAAGTCGAAAGCGGCGGTCTCGGCTGAGGCGGCGGCGATGTCACGCAGCGAGCGGACGTCGAGCGAACGGAAACGCATGCCGCGGATCAGTTCCTCGCGTCCGTCGGGGTAAACACGGTAGACGAGCACCGGCGGACTCACCGGTTTGGACCTGCCACCGGACTGCGCGAGGCCGGCAAACATCGTCTGTAACTCGGGAATGGAGGCGGAGGTGGGGAAGTCGAGCTTTCGCACCAGCAGGACGTAGGGGAGGTTCCGGTCCTTGCACATCCGAACTAGTTGCGATTTCAAACCGGCCAGGGGCTTGGATTCATTGGCCTTGATGAACAGATTCCCGATGGAGGCGGCCCGGCCACCGTACGGCGCTTGGAGGCGGGCGTGACCGTTCGATTCCATGCCGCCGCGGACCGGTTGCCGGGTGGTGAGAAAACTCTTCAGCACGCCTTTCTCAACGGCGACGACGGGCTTGGGCGGAACGCCCTCCAGGTCGAAGGGGTAATAGCCGGCCAGCCGGTGACCTTGCCACTCCTTCTGAGTGGCATCGTCGACGACGTCCATCCATTCGGGCAGGATGCGCGAGTTCAGTTTGGATTCGAATTCGCTGGACGAGAACGGGGCAGGCCTTCCCCCCGGGTCGGTAACGGGCCGGCGTCCGACTCGCAGATTCTCACCGACGACCTGGGCCAGCAACTGGGCGGCGGCGGTGGGCTCGAACAGGACGGGACCCGAATAGGATTCTCCCGCCGGCGCCTTCACGAGATTTTCAATGTTGAGGGCTGTCGCGAGGATGCCTTTGCGGAGTTCGGAATCGGGCGGGATGCCGTTCATGTCGATGGACGTGGCGATGGTGGAATCGTGCAGCGGCATGCCGTCGGGCGCCTGGGATGCGGCGCGGGCCTGGACGGTGAGCAGGGTGTCGGGGGTGCGCTCCACGGTGCCTTCCGAATTGGCGAAGTACGATTCGCCGCGGAAGATGAGAGCGCTGACCTCTGAACTCTGCAGGTCCGGATAGGCGTTGAAGATGGTGGACAGCTCGCGGATGCGGTTGACCCAGGACTGTTCGTCATAGGGCGCGAACTTCACACTTTGCAGGCTTTTGATTGGGTCGGTCTTGGAGAAGTCGGGTAATTGCTCGGGGTTTGCGGCGCCCTTAATCGCGGCCCGCTTGCGGGCGATGGCTTCGAGCCCCGTTTTGTAGGAGCGGTCGGTGGCCAGCCAGAAGCATTGGCGAAGCAGGGCGTAATTGTTGTCGAGCGGCCACTGCTCGGGGTCGAAGCGCGCGCCGGAGTAGTAGTTCGAGTAGATGTGGTTCGTGTTGTCGAACGAGTAGTCGCCGACGCGGACCTGCACCTGGGGAATCCGCGCACGGGACCGTGTGGCGGACAACAGACCGCCGAAGGAGGCCGAGGCGGCGAAGCTGTCGGCGTCTTCAATGGAGTACTCGATGTAGTAAGGCTTGTCGAGATCGACGACGCGCAGCGCCTTCGAACGGTCGATCTCGTCGACCATGGCGCGAATGATCGGGTCCTGCTCCTGGGCGGGAAGCGCGGCGGCAGCGAGCGTCAGCAGAACGGCGGCGAGCGCGAGGCGGTGGCCGGTCATTGCGTCATTCCCTCCGGGCGGGGGAGAAGCGGCGGCCGGTCCTGTGTGCGCTCCTTGCGCTGGATTTCGATTTCGGAGATCAGGATGGCCGGGGCCGACGCCGAAACGGGTACGCTCCCCGACTCTGCGCCGCAGATGCCGTTGAACACTTCCGGCTTGTCGGACGTGGCGACGATTTTCTCGAAGCTCGCTAGCGGGGTTCCGACGATGTCTACGCCTCGTACCAGTTCGTCGGGGCGGCCGTCGGCGTACACGCGATAGACGACCAGCGGAATCACGGTGAATGCCTGTAGGCCACGGCGTCCCGTAGTGGTATATCCGCCGGTGACCTGGCTGAAGTAGAGGCCGTAGGGTTTGTTCTGGCGCTTCAACTCGTCGACGAGCATCTCCCGGAGCTTCTTTTCGGGGACGGTTTTGGAGGATTCGACGATCAGGTTGCTCTGCCGGGCGACTACTTCGGAGCGGATCTGGCGGCGGCCGTGTCCGTTGGAATGTGGGAAGCCCTTGATGGGCGACCTGGAGAGAAGGAATGTTTTGAGAATTCCGTGGTCCACCGCGGTAACGGGGCGGGCCTTTATCCCCTCGTCGTCATAGGTATACGATCCGTTCAAAAACGTGCCGTCCAGGAATTTCCGCGTGGGATCGAAGACGACGGAGAGGAAGTCGGGCAGGACCGGGCTGCCGACGCTCTTGGTAAAAGTCTGGCCTTCCGATTCATCCTTCTGGCGGTGGCCCTCGATGCGATGCCCGAAAATCTCGTGGAAAAATACACCGGCGGCCCGGCCGGACAGGATGGCCGGTCCAACGAACGGGTCGACTACCGGGGCGTGCAGGAGGCCGGTCAGATCGTTGGCAACCTTATCGATGGCGGCCAGAACGGCATCGTCTTTCGGCAGTTTGCCGGGCTCCTCGGCCTCGAAGCTGTCGTGGACCGCGAGGTCCATGCCGTCGGACGCCTTGCCGCGCGCGTTGATCATGATTTGGGCGAACGTGCGCCCCAACTGAACGCGAGTGCCCTCGGTGGTGACGATATATTTGGTCTCACGTTGCACCAGCAGCAAGACGGTTGAATTCAGGATGGCTGGATACTTCGAGAATCGGGCGGAGAGCTGGCGGATTCGCGGAGCCCATTCGGCGGTGGAGAATTTGAACGTGGCCGGGGACTCGTAGTATTCCGACGGCTCCTCTTTGGAGAAGTCGGCCGAGTCGTCTTCCTGGGCGACGTTCACCTGTTGATTAGTCTTGATCTGGATAAGCCGTTGGGCCGCCTGGCGATAGACGCGGTCGGTCTCCAGCCACGCGATCCGGCGGATGGCGCCGGCGCCACCTTCGATGGGAATCCGGGCCGCCGAGCCGGGGTTACGGCGGTCATCTTCGGTGCGGTGGTAGTTATCCAGGGCCGGCGATCCGACCCGAACCGTCACGTCCAGATAGCGGGCGTGGTTGTGATTTTGGGATGTGATGGCACCAGCGGTCGCCGAGATGAGGTCGGCCTCCTGCTCCACCACGGAGTAGTCCATGAAGTACGGGGGCGGATCAGCCTTCTGCCGGAGCACAGAGAAGTTCCGCCCTAGCTCTTCATCGAGAATCTTGATCAGAGGCGACGGCTGCTCACCGAATAACGCGGTGGCGACCAACGCAGCGATAGCGCACCGAACAGCAATACACACGCAACGTCAGGATACCAGAACGGTTACGCGGTGAGAGACAATGCGCCGCGATCGCGCAGTCCGTTGAGCGCCAAACCGTACCGGCCCCTTACTCCTGTTTTCTCGAAGATATGCTTCAGGTGTATTTTGACGGTCCCGGGCCGGATGCCCAACTCGGAGGCGATATCCTTGTTTTTGAAACCCTGCTCGACGAGTTCGAGCACCTGCTGTTCGCGGGGCGTCAATTCGGAGCGAGGGTAGCGGTCCGAGCGCATTACATCCTTAAATACGGAATCTTCCATCCAGTTCCGCCCCATTCCGACCGCGCGAAGGCAGGAAACCAGCAGATGGAGGGGGGAAGTTTTCCGGACGATACCGCGGGCGCCTGTCTGCAGGAAACGGAGCGCCTCCGATTCCGTGACCGAAACACCCCAAATGACCAGGGCGGTGGACGGGTGCTGGGTCCGAATGGTGGTGATCCATTCGAGCACCGTCTGGATACCGAATGCCTTATCGACAACCACAATGTCGGGCCTGATCCGGCCGATCAACGTGGCCGCCGCAGGCAGGGAATCGGCAAAGTCAGCGAACGCAAGATCGGCGCACCCGTCGAGGATGCACTTCATCCCCTCGGCCGCCAGTGGCTGCGTGTCGCAGACTAGTACCTTTTTTTTGTCTTGACTCATGTAAGTCGCACTTCTTTGGATAGTCACCCCACGCCGGTCGTCGACCGTCCCGTTTTGAATCGAATCGGCACTCACGTCGAAAGGCATACTCTACTTATCGCCATATCCCTCGAATGTTTAGTCCGGATAACTGAAAATCGTTCTCACAGTTTTATGCATCGGTGCCGATGCGAGTATTTAGACCGAAAGGTCTGCTGCAAATATTGCGATGTCCAGCTTTCCCGTCCACCGGCAGAGAACGGAATGTGCCACGGAGCCAATGCGATGGAGTGTAGTCTGTGTAAGTCCCGAGAGGCGGTTACATGAGGAACTCACTCCGATCCTGAGGCGGTGCGCTCCTGGTGCGTCCGTGCAGGAGGTTTGGCAGTATCCCACTCCAGGAGCGGTGGGGGAGCCATTCCCAGCGGATACCGGAGTCTGCTTCCTCGACATGATGGCCGATCGCGCACGGGCTGTGGAGTTGATACCGGAACTCACAGGGACGCGGCACATCAGCGTCATCGGGCTGGTTTCGGATAATGATCCCGACTTGATCCTCAAATCCCTCCGCCTGGGCGCGACGGATTTCCTCTTGAGCCCCTTCGATCCAGAACAGGTCGAGGCCGCGCTGGCAAAGCTGGATAAAGTGGCGCAATTGAACCCGAATGGTGGGTCCGGGAAGGTGTACTGCACGATTCCCGCGAAAGGCGCCTGCGGTGCAAGCACGGTCGCCTGCAATTTGGCTTACGAATTCAAGCGAGCGGGATGCGGCCGGGTTTTGCTGGCCGATATGGACGCGCTGGCGGGCACGTTGTCCTTCGTCCTGAACCTCAAATCGGCATATAGTTTCATGGACGCGCTGAATCGGGCGGATACGCTGGATGCCGACCTGTGGAAGGCGATGGTGATACCGTCGAACGGGGTGGACGTCCTGCTGGCGCCGGACGCATTGGTGGAGGGAATGGGCGAACTGTGCGATGCCGCGTCGATCGTCGCCTTTGCCAAGCGCCATTACGACGTCACGATTCTGGACGCCGGCGGAGCGTACGGGGCGTGGAATCTGTCGCTGGCGAGGTTGGGGGACGAGATCCTGCTGGTGACGACCAACGAGTTGCCGGCGCTGCATGGAGCTCAGCGGTCCGTGAACTATCTCGAATCGAACCAGATAGCCCGCTGGAAATTCCATGTCGTGGTGAACCGGTTTCAGCCGGAGATCGCGTTGACGCGAGAGGCGATCGCGACCGCCTTGCGACTCGACGTCATGGACACTCTGCCGAGCGACTACGCGACGGTGCAGAAGGCCCTGATGGATGGCAAGCCGATCGCGCCCGGCACCGCGCTGGGCAAGAGCATCAGGAAACTGGCGAACCGGCTGGCCGGGCGGGAACCCGAACCGCCGAAACGAACGGCACCGTTGGGCGCCTTGATGGCGCTGTTTTCGCGGACTTCGTCGTGAGCGGTATGATACCTATTCCGACTCGAAGCCGGGTCCGCCCATGCGTTATTCTTTTTGTCTGCTCGCCTGCTCCCTCTGTTTTGCCGCCGAACTGCCAACTCCGATCACGCTGGCCGCCGCAGTGTCGGCTGCGACCCAGCGGTATCCGTCGGTCCGCGTATCGGAAGAGCAACTGGCCGCAACTCGGGGTGCCATCAACCTCGCACGGACCGCCTACCTGCCGCGGTTCGACGTCTACGGGCAACTGAACCGCGCGACGCATAACAACATTTTCGGCATGCTGCTGCCACAACCGGTGATTCCGCAGATCTCGGGACCCGTCGTGAACAGCACCTGGAATAACGTGTGGGGCAGCGCGGTGGGCGCCTTGGTTTCATGGGAGCCATTCGATTTCGGCGTGCGTCAGGCGAACGTCGAGATTCAGGAATCCGGACGGCGGCGCGCGGAGACAGCCGTACGGCGGACGCAATTCGAAGTCGCGGCGCTGACGGCGGATTCGTATCTGACACTCGCCGCCTCTGAGCAGATGGTGCGGGCGGCGGAAGCGGGAGTGGAGCGAACACGCACGCTCGAGACCCTCATCGGGGCGGTGGTGAATGCGCAACTGCGGCCGGGCGTCGATCTGTCGCGAACGCGCGCGGAGCGGGCGCTGGCGGAGACACAATTGGCGCAGGCGCGGCAGGCGGCGGAGATGGCTCGGGCGACGCTGGCGCAGATGGTGGGCGTCGCGCCCGCGGAGTTGGAGATCGTGCCAGGGCGATTGCTGGACGCACCGCCCGAGGCGCCATCTGCCTTCGAGGCGGCGTCGCACCCCGCTGCCGTCGAGCAGCAGGCTGCCATCGACGAGGTAAAGGCTCGCGAGAAGGCGCTGGACCGCACGTGGTTTCCACGCTTCAATTTGCAGGCGTCGACGTTCGGCCGCGGCTCGGGAGCGCAACTGGATGGAACCGGGGGCGATGCCTTCAGCGGCTTCGGACCCAACACAGGCAACTGGGCAGTGGGATTTAGTGTCATGTTTCCGGTGTTCGACTTCGCGGGACTCCGGGCGCGGCGGGAGTCCGAAGTGCACAACGAGAGGGCGGAGGCGGCGCGTTTCGAGCAGGTGGTCCGCGAATTGGAAGGGCAGCGGAATCGGGCAGTGGCGCTATACCGGGGCGCGCGAGAGGTGGCCGCCAACATTCCGGTGCAACTGGATGCGGCGAGGCAAACGGCGCAGCAGGCCGAGGCTCGATACAAGGCGGGACTGGGGACCGCGGTGGAGGTCGCCGATGCCGAGCGTCTGCTGACGCAATCGGAGATCGACGATTCGCTGGCGAAATTGAACGTCTGGCGTGCGATGCTGGCCATCGCGGAAACGTCGGGCCATCTCGATAGTTTTCTGGACCTGGTGAAATGAGGCCGCGATGCGCTTAGTTTTTCTTGCTCTTCGACGGCCGGTTACCGTGCTGGTGGTGGTGATCGCGATCGCGCTGGCCGCGGGGCTCGCGTTGCGGCGGATGCCGGTAGACATCTTCCCAAATCTCGGCGCCCCCACCATCTACGTCGCGCAGCCGTACGGCGGCATGGATCCCTCGCAGATGGAGGGTTTCCTCACGTACTACTACGAGTATCACTTCCTCTACATCACCGGGATTGAGCATGTGGAGTCGAAGAGCATCCAGGGCGCGGCACTCATGAAACTCGCGTTCCACGCGGATACGGACATGAGCCAGGCGATGGCGCAGGTGGTCGGTTATGTGAATCGCGCGCGCGCGTTCATGCCGCCGGGCGCGGTGCCGCCGTTCATCGTGCGGTACGACGCGGGCAGTGTGCCGGTGGGGCAGTTGGTGTTTTCGAGTCCGACGCGGACACCGTCCGAGATGCAGAACATCGCGCTGAATCAGGTGCGGCCGTTGTTCGCGACATTGCCCGGGGTATCGGCGCCGCCTCCGTTTGGCGGGAATCAGCGATCGGTGGTGGTGCGGTTGAATCCGGACCGGATGCGCTCCTACGGGATCTCGCCCGAGGAAGCGATCGCGGCCGTGAATCGTGCCAGCGCCGTGATGCCGTCGGGCAACGTGCGGACCGGAGATCTGATGCGGATTGCCACGACGAACGCCACGGTGGGCGCGAATGTGTCCGAACTGCTGGACGCGCCATTACGGGGCGAGGCGGGTCCGTCGGTGTATTTGCGCGATATCGCGACGGTGGAAATCGGCACGGACATCGTGTCGGGCTACGCGCACGTCAACGGCCGGCGTACGGTGTACATCGAAGTGACCAAGCGCGCCGATGCGTCGACACTCGCAGTGATCCAGCGGGTGAAAGAGGCGATGCCGAAGATGCAGGCCGTGTGCCCGCCCGATGTGAGCATCAGCCTGGTGTTCGATCAATCGAAGTACGTTGTCTCGGCGATCCGCAGTCTGGTGAGTGAAGGCCTGCTGGGGGCGCTGCTGACCGGGTTGATGGTGCTGCTGTTCCTGCGCGACTGGCGGAGCGCGTTGATCGTCGTGATCACGATTCCGTTTGCGCTCCTATCGGCGGTGGTGTGCCTGTGGGCGGCGGGACAGACGATCAACATCATGACCCTGGGCGGACTGGCGCTGGCCGTGGGTGTGCTGGTGGACGAGGCGACGGTCGAGATCGAGAACATTCACGCGCATCTGGCGGGCGGGACGGCGCGCGGCGAATCGGTGGTGAGTGCGACTCGCAAGACCGCGACCTCGCGGCTGCTCTCGATGCTGTGCATCCTGAGTGTGTTCGTGCCGTCGTTCTTCATGGTGGGCGTGGGACGGCAGTTGTTTGTGCCGTTGTCGCTGGCCGTTGGGTTCGCCATGATCTCGTCGTACCTGTTGTCGAGCACGCTGGTTCCGGTGCTATCGACGTGGCTGATGCGCGAGGGGCACGAGGCGCGAATCGGCGACCGGCTGCGCGGGGCGTACTCGCGGTATGCGGCGTGGGTGGTTCGATTCCGCTGGCCGATGCTCGGCGCGTATGCGGCAGGTGCGGCACTGATTTTGTGGATTGCGGTGCCGCGTTTGGGGACAGAGATCTTTCCGCAGTCGGATGCACTGCAGTTTCGATTGCGTCTCCGCGCGCCAGCCGGGACTCGCATCGAGCGGACCGAACTGGTGGAGTTGAAGGCGCTGGATCTGATCAAGCAGGAGGTGGGTCCCGGGAATGTTGAGATCAGCACAGCGTTCATCGGGGTGCAGCCGGCGAGTTATCCCATCAACACGATCTATCTGTGGACCAGCGGCCCGCACGAGGCGGTGATGCTGGTGGCCTTGAAGCCGTCGGTGAACCTGCGCCCGGCCGAGTTGCGCGAGCGTCTGCGTGCGCGATTCCGCCGCGATCTGCCCGACGTGCAGATCTCGTTTGAGGCGGGCGACATCATTTCGCAGGTGATGAGCTTCGGGTCGCCGACGCCGATCGAAGTGGTGGTGCAGGGTCCGAACATGACGGCGAATCGGGCGTATGCGGCGCGGGTTCGCGAGCGTCTGGCGCGGATGGCGGATTTGCGCGATCTCGAGTATGCGCAGCCGCTCGATTATCCGACGGTAGACGTGAAGGTGGATCGCGAGCGAGCGGGTCAGTTCGGACTCACGGCGGCCGGCGTGGCGCGATCGATGGTGGCGGCGACGTCGTCGAGCCGGTTTGTCGACCCGAATTACTGGCGCGATCCGGCGAGCGGCAACGGATTTCAGATCCAGGTGGAGATTCCGCAGAATCGCATGCAGACGTTGGGCGATGTCCGGTCGATCCCGGTGATGCAGAATGGCGCATCGAGACCGCTGTTGGGCGACGTGGCGGACGTGAAGTTCGGGACTGCGTTCGGCGAAGTGGAGCGGTACAACATGCAGCGGGTGGTGAGTCTGACGGCGAATATCCACGGTAAGCCGCTGGGCGTAGTCGCGGATGAATTGCAGCGGGCGCTAGCGGAGGTGGGCGATCCGCCGCGTGGGGTGACCGTCGCGGTGCGCGGACAAATTCCGCCGCTGCGCGAGACGATCTCGGGATTGCGGATTGGATTGCTGCTGTCGATCGGCGTGATTTTCCTGTTGCTGGCCGCGAATTTTCAGTCGCTGCGATTGGCGCTGGTGGTGTTGTCGGCGATTCCAGCCGTGTTATGCGGCGTGGCGCTGATGCTCCTGATCACCGGTACGACGCTCAACGTGCAGTCGTTCATGGGGGCGATCATGGCGGTCGGAATTGCGGTGGCGAATGCGATTCTGCTGGTGTCGTTCGCGGAGGCGGAGCGGCGGGAAGGCGTTGGGGCTCGGGAAGTGGCGGTGAGCGCGGCGAGCGGGCGTTTGCGGGCGATCCTGATGACGGCGAGCGCGATGATGGCGGGCATGGTGCCGCTGGCGATCGGGGCCGCGGAGACTGCGCCGTTGGGCCGGTCGGTGATTGGCGGACTGTTCATGGCGACGATAGCGACGTTGACGGTGCTGCCGGCGGTGTATGCGATCGCGCAGCGGAGGGCATCGGGATTGTCGCCGTCGTTGGATCCGACGGATCCGGCGAGCCGGTTTTATGCAGGGCGCGAGGGGTAGCCGCTACTCCTCGTCGTGCTTGGCGGCCAACTTCGTCACCACCGACATATCCTCGAGCGTCGTCACATCGCCGGCCACCTGATGCGTGGTCACGATCTCGCGCAACAGGCGCCGCATGATCTTGCCGCTGCGGGTCTTAGGGAGTCCTTCGGTGAACCGGATCTCATCCGGGCGGGCGAACGGCCCGATCTCGTGGGCCACCCACTGACGCAACTCCTTGCCCAGCACCGTGTGGTCGTACCGGCCCTGTTTGAGCGTCACGAAAGCGCACACCGCCTGGCCCGTGATCTCGTGCGGCTTGCCTACCACCGCCGCCTCGGCAACGGCCGGATGACGCACCAATGCCGACTCCACCTCCATTGTGCTCAACCGGTGGCCGCTCACGTTCATCACATCGTCCACACGGCCCAGCACCCAGAAGTAGCCGTCGGCGTCGCAGCGCGCCGCATCGCCGGTGAAATACACGCCCGGCACGCGGCTCCAGTATTGCTCGGCGTAGCGTTTCGGATCGCCCCAGATGTTGCGGATCATACTCGGCCAGGGACGGCGGATGACGAGGTAGCCTTCCTGATCGGCGCCAACCGGATTGCCGTCGAGATCGACGATGCCCGGGATAACACCCGGCAGCGGCAGCGTGCCCGATCCCGGCTTCAGCGGCACCGCACCCGGCATCGGCGCAATCATGATGCAGCCCGTTTCGGTCTGCCACCACGTGTCGACGATGGGGCAGCGGCTCTTTCCGATCACCTTGTAGTACCATTCCCACGCTGCGGGATTGATGGGCTCACCGACTGATCCGAGCAGTCGCAGACTCGACAGGTCGTGCGCATTCGGCCATTGGTCGCCTTGCCGGATCAGCGCGCGAATCGCGGTCGGCGAGGTGTAGAAGATACTGACTCGGTGCTCCTCGATCATCTTCCACCAGCGGTCGAACTTCGGATAATCGGGCGCACCCTCGTACATGACACTCGTGGCGCCGGCCGAGAGCGGTCCGTAGACGATGTAGCTGTGGCCCGTCACCCAGCCGATATCGGCGGAGCACCAGTAGACGTCGTTCTCGTGCAGATCGAAGACCCACTTCATGCTTATTGCGGTCCCGAGCAGATAGCCGGCGGTGGTATGCAGGATGCCCTTCGGTTTGCCCGTGGTGCCGGAGGTGTAGAGCACGTACAGCGGATGCTCGGCATCGAGCGGCTCGGCGGGACAGTCATCGGTCGCCGACTCATCCAGGTCGTGCCACCAAAGATCGCGGCCGCTGGTCATCGGGATGTCCGACCCGGTGCGGCGGTACACGATGACATCGCGCACCGACGGGCACTCCGTGACGGCCTCATCTACTGCGGGCTTGAGGCGTACTTCTTTCCCTCGACGCCAACCACCATCGGCCGTAATGACGAGCACCGCGCCCAGGTCCTGGATGCGCGCTTTCAACGCCTCTGCGGCGAATCCGCCGAACACCACGCTGTGCGTGATGCCGAGCCGGGCGCAGGCCAGCATCGCGATGGGCAACTCCGGAATCATCGGCATGTAGAGGATCGCGCGATCGCCCGCCTTGTACCCGCGCGACTTCAGCACGCTCGCGAATCGCACTACCAATCGATGCAGTTCCTCATAGGTGATCTTGCGTTGATCGCCCGGCTCGCCTTCCCAAAGAATCGCGATCTTGTCCTTGCGCGGCGTGCTCAAGTGCCGGTCGAGGCAGTTATACGATGCATTGGTCTTGCCGCCGACGAACCACTTGGCGAAGGGCGGATCCCATTCGAACACGTGGGACCACTTCTCGAACCAGAACAATTCCTTTTCGGCCAACTCACCCCAGAACTCTTCGGGCCGCTCGGCGGCGCGTTCGTACAGCGCGCGATATTCTTCCATGCCCTTGACGTTGGCATTGGCGACGAACTCGGGCGCCGGTGCGTATGTGACGGATTCGCTCATTGGTAGCAGTCTAACATCCGGGCTGCATGCTAAAATCGGTTCTCGAAACCTCCAATGGAAAGCGCCGGACGTGTCATCGGGAAATTGAATCGCGCCACGCAGGTGATGACGAACGAAGAACTCGCTCGTGCCGCATGGCCGCAGGCGGTGGGGATCAAGGTCGCATCGCACACGGTGGCGGTGGCATTAGTGCGCAAACGGCTGGTGGTGGAAGTCGAGGACATGACGTGGCAGCGCCAGTTGAACAGCTTGCGGACGCAACTGGTGGCGAATCTGTCGGCGATGATCGGCAGCAGCGTAGTGAACGATCTCGAGTTCCGGCCGATGACGCCGAAACGGCGGCCGCAGCGCGCCGACGCCGCGCGGTCGAAGATGCCGTTGTTCGACGATGCCGATGCGATCGCCGATCCGCAACTCCGCCGCATCTACAAATTTATCCGCAAGAAGGCGAGCGCGTGAAGATCACTGAACAGGAGGTCCGGTATGTGGCGGACCTCGCAAATCTGACCCTGACCGAAGATGAGATCCACCGGATGGCGCACGATCTCGACGACATTCTGACGCACATCGATAAGCTCAACGAACTGGATCTCGCCGGTGTGGAGCCGATGGCGCAGGTGCTGTACGAGGCCGAAGAGACTGCCACGTTGCGGGACGACGTCGAGGTGCCGGGGCTTACGAATGAGCAGGCGCTGGCCAACGCGCCGAAGGCCGGAGCGGGGTATTACAAAGTGCCGAAAGTGATTGAGCGATGAAGATCGCCGAACTCACTGTCGATGCGGTTCGCGAGGGCTTGAAGGCGAAGGCTTTCAGCGCGGAGGAACTGGTGCGGGAGGCGCTGGCGTTCGCCGAGGCCGAGAATCCGAAGACCAACGCGTATTTGACGTTCTGTCCCGAGCGCGCGCTGGCGGCCGCCCGCAAGGTGGACGGGGCCCTTGCCGCCGGGGCTGAAATAGGGCCACTGGCCGGAGTGCCGGTGGGCGTGAAGGACGTGATCCTCACCGAAGGTGTGCGCACCACGTGCGGTTCGAAGCTGCTGGCCAACTACATTCCGCCGTACGACGCGACGGCTGTGCAACGGCTGGAAGCGGCGGGCGCCGTCATCATCGGTAAGACGAATTGCGACGAGTTCGCGATGGGGTCGTCGAATGAGAACTCGGCATTCGGCCCTGTGCGGAATCCGGTTGCGCCCGATCGCGTGCCCGGTGGATCGAGCGGCGGGTCGGCGACAGTGGTCGGGCAGGGTACGGCTGTTGTTTCGCTGGGTTCGGATACGGGCGGGTCGGTCCGGCAACCCGCATCGTTCTGCGGCGTGGTGGGTGTGACGCCGACCTACGGGCGTGTATCGCGATACGGGCTGACGGCCTTCGCCAGTTCGCTGGATCATATTGGTCCGTTCGGGCGGAACGTACGCGATGCGGCGCGATTGCTGCAAGTGATTGCCGGGCGCGACCCGCTGGATTCGACGTCCGCTTTCGCGCCGGTGCCGGATTATTTAGATGTGCTGGACGGCAACGTGAAGGGCATGCGGATCGGACTCCCGGTGGAATTTTTTCAATCGCTCAACAGCGAGACCGGCGATCTCATCACGAAGGCGATCGATACACTGAAGAGTCTCGGCTGTGAAGCGGTGGAGGTGCATCTGCCATCGACCGAATACGCCATCGCCTGCTACTACATCATTGCCACGGCGGAGGCGAGTTCGAATCTCGCCAGGTACGACGGTGTGCGGTACACGACGCGATCGGCGAACTCGGGGACGCTGAGCGAGATGTACCGCAACACGCGCGGCGAGGGATTCGGCGCGGAGTGCAAGCGGCGGATCATGCTCGGGACCTATGTGCTGAGCGCGGGCTATTACGACGCGTACTATCTGAAGGCGCAGAAGGTCCGCAACCTGATCGCGCGCGAGTATGCGCAGGCCTTCGAGAAAGTGGATGCGCTGGTGACTCCGGTGTCGCCGTTCCCGGCCTTCAAGATCGGCGAGAAGGTGGATGATCCGATGTCGATGTATCTGTCGGACATCTACACCATCACGGGCGATCTGGCAGGTATCCCGTGCATGAGCGTGCCTGCTGGGACGACGGCGGATGGCTTGCCGGTTGGCATGCAGATTCTGACGAAGCATTTCGACGAGCCGACGATGTTCCGGTTGGCGTACGCGTACGAGCAGGCACGGTAACCTCCAACGTAAGGCTGAGCCGGCTCGGGGTGGTGTCCTGCTACCGTTGTGCGATCCGTCGCTCGGCTTCCATGACGTTCCGCAAGATGTCGTTGATGCGGGTGAGATGTCCCGAACCCTTCGACTTCAGCCAGGCGAGTACGCTCGGGTCGAGCCTCACACTGACTGGCACTTTTGGCCTGATATCGCGCAATCGAACCATCTGGGCCAGTTGCTCATCGGTCAATCGGGGAGCGTCGTCGTAGTTGATGCCGGAATCGTCTCCGCTGGACTGTTTGGTAGCGTGAACCTTCATCCACCGTAGCTCCGTGTCAGTCCATTTCCTGCTTTTGATATCTTCGGATGTCGTTCTTGTCAGCTTTGCGGGCCGAGATGATATGCGTGATTTCTTCGCCATCGATGCTCCATCGCACCTGTACAGGTCCACCAACTACAAATCACTCACCGCGAACTTCCGGTCCGCGTGCTTCGATGCAGCTTCGAACTCGGGCATCAACCACTCCAGTCCGGGCTTCTGCTGCGCCTTCACTGCCTCGATCAATCCGAATAGGGATCGCGGATTCCGCGGATGCTGCTTCAGGTTCTCGCGGAACACGGCCTCGGCTTCGGCGAATCGCCCGGCTCGCAGCAGCAGCCCACCGAGCGACTCGCGCATCGGGTAATACCATGCGGACGGCTCGTCATAACCGATCGAATCCTGTGCCGCTACCGCAGCTTTCCAGGCTTCGATCGCGCCGGCCTGATCGCCGCGCGCCTCAGCAATTCGCGCAACGAGCTCGAGCTTCGGCAGATTCATCACGTCGCCCGCCGTGTTCACGCCCCACGGAGTGTCCGTCGGCACGTTCTGAATCGCGGAGACGAACTGCTGCTCCTCGCGCTCGGCCGATTTCACATTGCCCTTTCCGGCAAACGCCGCGGCGCGCCCAAAATGCGAAAGCGCCGCGAGCAGTGCCAGCTTCGAATCGGGCTCACGCGCACTCAACACCTGGTCCCAATGATGGAATCGCAGATCGACCATCATCGGCATCACCATGAATGCCTGCACCATCGGCATCTGGTCCACCATGGGCGCGACATTCGCTTCGATCTGACCGGCTGCGCGGCTAGCTGCCGAGTAGTTGCCTTGCTCGGATCTCGCGACCATCAGGAAGTGCAGATTGTGCGTATAGTACATCGCGCCGTACATCGTGTTCTGCGCGTTTGCCAACTGCATGTAACGCCGGTCGGCCTCGGCAGCTTGCTCATTGGAGCGGGCGACCGCTTCGTAGTCGCCGGTCTGCAGATAGATGTGCCCGGGCATGTGAACCAGATGGCCGGCGCCCGGCACGAGCTCGGCAAGCCGGTTCGCACTGGGCAGCGCGCGCTCGGGATTTGGCGACGCCTCGACGGTGTGGATGTAGTAGTGAT
The DNA here is from genome assembly GCA_038322675.1 of Bryobacterales bacterium. Taxonomy (GTDB): domain Bacteria; phylum Acidobacteriota; class Terriglobia; order Bryobacterales; family Bryobacteraceae; genus TMP-7. Next base: position 24,260 of record JBBQGE010000032.1, read on the forward strand.
TTGCGCCGATGTGATGGGGGTCGCGGCGGATGACGCTCTCCAGCACGGCCACAATCTCGGGCGTGCCCTCGGCGGGTTTGCCGTCCTTGGTCCACAGCTTCCACGGATTCAGATCCATCAACGACTCGGCGAACAGAGTCGCCGCATCCAGATCGTCGGGATACTGGCGGGTGAGCTCGCGCATGGCGTTGGCGTAATCGAGGGCGTGTTTCTTCAAGTCGGCGCCGGGTTCCACCGAGTACCGCTTCGCCAGAGCTTCGATGTAGGCGTGCTCGGCCGGGGGCGCGTTTTTCGCTAGTACCAGTGCTCTTTGCTCGGCTTCGTACGCCGCCTTCTCGCCATCGGCATCCACGTCGGCATTGATGTTCGGACCCAGCGCGAGCGCGATTCCCCACAGCGGCATCGCAGCGTGCGGATCCAGTTCGGCGGCGTGTTGGAATGACCGCACCGCTTCCTCGTGATTGAATCCGTAGACGAGCGTCAGCCCCTGGTTGAAGTAGCGTTGCGCTTCGGAGTTCGAGGTCGCGATGGGATGCGAATGGCTGCCCATTCCGGGCAGTATCTGGGCCGCGGGTCTGGTGGTTGTGTTGCCGTGCTCGTGCTGCGCCGGAGCAGGCAGGGCCGCCATCAGCGCGAGCGTGATCTATAGGATGAAGTGATTCCCGACCATAGAGTCGCCGTATCTTACCATAGAGGGTATGTCTTCAACCCCGCACGTCGGGCAGGAGCAGCCTGCCGCCGAGCAAGTGATTGAGCTCGAGAAGCAATACCTGCTGCAGAACTATGCGCGCTATCCGATTCTGCTCGTGCGCGGGAAGGGTGCGTACGTGTACGACTCGACCGGGAAGCGGTATCTCGACCTGATTTCAGGTATCGGCGTGAATGCACTGGGCCACGCACATCCCCGCATCATCCAGGTGATTCGTCAACAGGCCGCGCTGCTGATTCATACGTCGAACCTCTACTACAACGAGTATCAGGGCCGTCTGGCGCAGCGGATCTGTCAGATCAGCGGCCTCGATCGCGTCTTCTTTTCGAACTCGGGCACCGAGTCGATGGAAGGCGCGTTGAAAATGATACGGGCGCACGGGAACAAGATCAACCCGGAAAAGATCGAAATCATCTCACTCGACAATTCGTTCCACGGGCGCAGTATGGGCGCCCTTTCGGTGACGGGTCAGCCAAAGTACCGGCACGATTTCGAGCCGCTGCTTCCCGGTGTGCGATTCGTTCCGCCGAATGACGTCACGGCTCTCGAACAGGTGGCCGGTGATAAAACTGCAGGCATTGTGATGGAGGCGATTCAGGGCGAGGGCGGGGTCTATCCGCTCAGCGTTGAGTATCTAAGAAAGGCGCGCGAGATTGCAGACCGGCATAACGCGCTGCTGCTGCTGGATGAGATCCAATGCGGAGTTGGGCGGCCTGGCACATTCTTCGCCTACCAACTGACGGAGACGCCCATCATGCCCGACATCATGGTGGCAGCGAAACCGATCGGATGCGGACTCCCGCTCGGATTCATCGCCGCCAATGAGCGCGCGGCGGCGTCGATTGGGGGCGGCATGCACGGATCTACGTTTGGCGGCGGACCACTGGCGTGCCGTGTCGCGTTAGAGGCGATCGATCTCATCGAGGAATTGCTGCCCTCGATTTCCGCGGTCGGCGGATATTTCCGGATGCGGCTCACCGAACTCACGCGCCACCTGCAGTTCATTCGTGAAGTGCGCGGGACGGGCCTGATGATCGGCATGGAATTGGATTTCCCCTGCAAGGAACTGGTGATGGCCGCGATGGAGGATGGACTGCTGATTAACGTGACGCACGATAACGTGGTCCGCCTGCTGCCACCGTATATTCTGACGGAGCAGGATGTGGATCGCGCCGTCGGCGGGTTGGAGAAGATTCTACGGAAGGCAGGGGATAGCCGGCGGAACGCGGGGTGATGCAGGAGTACGTCGACCAGCGAGACGGAGGCTACTTCATCGAGAGTACGCGTGTCTCGTTAGATTCGGTCGTCTATGCATTTCTGCGAGGCGAGTCTCCTGAAGGTATCGCCGAATCGTTCCCGGCACTGCGGCTCGATCAGATCTTCGGGGCTCTTGCGTTTTATACGGCAAATCGGGAAGTGATACAGCCCGATCGCCGCCAGCACGATCGCGAGAAATGCGAAGATGCCCAACAGCACGGTATTGAACTGATCGCGAGCCGTCGACTGGATGATGATTTGATCCATGCTGCGGACGTGCGCCACCGGTAGATCGGCCGCTTCCTGGAACGCGTGTTGAATCGGCGACGATAACGAGAACGGAGCCACCTTCGTACGCACCAGCCAGTCGAGCGGCATGAACTTGTTGTTCAGCGCGAGATACGAATCCTGAACCTGCGCCAGCGGCACGAATGTCGCGGGCCCCGGATCGTTGTTCAAACCGCCATCCCGCGTGTCGCCGATCACTCCGATGATTTCGCGCGGCGGTTGCACGAAATCAGGCCCCATACCCGCGCCGATGATCAAGCGGTGCCCGATCGGGTTCTCGTTTTTCCAGTACCTCTTCGCCAGCGCGTCGTTGATGATCACCACCGGCGTTCCGGCAGCGTTATCCAATTCCGTGAACATCCGCCCGCGCAGGAGAGGAATTTTGAACACGTCGAAGAACTTCGGCGTCACGTAATTCCACGCCGCGCCGCCATGATCCTGCCCCTCGGTCAGAGGGCGGCCCTCGATCCGGAATCCAAGCCCGAGACCACCCTCGAGCGGCAGATAGGAACTGGCCGCGGCGGCTTCCACTCCGGGAATCGAATGCAGCCGCTCCAGCACCTGACGCGACATGTTCTCGATCCCTGCCGAGTGATCGTACTTGGAGCCCGTGAGTGCAGTATCCATCGTCAGCACGTTGTGCGGATCGAAGCCCGGCGGGACACTTCGCAGCGCGGCGAACGTACGAATCAGCAGTCCCGAGCACACCAATAGAACCATTGCCAGCGCAATTTCCGTGATCACCAGCAGCGACCTTGCGCGGTTCTGCCGCAGGCTTGTCCCGGACCGTCCGCTGCTCTCCTTCATCACGGAATTCAGATCGACTCGCGCCGCATGCATCGCCGGCACCAGACCGAACACCACGCCCGTCACCACAGACAGCAACAACGCGAAACCCAGCACCATCCAGTCCAGGCCCACTCCCGAACCGTCCTCACCGATCCTCGGAATGTTGCCCGGATTCACGGCGAGGATTGCGCGGACACCTACAATCCCGATCACCAGGCCGAGACACCCGCCGATCAGTGCCAGCAGCACGCTCTCAGTCAGCAACTGCCGCACGATCTGCCAGCGACTCGCACCAATGGCCACGCGAATCGCAATATCACGCGACCGCCGCGTGGCCCGCGCCAGCAGCAGACTCGCGATATTCGTGCACGCAATCAGCAGCAGGCACGCCTCCGCGCCCACCAGCACATACAGGGCGGTCTTGACGTTGCGGACGAGCAACCGGTCCATCGGTTCGACGGTGAAACGAATTCTTCGGATCCAGTGAGCCCGGGAAACGCCGTTTGAACTCCTCGGCCGCCAGATTCATCTTCGCCTTCGCGGCGTCTAACGAAATACCCGGTTTCAGCCGCGCAGCGACGCGGAAGTAATGTCCCTGAATCGTACTGTTCGGATCGGCCTGAAATGGGAGGTAGAGATCCGGCGAAGGGTCGAACGAGAAGCCGGGTCCCACGACGCCGATGATCGTTTATAACTCGCCTCCAAGTGTGATCGGCTTGCCGACGACCGCCGGATCCGAAGCGGACCGCCGCTTCCAGAGGCCGTTCGAAAGCACGACGGTGTTGCCCCCGCCGGGCCGGTCCTCCGCCTGGGTGAACGTGCGCCCGACCGCGGTCTGCGCACCGAAAAGGTGAAAGAACTCGTGCGAGACGTGGATGCCTTTCAACTGCTCCGGACGGTCGCCGCCGCTCACGTTCAGGCCAGGGCCGCCGGTATCGTAGGCCGCGACGTCCTGCAGCACGTCGGCCTGCGCACGCCAGACGTTGTACTTGGGAACCGAAGCAGCCGCATCCGACCCCTGCGGCGATTGGTTCATCAGCACGACGATGCGATCCGGCTCGGGGTAGGGCAGTGGATTCAGAAGGACGGCGTTGATTACGGGAAAAATCGCCGTATTTGCGCCGATACCGTGCGCCAGCGTGGCGATTGCGGCGATCGTGAATCCCGGACTCTTGCGCAGCGTGCGAATCGCGCTCTTCAGGTCGGCGGCAAGTTTGCCCATGTGATCTCCCTTCGGGTTTGGACGTCGCCCGTCTTCAGAAGTACCGTGCGGGACTTAGGCCGAATGCGGATGCGCCAGATAATGCCGGCGCAGTAGATCCTTGCCGTAATCGTTTCCGTTCGGAGTCCGCACCACGCAATGCACATGCTGCTGCGTCGGATTGCTGGGGTCGGCCACCAGTTTGCCCATGAACACAGGCCTCTGATGATCGAACTCGATCAGAATCACAGGACTCTGCACGCGGTAATAGAATACGCTCTCCGCCTCCGTGCCGCCGATCCAGGCGAACCACGTGTTCTCCGCATGCCGCCGGACTTCGTCCATCTTCACCCGGGCGTGCCCCGCGTCCATATTGCCGACATACAGGTCCACCAGATCCAGCACGCGCCGGCGTGCTGATGTATCCAGATCGGAACCGCGGATTCCGGCATACTCGAGAACCACGTTGTCCTTGAAAGCCTCGGTCAGGTTGTTATTGCCGGTCTTCGAAAAATTCAAGATCGCCGCGCGCCGCTTTTCCTCACCCATCGACTGGATCACACCAAGACCTTGCTTCTTCTCCTCTTCCAGCACGACGACTCCTTTGTACTTGCCCGAAGTCGCGCGTACTGGCTCTGAACCAAGAAAATGAGGCGTCATCACCACCTGGTCGCCTAATACGAAATAATTCACAATCGCGTGATGCCCGTCTAACTGCCATCCCCAGGGCTGGGTCGCCGACGGCTTGCCCATCACGGTGATGTGATAGAGCCACTCACCCAGACGATCGTGATTATTTGCGATCTCGGCGAGGGTCTCGTTCAATCGCATGATGTTGCGAGTTAGCTCAAAACCACGGGCGCTCAGAGACGCGTGCATGAGTCCGAATGCCGCCTCGCGCTGCGCCGCAGTCATCTCCAGGAAACTAACTCCCTGGCGCACATAGAAATCCTGATTCATCCACTTACGCCATTCCGGATCGTCCACCGCGAAGACGGTCCGCGCGAGTTGCCCGGCATCAAGCGACGCAAGAAATCGCTGCGCGGCATTCACGACGGGTACCGTGCTGACACCGGTCGGATGGATTTCGAACAGGCCGGGCACGATGTTGCCATCGGTGGTGATGCCTCTGAACGGCCCGGCGAGTCCCTTGTGCTCGGCATCGGCCGACATCCTGCGGAATCGCTCCGCCATCTCTGACGGAGTCGTCTGCTGCCCGATCCCCATCGGCGCGAGCATCGCCGCCGGGACGATTGATCGCAGAAATTCGCGCCGCGAATCTGCTCGACGGCTTTGATGCTGGTGGCCAGGATGCAAAACGCACATGATTTCCCCCTCCCAGTGCAGTGGCCAACTTAGCACAACCGCGACCCGGTTATGGCCGCGCGGTCGAGCGCAATCGCTTGGACGCATCGGACACATCATCCAGCAATTGTCCGGTCAAACTGCGAGTCCGCATCCTCTGTTCGAGATCGCTCAGAATGGCAAGCGCATCGGTCGTCTTTCCCTCCAACTCGAGCACGCGCGCATGGATGAACTCGCGGTGATACGTGTCCGTTCCTGGGTGTGCCTTATCGAGCCACTGGAAGGTCGCCCAAGCTTGGTCCGGCGGAACTGCGGTGAACACTTCCTGCAGTTGCTGCCGGTTCCCAGCCCGGAAGTATGTCATCACGCGAGAGCCGTAACGCTCCGGCATCGGCTCGCCGCCGGCGTGCATTTGATTCATCACTCGCATGATGGCCGCGGGAATGCCGGGAGCGTCGTCGGAGATCATGCCGCCCAGTTCCATTTGCCGTACCAGCGGCCGCTGCTGCTGCGTTTTCTCGGCGGCCTCGAAATGCCGGAGTGCCTCGGAGGTATCGCCGTGGGTCTGCAACAACCAGTTCCCGAGCATCGCGTGCGCGAACACGTTGTTCGAATCCACTGTCAGCGATCGGCGCAGGGCACTTTCGGCGGCAGGCCCAAATTCCTTATAGGCGATGTGCTGATTCAACCAATGCGCCCAACCGAGGTGGGCGAGAATATCCGCCGCCCTTGTTCCGTGACCGCCGCTTCGCGCGAGCGCCGCCTCCAGCACACCGATGATCTCGGCCAAAGGTGGTCCGGCGATATCCTCCGCCTTCTGACCTTCCGCAACGGTGACACTGAAGTTGCGCGCCCACGCCATGGCCGCGTCCGCCTGTAGGTCCATCACCGCCGGGGTGGGGCGCCCGCTCTTGAGAATTTCGCCGTACGTTCGGAATGCCGATTGATGCTCGCCGAGTTCGGTTTGGGTTTGCGCCGTTGCGAGTCGCGGATCTGGGGCGGGCCGCCATACGCTCCATAGACTCAGCAGCACGACGACCGCGGCCAGCACGACTCCCGCCAGAACCCATTTGCGGGAGGCGATTGCCGTGGATCGTCGAAGTCCCAGTTTCGTCGCCAGACGGTCGCAATCTTCCTTGAACGTGCTGTCGCGCAACTCGGTGGCCTGGTGAAGCGCCAGACTCGACAACTCCGGTGGTAACTCCGCCTGCGATGGCATCGACGCTCCCCCAACCAGCACTGGAACCACATCGACATTGTGCACGAGCGCTGAGGACACCTCGTGGCACACGTAATCGGGCTGCTGTTGCTGCGCGCGTTCGCGGAGGATCTGGAGCCAGCGCGGGCCAATAACAATCAGCGCAATGCTGGAGGCGGCGAGTGAATGGTCGATGGTGTCGGCGAAGTTCTGGCCGGGAACGATATCCTCGACGTCCATGAAGATTCGATCCGGTCCTGTGATGGCGGCCAAGTGATCGCACAGACGGCCGGCATATGCCGCTGAGTCGTCGCGCCGGTAGCTGATGAAGATGTTGTTCGTGGTCCGGCCTATCCCGCGATTTTAGCGCGGGTCGCGGCCCGGGCTCTTACTCATACCGCAGCGCCACCAGCGGATCGATCCGCGTAGCGCGCCGGCACGGCGCATATCCAGCCAGAATAGAAGCCGCCGCAATCACCAGCGTGGCCGCTGCCAGCACCGCGGGATCGCCGCTATTGACACCGTACATCTGGCTTTCCACCAGGCGCCCCGCCGCGATCGCCAGCGCAACTCCGGCCACGAGTCCGGCCGCCGTGATGATCACCACTTCGCGCATCACCAGCCCCACGATGTCGCCGCGGTTTGCGCCAAGCGCCAGGCGGATTCCGATTTCCTGCGTGCGGCGGGCCACCGCGTACGCCGTCACGCCGAACAGGCCGATGGATGCCAGCAGAGTCGCCACTGCGCCGAACACGAGCGACAGAATGGCGAAGGCGCGGTCGACGAAGTGAGTCTCGTTAATCTGCGCCTGAATGGTCTTCACGTCGAACATAGGAAGCAATGCGTCCAGCCGCGCCAGCCCGCGCCGGGCCCCTTGCGCCGTCCCACCCGCATCGCCGCTGAAACTTACGTAGCCGCGTGTAGCGCGCGCGTACCACACGCATAACGGATCCGCGGACTTCTCCCTCACCCCCTCGAGGTCCGGGTCCTCGGATCGCTCCTTTAAGGGTCATCACTGTCGTCGAGTGCACCCCTCATCATTCAACCCACCCATCAATGCCCTGGAAAACCCAACCGGGTTCCACCGCCGCCTGCGACCAGCAAACCGTCTCCCGTGCCCACGAACCGGACCTCTCCGCCTCCGGAACGAATCTACTCATATTTTCCGAACGCCACGCACGCCTTTTTTTGAAAACTTGTGACCCCTTTTCCCGAGTCATCGCGCATTTAGGTTTGACCGTGGGTTTGAGAACAAACCAACACCTGAAAGGAAAGAGGCTCTTTAATGCGCAAGCAAACTTTGAAACTCGGCGCCTTCGCTGTGATGGGCGTTCTAGTTACCGTACCTGGACTTCTGGCTCAGAATCCTGCCACAACAATCGCAACCCCCTCGCGACCCATTGATTTCCAGTGGGCAGGAGACCAAAATGCCGCTGCAATCTTTCAGTCGGCACAAGGAACCACAATTCCGATGTCGACATTTTCCAGGAAGGCTTCAAAAGACGGGAAAACATATACCAGCACGATTGTCGGCAGTAGTCCGTTTGCCGCAACATTGACCGGCACCAGCATCAACGCAGTTGTCATACCCGTGGTGTTCGTTCTGGGCTCCAACACGTTCGATCCAACGGCGTCCGACGTCTGCGACGGTGGTGTTTCGGCGCTGACGCGGTTCAAACAGTCCCCGCTTAGCCAAAACGTTCCCAATCTTAAGATCAACGGCGTGAACGTCGGGAATACTCAGTTCATCAACGGTTTCCGCCGCGCAGAGTTCTGGTCGTTGATCGGAGGACCCAAAGGCGCGGCCTATCAGAATACGATCAATTTTACCTACGCTTCACCTTACACAATCGCACCGTCCGCCTATGGAATTTCTGGAGATCCTGCGACGTGTAGCCAGTTCGGGGCTGTTCGCAACAATTGGCTAAACACGTATCTCGCTTCCACGGTTATACCCCAATTGCAGGCGCAGGGCGTGATCTCTCCCACCAGTTTCGCGATCTTTCTGTTTAGGAATGTCGTCCAATTGGATTCGAACGATCAATGCTGTATCCTTGGCTATCACAGTTGGACCGGAAGTCCGATTCAGACTTACGCGACGGCTAACTGGGACACGACCAAGCCAGGAGTCTTCGTTGGCGTCGCGGATGGTTCGGTGGCCAGCCATGAGATCGCCGAATGGATGGATGACCCATTGACCAATAACGCTACTCCGGCATGGGGCAAGCTTGGTCAAGTCGCAAATTGCCAGACGAATTGGGAGTCCGGTGATCCATTGAGTGGCAAGCTCATGGCGCCGATCACGCTGAATGGCTATGCGTACCATATGCAGGAACTGGCCTACTTCAGCTTCTTCTTCAACAGCCCCAGCGACCCTTCGTTCGGAGCAAGCTACTATAGGTATCTCGGGGCAACCTTCTCGAGCTACGGCACGATCTTGGGAGCTGCCAGTGCTTGCCCGGCGCCTGGTGGTTGGACACCGTTCCAATACGAATACGGCATCGGTCCCCCACCACCACCCTCTACCCTCTAAGTCGTGATCTTTTGGTCCCACGCGCCAAAGTGCCTGAAATCGCACGCGAGCCACCCGCGCTAGTGAACCACAGCAGCGCATTCATCGCGTGTTCTTCAAAGCTCGTCTGGGACAGATGCAGACAGCTGGTGGTCACGATTGCCGGACGAATCTGGATGGCGTGGAGATCGACGCGTCATCCAGCAGGTGCCGCGCCGGTCCGGCGGGCCGCACTCGCGTAATCGCGGGTTTCCAGGATGTTCGGGGCGCCTGCGAAGCTGTCGGCATAACGCAATCCCAGATAATCGCGTCCTCTCCCCGGAAGTCAACAACGAACGCACCTCCGCCCCAATCACAGAATCGGCAGCCGCCGGGAGGCTGCTGCCGACTTGTCAAAACCTGCCGCCATGACGGACCCGGCGGGCGCAGCAGTCTGACCGATTCCCTTTTTGCGGCGGATCCGAAAATTCGTTGTGCGACGCACACTTCGAAAACACGCCGACGCTCAACTCCAGCCGACCCCTTCTATAGGTACTCGTCCCGTTTCTGCTGCTCCAGCAGCTTTACCAGATCACCCACCTGTTGCGCGCGCTTGCGGTCGGCCACCAGAATGACGTCCGGCGTGTCGACGATCACCAGATCCTTCACGCCGAGCAACGCCACCAGCTTGCCCTCCGCATCGACGAGGTTGCCTGTCGAATCGAGCGCCAGAATCTCGCCACGTCCGGCATTCGAGTCCGCCTTCTCCGCCTGTAGTTCGAACAAGGCATTCCAACTCCCGACGTCGTTCCAGCCGATGTCGTCAGCGGCGATGCCGGCGACGCCCTCCGCTTTTTCCAGAACCGCGTAATCGATGGAGATGTTCTCGCACAGCGGAAAGGTCTTGGCGAGCGCAGTGGCGAAGTGCCGGCTGCTCGGAGGCGGAATCGACGCCAGCAGGGTCGCCGTCTTCGGCAGATACTTACGCAGCGCATCCAGCAGCACCGATGTCTTCCAGAAGAACATCCCTGCATTCCAGTAGAACCGGCCCGCTTGTAGAAACTTTCGCGCCGTGGCCAAATCGGGTTTTTCGCAGAAACGCTGTACTTCAACGGGAATTCCGTGGCCCGGCTGCACACCCTTCGGCAACTCGATGTACCCGTAGCCGATTTCCGGCCATCGAGGCTGGATTCCGAGCACCACGATCTTGCCTTGTTCCGCCGCCTTGAACGCGGGGCGCAGCAATCGAACATATCGCGCCGGTTTTGTAATCACGTGATCGGCGGGAAACACCCCCATCACTGCATCCGGATCCGTCTGCTGCAACATGTGCGCGGCCAGCCCGATGGCGGGCGCCGTGTTCCGCTGCGCGGGTTCCGCCAGGATCTGCTTCTTCGGAACCTCCGGCAACTGCTTCACGATCTCGGCGCGCAAATGCTCGTTGGTGAGGATCCAGATATTCTCCGGCGGCAATACAGGACTGAGGCGCTCCACCGTGTCCTGAATCAGCGACCGGTCGCCGAAGAAGTTCAGCACCTGCTTTGCACGGCTCCTGCGGCTGCGCGGCCAGAAGCGCGTGCCTCGTCCTCCGGCCAGTATCAGGCCGTAGCGATTCGACTTTGCCATTTCGTTTTACTCCACGTGTTCGCCGCGCACGAGTCTCAACGTGCGATCCCACCGCGTCTTGGTGAAGAAATGCAGAGCCAGATCCTTGAAGTGGCGGGCGGTGAAGTCCACCAGGTCCTCGGTCGGCGCGTCGTACGACCAGAAGATCATAAACGGTTTGCCGATGATGTTGTCCCGCGGAACGAATCCCCAGTAGCGGCTATCCAGAGAGTTGTCGCGATTGTCGCCCATGGCGAAATAGAATCCTTGCGGCACGACGATCTCGCCGTTCACGACATTGTTCGCCAGCATGGCCAGAGCGCGATGATCCACCGGTCCGAACGGCTCCGATGGGAAGTTGTCGCGATACGGTTCGATGTTCGGAAAGATGTGCTGCGTGTAGGGTTCCACCAGGCGTTTTCCATTCAGGATCACCTGTTTGTTCTCGATGCGAATATGATCGCCCGGAACGCCCATGACGCGCTTCACGTAGTTCTGGCTCGGATCCGGCGGCCAGCGGAACACGATGATGTCGCCGCGGTGCACATTATCGTAGGGCAGCAGATATTTCGAGACGATTCCAGGAGGCGCATACGACAGCTTATCGACGATCATGTGATCGCCCACCAGGACCGTGGACTCCATGGAGGACGTCGGCACCACGAAGGCCTGCATCAGGGTGGTGGTACCAAACAATAGGATGATGATGGTCACGCACCACTCGACCACGGAGTTTCGCACTGAGTCCACCGAACTTGTCTTCATAGAAAGCTCTATTCTACCGTGCTATAAAGGTTCGACATGGAGCGTCGCAATTTTATTGGTTCCGCCGGACTTCTCGCCGCCGCGGGCATGCTGCCGTCCCACGCCGCCAGCCTTTCGAATACCGTGGTCGGCGCAGGATCCGCACATGTCACGCACGAGCCATTCGGCGACGTCAGCATCCACTTCGACGGCGCCACCGAACAGCTTCGAAGTCTCACGGCCGGCAGTGTGAGGCTGAAGCCGGGCATGGAGCCGCATCCGCCGCACCAGCATCCCGAAGAGGAGATCATGACCATCGCTGAAGGCACCGGCGAGATCGTGGTGGACGGCAAGGTGACGAAGGTGGGCCCAGGGTCGATGATGTATTGCGCCGCGGGCCACACACACGGGATCCGTAACACAGGATCGGTCCCGCTGCTGTTCTACTTCTCGAAGTGGAAGGCCCGCTAGAGCGTTGGGCTGTCGTCGCCCAACAACGCGCGCCGTACAATCTTGATCGGCGGATAGCCCTGCTCCATGAAGCGATTGTGAAACTCGAACAGGCTGAATTTCGCACCCATCTTCTTGCGATAATCCGCCCGGAGTTTCAGTATCTCGAGCTTCCCCAGCGTGTACACCAGGTAGGTCGGATCGCTGGTCCCACGGCGAGTCTCCATCACCGCGGTGGGCCGCGTCTGGAATCCTTCCTTGATGAAAAACTGCTCTGCCTGCTCCATTGTCATATTGCCGGTGTGCATCTGGATGCCGGCGATGTATCGCGCATTTCGAAGGAGCGCGTCCCGAAGTTGCCCGAGCCGCATCTTGGGGTCGGACGTGTAGCCTTCGTCCATCATCATCTGTTCGCAGTAATGAGCCCAGCCCTCGGCATTCGATGCCGCGCCGAGCAGCTTACGGATTTTTGACGGAATCTGCTGCACCCACAAGAACTGCGTATAGTGCCCGGGATACGCCTCGTGAATGGCCGTTGCCAGGATGGTCCCGCGGCTGAAACTCCCCATGAATTCCGCCACCTCACGCGCGCCGAGATTTGGAGGAGGCAGTGTCACGTTGAAGAAAGCTTCCTTCGCGACCTTCTCATACGGACCCGGAGTGTCCATCGACGCTGAGGTGAGCGCGCGCATGAACGGGGGCGTTTCCTCGACGACCGGCAGAACGCGTGAAGGAATGGTGATGATCTTCTTCTGCTCAATGAAGTCGCGCAGCCCGCCGAGCACATCGCGAAAACTCTGCAGAATCTTATCCGGCGCGGGGTGGTCCTTCTCCACCTCCGCCATCACCTGCTCCGCCGTCTTGTTGGGATCGATCAGCCGGGCCGTCGCGCGAAACGCCTTCTGATTGTCGTGCAGATTCTCGTATCCGATCGCCAGCAATCGATCGAGCGGCGTATCGACCATCTCGTCATACAGCAGCTTCTTGCGGTAGGTCGCGGCTCCGATGCGGAAATCGCCGTGGGCCCGATTCTTCAGATCCGTCCGGATGTATTGCTCGTAGTCGTGCAGCGCGGCGATCACCGCGGTATTCGCCTGCTTAAAATCGGCGAGCAGCTTCGGATCCTTCACCTCGGTAAAAGCGGCCGGCACGTCCTTTTGGAAGAACCCCGCCAGCCCGGGCAACTGCTGCAGCGCGACGTCGACATACACCGGCGGCGGATTGACGACATTCTCCCGCCCCTCCTTCAACACTCGCGGCATCTGGCGTTCCCTCGCCACCAGCGATCGCAAGCGCGAATCCGGACTCGCGAACCGGCGGCTCATGATAGTGAACGCGCTGCCTGTGATCTGGCTCGAGTAGAAATCAGGATTGTGCTCCCACATGCGGATCGTTTCCAGGTCCAGCAGTTGGCCGCGAATATTCGACAGGATCAGGTCGCGATCGGGACTCTCGGGCAACTTCGCGAATTCAGGCTCGAAACGATGCAGAGTCTGAATTCGCGACTGGATGGCGGCCTTCGAGTAATCCTCCAGCTTCGAATCGTACTGGTGGAATCCGACCGCAGTCGCCTGAGTGGGATTGAAGCGGAACAGATATTCGTCGAAGAAACGATCGGCCAGTTGGCCGAGAGCGGACGTCTGCGCAAACAGAGGAACGACCGCGCAGAACAGCAGAAGACAACGCATAGATCCAGGATAGCGGCAGCGGGCCGCCATCCTGAATTCAGCAAGCGGTTAACTCTTGGCCGCCTTCGACGCCTCGGGCATGGGCTGATCGCGGAAGCACAGATAGAAGTCGCGAACTTCGTAATCCTTGCCGGCGTGGCTCAGCCTCTCCTGCACCTCCGACATCTGCTTCGGCGGCGGCACCACGACCTTATCCCCGGGCTTCCAATTCACCGGCAAAGCGCAGGCGTACTTGTCTGCTGTCTGCATCGCTATGAGAATGCGCATCACCTCCTCAATGTTCCGGCCTGCGTTCAACGGATAGTAGATGATCGCGCGGATAATGTGCTTCGGGTCAATGAAGAACACGGCGCGAACGGTCGCCGTGGCCGCCGCACCCGGGTGCAGCATCCCGTATGACTGCGCCACCTTCGTATCGAGGTCGGCGATCATCGGGTACTTGATTTCCACCCCGAGTTTCTCTTTCAGATTCTGAATCCACGCCAGGTGCGAGTGGATGCTATCGATGCTGAGGCCGATGAGTTTCGTATTCAGCGCCGTAAACTCATCTTCGCGGCGCGCAAACTCGGTCAATTCCGTCGAGCAAACCGGCGTAAAATCGGCCGGGTGCGAAAACAGAATTACCCAGCTGTCGCCTTGCCATTCACTGAACTTCAGAGAGGGGGACTGCGTGGTCACCGCAGTGAAATCCGGTGCGGTGTCGCCAATTCTAGGCATGTATGTGGGGGTATCCGACATGGTCCTTTCATTATGCGGCAGCTTAGTTGCCAGCGAGAAACGCGCCGACCACCAGATAGAGAATGAACGACTCGCACGATGTCGCCATGTGCCCGCAATTGCCATGCAGTTCGAGAGTCGTTGCGTGGATCTCAGTGGCGAAGTTGCGGGCCGGGATCGGGTTCACCATGTGGCCCTGTTCCGAGATGACCACCAGCGTTTTGGCTTTGACACGCTGCGCCGCCGCATCGAGTGACCCGACGTTGCCGCGTCCTACATCCATCGACATCATCGCGCGCAGTTGTGACGCCCAATCCGCGGGAGTCATCTTGCCGGGCGCTTCGAGCGTCTCCTTGAAGGCAGGGAATTCGGCCGGCGATGTGTGCGTGGCGCGATACTCGGGCGTGTACAACGCGAACTGATGAATCGCGTTCACCGTCTCCATCGCCGTTTGCGGATTGCAGCGGCAGTTCGCTGAGGCGTCGATTGCGCTCAACTCCGCCTGGCATAGCAACAGGTCTGTCGAGGTCAGACGCGGTGATCCGATGATCGGCACCGCGATGTCGGAGAACTCCGGATAGTCCGCCAGCCACTCAAAGGTCTGCATGCCGCCCATCGAGATGCCGATCACCGCGTGCAGATGCGAGATCTTCAGGTGATCGGTCAGCATCGTGTGCTGCGACTTCACCATGTCGCGAATGGTGAACATCGGAAATGGCGACTGTCCATTCGACGGCGACGAACTCACGCCGTCGCCGAGCGCATCCACCGCGATGACATAGAACTTCGAACTGTCGACGAGTTTGCCTGGTCCGATCAGCCCTTCCAGATCCTCCGTCCGCCCTGAGAACCAGGTGGGGAACAGAACCGCGTTGGTGCGATCGGCCTTCAGCGATCCGAACGTTCGGTACCCGATGCGGCAGTTACGGATGGTCTGCCCATTCTCCAAGGTGAAATCGCCCAATTCGGCAAACTGCTGGGCCGCCTGCAAGCCAGCGCTTGCGAGCAGAAGAAACGTGAGTACGCGCATGCAACAAACGATGAGTCCGGATGAGTCTGGGAGCCGGGCGC
This sequence comes from Bryobacterales bacterium, assembly GCA_038322675.1. GTDB lineage: Bacteria > Acidobacteriota > Terriglobia > Bryobacterales > Bryobacteraceae > TMP-7. Next base: position 39,773 of record JBBQGE010000032.1, read on the forward strand.
ACAACCATCATGAAAATGGTTCTGTTTCAATCCTGCTGGATGAGCGGCGTCGGACTTCTGATCGGGACTCCGCTCGCGGTGGGACTCACGATCGTGATGTCGCACGCGTTGTACAATCTGATTCCCGTCGAACCTCTGATGTTCGTATTCATCATGGGACTGCGGGTGGCGCTGGCTGCGTTATCCGGCTACATCCCGGCGTACGGTGCGTCGAGGGTAGATCCGATGGTGGCGCTTCGGCATGAATGAGCGGCGGCCAACACCGCGCCGCCGGCTGAAATAGACTGGAAGTTCTCATGAAACCGCTACTACCTGTTTTCATGCTTCTGGCCAGTCTCAGCGCTCAAACCTACCAGCCCAACTGGGACTCTCTCGACAAACGGCCCACGCCGTCATGGTTCACCGAAGCCAAGTTCGGCATCTTCATCCATTGGGGCACCTACTCGGTGCCCGCCTATGCGCCGGTCATACCCGGACGGCTGGCCTACGCCGAGTGGTATTGGAATGCCATGACCCAAGGTCAGAAACCCGGCGCTAATCCGACTCAAACCGGCACCTGGGAGTTTCACAAACAGCGGTACGGCGCCGATTTCCCTTACAAGAACTTCGCACCGGAATTTCGCGCCGAGTTATTCGATCCCGACCATTGGGCTGACGTATTTCTCCACTCGGGCGCCAAATACGTCGTACTCACATCGAAACATCACGAGGGATTCGCATTGTGGCCCAGCAAGGAAGCTTCGGAAACCTGGGGCCGCCCGTGGAACGCCGTTGACACCGGGCCCCACCGCGACCTGCTTGGCGATCTGTCCGCCGCCGTCCGCCGCAAGGGTCTTCGGATGGGTTACTACTATTCGCTCTACGAATGGTACAACCCGCTGTACCTTTCCGATAAACCACGCTATATCAGCCAGCACATGTTTCCTCAATTCAAAGACCTGGTAACTCACTACAAGCCGTCCATCATATTCAGCGACGGTGAATGGGATCTGACCTCGGCTGAGTGGCACAGCCCCGAACTGCTCGCCTGGCTCTATAACGAATCGCCAGTAAAGGACGAAGTGGTCGTGGACGACCGCTGGGGTAAGGACACACGTCACAAACACGGCGGCTATTGGACCACGGAGTACACGCCCGGAATGAGCGGCATGGACCACCCCTGGGAAGAGAGCCGCGGAATGGGGTTTAGTTACGGCTATAACCGCGCCGAGCGCCTACAGGACTATCACACCGGCCGCGAGCTGGTCATCATGCTGGCCGATCTGGTGAGTCGCGGCGGCAATCTCCTGCTGGACATCGGGCCGGCCGCGGACGGCACGATACCCGTCGTTATGGAAGAGCGTCTCACCGAGATGGGCGACTGGCTGAAGATCAACGGCGAGGCTATCTATGGAACCAAGCCTTGGAAAAATACGCGGCAGTGGAGCCAGGGCGAGCAGCCAAAAATCGACTACAACAAGGAATTTGAAACCTCCTACGATGTGACAAAACTCGCTGGTAAGCCGGAGCCCGGAAAGGCTGCGATCGAAGCATTTTTCACGGCGAAGGATAGCACCGTTTATGCCATTCTTCCCCGCTGGCCCGGCCGCAAATTCCAGGTAAACGAAATCTCCGGAATCCGGTCAGCCACATTGCTCGGGTCGACGGTTGCCCTGAAAGTCAAACCGGCGAACGGGGGTGTTTCGGTCCAATTACCCGATGTGCCGGAAGCTCTGATGCGCCAACCGGCCTGGGTGCTGAAACTCGCTAAATAGCAGCCTCGATTTCTATTCGTTTGTTGTAACACAGGAAGCGGCAACGAATCCAGGGCCCCTCAGTTCCGATCGTCTGCGGTACGAACTGCTGGCCCGCGGCAGGAAGCGGCTCGACATGCGTCCCGTTCTCGTCTAAGTCGATGGGAAGAGCTATCAGTTCAAACTGACTGAACACGGCGGGGAGCATTTCATTTACATGCTCGAGGGCAAAATGGAATACGTAGTCGGAGAAAAGACCTACGAAGTTGCGCCCGAGGACTGCCTCTATTTCGAGGCCCGCCTTCAACACGGCCCAAAGCTCAAGAGGAATCAGAAGGCGCGCGATATCGTAACCGTTTCCGAGCGCTGAACGCGGCAAAAAGCATCGGTATAATGGTAGCTTGGCACTGCGTTATCTCCTCGGGGCTTTCGTATTATGTGCGTGCGCGTGGACTGCGCCTCTGCCCCCGTTAGTCTGCCCCGCCGGAGCACCCATCGGCAGTGTCGATCTCCGGGTCGCGTCCCCCCGCCGTGGGAGCAACGAACCGCTGCCGCTTCGAACCATCAATCGTCTGGAAGAAGGCGATACGCTTCTGTACCGCCCGCTCCTACGAGGTGGGGAGGAGCGCAAAGGCGAGGTGGCGATTGTGATTGTTCCGGCGGACAAGATCGCGACCGGCGAGAAACTCCGGATTCTGGACCCGAAGCCGGCAGCCCGCCCTCAGCAATGGGTGATCCCCTGGCGAGTTTCGGTGGTGGCATTCGTCTACGGCCCGTCCGGTTTGGACGCGAAGAAAGTCCGAACTTTCCTGAGCCGCGACGACGAACTCGTAATTCAATTGGCGGATTACGCGGAAAAAACAGCGCAGACCGAAGCGCTGATCGCGGCCCTCGCGTCGCCGTCTAGTTCGGCTGTGGCTGTCCAGAGCGCGCTCGCCGGATTCTCCTCCCAGTACGGACTCAGCGTTCAGATTGATCGGAACGCGCCGCCCAACCAGCAGGCGATGATGCTGTTTCGCACGCTGAATCCCGCCATTGCGAGCTACGATCCTATCTCGCCCCAAGGCTCGCAACAACTCGGCCAGACAGCCAGCATCGCGACGTCCGTGGCAACGCTATTTTTCGGAAGCCCGGTGGGACTCGCCGCGGGCGGCACCGCGATGCTCATGGAACTCCGCGCGATTGCATTCCCGAAGGCTGAGTTCCGTTCGTCGTTCGCGCAGACTCTGCCCGATGAGGGCCTGGGACTGTGCGGCCGCCGCAATCCCGCGCCGCCCCACACCCGCGTCGCGTACCTGTGGGCCTCGCGAGTCCCTAACGCTGGCCCCCCGCAACTTTCGATTGAGCCGGGCAATGCTGTTCCGCCGTCGTTGAAATCCCCAGTTCGTGTCGCCGTCTCCGAGCACGACTGGACAATCGTTTCCCGCGCGCGAAATTGGCGGCTTCAATCGCCCGATGGCAAGGTGATTCCGATCGAAGCCACCAAACTCGGCGATTCGAAACTCCTCGAGTTGGAACTCAATCCGGACGTTCACCCGGGCCGGTATGCCCTGTCCGCTACCTGGGATTGGGATCGGTTTGACATCCAGGGACAACTCGATGTTCGGCCCCTCGCGGATTTCACCAAGGTCGAGCCAGCGTCCGCCTCGCAGGATCTTCTGGTGGCCAAGACCGGCAAAGTCCCGGTCACGCTCGAAGGCGCCGATTTTGAATTCGTCACGAAAGTCCAGATCGAAAAACCGCACGACAAGTTCTCACAGCCTGAACCCGTTCCTTATGTCCTGCCGAAAGGCCTCCGCCGCGGACCGCAGGATCGGATGGACATCCAGATCAACACCATCGATCTCGATCCTGGCGGCTACAATTTACTGCTGACGCAGGTTGACGACAGACCTCGCGAGGTCGCGCTGAAGATCCTGCCCGCGCCACCGGTCGTTGATAATCTTCCAGTGATCCTGAATCAGGGCGCATCGACGATCGAGTTCCAACTGCGCGGCCAGCGCCTCGACCTTCTCGACCGCATCGAAGTTCCGAAAGGTCACGCGGAACTGGAATGCCCTTACGATCAGTCAACCAGCCGCAAACTCGTCCTCCACATGGCTCCCGACATCGAAGCCGGTACCAGCCTTGCCGCCAAGGCGTATATTCGCGACCGGAGCGAGCCCATGACGCTCTCCGATGCCGTCCGCATCGTCGGGCCGCGTCCTCGAATCGCCGAAGTCACAGTCTCGCAACCACCCGATCAGGACGTGATGCTCAACCCGGGTGAACTCCCGGGAGACATGTATCTGAGCGCGATGCTGCGAGTGGAACACCTGCAGTCGAACAGTATCGTGAAGCTTGATTGTGAACGGCCCGGCGGCACCGTCGTCAGCCTGAAACTCGGCCAGCGTTCCGGGCCTCTCAGTCTGCAGCAACTCGCACCCGACCAGGTGTTTCTCTCTTTCGACACGGGTGCCTGGCTTAACGGCTGTCAACTGCAGGCCTCGGTCGCGAACGGCCGCGAAGGAGAGTCCGGCGTGTACGCTCTAGGGCGCATCGTACGAGTGCCGAAAATAGTCCAGTTCGATTTCGACGAATCGCACGCCATACTGACCGGCGAGAATCTCGAAACGATTGAGCAGGTAGGCTGGACTGTGGACTCACCGCAGAGAGTCGCAAGCCTGCCGCTTCCGGTTGCGGGGGAGGGAACTCGTCAGACTCTGCAACTGCAATTGCCCGTGCCGCCCGAACCACACTCGATGCTGTACGTGTGGCTTCGCGGCGAAACGAAGCCACGCCTCACGCGGGTCCACGGTTCCTGAAGCGGCGTACTACCAAACGCTCCTGCTAATCTGAATCCGATGGCAGAGCCTAGCCTATTGTCCGACCCATTACGTTTCGAACGACGCGTTCCGCCTTGCGCGATCGTCATCTTCGGAGCCAACGGCGACCTCACCAAACGGAAACTGCTGCCCGCCCTCTACCGCCTGGCTTACGAGCGCCGCCTTCCCCCGGCGTTCGCGATCCTCGGTAACTCCCGAACCGAAATGTCCGACGATGACTTCCGCGATAAGATGCGCGAAGCCGTCCAGCATTTCCTCGAAAACAGCCCGTTCGACGAAGATCTTTGGACGGACTTCGCGCAGAAGCTCTACTATGAGCCCGGCGACATCAACGATCCCGCCATGTTCAAGCGCATCGGCGAGCGGCTCTCGGAAATCGAAGCGACGCACCAGATCGAAGGCAACGTCCTGTTCTACCTTTCGACACAGCCGAGTTTCTATGCTCCGGTCGTCGAACACCTGGGCAATGCCGGACTCCAGCACGGCAGTGGCTGGCGGCGCGTCGTCATCGAGAAACCTTTCGGACACGATCTCGAGAGTTCCCGCGAACTCGATCGCCGCATCCACGCGGTTCTTCCGGAAAGCGAGGTCTACCGCATCGATCATTACCTCGGTAAGGAGACGGTGCAGAACATCCTCGCCTTTCGATTCGGCAACGGGATTTTCGAACCGGTATGGAATCGCCGCTACATCAATAACATTCAGATCACCGCCGCCGAGTCGATCGGCGTGGAGGGCCGCGGCGCCTACTATCAGGAAGCCGGCACGCTCCGCGACATGATCCAGAATCATTTGCTCCAGGTGATGTCGACGATTGCGATGGAACCGCCCGCGCACTTCGCATCCAACTCAGTGCGCGATGAGCGATCGAAACTCCTGCGCTCCATTCGGATTTTCAAGCCGGACGAGGTGGCCGATAACGCTGTGCCGGGCCAGTATGGACCTGCGCAGATCGGCGGCACCGACGTTCCCGGATTCAGGCAGGAACCCGGCGTAGATCCGCAATCGCAAACCGACACCTACGCCGCTGTCACCTTCCATGTCGACAACTGGCGCTGGGCCGGTGTGCCGTTCTATATCCGAAGCGGCAAGCGGATGCCGAAGCGCATCACCGATATCGCGATCCGATTCAACGCCGCGCCTCTAGCGCTGTTCCCCTCCGACGGTGAAAGCGCGGCGAGCCATGCACCGAATCTGCTCATTGTCCGCATCCAACCGGAAGAGGGCATTTCGTTGCGGTTTCTATCGAAGCATCCCGGCAAAGGCATGCGCCTGCGTCCTGTCTCGATGGACTTCAACTACGGTTCGAGCTTCGGCACTCGATCGCCCACCGCCTACGAAACCCTGCTGGTGGACGCGATGAGCGGCGACGCGACACTCTACACGCGGCAGGACATGGTGGAGGCAAGCTGGCAAGCCGTCCAGCCAGTGCTGAACGACTGGCAGAATCGCAAATTCGACTTCCCCAATTACGAAGCAGGCACTTGGGGACCCGCCGCATCGGATGAGATGCTTGCCCGCAATGGCCACTCCTGGAGGGTTCCATAATGGCGTCAACCGTTCAGCCCGAAGTCATCCTTCGCGAACTCGCCGACCTCTGGACTTCGCTCGCCGCGCCGCCCGATGCCGCTTCCGGTGCGTCGTCCGGCGTGCTCCGCGCGTGCTCGATGACTCTCATCGTCGCAGCCGCCAGCGCGGAGGATGCAACTGACGTCACCGCGACCGTCGGCGAGTTGATGCACGAACACCCCAGCCGCGCGATCATTCTGAAGCCCGGCGGCGAATCCGAAGCACTCGATTCCCGCGTCTACGCCCAATGCTGGATGCCCTTCGGCGGCCGCCAGCAGATCTGTTGCGAGCAGATCGAAATCACCACGCCCGACGCCCAGCTTACTCAGATGTCGCGCGTTATTCTCGGACTTCTCGCGCCGGACCTCCCGGCGGTCCTCTGGTGCCGCGGCGAGCATTGGTTCGAACGGCGAGGCTTTCATCAGCTTTATCCGTTGATCGACAAGATCGTGCTTGACTCGTGTAGTTTCTCCAGTCCCGACGCTGCCTTCGACACCATCCGGAGCCTGCGCTCCGAACGCCGGCGCGTCGCCGACCTTTCGTGGTCGCGCCTGACGATGTGGCGCGAGATGATCGCCGGAACTCTGGAGGTCGTCGCGCCCGGCAAGCGACTGGACGCGATTCGCAGCATCGTCGTCGAACACTACGGCGATACGCCGGCGGCTCAGGGTTACTACCTCGGCGCATGGCTCTCCCGAGCGCTTTCCTCGGCCACCATCGGCTTCAAACGTGTACCTGGGGAAGTCGGACATGTGGCCAGCGTCATCCTTTCGGGCGAAGGCGTCGACGTCTCGTTCCGCCGTCTTGAAGGCGATACCGTCCAGGTCTCGGGCGCCCAGTCGAACATTGTCGTTCTGCCGCACGCCTCCGATTACCGCGCGATGCGTGAAGAGTTGACGATTACCGGCGCCGATCCGACTTTCGAAGAAGTCTTCATGCAGGCAGAAGAATTGCGGTCTAGATCATGAGCGTTGAACGCCGAGTCTCACCATCGCCCGAAGCCGCGGCCAACGCGTGTGGCGACTTCATTCTCGAACGGCTGGCCGATGCCATCCTTCACTCCGGCCGCGGCACGTTGGCCATTTCAGGGGGTAGCACGCCTGCGATCATGTTCCGGCACATGGCTGCCCAGACGTTCCATTGGGACCGGGTCCACCTGTTCTGGGTCGACGAGCGCGCCGTCCCGCCGGATGACCGGCAAAGCAACTACCGGCTGGCCCGCGAGACTTTCATCGAACCCGCGCAGTTCCCCGAAGCGAACGTTCACCGGGTCAAAGCCGAACTGCCGCCCGCCGACGCCGCGCGGTTGTACGCTGTCGATATCCGAAGCTTCTTCGAACTGCAGCCCGGTGAACTCCCGGTGTTCGATGTGATCCATCGCGGCATGGGCGACGATGCCCACACCGCCAGCCTGTTCCCCGGCGAGCCGCTGATCGACGACCGGCAGGGAATCGCCGCCGCCGTCTACGTCCCGAAGATGTCGAGTTGGCGCATCACTCTGCTGCCTGGCGTTCTTCTCAACGCCGCGACGACGGTGGTGCTCGCAGCCGGCCCGGACAAAGCCGAACCCGTCCACCACGTTTTCGAGTCGCCATACGACCCGCGCAAATACCCGTCCCAACTGGGTCTTCAGGGCGCGGGCAACACCGTCTGGTTCCTGGATACAGCCGCAGCCAGGGGGCTCACATCGTGAAAGGTCTGCTCAGTTTCTCGCTGCTGCTTGCTTCGGTGCTCCAGGCAGCGGAGCCTGTCAACGTTGTCCTCTGGTTCGATACCGAGGATTTCATCAATCCCGCTAGTGACGATGCGGCCCTGCGTCTGGCTACCGATCTGAAGAATCTGGGCGTGCACGCCACATTCAAGATCGTTGGCGAGAAGGCACGCGTGCTCGAGTCGCGGAAACGCATCGATGTCATCCAGGCGTTGCGCTGGCATACCATCGGGTACCACTCCAACTTTCACAGCATCCAGCCTGTTCCCGCTCTCTATCTCGAACCGCTTGGGTGGTTAGAAGGCGCGGATGAGTTCGTGCGCCGGGAGGGACAAGGCGCAAAGGACGTGAAGCGAATCTTCGGCGTGGATTCGGTTTGCTACGGGCAACCGGGGAGTTCATGGGGTCCGCAATCGAACCTCGCTCTACGCCGGATGGGCATACCGGTCTATCTGGATGAAGGCACTCAAATCGGGTTGAACGATCAGCCATTTTGGTACTCGGGAATTCTGTACGTCTTCAATATGGGGGCGAACCTGCTCCGTCCCGATCTCAACGACGAAAGCCGGAACCCGGAGATTCACGCCAAGCTCAAGGCGGCGGTCGAGCGCCTGTCTCAAGCCGGCGGCGGCACCATCAGCACATACTTTCATCCGAATGAATATGTTGAAAAGGAGTTCTGGGATGCGGTGAATTTCAGCCACGGTGTCACGATGCCGTCGAGTGAGTGGAAGCCGCCGCCCATGCGCACCCAGCAGGATTCTGAGCGGTGTTATCGGATTCTCCGCGACTATGTGAAGTTCATGCAAAGCATGCCCGCGGTTCGATTTGTGACTGCGAAAGACCTGCTCAACATCTATCAAGGCCCGGAGCCACCGGCAATCTCCGAAAGGGCAGCTGCGGAACACCTTCGAAAGCACATCACGTTTCTCAGTACCCCAACCGGCGATCTCTCCGCCGCCGAGGTGCTCTGTCAGCTATTCGGACTCGGCACCGCGTACGTCGACGGTCCGTCGGCCCGCGGCAGCAGCACCTACGCCGCCGAGGTCATCCCCGACGATCTGTACCAACAGGCATCGAAGGATTTCGTCTCGTTCGTGCGAACGAATCACCGGCTCCCCGCCCAAGTCTATTTCGGATCGCAGACACTCGCGCTTCCCGACTTTGCGGCGACGGCTGCGGCATACGTCCTGACTCCTGGTCCGATCCATGTTCAGCACGGAACGCTCGAGTGCGAGAAATATGTTTCCTCTGACCCTAGCGGCTCTTTCAGCTGGGTGATTCATCCCGACGGATTCTCGGCCCCGAACCTGCTGGAACTAGCGCGCCTGCAGACTTGGACGTTGAAGCCGGCGCGCCTCCGGCAATCGCGGTAAGCGACAGAGTTGAATCGGAGTTCCCTGTCTGATAATCTTCCTTCGGAAGGCATCCATGCGACGAAGAGATTTTTTATACGCAGCCGCCGCGGTCACCGCGATTCCATCCGCCGGTGCTGCACCGACCGGCGAACCCCTGAAACTGGCAGAACTGACCGGATCCATTGCGAAACAACCGGGACCCGCACCCATTCCCGGCGCCGAGTGGTACGCCGCCCAGGCGGAAGACGCGGCTCTGGTCTACACCTTCCCGGCGGGCTTCCTCTCGCGCACCAAGTGCATCACCACGGACATGCTGCTCGACGGCGACACTCTGGTGGTGTTCAACATCCTGCTGGATGAAACCGGTACCGGACGCACGTTCCGCTACACTTTTGCGGGCTTGAACCAGTGCTCGTTCCGCGTTCGCATGCCGCTGGAACTCGTGAACTTGAATCGCTGGATGTCCGACCGGGAAGGCGCGTTCCTGAAGCCGATGAGCAGCGGCGATCGCGTCGATCTCGCGAAGGTCGACCGGCTTCGCCTCGTGCTCCGTCGCAAAGGACCGCAACCCTCCCGCTGGTGCATGACGCCCCTGCTTGCTTCCCCCGCCGAAGTGGAGCGCATGACGGATCCAGTGCTTCCCAAAGGCGCCCTACTCGACGAGTTTGGTCAGAGCACACTCAAATCCTGGCCCGGCAAGACCACATCGGCCGCGGAACTGGCGACGCGGATTCGCGGCCAGTTCGATAATGCTTCCTCCCGCAAGTGGCCCGAGGATTTCACGCGATGGGGCGGTTGGAAAGCACGCAAACTCGGCGAGGCCTCGGGGTTCTTCCGCACACACAATGACGGGCGCCGCTGGTGGCTCGTCGATCCCGACGGGTACGCATTCTGGTCCACCGGCCCCGATTGTGTTCGCGTCGACACGGAGGCGCGAATCGACGGAATCGAGAAAGCACTGAAGTGGAATCCCGGCCCGGACGGCGAATTTGCCGCGATCTATCGAAGCCCTCGAGACCTGAAGATTCCGGGCAGTTCGGTGAACTTCCTCGCGGCCAACATGATTCGCGCATTCGGTCCTGAGAAATGGCGTGACAAGTGGGCCACAGTCACCCTGGCGGAGATGAAGCGGCTCCGCTTCAACACTGTCGGAAACTGGTCGGAGTGGGAATACGCCCGCGCGGCTGGATTCCCGTACGTGCGTCCGCTGAGTTTCAGCGGCCGCCACTCCGGCATGGTTTATCGCGACTTCCCGGACGTCTTCCATCCGGAATTCGAGAGCGATGTCGCCGTCTATGCGGCACAACTGAAAGACACGGCCGGCGATCCTGCCTTGATCGGCTACTTCCTCATGAACGAGCCTACCTGGGGATTCTCAAGCGAGACCCCGGCAGCGGGAATGCTCTTCAACACGGACCACTGCGCTACTCGCGATGAACTCGCCCGATTCCTCCGGCGCAAGTACGCCGACGATGCCGCGCTGGGTTCTGCGTGGTCAGACACGACCGCCACTTTCGATCGCATCAAGAAGGGAAAGTGGACGTCGGTTCTCTCGAAACCCGCGCTCGCCGATCTACGCGAGTTCAGCTCCGAGATGTCGCAGCGCTATTTTTCGACGCTCTCCAAATACTGCAAACAGGCTGATCCCAATCACCTGAATCTCGGGATGCGCTGGGCCGGAGCGCCACCTGAGTGGGCCGTCCAAGGGATGAAGTCGTTCGACGTGTTCAGTATGAACTGCTACGAGGAGAGACTTCCGCTGGAGCGCGCCACACGGATTCACGAGATGGTCCAGAAGCCGGTGCTTGTCGGCGAATGGCACTTCGGAGCGCTCGACGTGGGACTTCCCGCGTCCGGCATCGGCCACACCCGCAACCAGGCCGATCGCGGCACGGCGTATCGTAATTATCTCGAGGACGCCGCGGCCGATCCCTACTGCGTCGGCGTCCACTGGTTCACGCTGTACGACGAATCGGCGCTCGGCCGGTTCGACGGTGAGAACTACAATATCGGATTCCTGGACATCTGCAATCGTCCCTATGACGAGTTGTGCCAGGCCGCCATTACCAGCCACGAACGCATACACCAGGTGGCTGACGGCAAGGCTCAGCCTTATTTCGGCAAGATCGATTACTTGCCCAAACTGTTTCTGTGACTCAGATCAACTTGCGATAACTCCCGATGATACGGAACCATTCGCGACCGGTCTGCGTTGTTCTGATAGGTGAGTTATGAAGTGTACAGCAGTTAAACGTAAGGTAGATTCCGTTGTCATCATCGATCTGTCGGGAAAGTTCGTATTCGGCGATGGGACGGGAATGATCAGGAACTGCGTCAGCAATCTGCTGGAGCAAGGCGAGCGGAATATCCTGCTCAATCTCGCCGCCGTGACCTACATCGACAGCGCCGCGGGAATCGGAGAACTGGTGAGTTCGTATGCCACTGCACGTCGACAGGGCGCGACAGTGAAGTTGCTAAGTCCAGGGGGGAATGTCCTGCACGTCATCGAAATTTCCAGTCTGCGAACGGTGTTCGAAATCTTCAACGACGAAGCGGCCGCGGTAAGCAGCTTCGAGCAGACTCCCGTTGCGGCACCCGTCGGCTAATCACGCATCAACCACCGGACATTCGGCCGGATGGGAGTGCGTGCTCCAAGACGCAGCCCACGCTCCTAAGTCGTCCAGATACGCGTAGACCACCGGCACCACTACCAGGGTCAACAAAGTCGAAGTAATCAATCCGCCGATTACTGCACGAGCCATTGGTGCCCGGAACTCCGCGCCCGCGCCCCACTCGAATGCCAGCGGCATCATCCCGAAAATCATTGCGAGCGTCGTCATCAGAATCGGCCGCAATCGTACGCGGGCCGCCACGATCAGCGCTTCGTTTCGCCCCATTCCCTCCCGGCGCTGCACATTCGCGAAATCCACCAGCAGAATCGCGTTCTTGGTGACGAGTCCCATCAGGAGAATCAACCCAATCATCGACATCATGTTCAGCGTGTCCCCGCTAAGGAACAACAGGCCCGCCACGCCGATCAGCGACAGCGGTAGCGAGAGCATGATCGCCAGAGGCTGCAGAAAACTGCGGAATTGTGACGCTAGGATGGCGTAGATCAGAATCACGGCCAGCATCAGCGATTGCCCCACATAGCCGAAGCTCTCGGCCATGTCTTCCGCCTGCCCCGTGTAGTCGATCCGGTAGCCTGCCGGAAGATTCAGTCCCGCTGCCCGCGCCTTCACATCGGCGATCACGTCGCCGAGCGACCGGCCTTGCGTATCCGCGCTGAGTCGAATCTCGCGCATCAAGTCCCGCCGGTTGATCTTCGAGGGAGCACGACCGTCCGTCACTGTGGCCAACTGTCCGAGCGGAACGAGCGCCGCGCCTCCTTGGGCAGGCAGATCCATCATCAGCAGATCGGATGCAATCCTGCGCTGCTCGGTCGTGACGCGAAGCCGTACATCGTAGGAATCGCCATCCGGATCCTCAAACTGCGACACCACTTGCCCCGCCACCAGGCCGCGGACGGTTCCGGCGATGGTCGCCACATCCAATCCCAAGTCTCCGGCGAGTTTCCGGTTGATCACAACCTGCACTTCGGGCCGCTGCTGCTCTTCGCTGGTGTCGACGTCCATGGCGCCCGGAACATCGCGCATCAATTTCAGCAACTGCGCGCTGATGTCGGACACACGCTGCAGATCGGTTCCGCGCACGCTAATGGCGATGGGCCGCTGGCCGCCGTTTTCTTCGTACCGGCTGACGGCCACGCGAACAGCGCGGAATCGCGCCATGCGACCGCGAGTCCTGGCCATGATCTGCTGGAAATGATCGCGCTCCTTGGGCTCAGCCAGCTTCACGTAGATCTGCCCCTCGTTGATCGGCTGCGCACCATTGGCTCCGATCGAGGCATAGGTATACGCGATGCCCCGCTCTTTCCGAACCTCCCGGCTCACCTGCCGCGCAATGTCCAGGGACCGTGCGAGACTCACGTTGGGATCCGCCTTGTACGTCACGGCAAACTCGCCCGGATCCGCCGCTGGGAAGAACTCCGATCCGAGCTGTCCGAAAATGGCAAAGCTCGAAAAGATGGCAACCACCGCCGCGGCCACCACCACCCACCGATGCCGCAAACTCCATCCCAGCACTGCCGCCACCAAGCCCTGCAACCGGTCCAACTCGTCATTCACCCACTGCAAACGGCGCGCGAACCACTTCCGCTTCACCTTTGGATCCGCCGCTGGATCGTACCAGCGCGACGACAGCATCGGGTCCAGCGTGAAGCTCACATACAGCGACACCAGCACCGCGAATCCCACGGTGATCCCGAACTGGAAGAAGAACCGCCCCATGATCCCGCCCATGAACGCCACCGGCACGAACACCGCAATGATGGTGAACGTCGTTGCCATCACCGCGAGCCCGATCTCCGCCGTCGCCTCACGAGCCGCCGTGAAATGGTCGGCGCCCATGTGCAGGTGCCGCACGATGTTCTCGCGCACGACGATCGCGTCATCGATCAACAACCCAATGGCCAGTGACAGTCCCATCAGCGTCAGCACGTTCAGCGTGAACCCGAACGCATACATCGCAGCGAATGTGCTGATCACGGACACCGGCAGCGCCAACCCCGTGATTACGGTCGATCGCCATGAGTTCAGGAACAGGAACACGATCAACACCGTCAGCAAGCCGCCGATCACCAGCGTCGTCTGGACGTCATCCACCGACTCCTGAATGAACACCGAGCGATCCACCAACTTGCGCACCCGCACATGCCCCGGCAGTTCCGTATTGAGCTGGTTCATGGCCTTTGTTACGCCATTCGCCACCTCCACCGTGTTCGCGCCCGATTGCTTGACGATGTCCAGTGCTACGGCCTCCCGATCGTCTACCAGCGCGCCGCTGCGGCGTTCCTCCATGCCGTCCACAATCCGCGCAATCTCCGGAAGGAAGATGGGCCGGCTCTGTCGCGTGGTCACAATCATGTTCCGGAATGCATCCACCGACCGGAACTTTCCCTCTACCCGGACCAGCGGCTCCTGACTCCCCGCCTCCAACTTACCCGCCGGCACTTCCAGATTCTCGCGTTGCAGCGCCTGCGCCACTTGCGCGAAGGTCAACCCCAACGCTCGCAGTCGCGCATTGTCCACCAGAATCTGAACCTCTCTGCGCGCGAGTCCCACGATGTTCACCTGCCCGACGCCGGGTACCGTCTCCAGCCGCTTCTTGATCACCTTCTCAGCCAGCGACGAGAGCGCCTTGATGTCGGCCGACGAACTCTCCAGGCCGAGCGAGATAATCGGCATCGCGTTGAAGTCGATCCGCTGCAGCACCGGTTCCTCGATCTCGCTGGGAAACTCGGCGCGGATGGCGTTGATCTTCGCCTGCGCGTCCTGCTGCGCTGTGTGGATGTTCGTGCCCAACCGGAACTCCACCGCCACCATCGAGAGCCCTTCAGTGCTGGTCGAGGTGATGTGGCGCACTCCGGAAATCGTGTTCAGAGCCTCTTCGATACGCTTCGTCACCTCACGTTCCACCGTCTCCGGCGCCGCTCCGATGTACGCGGTCCGCACGGTCAGCACGGGGATCTCGACGTCCGGATACATGTCCACGCTGAGCCGCTGGTAGGAATAGATTCCGATGGTGACCAACGTCACCGCTACCATCGTCGCCAGCACTGGTTGTTTGATCGAGAGGTTACTGAGAAACACCGACGCCTTCTTTCGCCGCGATCTTCACGCCTTCTGCGATTTCGATGCTTTGCTCGGTCAGCACCAACTGCCCCGGCGAAAGTCCGCTTGCGATCTGAACTTCCGATCCACGCTCGCGCCCGATTTTCACGGCCCTCTTCTTCGCCACGCCGTTTTCGACCGTGTACACGAACGAGTCCTTCATCGAGCGGTCGTCACGATAAAGTGCCGAAGCCGGAATCACGATGGCCTGCTGTACAACGCCAGTCTGAATCTCGCCCTCGGCGAACATGCCCGCCTTCAATCGCCGCCCCGAATTCGATACCGCGATTCGGACCATCGCCGCGCGCGATTGCGTTTCCACCGCGGGCGCTATCTCGACTACCGTCCCCAGGAACCGCTCGCCCGGATACGAGTTCACTGCGAAAGTTACCTTCTGGCCGGCTTTTACGACTCCTAAATCCACGGTCGACACCGGGCTCTCCAACTCCAGCCGTCCGTTATCCACCAGCGTGAACACCGGAGTCGGCGGCTCCACGTAGGCGCCCTCGTTGATGAACTTGTGCTGGATCTCGCCCGCCACTGGAGCCCGCACCACCGTGTCGCGCTCGCGCTTCCGTGCCACATCGAGTGCTGCCCGAGCCTGCGCCAATTGCGCCTCCGCCAGCGACACCTGCGTGCGCGACTCCTGTTCGGTGACCTGAGCCAGCTTGTAGTCCTTATCCGTGATCCCACCCGAGCCCAACAGGTTCTTGGCGCGATCCAACTCGCTTGCGGCATGCTCCCGCAAAACGCGAGTCCTGGCCAGCGCCGCATCAGCCACCTGCACGGACGAATCCGCCTGACGCGTCGCCAGCTTGTAATTTTCCGGTTCCACCCACACCACGGCCTCGCCCGCCGACACGGCATCGCCTTCCATTTTCGAGAAGCGAAGCACCCGGCCCGTTGTCTCCGCCTTCACGTCCACCCGCGCCTTCGATACCAGCGAACCCGTGACTGAAATCGCCGTCGTAAACTCGCGCTGCTCCACCCTTGTCGCGATCGCGTTCACTACGGGACTGGCCGCCGCCTTCGCACTCTGTACCACTTCGCGCTTGCACCCGGTCAGCAAAGCCGCCGCGATCAGTCCAAAACCTACCATCCACTTCGTCATTCCCATGGCGTCATCCCCATCGTCCACCGCAGATTCGCTCGCGCGACCGCCGCATCATGCAGGCCACGCAATACATTCGTCCGAGCCACCGAAAGCGCCGTCTGCGCATCCACGATGTCGAGCGTGGTCGCCGCTCCGAACTTGTAGTTGTTCCGCATCATCGCCAGCACACGTTCCGCCTGCCCGACGTTGGCCCGCACCGCCCGCAGAGTCTCCTGAGCCGCGCGGATTTCGTCTACAACCTGCTGCAGCGCCAATCGCACCTGCTGCTCCGCCTTCTCCCGATCCGAACGGATGCTCCGCTCGTTCGCGACAGCCTGCTGAGTCATTCCGCTTCGCCGGAATCCATCAAACAAGGGAAATGTGAAGTTCACTCCCGCAGTCCAACGAGTGAAATCCGGGTTCACCAGATTCTTCGGTTGTCGCGCCATCAGTCCGTAGGCTGCGGAGAAATCGAGCCGCATCCGGCTCTCGGCTTTGGCCAACTCCACCTGTGTTGCGGCGCTGCGTTGCGAGATACGCAACCGCAATAACTCGGGCCGCCGGCGCTCGGCCTCCTTCATCAACTCCGATAAATCCTGCGACTCTAACTCGACATCCGGGAAGTCTCCGGCTAACTCGACTGCCTGATCCGTCGGACGGCCCAGGTAGTAATTGAGCAGTGCGCGCGCCTGTTGAATCGCGTTCTGAGCGCGAACTACATCCGGCTGCCCATTCGCCACCGCGACGTCCGATCGCAGCATGTCCACTTCTGTCGCCACGCCGTTCTTAAACAGCGTGCGGGCCATCTCGGCGTGCTGGATCTTCTGCTGCTGCGTTTCCTGGACGACTGTCAGATACCGCTGCGCCCACAGCAGGTCATAGAATGCCTTCGTGGTGCCGAGCGCGACATCCTGCTGCGCGCGATCAATCTCCACCAGCGCGCCCTCTGCCTCCACCGATGCCAGCCGCAGCGCTGTCCCTACTTTGCCTGCCGTGTACAGCGGCTGCTTCACATTTATCGAATAGTCAAATATGTTCACGGGCACCGGAATCAGCGCCGCCCGAAACTCCTCCGGCCACTTATCGAGTCCCGAGGCGTTCAACAACGACGGGTCGCGCCACCGCATGAATCCGGATGTCACGCTGATATCGGGCAGAGCCTGCGAACGCACCTCGCGGATGCGGCCCTTCAATCCATCCGCCGCGGCCTTGGCCTTCGCTACATCGGGATGCGACGCCACGGCCATGCGCACTGCGTCGGCGAGCGACAACGATGGCTCCGCCGCAGCCGCGAGCCAGGGAATCGCCAGGAGACACAGAAATGCCGGAGGCTTCATCTAGATTCGGACCTCTATATCTTTAATCTAATACGAAACCAGTCCGGCCCGTTGTTCCGGGTCGCCAATAAATCAGCTACCGGAGGGCAAAAAACACGCCAAACAAGAGGATCAGAAGCAGAAGGATACCGAGTACGACCGCGGAATTGAGCGCGGACCCGAGCATCATCTGCACGCGATCCTCCGTCTCTTTCAATCGATGAAGGGCAACTGCCATGGCAACCTCCGCTTGCATTGTACTGCCCACACCACCCACGTCAAGCCCCTCGGGAGCCCGCGCCTCGGATGACCGTGCCAGGCCCGAGGACCCCGGTTCTATCCGCCGCGGCTTGGGCTTCCGCCACCATACAAACTGCTTAGGGGAGTGATGATGGCAGGTCGACGACCGCTTCCGGCGGCGACTTCTTCGTACTCCCGTTCGAACACCGGCGCGGCCTTGCGGGCTAGCAAGACGATTACCGTTCCAGCCGCCAAATCAAGCACCGGCTGAACTGGCTCGCGGTATCGCGGATGCGCCTGGAGGAAGTACAGCAGGGCAGGGAACAGCAGAAACGTCGATGTCAGGAATGCGCCGGCCCACGCGCTCGACCGGAAGGCTACCAAGCACCCCGCGATCGCAAGCAGCGAGATAGCCCCCTGAAACACTCGGAAGAACCAGGGATCCACCGGCGCGATCCAGAAGTAGTAGATGCGCTGAAGCGTGAGTTGCGCGGTCCGGCCGGGGTGAGAGGCCATCCAGCCGGTCGCGTCCCGTAGTCGCGCTCGCATATACTCGGCCTCGCCGATTTTCTGTAACTCGTGGCAGGCGGGCAGACGCCCGGGATGCACTGAGAACGACGTGGTCTGGAGCCGGTTCTCGGATTCGAGCGCTACTGCGTGGGCGTTGTTGCTCACCGACAGTTCCAGCCCCATCGTGCTCCGGATCCAGGAAATTCTGCCGAACTCCTCGTAATTCCGCCAGATCCACGGCGCTACCACAACTGCTGCCGCGGCGGTTTAGTACGAGGGCCGCGACGCGGGCCCGCCGAATCACAAACAGATAGAAAAGGATACCGGCCAGGATTGGCAGCAGCGACGGACCAAACAGGAAGGCGACACCCCAGACCGTCCCGCAGACAACCGCCCGCGGCACCGTCGGCGAACGCCACAACGCGGTAGTAACCAGGAGTGCAACCACGAACAGAAACGCCACCCAGGAACCGTCCCAAAGTCCCCGAGCCTCCACGCCGGGCAGCATCGGAAACAGCGCACCGAGCAGGCCGCCTGCGGTTCCCGGTACGAGTCCAAGCCCCGAGCGCCGACCCAGCAAAGAACCAGCGCATACGCCAACGCCGCCACTAGGCTGCTCACCAGCGCCATTATCGTAGCGGCCTCGCCCCCGTCGCTCAGGCGGTAGATCAGCGCGAGCACACCCACGTATCCGGGTGCCGGGTGGGCGGTGGCCCCCGTCGGGCAGGAGTAGGGATTCGCAAATTCACAGGTCGACGCGAGATTTCGCGCTACTAGCTGAACTTCGTTACTCAACATCTCCGGAGTTGGAGTGTTAGTGCCGGAATAGAACGCCCGCGATCTTGCCGGTTTTGTGTTTGAAAATGCCGTCGGGATGGTGCGCGAGACACACGTCGGCGACGGCGCGGCAGCGTGTGGGGCGTGGGCGTCTGGGATTGGCGATGACGGACAGCCGATTCGTTAACCGATAGGCGACCCTCCCGCGCAGTCAGCGGGAACAGGAGCAATGGAAGACCGCAAGTGCTTGATGTTAGGCCGGACCGATTCGAGCACGAGGTAGAGCTTATCGGTGCTATTGACCTTGCCCGCTACCGAGTAGGCCACTCCGTGCCGGAGGAGCAGGGCTTTGGTGAAGTCATGGAGCGGGTAAACTCGCTGCGTGTAGAGGTCCCGCAACAAGAACACCGCACACTTGGGGTATTCCGTCCGTGAGAGCAGGAGCAGATGATTGGCGCTGAAGTTGAACATGGAGGAATGATGCGAACGAGCGGGAGCCGAAGCCCCCGCTCGCCTTGTCAGCGCCGTTGAGGGGTTACCCGGCGGACTCCTCCGGCCCGGGATATCGTCACAGTGCGGCGCTTGATCGGAGCCAGCCAAACTACTCGGCTGGCGAATTTGAGTTCTTGTTGGCCTTACGGAGGCTGTCGCCACCGAGCAAGAAGATTTCAGAGTTTTCGACGAGGCGGTCTGCGATCGCCGTGGCGATGGTCGTGTTGAAGAGGATATTGCCCCAGTCAGAGAACGCTGTATTTGTGGTGATGATTGAGGAACGTTTCTGGCTGTGGCGAGTAGAGATGACCTGATAGAAGAGATTTGAGGACTGTTGGTCGAGGGCCAGATACCCTAGCTCGTCGCAGATAAGGAGTGTGGGTTCGGTGTATGCCTTGAGCTTGCGAACGAGGGAGTGATCGACCTGTGAGGCGAGTAAGTGATTGAGCATATCCATGGCGGTGGTGAACAGGACGCGCTGATTCGACTGACAGGCGCGCCAGCCCACGATCTTGGACAAGAAGGTCTTGCCCACGCCAGGATTACCGATAAGCACCAGGTTCGTGCCGTTGGCGATAAAGCTCAGGTCGAGCAGACGCAGGATGCGATTCTTGTTTTGCGAGCGGCTCTTGTGATGAGCGAAGTGGAACGCGTCGATGCTGGGCTGGGTCTGTAGTTTCGAGCACTTGAATCGGCGCTCGATGGCGCGGCCGCGGCGGGCTTCTAACTCCATATCGGCGAGCCATTCCAGGGTCGCGGCCGCGCTGAGATTTTTGCCGGCCGCCTCAGAGAGGATCGTCTCCAGCCGGTGGCTCATGACCGTCAGATTCAGATCGAGGAGTTTCTGTTCCAGGGGTATCATCGGATTCCTTTTCGGATTGCAGAATGAAGGCGTCGTAAGCCAGCAGCGATAGCGGGTCGGTGGCGAGTTCATTCAGCCGCGGATCGCGGAGGCAAAGCGGTGGTTGTTCGCGGCGTGGACACTGCTGCTGGCGCAGAATATTGGCAACGTAATCGGCGCCGAAGGCGCGAGCGGCGGCGGCCTTATCGATGGCGCCGGCCACCGCGTCGGGGCCGTACTGTCGAATCAGTTCAAGCAGTTCGGTGATCTGGCGCGAGAGGGATCGGTCGCTGTCAGCTATGTCGCGTAAATAGGCCTCCAGCGCCGCTTTCGAACAGAGTCCATCGAGAAAAGCGAACAGCCGATCTTGCGCGCGAGATCGGCTGGCGGCAGGCCGGAACTCGGCCAGTTCCGCTTCGAATCGGTCTGCTCCAAAGGTCTGGCCGCGGCGCCATGAACGCGCATAGCTGACGATCTCAGTCACCCGGTCGTAGATGGTGACCGAACTGGAGTCGGCCTTCAGGGTGAGCCGGCGACCGACGAAGCGATACGGCACGCAATAGCGATTGCCGTCGAACTGTAAGCGTATGTCTTTGTGGACCAGCGCCTCGACGGTGTCACGATAGTCCGGCGTGATGACTGGCAAACATCGGAGGGCATCGGGTTGGAAACGATCCACCGGCCGCTCTCTGGTTTCACTGTGCAGTCGTTGGTTGGCGATCTGGTTGAGCCACTCACGCGCCTGACGGTTCACATCATGGAGATCGAGGAAATCGCGCAGCGGCCAGAAGTTCTGCCGCACGTAACCAACACCCCCGCGTTCCACCTTTCCCTTCTCCCATCCACTGGCCTGATTGCAGGCGCGCGGGTAAAAGTTGAACTCACCAGCAAAGGCGAGGAAGCGCGGATTGAAGCGAACTAACCGTCCATCATGTTCGGCGACGGCGGTGGCCAGGTTGTCATACCAGATCTCACGGGCAATGCCGTTCAGCTTTTGAAACGCGTGAATGTGACAACGCACAAAGGTCTCGAAACTTTGGCTGTGCGTGAACTCCAGATACTGCATCCGGCTGTGCCCATCGACCAAAGCGAAGGCATAGAGTTTCCGCTGGTCGCCCTGGTAGTCGAGCGTTTCGAAGTGACCCCAGTCGGCCTCGAAGCGTTCCCCCGGTTTCGGTTCCATGCGCACGAATGCCCGTTGCTGCTTCCGGTGCGGGCGCACTTCATGCACGTACTCCCGCAAGATGCTACCACCACCGGTGTAGCCCAGCGGGCGAAGCCTTTGTCCGATCACGGCGGCGCTGGCCGAAGGATCCTTTTCGAGCAGTTCGGCGATGGTGATTTTATACGGGTCGAGTTTGCTGGAGCGGGGTCGCCCCGCGGGAGTCTGGGCCGGCATGTCCAGATATTTCTTGATCGTCTCCCAGCCCATGTGCAGATGGCGCTCGATCTTGCGGATCGGCCAGTGCTCAGACCAGTAGAGGCGATGCAGGTCGTTGATCTGTTCGGTCGTAAGCATGGCTCGATCTTCATTTATACGGCCAGGACGTCGCCGGAACCAGGACGTTGTTCTGTACAAGATTCTGGGGAGAATGGGATAACCCGTTTAAATATCAAGACTTCGGAGAAAGCTACGTTGTTCTTTACAAGATCGGCAACCCCATCCGACCCGATCAGCCAAACCTCTGACGCCGAATGCTTTAGATCCAAAGCTACGTTGTTCTTTACAAGATTGGTGACGCGGTGCTGCCGGTCGCGCCGCAGTTGTCGCTCACGGTTGCGGGCGGCGGCCTCGGGATGGGTGCGTCGGTAGGACCGCTGATAATCGGCGTGCTCGTCGCGCCATTGTTTCCGGCTGTCCTGAACCACCTGCGCATACACTGGGTCGGTTTGAATCTTGAGGCGATGGTAGTCGGCCCGTCGGCGCCGCTGGCAATCCGGCTGGCTGCAAACGCGCTGCTGGAGTCGATACGGGGAAGGATGGAAGCTTCGCTGGCAGTACGGACAGCAGCGGGGTTCGGTCAATGCGTCTCCTCAGAAATCGAAAGGGATTCCAACTTCTGAGCAAAGCAGACAGCGCCGTATGAAATGAGAACGATATAGAAACTGCTATAGAGTACCTACCGCGTCCCCGCC
>JBBQGE010000033.1:0-61296 GCA_038322675.1 Bryobacterales bacterium
GATCGGTCTCCTGACCCTCGAAACGCTGGGACCGGTCACCAGAGCATGCTCGCTTCCCGCGAATGGCTGCACGGGTCGGGCGCTGGCCCACATATCCGGCGCTGCATACCCTGGCCTCCTGAGGGCTCTGGAATCTCGATGGAATGCCTGTCAGCATCGGTTCCCGCGCCATCAGATCCGCGCAACGAGGCGCGGACCCGGAGCCGCGGATTTCATCGAAACCCAATAAAACCGGGGGTCCTGTCAGATTCCTGCGCAGAGCCCGGAATAGAAGCCATTCGCCTTATTCCGCTCGTTGTACAGCGGCGAGTTATGGTCCACCGCTGTCAGGACGCTCAAGGGAATCCATTGGGATGTCAGGACGGTTTGGACTCGACCCGGGATCAGGTCTCCCACAACGGCCTTGTCGCCGGTAGGCCGGAGCGTCGAGAACAGATCCGCCCAGCCTTCGTTCATCCACATCGGAATCTTCAATCCGCTATGCCTGATGATCAGATGGGTGTATTCGTGAATAGCAATGGGATAGTGCTCCGACTGAATATCCTCCATCACGATATAGTCACGATCGTGGCTGCCGGTGTAGTACGTCGCGGCGAAATCATTCACCCGGTACGGCCTATACTGTTTCTCGCCGCGAAAGGCAATGATACGAACCGGGAATTCCGGCACTCTCTTGGAGGGACTCGCCTGTAGAAAAACATTACGAACCTGTTCGAAATGTAGGATTGCTTCTCGTGCTTTTTTCTCTCCCGCCGTTGTAAGTAGTTCGAAATGTGGTGTCGTAACTCGAATCCACTGGTCGGCCGCGGACGCGATACCGGCGAATGAGGCAATTACGCTCGCCAAGCGTCGAAAATACATGGTGTCGTGCCGTCAGATTATCACAGACTTCGCGAATTGTATCCGCGAAAGTGATACCCTCTCCAGTCGAGGATAATAGAATCTTGAGACGAATATCCGCTTTGTTCATCGCGGTCGCGAGCCTGTGCGCTGCCGGGCCGCTCGCCGTCATTTCAGTCGACGGTCTCGATTACCGCTATCTCCGCGACGCGGACCGCCTCGGCCTCAAGATCCCCAACATGCGGCGCCTCATGGCAGAGGGAGCATCGGCACAAGGCGTTGTGGGCGTATGGCCCACCATCACCTGGCCGTCTCACACTACGATGATCACCGGCGTGCGCCCGGATCAACACGGAATCCTCGGGAACCGGCGTCCGAAATCGGAGGGCGGCGAGTACTACTGGAGCGCTGCCCTGCTGAAATCGCGGACCTTGTGGCAGGCCGCGCACGACCGTCGACTCAAGACCGCCGCCATCACCTGGCCCGTCACCGCTGACGCCGACATCGATTATGACCTGCCGGAATACTTCCTCCGCCGTAACGGCGGCGAGATGGATCTCGAAGGCATTTCGCAGAAAGCCACGCCCGGACTCATCGCGGCGATCACCGCGATGTTCCCGTCGTTCCCCCGCGAGTGGATCGACGATCGTGCGCGAGCCCTCGCCACTATCTATCTGCTTCGCACGCGGCATCCCGACCTGCTGCTGCTTCACTTCGTGGACCACGATTCGGAAGCCCACGACATGGGGCCGTACACTCGCGAGGCCAACGCGACACTCGAGTACACCGACGAACTGATCGGGCAGATCCTGGCCGCGATGCCCGCGGAGTACACCGTCGCGCTGGTATCCGATCACGGCTTCGACCGAGTGGACCGCATCGTGAACCTGCGCGCCGCCGTTCAGGGCGAAGTCACGCCCCTGGGCGGGATTGTTACTACACGCGATCCGGCCGTCGCCGCGTCGTTGCGCGCCGTGCGCAATCAGCCGAAGTTCGGCATCGGGCGCGAGATTCCGCATGATGAATTGATACGGTACGCACCGGCACTGAAGGACGTGGTCGCGGCTTTCGAACCCGCCGATCACGTGATGTTCGGCCCTGGCGACAAGGATCTGATCACGGAGTCTCGCGAGAAGGGCGAGCACGGATTCTGGCCGCGACGCGCCGATTACCGCTCTGTCTTCGTGCTCCGCGGCCCAGGCATCCGGCCTGAGCGCCTCGGCGAAATCGAAATGATCGGCATCGCCGGCCGGCTGGCGAAGATACTCGGCGTCACTTTGTGAGTCCGGCGGTCGCAACGGGCAAATCGGCGATCCACGGGATGGGCGTTTTCGCGGCGCACGACGTCGCGCCGGGAGAATCGGTCCTCGTCATCGATGATTCGTTCACGGTGGACGCCGCCCATCCGGTCCCAGCCGGCGAAGAGGTGCATTGCGACTATCTCGAAGCCGGAAGGACCGTGTGGATGCAGAAACCCGAACGCTTCATCAACCACTGCTGCCGGCCCAACGTGTTCGTCGAGACGCGTGGGGATCTCCGGCACGTGGTGGCGCTGCGGCCCATCGTAGCCGGCGAAGAGATCACCTACGACTACTGCATCAACGGTTACGGCGACACGGTCTGGACGTGCGAATGCGGGAATCCGCAATGCCGGCGTACCATGCATTCCGACTTCTTCCACCTGCCGCTGGACGTGCAACGCGAATATCCGCCATTGCTCGACGAGTGGTTCCGCCGCGAATGGGCCGGCGACGTCCGGAAACTGCAGGAGTGGCTCGCCGGCCGCCACCCGTAATCACTGAGCGATATTTTCGCCCTTCGAAAACTTCTGGATCATGTCTTCGAGACTCTGCCGGTTTAGCGGATCCGGCGCCTGCTCCAGAGCCTTCTTGGCGTGCTCCAATGCCTTCTGAAGATCTCCTGAATACGCATATGCGCGCGCCAAACCGACGTGAACCGGCCACTCGTCGCCATGGCGTTCGGCGTTCAGCTTGAATATCTCGACAGCCTCCTTCTCCTTCTTCTCCGTCTGCAGTTGGCGCGCATACATGTGTATCTCCACGGCCGTTGTTCCAGGCAACTGAATCGCCTCCTGCATCAACTTCGCGGATTCTTCCTGGCGTCCGAGTTTGCCCAGAATCTGCGACTTCAGGCTCAGCGTCTCGAATCGCTTCTGGCCGACAAACGGTTGCGCGATCGCGGCGTCGGCCCAACGGAGCCCTTGTTCCAGATCTACATCGTTACTGAGACAGAACCTCGCGGCCGCGGCATAGCCTTCGTAACTGAATCCCGGCACGGTGGTCAAATCACGCTTCAGCCGTGTGAGATAGATCCGGTTGGGATTGTCCACCGTGATGGTCATCGGGATGGCGAGATCTTCCCATTGCAACTCGGCGACGGCGTGGTCCGGTTTGCGCTCCGTGAATTCGTAGGTCAGCCACTGGCGATAATCGTGCTTATACGGCTTCACTTTCACCCGCAGTGCGTCTTCCGCTTCGTCGTAGAAGAAGCTGCCCCAGGCGTCTGGGTTCTTCGAGAAGATGATGGTCCACTCCTCGGGATCGGCGATCATGGGCAGCCCATACCGGCCGGCTGGAAGAACCTGGCCTTCCGCCTTCACATCGTTCGAAACCGTGAACACGGTGTTCTCGTTCGCGCCGGCTCTCCACGGTGCCGGATTATTGTTCCCGAACCCGAGTTTCGTGAGCCCGTAGGAACCAACTTGCCCCAGATCTGGCCGCGGCGATCCTTGCCGTCCGATCCGTGTACGGCGGGACTCGAATAGTGGACGGAAACCTCAACCGGGCCGACGAACTGCGTGACAGCGGCTTTCTGATTGTTGCCGCTGGGCGGCAGATGCAGTCCAGGGTACTGGGCGAACATCGATGCCGTGAAAAACAGGGTAAGTGTGAACAGACGCATAGCCCAATCGACGGACTGAAATGGTAAACGTTTGATGCCCAATTTGCGGCTTTTCCCGATAATGTTGCTAACCGCGACTCTTGCGGGGCAGAACGTAACTCGCGGGACGCTACTCGTTGCGACGGCAAAATCGCACGATCCGGCTTTCGCAAAATCCGTTGTGCTGATTCTCGACGCGAGCCAGGATGCCGCGGTGGGAGTGATCGTGAATCGTCCCGGAAGCGATGGCCAGTGGGCCGGCGGTCCGGTTCCGCTTGGAACAAATGCGCTGCTCCGAACGAGCCGTCCGCCTCGAACCGCCAAGAGCATTCTGCCGGACGTATTCGCCGTCGCGATGCCTACAGGCGACTTCGAAGCGCCGCATCGGATCTACGCCGGAACGTGCGGTTGGACCATGCACCAGTTGAAGGACGACTTTCGATCGGGGCTGTGGCGCACCATGCCGGGCAGTGCCGAGATCGTTTTCGACGACCATCCGGAGACCCTGTGGGACCGTTTGCAAAAGCTGCTATCGCCGCACGTAACCGGCAGCCGCTGAGCGCTTCGCACCCATCCGGTGCGCCTCGTCCGACAGCTCATGAACGCCGCTCGCGTCCACCCAGCCGTTGTAGAAGTTGAACAACGCGCAGACCGTAGTCGCGTAGTAGATGGCTTCGTCGTCCCAGCCGGCCGCGTAGAGCGGCTGCATATCGGCCGCCGTAATATCGGGAGCCGCGGCATTCACGCAGTTATCTAATAAACACTTATTCTATACGCGCTAATACGCGCTGTTAATAAAAGTCTGGATCGGCTATTTTCTTGACTACCCTCCCCCAATAGGATCTACAATTCAACGTGAAGGAGCTGAATCGGCAATGCACCACGTCGTAACACAGAAGTTTCACGCACCAAACGGAGATCGTTTCCCGCAATCGCGTGTGTATTTTCAAGCGCGCTTCGTGATTACCCGAGTCTTGATTGGGCTTCTGCTCGCAATGGGCGTTTTGATCACTCGGGCACAATCGCCGTCTCAAGCGGTCTCCGTGCATCTTAGCCCCGTTCCGCTTGCGCCCGGCGGTAAGATTCCTGACTCCCTAAATGGTGAATTCGTATATTTAGATCCTGAATCGCAAGAGATTATCGTAGTCCCGGACACCGCCGCCTCCGGAGCGAAACCGGTGGTGTTTGAGCTCCACAACCGCGCTACTCCGCTAATCGCCTCAAAGGTCACAGCGGGCGCGTCCGGCACGTACGTTTACGACTACGCTTCTTGCGGGTCTCTCCGAATCGGTACAGGCAAGCATCGCCCGCGCTACTGCGCCGGAATTCGATTCACAGCTTGCCTTGGTGGTCGGCCCACGATTCGTGCCGGGCACGGAGGCCATTATGATCGCCGCGAGCTTCCACTACGCGATCCAACACTTCGTGGTTAGGAGAGAGTTGTTGCCGGATTCGGTGTTCGTCACGGGTGCTCTCGCTCGGCTGAAGACCTACATCGAGAGCGGCTCCGCGGGTCCTTTTCCTCGCGGCAACCTGACCTTTCTCGCTGGTGCAGCGACTCCGCTGGAGAAGGAACTCGCCCAAGCAATGGCAATCAGTTTGACTGCTGGAAAGTGACACGAGACGGGAAAAGGAGACAATGACATGTTCAGCAAGCTGACTCTTCTGGTGACGTTGGTAATGGCCATCGTGTTTGTTTCAACAGCTTTTGGTCAGACATACTCGCCGATGGCTCCTCCGCAGGTGATGTGGAGGTGGACCGCAGACTGTCTGGTCGATGGCTCACCCGCAATCGTATATAACTGCCCGATTACGATTTCCAGTCATCCCTTTTACTATACGAATGCGCATCTTCACTCGTATCCATATCCCCCGACGAGCACGTTGTACTGCATCAACAGCTACCAGTGCGCCTCGCCTTATTACGGCCAGACAATTTACGCAAACACGTCGAATGTCGGTTTTGTCCCGTTTAATGTCTGCGGCTCACTCGTCGGGCAGGCTGAATACCTCGCGAACACTGGGACTGCAGGGTCGACCTATTCGGACTACGCGATCGGATACACGGATCTACATTACAACGACCATCCTGAAATCTGGGTGAGGATAGGCGGGTCGGAAACTGGTGGCGGCACCAACCACGGGAGCACCTACTACAACCGCTATATGACATCGAACGCGGCCTACGGGTTATACTACGCGACATATCAGTATCTGCTCAACAATCCCGGCATCACCCACCTCTGCACGAATGACATGGCACTGCCGTTCGGCGGAAAATTCGACATATGCAACGCTCCCGGTTTGTGCACCAACCCCGTCACCTATGCTCCCTGGGCGTCTCCCCATTCGCAACACGACCGCGGTACCGCCGCCGATGTAGCCGGTACAGCAAGCCAGCAGTGCACAAATGCAGGCGGCTCCGGCGTGAAGGTTGCTGAGTTTATCTCCGCTTGTGTCGATCACGGAGCGTATCAGCAATATTCGCTCAATGAATCGAACCACGCTCACTGCGGGTTTTCGATCCCGAGCTGGCCGCACTGAAGCAACGGGGAGTTCCCATGAAAAGGGTGGTGCGTTGGCTGCTTCCGATGTTGCTTGCGATATACGCTCCGGCACAGGTCTTGGATACCCCACCGGTACCGATCTGGCCGGGCGGCTCTGAGGTTCCTTCGCATGACGGGCATTATGTGTTCTTGACGAAGGACCGGCATACCCTCGTCGTCCTGGCTCCGGAGGACCCGGATTCCGGCATAAAAGGACCGAAGAAGATCGTCCGAGTTCCCCTCTGGAACGACCTGAAGGGTTCAGTAACAGTCGCTCTCACGGAAAAGGCCGGGCTGCTAACATACCACTATTCCGTTGCCAATGGGACCGGCGCATCCGACGAGATTGGCAAATGGACGCTAAACGTTCCGCCGAACGATCCTAGTTTACGGGTTGTCAATCCTGGCTCGGGCGGCTCACGCTGGTGGAGCGGATCGCGAGCGTTTGTTACGATCGCTAAACAGGAGATCTTTCCCGAATTCCCACTTGGCCGATATCTCGCTTGGTTTTATCGCGACGATCACGCTATCAGCCCTGGCAAGACGCTCGATGGCTTTGGTCTCGAATCCAGCTTCCTGCCGGGCCTGACCACTGCTTGGTTCTCCTCCGGGAAACTAGTGGAACTCGACCAGTCGTGGCCGCAGGAAATCTTTCGAGATCTCGACCGTTTTTACGAGGACAGGAGATGGCGAGAACCATGCACAGGGACCATTGCTCCGATGTTTGCTCCCGATACTCCCGAGGAAGTCATCGTCCGGCAGTTCCGCTATGGGCTGCAGCAGATGGCGGAAGCAGGCTTTCTCAGCCCGTCCGCGCCTTTTGTTAAAGAGGCTCTCGCAGTACTGGAAAGTTGGAACCGGTCGCAATCGGCGGAACCGCGAGTTATACGAGCAAGGCCGGAGACCGGGATCGAGAAGGAAGTGGCAGCGGCTCTCGGCATGACCCTGAAGATTCGCTGTCCTGAGTGAAATGCCGAGATGAGGAAGGTCGGCTGATAGGTGCCGGGAGCGCACCTGAAGC
Source organism: Bryobacterales bacterium (assembly GCA_038322675.1). Taxonomy (GTDB): domain Bacteria; phylum Acidobacteriota; class Terriglobia; order Bryobacterales; family Bryobacteraceae; genus TMP-7. The sequence continues at coordinate 7,309 of JBBQGE010000033.1, forward strand.
GTGAGTGCTGGATGGTTCCGATAGGCGCGCAGACAGCGACACTGATTGAGGTTCTGCTCATCTGGTCATTCCGCTCCTTTCCCGGCGGCATCCGGTGCGGACCGGGGCTGTGCTCTCGGGCATCTTCATCCTCACGGAGGCGCTGATCGGCGCAGGCCTCGTCCTGTTCGAGCATGTCGCTCAGAACAAGTCGGTGTATCGCGGCTACTCGCTTTCCACTCACCCGATCAATACGTTCACCTACTGGCCGTTCCGGCATTGACGGCCTGGTGGGCCTCGGGCGGAGCGCCGGTTGCGCTCGGCGATCACACGCGGCCTCGATGGCTGCTGGGTGGAGCGCTGGCCGGTTTGATCGTGCTCGGCATCAGCGGCGCGATTTGCGGCGTCGGGCGACACGCTGTTCCCGGTCACATCGCTGGCGTCCGGCCTCGCCGAAGATTTTGCTCCGAGCGCGCACATCTTCGTGCGGCTCCAGGTTATTTCATCCGGGGATCGCGATTGCCGGGATCGGATTCCTGCTGTTCGCGGTGGGTCAGGCGATGCAGCGAATCAAGACGCCCGTGGTGCAGCGTTTGGGCCTCATTGTGATGGGCCTGGCGCTCCTGGAGGTGATGATCGGCGCGATGAATCTGGCCGTGCTGGCTCCAGTCGCAATGCAGTTGCTGCATCTGGCCGGTGCCGACGTGCTGTGGATCGCGGCGGTACTGTTCAGCGCGGCGGCCAGCGGCGGCCACGAACTTGCGGTAAGGACGTTGGCCAAAACCGTGGTTCTGCCGGATGGGGCCGGAGCGCAAAAATGGGGGCTGATCGGGCGGAATTCTCTACAATTCTTTGTTTGTCCACGAATCGTAGCATCGCCTTCTCGCCGTCGTTCAGACCGCACGACTCGAGATCGTCCAGCACCGACGCGACCAGCGCTTCGCCGTTGTCGATGGAGCGCTCCTCGCCGAGCAATACAGCCGCGACCGCGGCGTGCGACTTCGTTCAGAACGGGCAATGATTCGGCGCCGATGTGTTGGCCGCGATCAACTCCCGAAAGCCGGGCGTCAGCGGCGCTGGGTCGCGCAGGATCTGCTGCGTGAACTCGGCCAGATGCTGCGTTGCGCGTGGCAGGAACGCGAACAGGTGCCAAATTTGCGGATACTCCTGTCCCGCGGACTTCATCGTCTGAATCGCGTCGGCATAGGGCGATGGCGTGGGCGTGCTTTCCACGCCGGGCAGGAACATGGGTTTCATAGGGAGTTAGAAGGATTGCAAAGAAAGTTCGCTGCGGACCTCCGCCATGCGCTGATCTAAACACTGATCGGGGGGAAGCCGGGTGTCCAATCCCGTCAATTAGGCCGATACGGTGGTGTCGATGGCTCTCATGGTGGATGCCCGCGCGAACAAGTGTGAGGTCGGGTCCACTAGTCCGCATTTGGTATTCGTTGGGTCAAAACTCATACCGTGCGGCTCCATAACTGAAATAATATCCGGAGGAAGGCTCTCCGGACAATAATAGGAATCGACTATCGGTGGCGGACGCCGGTTCCGCTACCCTTGTGGTGCACGGTTTGGAATCGAGACGTTCCCTCACCATCCGGCTCTTCGCCGGTCTCATCTTCAGTCTGATGGCGCTGGCGGTCTATGCCGGCTTCACCGTGACCCAGTTACGCGTGCTGCGCCGTCTGCAGACTGGGACCATCGACCACAACCGCCGCGATTCCCTCCTGCTGGTCCGGGTGCAGAACGATCTGAACACGCTGGGGCTGAGCATGCGCGACATGCTGGACGCCAAGGAGCGATATCCGCTCACGGCGTGGCGTAGCCAGTTCCAGCGGATTCGTGTCGATCTGGAAGATGCGCTGGCCCGCGAGGCCGCTCTCGCGCCCGCGAGCCGTACGCCCGATCAGGCGCGCTATCTCGCGTCGTCGATGACGCAGTTCTGGAATGCGCTCGATCGCGTCTTCGAACTGGCGGCGCGCGATGAGGCGGAGGCACGTGTGCAGGTACGCCTGTCGCTGCAAGCCCGTCAGGCCGCACTCAGCACGGCTGTGTCGCGACTGCTGGTGCAGAATAACGAAAGCGACGAGCAAGCGTTCGCGCGCACACAGCAGATTCACGCCGATGTCGAGCGGAATCTGTACATCTTCCTGGGCGCGATGCTCCTGATGCTGGCGGCGGTCAGCATGTACCTCATCAGCTACAACCGGCGGGTGTTCGATCGTGTCACGGCGCTTTCGGATCGCCGCAGCGAACTCGCGCAGCAACTCATTTCGATGCAGGAGAGCACCTTCCGCTCCATCTCGCGCGAGTTGCACGACGAGTTCGGCCAGATTCTCACGGCTGTCGGGACTATGCTGCAGCGCGCGAATAAACTCGCCGCCACCAACGTCACAGCCTTGCGCGAAGAACTGCGCGAGGTGCACGAAGTGGTGCAATCGGCGCTCGAGAAGGTGCGGACGCTATCGCAGGCGCTGCATCCGGTGATGTTGGAGGAGGTGGGATTCGAGAGTGCGGTGGACGCCTACCTCCCGATTTTCGAACGGCGTTCCGGCATCTCGGTCCGATATAGCAAAACGGGTAAGGCGGCGAATGTTTCGCGAGAGGCGTCCATCCATTTGTACCGCGTGCTGCAGGAGGCTCTGAACAATGTTGCGCGTCATTCGGGAGTCACCGAGGCCGAAGTGCGGCTGATTCGCGCGTCCGATTTTGTGACGCTGGAGATTGAGGACCATGGCGCTGGATTTCAGGCGCACGGCCAGGCTGGCCTTGGACTCGTGTCGATGCGGGAGCGCGCCGAGATCGTTGGTGGCCGCATCGAATTCCTGAACGCGGCGGGCGGCGGCGTGCTGGTCCGCATGAGTGTGCCGGCGTCAAAGGAGGAGGCCCATGTCACGGCGGCAGTCCAGTAAGGCGATCACAGTGATGTCGCACGGCGCTGCATTTCAGGAGTGCGGCGGGCCGGTGTCGATGCGCGAGCGTGCCGGGATCGTCGCGGGCGGCGGCGTACTCGTCCACGTGACCGTGCCCGCGTCAAAGGAGGAGGCCCATGTCACGGCCGGGCCGGTGTCGATGCGCGACCGCGCTGAGATCGCGACCGGCGGCGGCGTGCTGGTCCGCATGAGTGTGCCGGCGTCAAAGGAGGAGGCCCATGTCACGGCGGCAGTCCAGTAAGGCGATCACAGTGATGTCGCACGGCGCTGCATTTCAGGAGTGCGGCGGGTCGGTGTCGATGCGCGGGCGTGCCGGGATCGCGACGGGCAACAGCGTGCCGGTCCGCATGACCGTGCCCGCGTTAACGGAGGAGGCGCATGTCACGGCCGGGCCGGTGTCGATGCACAAGCGCGCCGGGATCGCGACCGGCGGCGGCGTGCTGGTCCGCAGGAGTGTGCCGGCGTCAAAGGAGGAGGCCCATGTCACAGCCGCAGTCCAATAAGGTGATCACGGTGATGCTGGTGGATGACCACCTGCTGGTGCGCCGCGGGTTTCGCCGGATGCTCGAAGACGATCCGGACATCCGCGTCGTGGCCGAAGCCGGCGATGGTCAGGAGGCGGTGGATATCGCCATCCGGGAGCGGCCGGATGTCGTCGTCATGGACTTCGCGCTGCCCAGCATGAACGGCGCGCTGGCCACACGCAAGATCGTCGCGAGCCTGCCTGGAACCGCGGTTCTGATGCTCAGCATGCACCCCGAGCCAGCCTATGTCCGCAATTGCCTGGATGCCGGAGCGCGTGGTTATCTGCTCAAGAACGCGATGGACCTGGAACTCGTGGAAGCAGTGAAGAGCATCGCCGCGGGCGGCACCGTGCTCGACCCGCGCCTGGCTCTGCCGGCCATGGACGACTCGGTGCCCGAGCCAACGCTGTCGGCGCGCGAACTCGAGGTGCTGCAACTGATCGTCAATGGCAAATCGAACAAGGACATCGCGATCATGCTAAGTCTCAGCGCGAATACGGTGGCCGTGCATCGCGCGAATATCATGCAGGCTCTCGACATTCACAACACGGCGGAACTGGTGGTCTACGCCATTCGCAATGGGCTGGTGAGCGTCGCTTGACTCGCCGCAGTCTACTTCTGGGTGCCGCTTCGATTCTTCGCGCCGCCGATGGTCCCGGATTCCGATTCACCGATGTCACGCACGAAGCCGGTATCGACTTCCGGCATAACACCGGCGCGTTCGGCGCGAAGTACCTTCCCGAGACCATGGGTCCGGGCTGCGCCTTCATCGATTACGACAACGATGGCTGGCTGGATATTCTTCTCGCGAATGGCTGCGATTGGCCGGGGCACAAGCGCCAGCGCAGCACACTCCGGCTCTATCACAACAACCGCGACGGCACCTTCACGGACGTGACCGCCGCGGCCGGACTCGGCATCGAGATGTACGCGATGGGACTCGCCGTCGGCGATTATGACAACGACGGATGGCCCGACATTCTGGTCACCGCCGTCGGCCAGAATCGCCTTTTCAAGAACACGGGTAAGGGCCATTTCGTGGACGTCACCACGAGGGCCGGACTCGGCGAGCGCTCCGCGTTCAGTACATCGGCCCTGTGGTTCGACTACGACCGCGACGGCCTGCTCGACCTGTTCGTCTGCAACTACGTGCAGTGGTCGGCCCAGCACGATGTGTTCTGCAGCGCCGATGGTAAGAATAAGTCCTACTGCACGCCCGAAGCGTATCGAGGCTCGACATGCTGGCTGTTCCGCAATCGCGGAGACGGCACGTTTGAGGACGTCACGGCCAAGAGCGGGATCTTCGACACGAGTTCAAAGTCGCTCGGAGTCGCGCTGCTCGATTACGAACGCGACGGCTGGCCTGACTTGATTGTCGCCAACGACACGCAGCCCAACAAGCTGTATCGCAACCGGCGCAACGGGACGTTCGAAGAGATCGGTGTCCGCTCCGGGCTCGCGTTCAGCGAGGACGGACGCGCGCGTGCCGGCATGGGAATCGATGCCGCGGATTTCGAAAACGCGGGAGCGAGCGGCGTGACGATTACCAATTTCGACAACGAAATGATCGCGCTCTATCACGCCGGCCCGAACGGTGCGTTCAGCGATATCGCCTTGCCCTCGGGCGTGGGTGCGGCGTCACGGAATAGTCTCGGTTTCGGCTGCGCGTTTTTCGATGCCGATCTCGACGGCAAACTGGATCTCGCCGTGGCCAACGGGCATATTGATGCGACGGTCCGCCACATCCGCATGAATACGGCGTATGCGCAGCCGCCGCATCTGTTCCTGAATCAGGGCGGCGGCCGGTTCCGCGATGTCGCGCGCGAGGTCGGCGACAGCTTTGCTAAACCGAAAGTGGCGCGCGGACTCGCGTATGGCGATTTCGACAACGACGGCGACGTCGATCTGCTGATCACGACGAACCAGGGTCCTGCACTGCTGTATCGCAACGACGTCACAAACGGGAACCGCTCATTGCGGCTGCGCGTCACCGGCACGAAAGCGAATCGCGACGGCATCGGTACGGTGGTGCGGCTCTACACGCCCGACGGCGCGCAGATGCGGATGGTGAAGAGCGGGTCGAGTTACTTATCGCAATCGGAACTCGCGGTTACGTTTGGACTCGCCCACCGCGATTCGGCGCAACGGATGGTTGTGGAATGGCCAAGCGGCCGCACGCAGGAGTTCAAGGACGTTTCGCAGGGCCGTTACTCGCTCGAAGAAGGCTCCGCCCTGAAGAAGCAGTAGCGCCTATCGCGTCTTGAAAATCGATTTGGGAATCATCGCATGGATACCCTGAGTGCCGTCCACCACCTGGGTCACCTCGTAGTCCACGGCGATGCTCGCCAGCATGTAGGCGTCCTCGCGCGAGAGCCCTTTCTCTTTCGTCAGAAGATCGATGGTCTCGCGCACCGCGATCTTCATAGCCTCGCGCAAATCGGGGTCGAGTCCCATCACGATGTAGTGCGTGGGTGTCTCAGCCCGCGGCCAGTCGAGGTGCCGGTTTTTGTGAACGATGAACTGGAATTTGCCTTCGAGCGAGGTCTCGAGCGCGGTGATGTCCACCTCGCCATTTCCTTGCCCCGCGTGCCCGTCGCCGGCTTCGAACATCGCGCCCGGCGCCTGCACTGGAATGAATAGCGTGGTGCCGGCGACAAGCTCGCGATTATCCAGATTGCCCGCATGAGTGCCCGGCGGCGCGCTGTTGATGCGTCCCCGAACTTCCGGCGGCGCGACGCCCATGCTCCCGAAGAACGGGCGCACGGGCACTTCGATGCCGGCGGAGAATCGGGCCACCTGTCGTTTGAGATCAAGCGGAATGATCTTCATGCGCGCTTGTGGGAAGTCGTCGGGCAGCGCGCCGGAGCCCGGGCGGAAGCCGTTATACGGGTATGGCACTGTCGGGCGAACTTCCAGGATGCGGACCTCCAGCACATCGCCATGTTCGGCCTCTTCGATGAAGATCGGACCGGTCAGCAGATGCCCGCCGGGTCCCTTGTCTTTCACTTCCGCGTAGACGGCTTGAAGCTCCGGTTGAATCAGCTTCGGGTCGAGACCGGCCTGAACCAGACGGTCGGGATTCCCACTGACGGTCTTGATGGTGACCGTATCGCCCGAGTGGATTCGCAGCGCCGGCTTCGACGTGGCCGAGTAGTAGCCCCAGTAGATATTTTCCGGAGTGGCTTTGAGCCGATACTCAGCGCCGGAAGCGGAGGCGGCGAGCACAAGCACCAGAACGGTCAGTCTCATCATTGGGGGGCCCTTCAATCGTATGATGTTCGCGCAACCTGGAACTTCCATCGTCCACACATCGTAGTACCCGGTGGTGACACAGGAGCCCTCATGACCCGCACTCTTACTCTGTTCGCATTCGCCGCTCTGGCCGTCTCGGCGCAGGAGGGGCAGTTCGATCGCACTCTGAAGGTCAATGGACCCGTGGACTTGACGCTCGCTACTGATTCGGGCGGCATCGTGGTGGTCGCGGGTCCAGCTGGAACCGTGACTGTGCACGCGAAACTCAAGGCCCAGCAAAACTGGTTCACGGGCGGCGATCTCAGCGCGAAAGTCCGGCGTCTGGAGCAGCATCCGCCGATCGATCAGTCGGGCAACACGATCCGAATCGGGATGGTGAGCGACCCCGAACTGCTGAAGGGCGTGTCCATGCGCCTGGAGATCACGGCGCCGGCCGACACGAAACTGCGTGCGCGTGCCGATTCCGGCGGCATCCGGGTGGACGGTCTGAAGGGGCCAGTGGACTGCCATACGGATTCGGGTGGTGTTGAAATTCGCAACGCTGCGGCCGAGGTTCGTGCGTCAGCGGACTCGGGCGGCATTCGGATCCGGAACGTCCGGGGTCCGGTGTACGCGAAATCCGACTCAGGCGGAATCGAAGCGCTGGAGGTAGCCGGGAGCATCGACGCGCAAGTGGATTCAGGCGGACTCCGGCTCAGCCAGACGGCGCCCGGCGCGATTCGTGCCCGCGCGGATTCTGGCGGCGCCGACATTCGCCTGGCTCCAAAGGCCGGCTACGATGTCAAAGCGCGGTCGGGAAGCGGCCGCGTGAGCGTGTCCGACGTAGCGGTGAGAGGCACGCTGGAACGCAATCGGGTGGACGGCAAAGTGCGCGGGGGCGGTCCTCTCGTGGACGTCCAGGTTGAGTCGGGCCATGTAACCGTGGAATAGTCACCCAAACTCGTACTCAGATCATCAGTACAATAGGAGCAGCACGGGAACGGGACTGCCATCAAGGGTTGCCTGTATCTCGATGAAGAATAATTCATTTACCGTGATCCAGATTAGTCCAAAAAGATCACTGGTATAATGGGAGCTCCTGTCCACTGAGGGAAGCCGGAGTGATGTCACCCACAAAATCAAAGAGAATCATGCTGCTTCGCCCACGGGGATTCTGCGCGGGTGTTGTGCGCGCCATTGACGTGGTGAAGATTGTCCTCAATCTCTACGGCGCGCCGATTTACGTCCGGAAGGAAATCGTCCACAACCGGCATGTGGTGGATGAACTGCGTAGCGCAGGCGCCATCTTCGTGGACGAGTTGAGCGAGGTGCCCGAAGGCGCGCGGGTGATTTTCAGCGCGCACGGCGTATCCCCGGCAGTGCGGGATGAGGCTCGTGAGCGGAATCTGCAGGTGATTGATGCGACCTGCCCGCTGGTTACGAAAGTTCACATCGAGGCTGTGAAGTTCGCGCGCAAGGACTTCACCATCGTGCTCATTGGTCATAAGGATCACGACGAGGTGATCGGAACGCTGGGCGAGGCTCCGGATTGCACCGTCCTGGTGGAATCGGTGGATGACGTTGACCGGATCGAAGTGAAAGACCCTGGGCGCGTCTCGTACATCACTCAAACAACACTTAGCCTGGATGAGACACAGGACATCGTCGCGCGACTCAAGCAGCGCTTCCCGGCGATCAAGGGACCCGCGGCGCAGGATATCTGCTACGCGACGGAGAACCGGCAGATGGCTGTGAAAGCGGTAATGCCGCTGTGCCAGGCGCTGCTGGTAGTGGGATCGCAGAACAGTTCGAATTCCCGGCGTTTGGTTGAGGTATGCCATCAGGCGGCCCTGCCGGCGTATCTGGTAGACGACCAGGGTGACGTCAGCAGCACGTGGCTCGAGGGCGTCGACACGGTGGCGGTAACCGCGGGCGCATCGGCACCCGAGCATCTGGTGCAGGAATTACTCGAATATCTGAAGCATACGCACGGCTTCAGTGAAGTGGAAGAAGTGGAACTGAAGGAAGAAGATGTCCGTTTCTCCCTACCTTCGGGGTTGGAGGCTTCCTCAGTGCAGTTGACAACCATCGCCACCGCAAGAGTATGAGTTCGAGCGTTCAAGTTGCCGACGCGCTACTTTCCGCTTGTGCAGAAGCGGCCCGCCGGGTAGCCAGTGCAATGCTCGAAATGCAGTCCGAGCAGGGCTACTGGTGGGCGGACCTGACGGCGGATTCGACGCTGGAATCCGATTACATCCTTCTGCAGTTGTGGGTGCATCCGCCCGTTAACGGCGTGTGGAATCCACCGACCAGACCGCTGGTGAACCAGGCGGTTCAGTCGATCCTCGACCGTCAGTTGCCCGATGGCGGATTCAACATCTACCACGACGGGCCATCGGAAATCAGCCCGACCGCGAAGGCGTATTTCGCTCTGAAGGTGGCCGGCGTACCCTACGATGATCCCCGACTGGCCGCGGCCCGCGAGCGAATTCTCGCGCTCGGCGGACTTCAGGCTTCCAATAGCTACGTCAAGGTCAATCTCAGCCTATTCAATTTGTATCCGCGCGAAGGCACACCGGCGATTCCACCGGAACTGATGCTGGCAGGGACCCTCATCTACGAAATGTCATCGTGGACGCGGGCCATCGTGATTCCGCTCTCCGTAGTCCACTCCATGAATCCGGCGCGCCCTGTGCCGGCGGGATTCACGCTGGCGGAGTTATTCAAGCCTGGCGTACCGGTAACCTTCGGATTCGACAAGGACCGGCTGTTCTGCTGGCGCAATTTCTTCCTCACGCTCGATCGTGGTTTGAAGTGGTGGGAGCGTAGCGGTTCCAAGAATCTGCGCATGCGCGCCATCCGGCGGGCTGAACGCTGGATTCTGGAGCGGACCAAGTTCACCGACGGACTGGCGGCAATTTACCCATCGATGCAATACGTCATCATGGCGCTGGATTTGTTGGGATACCCGCCCGATCATCCCGATCGCGCGGAGGCACAGCGGCAGTTCGACCATTTGATGGTCAACGAGGAAGGCAGGTTCTTCTTCCAGCCGTGTTTCTCGGTGGTGTGGGATACGGCCATCGCGGCGTATGCACTCGGGGAGTCGGGACTGGCTCCGGATAAGGCGCTGACGCGATGCGCCGACTGGCTGCTGACCAAGGAAGTGCGGCGCAAAGGCGACTGGTCGGTGAAGCGGCCCAATGTCGAGCCGTCGGGCTGGTACTTCGAGTTTGCGAACGAGTTCTACCCCGACATCGACGACACGGCGCAGGTGTTGCTGGCGTTGCACCGGTCGGAGGCATCGGACAGCGCGGCCCAACAGGCAACGCTGAAGCGCGCTGTGAACTGGTTGCTCGCGATGCAGAGCAAGGATGGCGGCTGGGCGGCGTTCGATGTCGACAACAACCTCGACCTGCTGTCGCATGTGCCTTTCGCCGATCACAATGCGATGCTCGATCCGACGTGCCCTGACATTACGGGCCGCGTGTTGGAAGCTCTGAGCGAGAGCCTGCCGCCGGATCATGCCGCGATCCGCCGGGGCGTGGAGTACCTTAAGAAGTCGCAGGAACCGGACGGAAGTTGGTACGGCCGCTGGGGAGTCAACTACGTCTACGGCACATTTCTGGCGCTCCGCGGTGTGGCAGCGGCCGGCGAGAGCGACCGCGAGGCCTACATCCTGCGCGCCGGCGAATGGCTTCGCTGTATGCAGAACGCCGACGGCGGCTGGGGAGAGAGCTGCGCGAGTTATGCGGACAACGAATTTGTTCGCGGTCCGAGCACTGCGTCACAAACAGCCTGGGCGCTGTTGGGCCTAATGGCGGGCGGCGATACAACCAGCATCAGCGTTCAGAAGGGCATCGAGTACCTCATTGAGAGTCAGCGCGACGATGGCACCTGGCACGAAGATCATTTTACAGGAACGGGATTTCCGAAAGTCTTCTATCTGACTTATCACTCATACCGGAATTCTTTTCCGCTGCTGGCGCTGTCGACTTATCGAAAATACAAAAAAGACTCCGGAGGGGATCGTACATGAGATTACCGCTTTCCATGGTTGCCGGGATGGCCGGCTATATCGCGAAGAACAAGCTGAGGCCAAATCCCGAGTGGCAGAAGACGGTAGCTCCGCCCACCGATTCAGCGAATCCGTTCAAGATTGTCTATACCCACGTGTCCTCCGGCCGGAAGCCGCATCCGCTTATCAACAAGCGCTTCCCGCTGGTGTTGATGCTGGAGCCTCTCCACGCCTGCAATCTTACTTGCACCGGATGCGGACGCATTCGGGAGTACGAGAGCACCATCAGCAAGACGCTTACCGTGGAGCAATGCCTGAAGGCGTCGGACGATTGCGGCGCGCCGACGGTGTCGATCTGCGGCGGCGAACCGTTCCTGCATCCCAAAATCGGCGAGCTCTCGATGAAGTTGATCGAGCGCGGCCGTAACGTGATTCTCTGCACCAACGGCATGTTCATCAAGAAGAAGATCGGCGAGTTCAAGCCGCACGACTGCTTCTTCATCAACGTTCACCTGGACGGCCTGGAAAAGACTCACGACATCTGCGTGGAACGTGACGGGGTGTTCAAGGCCGCCATCGAAGGCATTCAGATCGCGAAGCAGCACGGTTTCAAGGTGATGACCAATACCACGGTCTATCGGGAAACCGACATGGACGAAATCTGGCGGATGTTCGAGTATGTCGAGCAGTTTGGCGTTGACGGCCATACGATTTCGCCGGCATATGGTTACTCGGCTGTGAACGATCGCGAAATTTTTTTGACTCGCGACGATATTCGGGTGAAATTCAAGGATATCGATCGCTTCTCCAAGCGCTTTCCCATCATCGATTCGCCCCTGTATATGGATTTCTTGAAGGGCGATCGGGAACTGCCCTGCACTACCTGGGGCAGTCCTACTTATAACGTGCTGGGCTGGAAAGGCCCATGCTATGTCATTACCGACGCGCATTACCAGACGTTCGAAGAGTTCATGACGCAAACCCAATGGGAGGCATATGGACCGGGCAACGATCCGCGGTGCGAGCACTGCATGATGCACACGGGCTTTGAACCGTCCGCGGCAGTCGGAATCAATTCGAAATTTTCAGATAGCTTCAAGACCCTGTCGTGGCTGCTGAGTTAGGCGGCGGCCTGCCTGGACGGTGACGGTGTGAAGCCGACGCTGATAACAGGGGCTAGTGGATTCCTGGGGTGGCATGTGGCGCGGAAGTTACTCGAACGCGGACACAAGTTACGCGCGCTGGTGCGGCCGGGCAGTCAGGTGCGCGGGTTGGAGGTGGAGACGGTCACCGGGGATTTGCGGGAGCCCGGCTCCCTGGAGAAGGCCGTTTCCGGTTGCGGTGCGGTTTTTCATGTTGCAGCGGACTACCGGTTGTGGAGCCGCGATAGCAGCGCGATGTACCGGTCGAATGTGGACGGCACGCGAAACATCCTGTCGGCCGCGCAACGATCGGGTGTGGAGCGAGTGGTTTATACGAGTACCGTAGGTTGTATTGGTTTCCCGAAGGGGAAAGCTGGAGACGAAGGAACACCGGTAGGGATCGAGGATATGCGAGGGGCGTACAAGCGCTCTAAATTCTTGGCGGAACAGACGGCGATCGAATTCGCGAGCGCGGGGATGCCGGTGGTGATTGTGAATCCCACGGCACCGGTGGGAGATCATGATTTCAAGCCCACCCCGACGGGAAGGATTATCGTCGATTTCCTGCGCGGCGGCATGCCGGCCTACCTCGATACCGGTTTGAATGTTGTGGATGCGGATGATGTGGCGGTAGGGCACATCCAGGCTTACGAACGTGGAAAGTCAGGAGACCGGTACATTCTGGGCGGCCAGAACATGACTCTCCAGGACATATTTCGGAATCTAGAGAGTATTAGCGGAACAGCCGCGCCGAAGGTCCGGATTCCATATGCGGTGGCGTATATCGCCGGAGCGGCGTCTACCGGATGGGCTTATGTGACCGGTGTGGAACCCCGGGCGCCGCTGGATGGCGTCCGTATGGCGCGAAAGAAGATGTGGGTGTCGTGGGACAAAGCCGCAGCGGAACTAGGGTATTTCCCAGGTCCGGCCGAAGAAGGCTTGCGAAAAGCTGTCCATTGGTTTCTGGAAAATGGATACTGTTGATGGGTAGAACGATTCTCATGGTGGCGGCGGAGGCGCGCGAGTTCGACGGCTTGCGAAAGCACGTGGTATCTCGTCCGCTGGCATGGGGATTGCAATTCGCGTGCGAAGCCGATTTCGACGGCGGCCGGGCGATCCTGGTGGCCGATGGACCCGGCATGCAGCGAGCCGGCATCGCCGCCGATGTGGCGCGCCGGAATGTCCGGCCGGACGCCGTTGTCAGCACCGGATATTGCGGAGCGGTGGATCCGTTGCTGGCGAAAGGCGCCGTACTGGTGGCGTCCACGGTGGTGGACCAGGATAGCGGCAAGACATATGCGGGAGCCGTGCCGGAGACGCAACGGGTCGCCGATTCCGGCCAACTGCTCTCGATCAATCACGTCGTGGGAAGCGCGGCTGAAAAGCAAGCCCTACGGGGAACGGGAGCCCGGGCAGTGGAAATGGAAGCTGCGGCGGTGGCGGGTCGGGCGTTGATATGGGACGTGCCGTTCTACTGTATTCGCAGCGTGTCGGATACGGCTGCAGAGACTTTTGACATCGACTTCAATCAGATGCGCGATCCGCAGGGCCGGTTCAGCCGGGGCCGCATCGCGCTGGCCGCTTTGGGCCGCCCCTGGTCGCGCATTCCGGCGCTGGTGTCGCTGGACCGTAGTTGCCGCCAGGCTTCGAAGTCGTTAGGAGACTTTCTTGCAAACTGTCGATTTTGAACCGTCGTTCGCAGTCGAGAAGTCTCTCGATGGCGTGATGCATGCCGCCGTATACACCGGTGCGAGCAACATCTCGATCGAGGAGATTCCGGTGCCCGCGATCGGGCCGGGCGAACTGCTGGTCCGCGTGGAAGCGTGCGGAATCTGTCATACCGATCTGAAGAAGGTGGAGTATAACCTGCTGCCACCTCCCCGTGTGTTCGGGCACGAGACCGCGGGCGTCGTAGTCGCGGCGGGCGAAGGAGTCACTCGTTTCCAGCCCGGCGATCGAGTGATTGCCTTTCATCACATTCCCTGCCGCAATTGTTTTTACTGCGATCGCAAGCTGTTCGCCCAATGTCCCGGATACAAGAAGGTGGGGATCACCGCCGGTTACGGCGAGCCGGCGGGTGGCGGTTTCGCGCAGTATGTCCGCGTGATGGATTGGATTGTCCGCGATGGTGTGGAGAAGATTCCCGCGGGCGTCGCTTTTGAGCGGGCCTCGTTCGTAGAACCAGTGAACACGTGTCTCAAAGCGGTGGATCAGTTGAGGCCCGAGCCCGGAGAGACAGTCGCCATCCTCGGGCAGGGTCCCATAGGCTTGATGTTCACGATGCTGGTCCGCCGGACCGGGGCTCGGATAATTACGACGGATACGTTCCTGTCACGCCGGGCGCTGTCTTTGCGGTTCGGAGCCGAAGAGTGTCTAGATCCGCGCGATGAGCGCTTCGAGCAGTCAGTAAGAGAAGCTACTGATGGTCGCGGGGCGGACATCGTAATTGTGGCGGTCTCGGCTCGTAATATAGTAAGCCAGGCTATTAAACTTTCACGGCCGGGCAGCCGCACTTTGCTGTTCGCACAGACTTCCCGGGAAGAGCGCGTCGAAGTGCCGGGCGCCGACATCTGTATGGGTGAGCGAACGTTGTGCGGCGCTTATAGCGCGTCGGTGGAACTGCAGGCGGAATCAGTCCGGCTGGTTTTTAGCGGTGAGCTACCGGTAGAGGACCTTATTTCGCATCGGGTTCCGCTTGGTGGAATCCGTGAAGGCATTGAACTCGCATTGCATCCAAACGAGCAATCATTGAAAATAGTGGTTCAGCCCCAGAGGTTAAAGTGAATACTCAGATGATGGCCGCCGTGCTCTACGGAAAGGAGCACCTGCAGATCGAGCCGGTGGCTGTTCCAACTATTGATGCAGGCGACGTCTTGGTTCGGGTGAGGACTGCCCTCACTTGTGGAACAGACGTAAAAGTATTCCGCCGTGGTTACCACGCCCGCATGATTGTTCCGCCCGCCCTGTTCGGGCATGAACTCGCAGGCGATATAGTGGCCGTGGGTTCCGGCGTTAGTGGCTGGCGCGTCGGCCAGCGGGTAGTGGCGGCGAATTCGGCTCCGTGCATGCAGTGCTTCTACTGCGAACGGGGCCTGGAGAATCTTTGCGACGATCTGCTGTTCAACAACGGCGCCTACGCTGAATACATCCGCATCCCGTCCCGCATCGTCGAACGGAACATGCTGGAATTGCCGGCGCACGTCGATTATCAGGATGCGGCGCTGGTGGAACCGCTGGCCTGCGTTCTCCGCGGGATTGAGGAGACCAATATCCGGCCCGGCGACAACGTGGCCGTGATGGGGTTAGGGCCCATCGGGTCGATGTTCGTCCGTCTGGCGAAGATCCACGGCGCGCGAGTCATCGCCATCGGACGGCGGCAAAGCCAGATGGATCGCGCCGCACGAATGGGCGCGGATGAGGCGCTGGTGGCAGCCGATGGCGTGGATCTGGTCCCTATGGTGAAGGACCTGACGGGCGGTCGCGGTGCCGACGTCGTGATTGAAGCGGTCGGTCAGCCGGAAGCTTGGCACGCCGCGGTCCGCATGCTGCGGCGGGGCGGCACGGTCAACTTCTTCGGCGGATGTCCAACCGGTACGAGTATCAGCCTGGATACCAACCAACTGCACTATTCGGAGTTGACCTGCAAGGCAAGCTTCCATCACACTCCGAAGCATGTGCGCGAGGCTCTGGAACTGGTGAGCGAAGGCCGGATCACCTCCGAGGACTTCGTGAACAGCGTCGAGCCATTGTCGAACCTGCTGGAAGTAATGCGGCACCTAATGAGCCACAACGGGCACATGAAGACCGCGATCATCCCCTAGGCGAGCATGTCTCGCCTGTATCTCGGGCCCAAGGATTTCGTGGCCGCGCCGGAGGCGATGGCCGCTCGCTGGAATCTCGCCGAGTCTCTGGCTTACACGCGCTGGCTCGCCACCAGCCATTACGAGAACTTCCAGGTTGTCAGTTTCCTCCTTCCCAAGCGCCTGCATCAGGATTTCTACAACGTGTATGCGTTCTGCCGCTGGGCGGACGACTTGGGTGACGAAATCGAGGATGTCCAGCAGAGTTTGCGACTGCTCGCGTGGTGGCGCGGGGAACTGAACGCGATGTACACCGGGCAGGCAACGCATCCGGTGTTTGTCGCATTGCGGGAGACGGCATCCCGTCACTCGTTGCCGGTGGATCCATTCGCGAACCTAATCACCGCCTTCGAACAGGATCAGGTGGTGACCCGGTATCGCAATTGGGATGAGTTATTCGCCTATTGCCGGAACTCGGCGAATCCGGTGGGGCGGTTGGTTCTGTATCTGTGCGGATACTCGGATCCCGAGCGTCAGGCGATGTCGGATTCCACCTGTACCGCATTGCAACTGGCCAATTTCTGGCAGGATGTCACGGTGGATCTCGAGAAGGATCGCGTTTACATCCCGCTCGACGTGATGGACCAGCACGGATACACGGTGCCGGATCTACAGGCCGGCCGGTTCACGCCGGCATGCGCGGCGGTGATGAAGGATATCGTGGGCGTGGCTCGGGAACTGTTCGAGCGAGGGCTGCCGCTGGCGGGATGCGTCGACCGGCGGTTGGCGGTGGATCTTGAGTTGTTCAGCCGCGGCGGAATGCGCGTGCTGGACAAAATCGAGGCACAGGGTTACGACGTGTTGTCGAGGCGTCCCCGTATTTCGAAGGTAGAGCGCGTGGGATTGTTGCTCGGAGCCATCCTGCGGCGCGGCTTTGGGGCCGCGGCATGACCATCGAGGAGTCGTACGCGCACTGCACCGCGGTGGCTCGAAACCGCGCGCGGAATTTCTACTACTCCTTTGTCCTGTTGCCGCCCGAGAGGCGCCGGGCCATGTGCGCCATCTACGCCTTCATGCGGTATTGCGACGATTTGAGCGACGACGAATCGCGAAATGACCGCGCGGATGCGATCGCTGAATGGCGGCGCGATCTCGAGTCGGCGTTGGAGGGCCGCTTTTCGCCGAATGCAGTGTGGCCGGCATTCCACGATACCGTGGCGCGTTTCCGCATCCCGCACCGCTACTTCTTCGAGATGATCGAGGGTGTCAGTTCCGATCTCGAGCCGCAGCGTATCGAGACATTCGACGAGCTATACCGCTATTGCTACTTGGTGGCGTCAGTGGTGGGTCTGACGATCATTCATATCTTCGGCTACGACTCGGAGGAGGCCCTCACGCTGGCGGAGAAGTGCGGTATCGCGTTCCAGTTGACGAACATCCTGCGCGACGTCAAAGAGGACGCGGGAATGGGCCGTATTTACCTGCCGGGTGAGGATCTGCGCCGGTTCGGTGTCGCGCGACAGGATCTGATGGCGGATGAGCCGAGTCCGCCGTTTCGCGAGCTGATGCGCTTTGAGGGGGCGCGGGCGGAGTCCTATTACCGCGAATCGATGCCGTTGGTGGGCATGATCGACCCGGGGAGCCGCGCGAGTTTGTGGGCCATGATTGAGATTTACCGCCGTCTTCTGGGTTCCATTGAGCGGTCGGGGTACGACGTCTTAAGCCGCCGGGTACGGGTTCCGTCATGGGAAAAGGCGTGGATCGTAGTACGGGGCTACGCCGAATACAGGAAAACCCGTAGGGAGCCTTAAGCAACAGAGCCGCTGAGGATACGTAATTTGTTGAATTCTTTATGACGGCGACAAGGCGTACATTTAGATTTCAGGCCATCCTATGTATTCCTCAACAGAGTTCGAAGCTCTCCCTTGCTTCACTGAAGTCGTGGAGAATGTGCGCGCGGGTCATCCCGACGGGCTCGATCAACTGTATAAAGTGTTTCGAGTGCTGTCCGGTTCTCTCCGTCGTCAGGTCGGATATAAGGATTTCGACGACCGCCTGCATGACGTATTCCTGGTGGTGGTGGAGGCGATCCGCAGCGGCAAACTTCGCGAGCCCGGAGCTCTGACGAGTTATATTCACGGCGTAGCCCGGCTGTCCCTGTATTCGAACATCGGAGTTCGAGCACGGCACGAGCGGCTGTCGGGCTCGTTGCGCCACTGGGTTTCGATGTCCCACCGGTCCCATACGCCGGAAGAGGATCTTCAGGAGCTTGAGCGGACGGACATTATGCGAGAGTTGCTGGCGAGCTTGACGTTCCGGGAACGCGAGATTCTGACGCGGTTCTATTTGCACGAGCAACCGAAAGAGCAGATTTGCCAGGAGTTAGCGTTGACGGACACGCAGTTCCGGTTAGCGAAGTCGCGGGCGAAGCAGCGGTTGAGCCGGATGGGCCAGCAGCACCTGCAGACTGCGGCAGCCGCGGCGTAGCAGTTTAGTGCGTGGGCTCACGCCGCAGATGGCGGCCCGGCCCAGGCGGACTTCATCTCATTACCTGTATAACCGACAGATCGATCCCGATCCCCAGCCGTATCTGGCCACCCACTTACCTTCACAGTTCCAGCACCGCAGCCGTCGCAATGATCGCGGTGTGGGTACTCTCTCGTCTCGTCCGCGGCGGAGCGGTGGACACGGGGTCCCGAGGGGGTATATACTGCTCAGCATTCTGGGGGGGCTAAACCGAAATGCCTGTTGACACACAGCGGTTCTTTGCGCGGAAACCTGATGGAAGATTGTTGCACGTCGAGGCGCAACCTTTGTTCTGGACTTCTCCGGATTGGACCACTGCTTCGGATACCGTGAACGAACAGCGAGGATGGCCTGGCCAACCGGCGCAACACAAGCAGGATTTGTCAAACGTCGCTAAATGGAACGTAAAGGAAACGAGCTTTGATGCTTATGTGACTTCCTTGCGTCAGCAGATTAAGGAAGAAGAGGCTGATGAACGGTCGCGCCTGGCATGGCAGAAATATCTGGAACTTGCAGGCGTGATTATCGATGCCGCATCCTGGTGTGTGCCTCCGGCGAGGATCGCTTTATTTGTGGAAATACTGGGGTCAGCGATCAAGTTTACTGTTAAGGCAGGCCAGATTCTCTTGGCGGACGATCAACTGAAGGCTGTGAAGGAAGTTGCGGCTGATATTGTTCTTTCTGCCTGTCTTAGCAAGTCTTATGATTTCCTTGTCCTGAAGCGCGGCTCTCTTGAGCCGTGTCCGGTGGCGTTGAACACAAAATGGAAGTTAGATGGGACTGCTGCCGAAGCCAGCCTCCTTTCCTGCGACATGATCAAGCTAGGGGTCAGCTATTCGAAAGATCCACCGTCTTACGTCGCGCCGTCGACGTTTGAGTTCGAGCGCGCCATGCAGTTTCGCTACCACGCGGATTCCAAATACAAAGCCAGCGTCGACGGATTCAACAAAATGGTACGGCAATGGAGCGTACCTCCTGTGATCGAGAACGCTCAGGTGAAGACTTCTGACAATTGGTATTCCGTGAAGCTCAAGGGCAGCAATCTGGGAATGCTATCGGATGTCATGATGACGGATATTAGGGGATCCTCCGAGTTCGTCCGCTGCGTGCCGAGCTATGATAGCCACAATGCGGAGTTCCGAGTTCCGTTGAGCAAGGTAGGCCAACGAACGATCGTAGGGTTTTCGTTGCAAGGAGGGTTTTCCAACGGATACCCGGTCGTGTTCAAATGACAGAGATGGTTTCGGTACAGATCTGCCGCGACCTGGCTCTGACGGACACGCAGTTCCGCCGCGGGGAGCAGGCGCATGCCGGGACGGACTTCATCTCATTATGATCGCGGTGTGAAACAGTGATCACAGTGTGGATGATGCAGGCAGGCAGCCGGTTCGTGGCGAACCAAAGTATTACCGCAGTCGGCCCATTCTAACTCCCCTGTTTGCGGCGAATGGCCACGCCTGCCGTCGTCGAGCGTGTGGAACCCCTTGTGGTAGAATCAGTTGTGATCGGGCCGTGGCGCAGCCTGGCTAGCGCGCTTGCTTGGGGTGCAAGAGGTCGCGAGTTCGAATCTCGCCGGCCCGACCAAATTCCTCAAAGACCTCGCAAACGACCGCGGAATGTCGATGTTGTATTGATCGAGCCCGTCGTATGCGCACCCTGTTTGCCCGCGTAGGTGACATTCAGCTTGTGGGGCCCAAATACGCAAGCACGGTCTTCCCCGCCGCGGCGCCGTTGCCCAGTCCGGTTCCATAAACAATGATCGTCACTGCAGGAAGGAACTGGCGGGTGGGGACACGAGCCAGTCGACATCTCTGCAATGGCAAGATCGCGGTTGACGTGCCGTGTCCACGGAGCTGGCCGTCCATGGGATCTTCATAGTCCCCGATCAGAAGAGGTGCGACGCTTTCCTTCGTTCGCCTGTTATCACTCGTTGCGGCGGGAGACACCCTACCTAAATACGGCGGGTCTCCGAGTCGATGATTCGTTTGGTAGACTCGGATGCAGCGGACAAAAAGGTTGCGGTCCCCACATCCCTCCATCAAATCATTCACAAATTCGTCTACCTGAGTTGATTGGGCCCGCCGGAGCCCCTTCGACGGTGGGGTTGCGCGTTGCGCTTTTCACCGATTCCTTCCATGAGATCAATGGTGTCGGGACATTATGCAGGGAGTATGCCGCCTATGCTCGTGACCGCGGATTTCCGTTCTTCTGTGCCTACGGTGGGCAGGAAACCAAGTGGCATAAGTCCGGGTCTGTAGAGGAACTTGAACTGCGCCGGGGTCCGCTCTCCTTCGAAGTCGATGCCGGGATCAAGTGCGATCCGTTTCTCACTCGTTTCCGTGCCATGACGGTCTCGCGGTTGCGGGAGTTTCGCCCGGATCTGGTCCACATCACCGGACCTGGGGACGTCAGCACGCTGGGCTTCTGGGCATCACATCTGCTCGGAGTCCCGATGGTAGCGTCTTGGCATACCAACCTCCACCAGTATGCAAATCTGAGGGCGCAATCGTCTCTTGGCTTTCTCCCCGATCGGCTAAGAACGTGGATCGGCGCCGGAGCAGGCAATGGCACCCTGTGGGCTGTGACCCGTTTTTACGGGATCGCCCACTTCGCAATCGCGCCAAATCAAGATACGACGGACTTTCTGGCAGGGCGGACCCACCGTCCGGTGTTCTGCATGAGACACGGCGTCAACACGGACCTATTCGCGCCCAGCCGCCGCACCAGCGCGGATACCAGATTCACGATTGGCTATGTTGGCCGAATGACGCCGGAGAAGAATGTCCGCGCGCTGGCAGACATGGAGCAGCAGCTCCTGGATTCCGGTGAGCGAGATTTCCGCATTGTGATGGTTGGAGATGGGAGCGAGGCGGATTGGCTGAGGGATCATCTGCGGGCGGCCGAATTCACGGGGCTCTTGCGGGACAATGCGCTCGCCACGGCGTTCGCGAATATGGATGCCTTCGTGTTCCCGTCTTACACCGACACGCTTGGATTAGTGATCCTGGAAGCTCTATCTTCGGGTGTTCCGGTGATCCTGCCGCCAGAGGCTGGACGGCGCGCTGGCCTTACTGACGGGATCGATGGCTTTCTCACGGACGAGTTTGCGAGTGGCGTCCGGCGGTTGATGCATTCGAGCGAAACGCGTTGTCGAATGGGTGTAGCCTGCCGGGAGCATTCGCTTTCGATGTCGTGGTCCAGCGTGTTTGACGACTTGCGTAGAATCTATCAAGATGGGCTCGACACCGAACACGTCCGGCGTCGCATGCCGACTCCGAAGTTTGGGCTCCACAGCACTCCGGGACTGATATAGTTAGCGTGAATTCGGAGCGTGTCAACATTTCGCGGCCGGGAGCCGATGCATCCGGCGCGATCGGTATCTCCAACCTCCGGACCTCCCAGACCAGTCTTGCCGGAACGTCGGCAAGGATCACTGTGAACTCCACTTCCATCGACGCGCTGATGGTCTACACCTCCTCTGGACAGTTAGCGGCAATCCTGCCTTCACGCACGCCCACCGGCGACGGGGCTCTCACGGTCACCTACAACGGAACGGAGAGTCAGACTTCGCCAATCAAAGTGGTGCCGAGCGCACTCGGCGTCTACACCGTAACCAGCAATGGGCTCGGTCCAGGAATCATCACCGGTGCGGATTACGCGATCAAGAGTCTGCGGAGTCCAGCTCGCCCAGGCGAGATTGCAGTGCTGTGGGGAACGGGACTCGGTGCAGCCGAGGGCGATGAGAGCGTTCCGCCCACGCCGGTCAACCAGTTCTCGCCGGAAGTGTTCATCGGAGGGAGGCAGGCGAAAGTGATGTATGCGGGCCGTGCCGGCTGTTGCAGCGGGCTCGATCAGATCAACTTCGTCGTGCCGGATGGAGTCAGCGGCTGCTTTGTGCCGGTGGCCGTCCGCAACGCCGGGGTGACAAGTAATTTCACGACGCTTCCGGTTTCGAGCGCAGGCCCGTGCTCCGATGCGTCCGGATTTTCCACCGAACTGCTGACCCGCGCCGCGGACGGCGGCAGCATTCGAACAGCGTTCGCGGCGGTTGGTCCGTTGACGATTCTGCATGAGTTCGGATTTCTGCTGTCTGAGAGTGTGGCGGCGCGTCTTTCGTTAGTGTTGGGAAAGCGCGTGGACCCGCGCGATGTCGCGAAACTCATGACGGCGCAGAGCAGCGAGCGTATGCGGCTGGCGAGCCAGATGAGGAAAAAATACGGTGTGCGGAGTGCGAGCCAGACGCGGCGGCTGTTGCGCGAATTGCGCGCTCTGGTGTCGGACAACAGTGAGGCTTTGTCGCGCTATTCTCGAGGCTCGCGAATCTGGCCACCGCGGCGCCGCAATACGCAGCGATGTTTCCGCCACCGGGGACCTGCACCGTGTTTCAGAACCTGCCGCGCACGTCCCGGAGCGCCGAAGGGGAGCTACATCCGCTGGACGGCGGCGAGTCGATGATGCTGAATAGTCCCGCGGGGAGTACGACGCTGAATGGGTGGGCTCGGCCACGCCATCTTGGAGTTCAGTTCGCCGCGAAGATGGGATTCAACACGGTCGCAATTGCGCGTGGACCGGAGAAAGCGAAGTTCGCACACGAACTCGGGGCCCGGCATTACATCGATAGCACCAACGCCGATGTTTCCGAATCGCTGCAGAAGCTGGGTGGCGCCAGGGTGATTCTTGCAACGGTGACGGATGCCGGCGCGATGTCGGCGGCGATGGGAGGTCTCGGTTACCGGGTGAGTTCGTGATCGTCGGCGTTCCCGCGAAACCGATCCAGGCGAATGTGATCGGAATGATTCTACAGAGGCAGTCGATTCATGGATGGCCGAGTGGAACCTCCATCGACTCCGAAGACACTCTGAAGTTCAGCGAGATGACGGGCGTGCTCCCGATGATCGAAAAGTTCGCTCTGGACAACGCTGCTCAGGCGTACGAGCGCATGATGAGCGGCAAGGCGCGGTTCCGCGTCGTGCTGGAAACGTAAGCGTTGGCGAGCATCCGGCGAACTTCCTTACGCCCGGAGGAGGTTCCGAATCTCCCCGAGCGTACGGCTATGCGATCGACAGCGTCTCGCCGCCGCGAACCTGGATCGCGTCTGCCAGCTCCACTTGCCACATCGTGGCGCCGTGCTTGTGTGCCTTGTACGGGATTGTGCCGCCCGCCACCGTGACAGTGCGCGGCTGAGACGGGGATGCCAGCAGGACTTCTCGCACGTCGAAGCTACCATCTGCTACGGTCAGGGTGAACGACGCAGCCTTTCGGAACGTGCCCCAGGCGGAGGCGGTCGACCAGATGCTTTGGAATGTGCGGGCCGTGAGGCGCGGGGTCACCTGCAAGCGGCGCAGGGGCGCATCGTACAGGAAGCCACTCAGTGCGAGCACGCCCGTCCAGGCTGCCATCGCGCGGGCGTAGTGGTGACCGCACTCGGCCTCGTCCCAAGGGTTGCGGTATTTGCCGTCGTAGCGGCGGCGGATGTTTTCGACGCACTCCAGGCCTTCACTCACCATGCCACGGTACATCATCAGTGTCGCGGCCTGATACTCGAAGCCGGTCATCACCTCGGCGTAGTAGGGGAACGGAATTGCGGGGCGCTCGGCTTTGCCATAGTCGCAGATGACCAGCGCCGATTCGCTGTTGAGCGCGAAGGTGCGTTGAACGCAGTCGTGTTGGGAGAGGTCGCGCTTGTAGTTATAGCGGTAGATGGATTCGAGCGCCTTGCGCAGATGCCCCTCGTTCACCAGCGGCCCGAGACCACAGACGTCGGATTGATATTGCCCGACGAGTTGGTCCACCAGGCACCCCGCGCCAGCCTGATACTCGGGATGCTCGCTGTTCTCTGAGCCCATGTCGCCGACGATGGTTTTGGCGATCTCATCTTTGTGGAACCCTCGCACATGTTGGACGTAGAACTCGCCATTAAACAGGTTCGCGTCGATCCACTGCGAGCCCTTCTCGAACAGAGCGCGGCACTGGCGGGCGAAGTCGTCGTCGTGCATCGCCGTCGCCATCACTTCGCAGGCACGCAACGCGCCCAGGTAGTAGATGCCGCACAGGGGATTCGGTCCGTAGAATTCGACGTCGTAGGTGTTGTGCTGCGGGCCTTGCAGCACGCCCGTCCTGTCGGGATCCCAGCCTTTCGCGATCCAGGCGAACTCGAGCGCTTTGCGCGTGCGCGGCCACATCTGTTCTAGCCAGGCCGAGTCGCCGGAGAGGCGCCAGTCGAGATAGACCTTCATGATCTGGCCCATCTGACCGTCGGCCGCGGCGAAGCCGAAAAGCCCGGTGCCCGTGGGCAGTGTTTCGCGAAAGCGGATCGCGCCGGCGTCGTCCATCATGGGTCCGAAGGCGGCGTTGCGCAGGCTGTGGGCAAGCGTAGGAAACAGATGCGCGGTGGCGGTCTCGTAATTCCACACGTGCGTACACGAGCCATGACAGCAGCCGCTCTTGTCATTGGCGCCTTCGAAGCCGTGAAACTCGCCGTCGGCGGTACGGAAGCAGACCTGCGACACGAGGGTCGAGAGATTACTCATGGCGGCGTCTTTCACTCCGCCGGGCAGAGTGGAGTGGCGCATCGCATCGACGAAGGCGCGGGTTTTGGATTCGAGGGATTCCAGGTTGGCGGCAAGGTGCCCGGCGGCGGACCACGAGTCCTTGTACTGCGTGCAGTAGTGATTGCCGACTACCGTGTTTTCGTACCCCTTTTCGGCGTGCCATCCGGCTCGCTTCGGAGTGCGATTGGGAAAATGCCAAGCCAGCACGAACGTGATATCGGTGGCGGCGCGCGGCGCGATTTCCTTGTGCACGCAGACGGCGCCAACCGCGCTGCGTGGATCGGGGTCGCCTTCGAGCCGGCCCTTGGCGGAGAACTCGTCCCAGAACTTCATGGGCGAGTTCCACCAGCGGCCTTGCGGCCAGCCGCGCCAGATGCTGACATCACCATCGCCCAGCGCGGCAAGGGTGAAGTCGCCGAAGAGTGGGTGATCGGAAGTGAGTGCGGGATTGCTCATGACCAGGCCGCGCAATGCGCCGGTCTCGCGGCGTTCGTTGGTGCGCTGATCGACGGGAGGATGGGCCATGCCGCGTTCGATGTACTCGCGCAGGGGGTTATCGATGGAGAAGCAGAGTCCCACCTGGGCGGCGACGGGATTCGGGTTGGAAACGTGATAACGCAGTACGGCGACGGGGAGTCCCGACGCTTCGGCGTCCAACGGGAAGAACGGCGTGAAAGCTTCGAGCGAGAGCTTAACGGGCAGACGGCGGTCGGTGAAGTCGATGCGTGCGAGCGGGTAGGCGCCGGTGAAGACGGCCGAGTCGAGCCGCTGGAGACCTGGCGAGTTGTTCGACCCCAGGCCGCTGGAGCCTTCGTAGGGCGCGCCGATTCGCGACTCCGCCACCTTGGCGACGGGCTTCTTGCCAGGGAGTTGGGCCCAGACGGACGCGTAGGCATACGGGGGCGCGTTGCCTTTGTCGGGCCGGTTGAAGATCTCCCAGTCGCGCAACTGCCCGCGGCCGCCCAGTGAGATGGAGCCGGCGGCGATGCCTCCAAGCGGGAAGGCAATCATCGAGAGATGTTCGCCCGTGAACTTGCGCGGCCACTCGATGACTGGGGTAGCTGGGTTGGCCGAGGACTTTGCGGCGGGTTCAGCGCCGGCTGCCGGAACCTGCGCTGTCGCAACGGGCGCTGCCGCGGCGGCTTTCAAGAAAGAACGGCGATCGAATGGCATCGTGTCTACGATATCGAATTGATGCGGCGGTAGGGGTGAGCGGCGGTGTCATTCACTCGCAACGTCGTCGCCTACGCGGATCCCCGACATGATCTCCGCGACTATGGGAGTTTTCGCATGGGCGCTCCGGTTGAGGCGGTGATCGCATGGCCGGACCGTCAGCCGCACATCATGGCTGCCGGACGAACTCGAAAGCCGGATCGCCACCCGCAATACCCGCCACTTCGCCGGCCTCGCGCTCTCATCAATCCATGTAACCTACGCCTCCGCCACTCGCGTTCAGTACTTCGAAAGCTGTCGTGTTCTCGAGTTTCGGATTGCCGGTGACCAACCAGACAGAACCGAAGCTGAACACTGCGGCGTCACCCGATCTGCCACCCTGAATCGCGCATCGAAGATGACTCGATTGCACTGTATTAGGAGCAGAATCAGTAGGGCGTCCACCGAGATGGGTGCGATCGCTTTCGGCCTCGTTTCCCCTATGATCTCTAACGTTTTGGCTTGCCAAACCAGCGTGGTGTAGTGCGCCGGTATTCGCGATAGGCAGCCCCGAACCTGGCCTCAAGCCCGTGCTCTTCCTGTCTCACGATGACCGGGCCGATGAACAGCGACGCAGCGGCAACAACACCAAGGAGCAGAAGGCTTCCGTAGAATACAACCCAGCCTACCAGGATGAGCCCTTCAGCCATGTATATCGGATTGCAACTGTATCTGTAGGGGCCTTCTGTAAGCAGGTAAGCCGGAGTGGGGTAATGAGGCGTTCTTTCGAGCTGCCAGCCGTCTGGCGCCGCGGCAAAGTGTTCACGAATACACAAAGAATAGGTGCAGAGCCCGGCGGCTACCGGGATAAGGCCCAACAGGTTCAAGACACTGGGACTACCCGCAAACCAGCCATGCCGTGCCGCCGGCAGCGACAGGGCCCACGGCACGACACCCAGCACCACCGGAAGCGCTACAACTTGGGCCGCAATTCCAAACCAACGCGGCATACGCCGCCCTACCAACCACCTCATATTCGACCGGCCTCGCCCAGCATCTCAGAAGGTAATTCCCGTGCACGCAGCATCGGCTGCCGGCGTCCGTACGCCAGCGATCGCCACAGCCACTCGAAGGGCCCAAAGCGATAACGCGAGAGCCACAGGCGACTCAGTTGCACTTGCGCGATGTAGAGCGCCAGTCCTATGGCCGTGGCGGCCGCCGATCCAATCCTGCCGAACAGCCCCAAACCGTATCCGTAGAAAATGAACCCGAGTATGATCGACTGGAGTAGATAATTCGTCAGCGCGGTCTGACCGATGGCCGCAAGCCCGCGCCAAAGCGAAGCGCGCCGAGGAGTTAACCACAACAGCAGCCCCGCAACGTACGCCAGTGCCAGCAGTATGGAGGCGTCGACGTGGCTATTCAGGAGCGCGGGCCACGGTGCGATGCCGGTTGATTTAGCCCAGATTCCATTTACGGTGATCGCCACACCCATTGACCCGCCGATCGCGAGCGCCGAGCCGAGTTTGGCCCGGTGCGCATTCGGTTCCCTCAGAATACCGCCACGCCATGCCGCCATGCCCCAACACATTAAGCCAGTCGTCCGCGGGAGGACTGAGAGCAGCAGCGGCACAATCAACGACCAGGACTCGTACCAGCGGAAGCGCAGAATTGCGAGGAAGCCCTCGTTGCCATACACCTGACGTGCTTGTGCAATATCGGCGGCAGCCGCGGTTCCGGATGGCAGAGGCAGCCCGAACGAGACAAACTCGGGGAGCACAATCAACCCCGCCCCGATGACTAGAAGCTGTGTCCAGGTCATCCCCAGCAGCGGCAGCAGTAGCAGCCCGCAGACTGCATAGAGTGTCAGGATGTCCCCGTTCCAGATCACAAATAGATGAACCACGCCCAGGACGAAGAGCCATGCGAACCTCCCAGCTAGAAAGCTTCGAATACGGTGGTTGTGAGACGCCGCCCTTTCGTATTGGATCGCGATCCCGACTCCAAACAGAAGGGAAAAGATCGTGATGGCTTTGAATTCCAGGACTCCGGCGACCAGCAACTCCACGATGTGACCGACCCGTCCCAAATCGGCGTAAGGCTGCCGGATGTGCTCCAGTAGCGGGACTCGGAATCCCGACAGAATGTTCACGATGAGGACGCCGAACAGCGCCAGCCCCCGGATGATGTCGATTGCCCGATACCGCTCGACTGACGTCGCCGGCTGCCAAACCAAGTCGGTCGTCAAGTGGTTCCTTTCACGCCAGCTAAGCATCGGTCAGCAAGAGCGGCCGCATTAGGCGAGCTGGTCGATCTCGTCGGCAACCAGATGCAGCGTCTTCCGAATTACTGGACCGTGCTGTTGCGCCATATCTCGAAGCCTGGTTGCCAGGAGCGCGAAATTGTCGCGGATCTGCTTGGCTATCTCTGCCTGGATTTCCACGTCAGTCATAAAATCCGTCTCCCTCTAGTTCGGAGCTTGAACTAATTTGTAGCTTGCACCAAGTGCGGACTTAGTTATACACCACGGCCACGCAGGGCGCCGGCCTCCGCGCACAGAGGCAGCGCTTCCACAATACGATAAAGTGGATCTCGCCGTGACCATGAAAAAGAAAATCAAACCTGCACGAATAGCCGCCCTCACGCTGATCGGCGCGGCGTTGACCATGGCTGCGCAGGCTCCACCTCGGCCGAATGGTCCGTGTGATATCTACGCCGCCGCGGGTGACCCTTGTGTCGCGGCCCACAGCACGCCCCTGGCGCTGTACGCATCCTACAACGGCCCGCTCTACCAGGTGCTGCGGCAATCGGACGGCAAGATCTTGGACATCGGCGTCGTCCAGCCCGTCGCGCAGCCGCTCCCGGATGCGGGCGGATACGCTAACGCCGCCGCGCAGGACACGTTCTGCGCCAATATTTACTGGTGGATCACCACCCATCTACGATCAATCCCCAAGTACAACGATCTTATCCAGGCGCCGCGCGGGGGATTCAGCGGCCCGTCGATGGGTGGCTTCAACAACTTACCCGTAGCCGACATGGCGCCGATCACGATCATGGGCCACAAGGCCTACGGCGTTTTCATTACGCCGGGCATGGGCCTCCGCCAGAACGACGCGAAAGGCACGGCGGTCGACGACCAGGCCGAGGGGCAGTACTGAGTCACTAAAGGCCGCCATGACAACTCCGGCTGCTGCTTCGATTACGGCAACGCCACGCCCTGCTATCACGGGAATACGCCGGCCCGTGGATCATGACCGACCAGGATAATAACCTTGCCGGTTGCGTCAACCTGGATGGATTCAAACTCTGCCCAACGCCGCCGAGCATCAACTGGCGATTCGTGACCGCGAATCGCCACGGGCGAACCGCACCATTGGGACCCCCGTGGGCGGCGACGCGCGTGTCGACATCACCTATGACCCGATGCGCAAGCAGGGAGCGAACGCCGGATCGCGCCGTTCAATGCCCCCGCTGCGGAAACGGCCACCGATCTGATGGCCTCACACCGCGACAGAATGATTTCCGGTATCGCGCTCGCCATACTCGGCACCCGCAATACCCGCCACTTCGCCGACCTCGCGGTCCGGCTCGACGGTTTTGGAAACATCGGTTCTGCCTCATCGCCGTCCAACTCGTCGTCTCCAGTTCTCGGATTGCGCAAGATCAGCGGCCAAGTGGTTCCGGGCATCAACCAACGGCCGGCTCACTTTTCAGCCCATTCATCATAAAATCAGTTGTATGGAGAACTGGAGAGACCGGGTCAGTGTGAATCCCACGGTTTGTCATGGCAAAGCGTGCATTCGCGGAACAAGAATCATGGTATCGGTGATCCTCGACAATGTCGCAGCTGGGATTGATCGAGCCCAGATTCTTGCCAGTTATCCTTCTTTGCAGCCTGCAGATCATCGTCTGGCCCACCGCGAACAGCAGGAATCCGATGGCCACAATCGCGATCCCCGGATGAAACACGCGGAGCCGCACGAAGATGTGCGCGCTCGGTGCGAAGTCCTCGGCGAACCCGGCGGCGAGCGTCGTTGAACCTGGCAGCCGTGACGTTCACGACGGCTTGCGCTCCGAGAGAGTCGGGTCCTCGGACCCATGGCGCGTTATACGGCCAAGTGGTCCAGGACCGACCGCGCGGTAGCGACGGCGAGCGCGACCACCGCGCTCCGGAACTTACCTGTGTCATGGCGCTCGGTACTCTTTGCGGCAACGCTCCATGCCAATTGCCGCCCCGGATTCCGCCAGCCCTTCCCTAGCACCACGTCGAGCATGTCCGCGACCTTGAGGACGCGAATGGCGCCGTATTGGCCGAGGCGCAGCAGATCGTTATCGCCGGAGACGACGTAGTCCGACCCTGCTTCAGCCGCGCATTCGAGAATGCGGTTGTCGTTCGGGTCCTCGTTGATGACCTCGATTGTTTGCGACGGAGAAACACGGCGGGCGATTCTTCCCATAATTCGCCGCGCCTGTTCGATCCGATCGGCTGGCCAGTCGAAACTTCTGCCGAAGCGTGCGGGTGACCTCCTCAACAATGTGATCAGAAATTGCGAGATCGATTTCACCCTGTCCAGCCAGCGTGAGCAGATGCAGGGGCTTCCCGCGGAACTGAAACGCGGAAATGTAGATGTTCGAATCAGCGGTGATACGGACCACTACCGGCTGCGCCGCACGTCAGCGATGGCTCGTTCAACGTCGGAGGGTTTGAACCCGCGTTCTTGAGCGTGACGTTCGCTCCATGTCGCCAGGTCCTGTAAGTCCCGCGCGTTCTGCCGAGTCTCAATGTAGCGCTTCAGCGCATCTGCGGCCAGATCATCGGCAGTGCAGCCTTCCGCTTCGGCCATGCGGCGCGCCTGTTTAAGCAGGTCATCCGGCACCCGCAGATTGTTGTCGGTCGTCGCCATAACGCTCTCTTTCATTATCGCGGAGTCTAGATGGCCGTCACGCGTCCGAGTCCCCTCCGGCGCCGATGAGCGAGCCCGGAATGAAGCGCGGCGCATAGCCGCCCTTGGCACGTGTTCAGGCGGAAAGCGTTGAGCCCCTTCTGGTGCAACACCATTGTCGGAGGCGTCCAGCCGCACTCGGCACCTCATCTAATATCAATATGCAACTTATTGGTAAACAATATCTTGATTATCGCTTATCAATATGCAATACTACTATTCCCAGCAGATTGAAGGAGAACGCCACATGTCCAGTCCGTACCCAGACACTTTAGCCCTCTCGAGCAGAGCCCTCCGCGTATTGACCAAACTGAATCTGCTCGCGGGCGTGCTCATCTTGGCGCTGCTGATCGCCAGCCTGATCGCCGAAGGTCCGGTTATGAGAGCCCTGGGAGTGCGACCAGCTCTCTCCGATTCAATGCTGTTTATCGGCATGCGACTGATCATGGTGATCGGAATCTGCGCTGTGCCCGTCGTGCACTTCGTACTCACACGGCTGCTGATGATCGTCGCGACCGTCAGCACCGGAGACCCCTTCGTGGCTGCGAATGCCGCGCGACTCACGGCGATCGCGTGGGCGGTGCTGGCGCTTGAGCTGATACACTTCGCCGTCGGTGCGATTGCCGCCAGCGTATCGTCTGCTGCCGTGCCGCTCAATATCAGCTGGGGCTTCTCATTGACGCGATGGCTCGTGGTGCTCCTGCTCTTCGTCTTGGCGCGCGTGTTCGAGCAGGGCACACGCATGCGTGAAGAACTCGAAGGGACGGTGTGAGCAATGTCGATCATCGTCAAACTGGACGACATGCTCCACGAGCGACGCATGACGCTGACCGAGTTGTCGGAGAGAATCGGAATCACGCTCGCCAACCTGTCGGTTCTCAAAACAGGAAAGGCACGCGCCATCCGCTTCTCCACACTCGATGCCATCTGCGCGGCGCTGCAGTGCCAGCCGGGTGACCTGCTCGAATTCGCCTCAGCATCGCTAGCCGGCGTCGACGCAGCGGCTGCCGCGCTGGGCCACGAAACTGAAACCGCCTTGTAAACCATGCGAAAACTGGAGATCGCACAATTGCGGGCTTGATGGAGCCGAGCCGGTGACAAAGCACGCATCACCACTCGGTGCGCCTGCGGCTGTCGACCTTTGCTCGCGCTGCCGCCGACTCCACGATCAGACTGGAACAAATGCGGCTTGGTTTGAAATCGCGAGGGCTCTGGCACTGTAATTGAGGGAGCACCCGGCAACTCGCTTCCACTATCTCACGGAACTGGGCCGCGCATGCCGGCGGCGTACGTCGACTTACAGCATGTGGCACACTGGCTACTGCTTTGCGCTCCTACACGCCCGACATTGGTCCGCTACGGTCGCGTGAATTCCGGCTGATTTACATCGGCCAGTTCGTGTCGGCGTTCGGATCGGCGATGACCTATGTGGTCCTGCCGTTCCAAATGTACGAGTTGACGCGGTCGACCTTAGCCGTCGGACTGATTGGCGTTGTCGAGTTCGCACCGATGTTGGCGATGGCTCTCGTCGGCGGAGCGCTGGCCGATCATTTCGACCGGCGGCGACTCATCGGTATCGCCGAATCCGCGATGGCTGTTTGCTGTGGTGTTTTGGCTTGGAATGCCGCGTCCCGGACACCACACGTGGGCGTGCTGTGGATTGTCGCGGGGCTCTTGGCTGCCCTCGGAGCGCTGCAGCGACCCGCGATGGAGGCGCTCACGCAACAGGTGTTACCCGTGAGCGACATGCTGGCCGCCGGAGCACTGAACTCAATTCGGGGGAATTTCGCATTCATCGTAGGGCCGGGGCTGGCCGGCATGATTGCCGCCACGTATGGCGCGACGGCGGCGTTCGCGGTGGATGGTTTCAGCTATCTCGCTTCGGTCGCGATGATCGTGATGATGCGTCCAGCGAGCCGCATGTCGCTCGGCGAAGAAGGCATCACCTGGCACGCACTGCTCCAAGGCTGGCGGTATGCACGCGGCAGGCAGGATCTTCTGGGAACCTACCTCATCGATATCAACGCGACGTTTTTCGGCATGCCGAACGCATTGTTTCCAGCAATGGCCGAACACTGGGGCGCTGCTTCCGTTGGACTTCTTTATGCCGCGCCTTCGGTGGGCGCGATGATAGCGGCAGTTACATCGGGTTGGTCATCGGGAGTACGCCGCCACGGGTTGGCGATCACGTGGGCAGCCGCGTTATGGAGAATTTCAATCGTCGCCTTCGGTCTTGCCCGGCCACTTTGGCTGGCACTACTGTTCCTGGCCTGTGCCGGAGCGGCCGACATGGTCAGTGGCATCTTCCGGATGGCGGTGTGGAATCAGACCATTCCGCCGGCGATCCGCGGCCGTACCGCGGCAGTCGAGATGGTGAGTTATCACACCGGCCCGTCGCTCGGGAACGCGGAAGCAGGCTTCGTCGCACGTCTGTTCGGAGTCCGCGCCTCCATCATTTCCGGCGGCGTGCTCTGCGTCGCCGGTTCATTGTTGTTGGCCAAGCTCTTGCCGAAGTTCATTGCTTACGATTCGGAAGAAGGAATCCGGCGCGGCGAGTTGGACCAGGCTATTTTGGCGAACCCGGACAGGCCGAATAATTATTGACGCAGTGTACTTTATTGGGTAAAGTACACTGGTATGGATTTCTCGGTCGACATCGTAGTCGTCTATATGGCGCGCTATCGAAACGGGCATGAAGCTGATTTCGTCCCGCCGATCACCGGCATTCATCTGGCGGCCATCACTCCGCCCGGTTATCAGGTTCGGGTCATCCACCAACAGGTTGAGCCGATCGACTTTGACACCGGCGCCGATCTCGTCGCGCTTTCGTTCTTCAGCGGATTCGCGACAGAGGCGTACCGTCTGGCGGCGGAATTCAGAAAGCGGGGAAAGCTGGTCGTTGCCGGCGGCCCGCACGTCAGCTTCAACGCAGACGAGGCGCTGAAACATTTTGACAGTGTCGTAATGGGCGAGGCCGAGGCGGTCTGGCGTGAACTTCTCGCCGATGCCGCGGCAGGCAGACTACGCAGCCGCTACACCGGCACAGCCCAGCCGCTTGCCGGATTACCAACGCCGCGCTATGACCTGCTGCCCGGCAGGTTCTTCATCCGGCGCGTGGTCCAGGCGACGCGCGGATGCCCGTTCACCTGTTCGTTTTGCAGTGTTCCCACGCACAACCCCGGATTCCGCACGCGTCCTGTGGAAGATGTGCTCCAGGACATTCGGTACAACCGATTCCGGCATTGGTGGCAGCGCAAGGTGGTCTGGTTCTGGGATGACAACCTGACAGCCAAGCGCTCTTATGTCCGCGAGTTGCTCGCCGCCATGATCCCTCTGAAGAAATGGTGGTTGACGCAGGCCAGCATGGATATCGGCGAGGACGATGCTCTATTGGACCTCATGCAGGATTCCGGCTGCATCGGGATCTTCTTTGGAATCGAATCGTTCGGCGCCGAGTCGCTGCGGGACGCTCACAAGCCTCAAAACAAGACCAGCACTTACAAGAGGCGGATTCGCAAGCTGCACGATCGAGGAATCTGTGTCATGGCCGGATTCATCGCAGGTTTCGATGGCGACACGCAAGACAGCATCGCCGCGATGGCCGCGCAACTGTACGATGCCGGGGTTGATGTTCCGTTCCTGAGCATCCTGACGCCGTATCCGGGCACTCCCGCGTACAGCCGGCTGGCGCAGGAAGGGAGGATTCTCTCCGGCCGCGGCTGGGAGTTCTACAACGGGTACAACGTGTCGTTCCAGCCCCGGCACCTGTCGCCTGAACAGTTGCTGGAAGCGCATCGGGCGCTGTGGCGCGAGGCCTTCTCTCTGAAGTACTCGTTTCTCCGAATCGCCAGGTCGTTTCGCCGGCTTCGGTTCGGAGCATTTCTGATGTGCTTCATGATGAATGCGTTCTACTGCTTGAAGCGCCTGCGCGGCAACGAGCCGGTAACATTCCACACGCATCGTACCAACCCTCTTGTACAACATCCCGATCTTCCGCGGCTCGGGATTGAAACGCGTGCTTCGGACCGGCCGGCAGGCATGACCGGGCTCTTCAATGTGATGAATCGGGAGAGCTGAAGTAGCTCTCCTGGTAATCCCGCGATTCTCTCTCCTTCCATGCCCTCGTTCAATTCTCTTCTCCACTGAAACGCTGGCGCGCCGTCCTTCACTATCCTTGCGAGGCAACAAGTTGCCCGATGGATTGCGTATGACCCGGACAATCTACTGGTTCGTTTGTCCGTGCTCGCCGTCTGGCGAATCACGCATCTGCTTTCGTCGGAGGACGGACCCTGGCGGCTGGTGTTCCGCTTTAGGCAGAAGCTGAGGGGCACGGCGTGGGCGGAGTTATTCAACTGCTTCTATTGCCTCAGCGTTTGGGTGGCGGCACCGTTCGCCTATTGGACGGGCGGCGAACCAGCCGAGTGCGCGCTGCTATGGCCCGCACTGTCGGCCGCGGCAATACTCCTGGAACGAGTTACTCAGCGTTTCGAGAGCAATCTGCCAGCTGCGTATTTTGAACACGAGGAGAATCGCGAAAATGCCGTGTTGCGGTAACTCGAACGGAGCGGCCCGCTCCTTCACCATCAATCCCCGAATGCATTCGTCGCACAGCGGCTCAAAGATCGCGGGGAATGTTTTCGAATACCTGGGGCAAACCGGACTGACCACGGTCGGAGGATTTACCGGACGGACCTACGTATTCGGCTCTCCTGGAGCAAAGCTAAGTGTGGACCTGCGCGATGCGGCATCGCTTGCGGCCATCCCGCTGCTCCGGCAACTCAGATAACAAATAAAAAAAACACGAGCGAGGAGAAAATGTCTACAACCCCATTTGCAAACGTATTGAGATTCTTCAACGAAGCCACTGGCCCGGAGGATCTGAAAAGTCTGAAGGTTCCTGCCGATCTCGCCGCCGCGATTCTTGCGCGGAAGAAGGCGTCCGGCGGGATGTTCACTTCTGTCGATCAGCTTTCGTCAATTGCGAAACCCGACGCTGACCTGCTCGGGCAGTTATCGGACACCATTGACAAACTGCCGTTTACGGATGTCAAGCTCGAGGCCGAACGCGAGAACTTCAAATCGCTGATTCTCGAGAATCCGAATTACTTCGGCAATCTCGAAGGCAGCATCTTCCAACCGGTGAAGCCGATTAAGGCTAACCCGAGTTACGAGGAACTGGCGTGCGTTGGTCTTCAGACTCAGTTGGACCGGCTGGAAGCCGTCATCAGGATCAAGAAGAATGCCGGGTACGGCGGCACCATTTGCCAACCCGGGTCATTCGAATTCGTACGGTTCTTCGTGGATCTCCACGATAACGGCATCTTCACCGATGTTGGCCTGACCAGCGTCAACGTGCACGACATCCCGGGCGCCAAACCGCTCTGCTACGCCGCTTACCTGGACTTCGCGCCGATTCGAAAGCTCTGCATTTTCGATAACGTCGTGAGGGTCCGTGCGATCCTCTCGTGGAACGCCGTTCCGCCGTCGAATCCGAATTTCGTTCCCGTGTGGGGCGGTGTGCTGGACGCCGAAATTCAGATCCGGCCCAGGTCGTTCCTGCTGTTGAGCGACGTCGTGCAGCAAATCACCGAAGCGAAGGTGAAACTGCCCGACCCGATCGGTCCCGTCATCTCGGCTCTGAATCCGGAAACCAAACTCACAGCGGCTGCACCGCAGGCTCTAAGCCTGGAAGAGAAGCGGAAGATTTACCAGCGCGCCGAGATCCCGGTTCACCGGTATGCCTTCTCCGAGCTTCAGCCTCTACTTGAGGCAAATGCAGCGCCCGAAGTATTTGCGTCTGTAAAGACGAGTCCGCTGTTGCAACTGGGATTATCGGCTGCCGAAATCAGTGGATTGCTCGGCAAACTCCAGTTGAAGACCGACGGAGACACCAGTTTCGAACAACTCAACTGCGTCGGCGCGCGGCCGGCAAACGATGTGCTGGAGGGCGTGCTCACAGTGAAGAAGCCCAATGGTTACTCGGGCAAGCTGTGCAGTCAGGGTTCCACTGAATATGTTGCGTTCTGGGCCGACTTCAACGACGGTACCGGCTTCAATTACCTGGGCACCACGTCGGTGAACGTCCACGATCTCAGCAAAATCCCCAACGGTGGCGTCCAATACGGCGTATTTCTGAAAACGAATTTCGCGAAATGGCGCGTTCCGTGCCAGTTCGGCGCTCGCATTGCCCGGCTTCGCGCGATTCTCTCATGGGAGGCCGCACCACCGCCGGCCAATCCGAACTATGTGCCGGTCTGGGGCAACCGGCTCGATTGTCTCATCCAGATTCGGCCCGGCACCGGCGTTGGACATGTGCCGCTGATTGAGACCATCGGCGACGTTCCGGTGAATCATATCGACCAGGGCGCGGGCCTGCTGACGCGCGGCAGAGCCACCGGCCATCTCGAGATCGCCAGCGCATCCGTCAACGTGTCGCCTTTCGGCGGGGATGTCACCATCACAGGGGAAATCGGACTGCCGCCCAATGTCCTCGGCAGCGCCGCTCAGCCGTTCAAGTACCGCATCCAGGTGAAGAAGGAAGACGGCGTCGACACCTATCATCCTCTGCTGAACGATGTTGACGTGAGTTATGCGATCTGGAACGGAGGCATCCCTCAGTTCTGTGATTTCTTCTTCGATTTCGTCTGCCAGGCCAACCTGCATCCCACCAACGACAGCGACGGACTCGGCGACGGCTGGTATCCCTATCTCGAGGACACCACTCCGCCCAACACGCGTCATCTGGTCACCAGTAAGTTGGGCACGTGGCACACTAACGCTGGAATGGAGGGACCGTGGAGAATTCGCATTGATGCGAAGGATCCGAATACGACGCCTCCGACGTTCTACCCGGGCATCCAGGATGTGCTCGTGCGCATCGATAACACGCCGCCCGTCCCGGATCTGCACATCACCGGCGCGACCTTTAATGGGGGTTCCATTGCAGCGGTGGATTGTGGCAAGTTCCCGGTAGGGACCATCCTGAACGGGACCTACTCGGCGCACGACCCAGGAGCGGTGTCGTTGGCTGCCGAATTCCAGCACTTTGGGAGTCTGTCGTTCGACGTCGAGCCTACCGGTCCGGCGCACGGAGCGACGGTGAACCCCTCGGGCCGATCGTACCCGGTGGTACCGACTACGGGCGAGAACGGAACGTGGACACTCAATACGGCCGGCATGGACCCCTGCGGTTATATCATTCGCATGGTGGTCTGCGACCGCACCAATGTCGGCAGCACCGGCAATGCGTACTGCGTGCCGGCCGAGGTCGGCTTCTGCCTAGAGAATCCGTCTCAGTAGTAACTCAACGGCGCCACCCGGACTCAGGTCCGGGTGGCGCCTTCTCCGTCTAACTCGTTAGCAAGTGGATCTGAAAAGCGCCGGCTTTTGAAGGATCGAGGTTACTGATCGCAATTACTGCCCAATCCAGAAAGTCCGCATGACCCGTCATCCAAGCCGCATCGGGAACCGTCAACTCCCCTGTCGCACTGATGCTGGGTCCTCCCGCGGGCTCTGGTTGTCGAGTGCATTTCAGAGACCATGAAACCGACACATCGTCGGGGAAGTTAGCTGCACCCGCAAATTGGACTTTCTGCCCGGCCGCGAGACCGATCTTTTTCCCGTCTACGTCTTTGAGTTCGCCTACGGGAGTTACCCTCACCAGGCCATCGTTCAGTGTTCGCAAAGTATAAAACGCTGCTAGTGCGACGAGATAGGCGGCGATGAAAGACAGGACCGGCAAGTAGTATTCCGGCCGCAGAATGAGAGCATTTTCTTTTCCGTCGATGAGAGCGTCGGCTACGGACAAGAGCTTTGTGCCGAACGCGCCTGCCGCGACACTGGCAATCAGAGTCTGAGCTTTCGCGAACCGGCTCTCCTCCGACAGAGTCGCCGGCGCCAGCCAGACTCCCGTCAGGTACCCGAGTGCCGCACCCACCGCCCCGAACGAGAACAGCTTCAGAAGGTCCTTCGTATTCTCAGCCGCGCCAAGAAAGAAGAAGAAAAATAGAGCGAATGCAACACTTCCCCACGTGGCCGCCGCCTGTTGTGCGTTTCGGACACCCGTTTTCCGGATCATCCCGAACCACACCGCGAGGCTGACACAGACGAGCGTCGCCCAGACGAGATACGTGAACTTCCAGTGCCACTGCAGCCAGGAAAGGACCGCTCCAGTGTCCTTGCCGAACCCTCCCGAAGCCCAGGTCCAAATCACCACGATCAGCGACAGCAAAACGGCTGCTGCCACCCACAGCAATTTTCTGTTCATCTTTCTCCTCAGTTCCAGTGGCGAAATGATACTCTACTTGAAGGAAAAAATCCAGGGTCCAGCACGTATCGATACCTATCGAGTAAGATCAAACCTTGCTGCCATGACGAAAACCACGATCGCTCCTATGCTCTCGGTTCGAGGCGGAGTCAAAGCTGTCGAGTTCTATATTCAAGCCTTCGGGGCTCGAGTGCCGTTTCGGATTGAGGATCCCGGAGGATCAGTGGTGGCCCGTCTGTCTGTCGATGATGCGGAGTTCTGGGTTGCCGACGAATCTCCCGAGAACCAGAACTTCAGCCCCGAGACGATTGGCGGTGGGTCAGTGAGGATGGTGCTGACCGTGGACGATCCGGATGCAGCGTTCGACCGGGCCGTGGGGGCCGGAGCAAAGGTCATCACGCCAATGACGGACGACTACGGCTGGCGGCTCGGGCGCGTCTTGGATCCCTTTGGACACCACTGGGAAATCGGCAAACCCGACGAAGAAGCGCCGGGCGCCTAGCTGCGGCGGCCCTTTGCCAGCCTCAGCTCGTCGATGTTCACCAGTTCAGTTGGATAATTGCCGGTGTAGCAGGCATAGCAGTAGCGCCCGTCCGTATCGGCCACCGCTCTGCGCAGCGCACCCAGCGAAAGGTAGCCGAGCGAGTCCGCTTCTATGAATCTCCGAATCTCTTCCACGGTGTTGTTCGCGGCGATCAGTTCCTTCTCCGACGGCGTATCAACTCCATAGAAGCAGGGCGACACTGTCGGCGGGCACGAAATGCGCATATGCACTTCGCGAGCCCCGGCTTGCCGGACCATACGGACGAT
Organism: Bryobacterales bacterium; assembly: GCA_038322675.1. GTDB lineage: Bacteria > Acidobacteriota > Terriglobia > Bryobacterales > Bryobacteraceae > TMP-7. Next base: position 47,190 of record JBBQGE010000033.1, read on the forward strand.
CTTGCGGCTCGTCGTGCCGCGCACGATGGAATCGTCCACCAGCACCACGCGCTTGCCTTCCAACAGGTGCCGCACGGGGTTCAGCTTCAGTTTCACGCCGAAATCGCGAATCGCCTGCGATGGCTCGATAAACGTGCGGCCGACATAGTGGTTGCGCATCAGCGCCTGGCGGAACCGAATCCCGGCCTCCTCGGCATATCCGAGCGCGGCCGCGACTCCCGAATCCGGAACCGGCACGATCACGTCGGCATCGACGGGACACTCGCGTGCCAGCAACCGTCCCAGGTTCTCCCGCGATTCCTGAACCGCGCGGCCGAAAACGATGGAATCGGGACGCGAGAAGTAGACGTGCTCGAACACGCATTGCGCGGGTTCCAGCGGAGTCGTGTAGAGCTCGCGCGTCATGCCCTCCGGCCCGATGATCACCATCTCGCCCGGCTCCACATCGTTCAGGTAGACCGCGTTGATCAGGTCGAACGCGCAGGTCTCGGAGGCGAACACGTAGCAGTTGCGGTGACCCGACAACTCCATCTGGCCCAATGCGAGCGGCCGGAATCCGTGAGGATCGCGTGCCACAATAATCCGATCCTGTGCCAGAAACACCAGTGAGAATGCGCCCTCCAACTGGAGCAGAGCTTCCCGCAGAGCACCGGCCAGGGTCCGTTCGCGCGACCGAGCGACGAGATGCAGAATCACCTCGGTATCGCTCGACGCCTGGAAGATGGATCCGTCGCGTTCGAGATCGCGGCGCAGTTCCGCGGCGTTGGTGATGTTGCCGTTGTGGGCCACCGCGACTTGACCTTTATTGCACGCCACCGAGAATGGCTGCGCGTTGAGCAACGCGGTGTCGCCGGCCGTGGAGTAGCGCGTATGGCCGATCGCGAGTTCGCCCGGCAGTTCGGAAATCACCGATGGAGTGAAGATGTCCGCAACATGACCCATGCTCTTGAAGCAGCGAATTTTGTGGCCGTCGCTGGTGGCGATCCCAGCGCTTTCCTGCCCGCGGTGTTGGAGAGCGTACAGCCCCAGATACGCCAGGTTCGCGGCTTCCGGATGCCCGCAAATGGCGAAAACACCGCACTCCTCGTGCAATTCGTCAAACATGTTCAGGATGTAACGTACGTTCCAGAGCTTCGTCCCAGGCTTGGCGAAGAGTTTCGACTGAGCAGTCGATGAGGGTCATCGACCCGTTCCGGCACTGCAACCGCTCGTTCATTGTAACCCCAATTCTTGGATTCTCAACACCGTAAAAAAGTGCGATCTTTTTGGCCTCGTCGGGATACCGTGTCGAAATCAAAACGCGCGACGGACCCTCGTGGAACAAAAGGAACTCCGGCCGGACGTCCCACTCCAGTTCCACCTTCGCGCCGATTCCTCCGAAGGTACATTCGGCCAGCGCGACGCCGAGTCCACCGTCTGAAACATCGTGTGCCGATTCGGCCAGGCCCTGATGAATGATCTCCCGCACGGCCGTCTGTACACGCTTCTCATAATCGAGGTCGATGGCCGGCGGAAGCCCCCACATTTTGTCGAGGATTTGTTTCGCGTATTCGGTTCCACCGAAGGTCGTCAGGTCGGGGCGGCCGAAGCCTCCAATCAGCAACAGCGTGCGGTCCGGGTTCTTAAATCCGAGGGTGACGGGTTGTCGTGTATCCAGCAGGCCGACGATGCCGATTACGGGGGTCGGGAAAATGGCTTCGCCCAGGGTCTCGTTATAGAGGCTGACGTTTCCGCCTGTGATGGGGGTCTCGAAGAACTGGCAGGCCTCCGCCATGCCCTCGATGGTTTCCACGAGTTGCGCCATGATCTCGGGCCGCTCGGGATTGCCGAAATTCAGATTATTTGTCGCCGCAACCGGCACAGCGCCGACGCAGGAAAGATTGCGGCAGCACTCGGCCACCAGCAGTTTCGCGGCTTGCCGCGGATCGAGTGCGGAGTACCGGCCGTTGCCGTCGAGCGACATGGCGATACTGGTTCCGGTCTCCTTGATTCGTACCACTGCCGCGTCGGCGCCCGGTCCCACAGTGGTGTTGGTGCGAACCATGTAATCGTACTGTTCCCAGATCCAGCGTTTGGAGCAGATGTCGGCGGAGGTGAGCAATTTCAGGAGGTCACCTTCGACGCTCTGACTCTTAAACACAGGACCGTCCATCGGCGCTACCCGAAGCGGGGCAGTGTGCGGCCGGTCGTATAGAGGAGCCTCGTCGGCCAGGGCGCGATTCGGAATTTCAGCCACCACGATGCCGTGATTTCGAACACGCAGCAACCCGTCGTCGGTGACGGTGCCGATGGTCACCGCGTCGAGTCCCCATTTGCGGAACACCGTGAATACTTCTTCCTCGCGGCCTTTCTCGGCCACCAGCAGCATCCGCTCCTGCGACTCGGAGAGCATGATCTCGTAGGGCGACATGCCGGTCTCGCGTTGCGGCACATGATCGAGGTCGAAGTCGATGCCGGTGTTCGCGCGGCTGCCCATCTCGCAGGTGGAGCATGTGAGTCCCGCGGCGCCCATGTCCTGAATGCCGACAATCGCGCCGGTCTTCATTGCCTCCAGGCAGGCTTCCAGCAGCAGTTTCTCGAGGAACGGATCGCCCATTTGCACGTTCGGGCGTTTCTGTTTCGATTCTTCGGTGAACTCCGCCGATGCCATGGTGGCGCCGTGGACGCCGTCGCGCCCGGTCTTCGCTCCGACGTAGATCACAGGATTGCCGATGCCGGTAGCGCGTCCGAAGAAGATTTCGTCGTGCTTGAACACGCCGAGCGCGAACACGTTCACCAGCGGATTGCCATTATACGACGGCTCGAACATGCACTCGCCGCCAACCGTCGGCACGCCGAAGCAATTGCCGTAGTGAGCGATTCCGGAGACCACGCCTTCCAGAATGCGCCGGTTCCGCGCTCCGTTCTGAGGATCGTCGAGAGGTCCGAATCGAATAGCATCCAGCACAGCGATGGGCCGCGCACCCATGGTGAAGATGTCGCGCAGAATGCCTCCGACCCCGGTGGCCGCGCCTTGAAACGGCTCGATGAAACTCGGGTGATTGTGCGATTCGATCTTGAACGCGATGGCGTACCCTTCGCCGATATCGATGATTCCCGCATTCTCACCGGGCCCCACCAGCACGCGTTTGCTGCGGGTCGGCAGCTTCTTCAGATGCAGTCGCGAGCTTTTGTAGGAGCAGTGCTCGCTCCACATGACGCTGAAGATTCCGAGTTCGGTGTAGGTGGGCTCGCGGCCGAGCAGCGACACGATCTTCTGGAACTCGGCATCGGTGAGTTGATGCAGGGCGATAACGTCGGGTGTAATTGCGCTCATTGAGAGACGGTAGCGAACGATCGGGCCATAGATCCCAGAATGATACGGCCGTCGGTGGATCCCATCAGCGGATCGCAGGCGCGGTCGGGGTGCGGCATCATTCCCATGACATTGCGTTGCTCGTTCAGAATGCCGGCGATGTTTCGAAGGGACCCATTCGGATTCTTGACATAGCGCAGAACCACGCGGTCCTCGGCTTCCAGTTGATCGAGGGTGTGCTCGTCGGCGTAGTAACAGCCATCACCGTGCGCGATGGGCATGCGGAGCGTCTGGCCTTTGGTGGCCGCGGAGGTGAATGCCGAGCGGGTGCTTTCCACTCGGAGGTCCACCTGGCGGCAGATGAATTTCAGGTCGTGATTGCGGAGCAGAGCGCCCGGAAGCAGGCCGGACTCCACCAGGATCTGAAATCCGTTGCAGACTCCGAGGACAAGGCCGCCTTCGTGAGCGAACTTCTTGACGGCGGTCATGACCGGCGAGAACTTGGCGATGGCGCCGCAACGCAGATAATCGCCATACGAGAATCCGCCGGGTAGGATCACGGCATCCACATCGCCGAGCGAATGCGAATCGTGCCAGATCATTTCAGTGGGATGCCCGAGGTTCTGAGAGGCGGCGTACCAGCAATCGTGATCACAATTGCTTCCAGGGAAAACGACCACGCCGAATTTCATGGGACTCCTTTATTTTAGCAGCCACCGGCTCTTTTAGGTTCGGCTGAGGCCCATATGTCAACATGGGAATTGGCCATGGAAAACGTCTCCGCGACGCAGGCGAGCTCCGGCGTACGGCGGCGTCTGATTATCATCGCGACATACCTGCTCTCGATCGCCTGTCTCTGGTGGGTGCTGCACGACATCAACTGGCGCGAGTATCCGGAAGAGCTGCGCGAAATGCGGTGGTGGTGGGTACTGCTGGCGGTGGTCTCCGATATCCTCGTCTACGTCTGGCATGGGTGGCGTTGGAGCCTGATGCTGAAGCCGATTGCCAGCGTGCCGGTACTCCGCACCATTCGCGCCATTTACGTCGGGCTCTTTGCCAATGAGGTGCTGCCGCTCCGAACGGGCGAGTTGATCCGCTGTTATCTTCAGGCGCGGTGGAATGAGTTGCCGTTCTCCGTGGTCCTGTCGTCGGCGTTCATTGAGCGGATTTTCGACGGCTTCTTCCTGGCAGTTGCGCTTTTCGTAACGGTGACGGTGGTTCCTGGACTGCCAGGCTACATCGTTCAGGGGACGATATTCCTGTCCATTCTAATCCTGCTTGGCGCCCTTCTGATCGGCGTCGCGATGTTCCACAAGCAGCGGGCGCATGCGGCGCTGTCGGAAACCGGATGGCACCTCCACTTGCGAGTCCTGATTGACGATCTCCACCTGATTGGGCATTCGCGATACCTCTATTACTCGGCCGCGGTGACAATACCGTACCTGCTAATGCAGGTGATTCCCATCTACGCCCTGATGCGGGCCTACGACTTCGCCGATGCGAGTTGGGGAGTCGCGATGGTGCTGATGGTGGTGCTTCGTCTGGGCGGCGCGGTGCCGCAGGCGCCGGGGAATGTCGGCACGTTTCAAGCCTTGGCAGTGGTGATTCTCAGCTCGGTTTTCGGCTACGACAATTCGTTCGCAAAACGTTTTTCAGTGGTGATGTGGGCAGTGGTAACGCTGCCTTTGCTGGTGGTGGGATTTGTGGCCCTGGCGATCACGGGTAGCAAGATCAGCGAACTGAGTCACAGCGCAAAATCGGAGATGCCCGTCCCGCGGGCATGAAGCATCGTAGCTCCAGACCCGCAACTCCGGTGATAAGCTACCAGCATGGAAGACTCGACATTATCCCGCAGGAATTTCATCGGCTCCGCCGCCGTGTTCTCTATTGTTGCTCCGCAATCCGTTCGCGGTTCGCAGGCCAACTCCAAAGTGAGCGTTGGACTCATCGGTTCCGGAGGCCGCGGCACTTACGACGCCACCATCGTAAACGCCGACCCGCGTGCTCGTGTCACCGCATTGTGCGATCTGTTTGACGACCGGATCGAAGAGGCCACCACCAAGATCCGCGCCGAGAAGCCCACCGTCTACAAAGACTTCGAAAAGCTGCTGGCGTCCCCCGACATCGATGCCGTGATCATCGCAACTCCACCGTTCGAGCATCCGCGCATGCTCGCCGCCGCGGTTCAATCGAAGAAGCATATCTACTGCGAAAAGCCCATGGGCGTCGATTTCAAAGGCGTGCAGACTTCTATGAAGGCATCCCGTCAGCAGGATCCGAAGAAGAATCTGTTCGTCGGCTTCCAGCAGCGCTACGGTTCCGAGTACATCGAGGGTTACCGGCGATTAACGGCAGGCGACATCGGAGAACTCGTCAATGCCCGCGCGTTCTGGATCAGCGGCGACCCGTTCACGCGCCGGCCGTACGACGACCCGAAGATCGAAAAGCTGCGAAACTGGTTCTGCTACCGGGACTATTCTGGCGATTTCATCGTGGAGCAGGACTGCCACAACTTCGATGTGCTTCACTGGTACTTGAACGCACGGCCAATCAGTGCGGTCGGAATGGGAGGACGGAAGGTCCGCACGAACATGGAAATCCTCGACCACCTGACGCTCAGTTTTGAGTTTCCCAACAACATCCACGTGAACTTCGAGGCGAATCAGCTATCGCCGCGGGGGTTCAGCCGGGTGGGCGAGGAGTTCACGGGCACCAAGGGCGTTCTGCAAACCTCCCGTCAGCGTCTGGTCCACATCAAGGGTCCCAAGGACGAGGAGACCGTCGAGCCGAAGCACCACGATATTACTCAGGAAGCGTTTGAAACATTTCTGGAGAATATCGTGACCGGCAAAGCGGAGAACGTGGGCGAGCGGTCGTCGATCAGCACACTGTTCGCGATTCTCGGCCGCACGGCGATCTACGAGAACAGACACGCAACTTGGAAAGGCGAATTCGGGAACGTATGAGAGCAATATTTCTAATGATGGTAATAGCGGGTTTTGCGTTTGCGCAGAGCGATCCCATTCGAGTGATCGTATTCGGAGCACACCCTGACGATTGCGACATCCGCGCGGCAGGTACCGCCGCGAAGTTCGCGCAAATGGGCCACAAAGTGAAGTTCGTCTCCGTTACGAATGGGGACGCGGGGCACCAGACCGAGGGTGGAGGCGCATTGGCCAAGCGGCGGCGTGCCGAAGCGATGGAATCGGCGCGACGGCTTGGAATCGAGTACGAGGTGCTCGACAATCACGATGGCGAACTGCTGCCGACAATCGATGTCCGCAAACAGATCATCCGGCTAATCCGTTTGTGGAACGCCGATATCGTGATCGCACCGCGCCCCAACGACTACCACCCCGACCATCGCTACACCGGCGTTCTGCTGCAGGACGCTGCCTACATGGTGGTTGTGCCGAACATAGTGCCGGAAGTCCCGCCGCTTAAGAAGAACCCCGTGTTCCTCTACGAGCAGGATCACTTCCAGCGGCCGAACCCGTTCCGGCCCGATGTGGCCATCGACATCGACGACACGTGGGACAAGAAGGTCTCCGCGCTGGACGCTCATGTGTCGCAAGTGTACGAATGGCTGCCCTGGGTGGACGGCAAACTCGATAGCGTGCCGAAGGACCCGGCAACCCGGCGCACGTGGTTGGGCGCCACTCGCTCGGAAATCATCTCGCCCGCGGTTCGTGTTGCGCTTATCAAGTGGTACGGCCCGGACCGCGGCTCTCGTATCAAACATGCCGAGGCGTTCGAGGTCTGCGAGTACGGAAAGCAACCGACCGAGCAGGACCTGCACCTGTTGTTCCCGATGCTCGGCAAGTAGATCGATGATCGACGACCTCGCCAGCCAGTTGCGCTCATTGCCTTCGGTTGACGAGGTCGTTTCGCGTTTGGTAGGCCAGGATCCGCGATCGCTGGTGACAGCGGAGACGCGGCGGGTGATATCGGCGATGCGTGACGAGATACGCCAGGGCCGTGCTTCGAACGGCGTTCCTGTCGACGAGCGTGTACTTGCGGCAATTGCGAATCTGGACTCGCCTTCCCTTCGCGGCGTTATCAACGCGACCGGCGTGATTCTCCACACGAATCTTGGTCGCGCGCCGCTCATCGATTCCGAACCGGTGCGCGGATATTCGAATCTCGAGTACGATCTCGAAACCGGGCGCCGCGGCAAGCGCGATGTGCATGCGTCCGTGCTGCTGGAGCGTTTGATTGGCCGGCCCGCGATCGTGGTGAACAACAACGCGGCGGCCGTTTACTTAACGCTGAACGAACTGTCCGCGGGCGGCGAAGTGATCATCTCCCGCGGAGAACTGATCGAGATCGGCGACGGGTTCCGGATTCCCGAAATCATGGCGTGTAGCGGTGCGGTGCTGCGTGAGGTCGGGACGACGAATCGAACCCATTTGGACGACTACCGGTCTGCCGTGACAGACCGCACACGATTGATCCTGCGGGTTCATCCGAGCAATTTTCACATCAGCGGGTTCACGGAGAAGCCCGCGCTGTCCGATCTCGCCAAGCTGGCACGCGAGACGGCCGTTCCCTTGTACGAGGATCTGGGCAGCGGGTGCCTGGTGAACCTGCGGCCTTACGGCATCATGGAACCCCTGGTGTCCGACAGTCTCGAGGCGGGCGTGAACATCGTCAGCTTCAGTTGCGACAAACTGCTGGGTGGCCCGCAGGCAGGCATCATCGCCGGCGACTCGGAACTCGTTTCGAAGGTCCGGCGCAACCCGATGTTCCGGGCATTCCGCGTGGATAAGCTGATCTACTCGGCACTCGGCGCGACTCTGCGCGCGCTGCTGTTCGAGCGGTTCGATGAAGTCCCGGCGCTGCACATGATCCGGCTACCGGCAGCGAACATTCGCGAACGTGCCGAACAGTTCTGTGAAACGATTGGGCACGGCGAGGTGATCCGCGGCGAGTCGGTGATCGGAGGCGGTTCGACGCCCGACCAGTCTCTGCCCACCTGGCTGATTTCGATTGAAGGCGATGCGGTGGAATTCGAGCGAGCCTTACGGCGGAACAACCCGCCTGTCATTGCGCGGATCGTGAACGATCGGGTCGTGCTGGATCTGCGTACGGTGTTCGCCGGTCAGGAATCGCAACTTGCGGCTGCAGTCCGCCAGGTAGGGAAGATTTAGGCGCGTTCCTGATACGTGCCCTCGGAGGTGCTGACGCGGACCTTCTCGCCTTCATTGATGAACGGCGGAACCTGCACGACGAGTCCGGTTTCCATTTTGGCGGGCTTGGTGACGTTCGAGACAGTCGCACCGCGCAATCCCGGTTCAGTCTCCATGACAGTCATGTCCACTGACGGCGGCAGTTCCACGCTGATTGGCTTGCCTTCGTAGAACTCGATGCTGACCTTCAACTGCGGGATCAGGTAATTGATCCCGTCGCCCAGCAGGTCCTTGGTCAGGTGCATCTGGTCGAAGGTCTCCAGGTTCATGAAGTAATAGTATTCGCCGTCGTCGTACAGGTATTCGTAATCGTGCTCTTCGAGAGCTGCCTTCTCGACGCGGTCTTCCGACGAGAACCGGTGCTCGGTCTGCGAGCCAGTGCGGAGGCTGCGCATCTTCACTTGAACGAAACCGCGCAGATTGCCGGGCGTACGGTGAGTCATGGCGAAAATCGAGTACAACTCGTTGTTGAACTTGATCACCATGCCAGGGCGCAGTTGGGTTGCTGAAATCATTGCAAAACTCCCTACCTAGATCTTAGGATTTTCTCTGAAACGAGAGGTAGAACCTTCAGTGTACCCGAGTTCGCCGCCATCCCGGACAGTGGGCTTCGCGAGTGGCATTGTTATCATGAGATCACACCTCATGATCCCGGAGAACATTTCAGAAGGACTAACTTTCGACGACGTTCTGCTCCAACCGGCTCGCAGCGGCGTCGTCCCCGCGGATACCGACACACGTACCTGGCTCACGAGAAGCATTCCGCTGAATATCCCGATGGTGAGTTCGGCGATGGATACCGTTACGGAATCGCATCTCGCCATCGCTCTCGCACAACAGGGCGGAATCGGCATCATCCACCGCAACATGACCATCGAGCGGCAGGCCGAGGAAGTGGATCGCGTGAAGCGCAGTGAAAGCGGCATGATCGTCGATCCGGTGACGGTGGATCCGGAGCAAAAGATTTCCGACGCCCTCGATCAGATGAAGCGCTTTCGGATCTCGGGCGTGCCGGTGACCAAGAACGGGCGTCTGGTCGGCATTCTGACCAATCGCGACCTGCGGTTCGAAACGCGCTTCGATCAGCCCGTATCGGCGGCGATGACGAAGGACAATCTGATCACAGTGCCGGTGGGAACGACGCTGGAAGAAGCTCGCGAGATCCTGCACAAACACCGCGTCGAGAAACTGCTGGTGGTGGACGATCAGTACATGCTGAAGGGTCTGATCACGGTCAAGGACATTCAGAAGAAGTTGAAATACCCGAGCGCGGCCAAGGACGAAAAGGGCCGGCTGCGTGTCGGCGCGGCCTTGGGAGCAGGAAGCGATTATCTGGAGCGGGCGCAGGAACTGGTGGCGCGCAAGGTGGACGTCCTGGTAGTCGACTCGGCGCACGGACATAGCGAGCGTGTAATGGACGCCGTGATCACAATCAAGCGAGCACTGCCGGATGTTGGTCTGATCGCGGGCAACGTTGCTACGTACGAGGGCGCGCGCGATCTGATTGAATTGGGCGTGGACGGCATCAAGGTCGGCATCGGGCCAGGGTCCATCTGTACTACTCGTGTCGTGAGCGGCGCCGGTGTTCCGCAGATCACCGCGATCGCGGAATGTGCGCGAGCCACTCGAGGCACTGGTGTTCCACTCATCTCGGACGGTGGCATCAAGTTTTCTGGCGACGTCACGAAGGCGATTGCGGCCGGCGCCGATTCGGTGATGATCGGCAGTCTGTTTGCCGGTACCGAGGAGAGTCCGGGCGAGACGATTCTGTACCAGGGCCGCACGTTCAAGAGCTATCGCGGCATGGGTTCGATCGGTGCGATGGCGGCCGGATCGTCAGACCGGTATTCGCAGGATGCCAGCGGCAAGCTGGTGCCCGAAGGCATTGAAGGACGCGTGCCGTACAAGGGTCCGCTCTCCGAATTGGTCTACCAACTGATCGGCGGATTGCGCGCTGGAATGGGTTACTGTGGATGCTCGACTGTCCATGAGTTGCAGGAGCGCGCCCGGTTCCTGCGCGTGTCGCCGGCCGGGCTTCGTGAAAGCCACGTGCACGACGTGATTATCACGAAGGAAGCTCCGAACTACCGGTTGGAGTAGCGCCGCCCAACTCAGTCGACCCGGTGACCGTGGCCGTCAGGCCGCCCTCCGCCAGGCGAACCCTGATGTCCGACCCGGCGGGCGCATCGTGCGGCGACTTCACCAACCGCCCAGTCGAATCCTGCACGAGCGCATAGCCCCGGTCCAGGATCCGCAACGGACTGAGTTGCGTCAGATTCGCGATGGCCGGTGCGAACCGCGCGTTGGCTCCCGATAGTCGCCGCCGCATGGCCTGCTCGATGGCCGTCTGAGCCCGCTCCACCCGATGCCTTGCCTCCGCAAACCGTAGTTGCACGTCCTGCCGGCGCAGCCGCGCATCGAGCGCCTGCAAGCTCCGCTTGTGTGCCGAGAGCGCGGCTCTCATCGTATCCCGGAGCCGGTAATCGACCTCATCGACCTGCTGCGCCCGTCGCCCGATTCCGCGCTGCAGGACTGCCATCGCGCGATCCACGCCGAGTTGATGCAAGCGCCGCCCGGACTGCGCAATCCGGTACCGCACGGCCTGTGCCAGTTTCCCCTGACCCGCCGTGATCTGCTCGAAAAGCATCTCGCGCGTGCAGATCACGAGTTCCGCCGCCGCCGACGGTGTGGGCGCGCGGAGGTCGGCGACGAAATCGGCGATAGTGAAGTCCGTCTCATGGCCGATGGCAGAAATCACTGGGACGTTGCTGGCGGCAATCGCGCGTGCGACGGACTCCTCGTTGAAGGTCCACAAGTCTTCGAGGGATCCGCCGCCACGCGCGACGATGACCACCTGCGCCCATCCGGAGCGACTGAAGTAGTCCAGTCCGCGGCAGACCGCTTCCACCGATCCCTCGCCCTGAACGATGGCCGGATACAACCGGATATGCAGGCCGGGGAAGCGGCGCGACAATACGTTCAACATGTCCTGAATGACGGCGCCGGATGGCGAGCTCACGATTCCGATGCGCCGCGGCAGTTTAGGAATGGGGCGTTTGCGCGAAGCCTCGAACAGGCCTTCCAGAGTGAGTTTCTTCTTCAACTGGTCGAAGGCGAACTGCAGAGCGCCGTAACCCTGCGGCTCCAACGTTTCCACGACGAGTTGGTAATCGCCGCGCCCGGGATAGATGTCGAGCCGGCCACGCGCAATTACGGCAACGCCATCCCGCGGTTTGAACTTGAGATACCGGGCCGTCCCGCGGAAACACACAGCCTTGAGCTGTGCCTCCTCGTCTTTGAGGGTGAAATAGTAGTGGCCGCTAGTAGCCACCTTGCACCCGCTGATCTCGCCCGACACCCAGACCGTTCCGAACTCCCGATCAAGGAGATCGCGGAGTGCTTCGGTGAATTCACTCACCGAGAACACGCGAGGTCCAGCTTCCCACTCCAGCGCAATTTGTTCCACGTCTTCCTTCATGATGCGACACTGGACACATTCATGCTGGAGAATCTCTGCGTGGTGATGGTGGCACCACGGAACCCATTGAACCTCGGCGCGGCAGCGCGGGCCATGAGCAACTTCGGGTTCGCGGACATGCGGCTGGTGAACGCCTACGACGTGGCTTTCCGGGAAGCGCGATCGGCGGTGAAATCTGCGCATGTGCTGGCGCAGGCTCGCGAGTTCCCCACGCTGGCCGAAGCGGTTGCGGACTGCTCGCTCGTGGTTGGGACAACATCCATCGGCCCGCGCGCCCTAGAGCATTCTGTGCGGCGGCTGGAATACGGCGGCCGCGTGATTCGCAAGCACCTCGCGTCACACCGCGCGGCACTGCTGTTCGGGTCGGAGAAGTTTGGCCTTAGCAACGAGGATATGGCGGTGTGCCACTGGCTGATGCGCATTCCGACTCGCGAGGGGCACGGGTCGATGAATCTGGGCCAGTCGGTAGCGGTCTGTCTCTATGAGCTGATCCGATCGGCGGCCGCGGTAAAGCAGGCTCCGGAGTCGAAACACCCAGCGGATTCAGTCGAAATCGAGCGGGTATCGGGAATGCTGCTGGATGTACTGCGCGAGTCGGGGTATGTGCATGCGCGAATTGCCGGATCCACCGAACTGAAGACGCGGCGCCTGGTCCGGCGGATGGGCCTATCGTCGCACGATGCCGAAGTCTGGTTGGGGATGCTGCGACAAATCGCGTGGAAACTCGGGCAGGGCGGTGGCCCGATGGTATCCTGAATCCGAATGACCAAGGTCCAGTTGCACTACGAACTGCTGCGCCCGCTCGACGGCAGCGATACCGAGGGCGTTGCGAATGCCCACTCGGTGTACGGCATTATGCGGGTGTGGGTTGCTCCAGCGCTCGATCGCCTGACGGTCGATTACGATGCTTCGCGATTGAGTGAGCCCGACGTGGAAGCAGCCTTGATTCAGAACGGCCTTCCGCTGAAGCGCGAGTCCGTTGAAGCCGCCGGTTAACGCACGACCGGGCGCAGACTCTCAGGAATTGCAAGAAATGAAGTTCGCGGAAAGCCCGGGAATCTACATCCCGGGCTTGTCCATACGTTAAGAAGAGGAACCGAGGCGAACTTGCCCTGAAAAGGCAAAGACGCCTTAGCCTCTGGTTGAATGTGTCGTCCGGTTCCTGGTCAGCATGACAAGCTCCGGATTGACACCCGATAGCCAGACCGCAAGGTCGGAAGCAGCGAGTTGCGGTCTGCGCCAATCATAACGCCAACCGCTTTCCGTGAAAATACCCCCACCAAACGGAAAGCCATAGACGTGGATCCGCGAGAGTCCACGCCCAGTCCGCGCACTCCATTTCTTGGTCTACCGAAATTCGCTGAGGGTGTTGGATGGCTCGTGCGCGACCGGAGAAGCGACTTGGCGCTTCAAGGGGAAACCCGGGAAATAGCGTCCCGGGCCTGTCCATACATTACGAAGCGGAACCGAGGTGACTTGCCCATGCAAAGGCAACGCATCTTTCGGCTTTGGCTGAAGGTCGTCGTCCGGTTCCTGGTCAGCATTACGGCCAGGTTCCGGATTGAAACCCGCTAGCCGAACCGCCGGGTCGGACGCAACGAGATCCGGCCCTGCGCTAATGATAACGCCAACCAGTCTCCGTGAAAATACCCCCGCCCAACGGAAAGTTATAGGCGTGAATCCGCGAGAGTCCACGGCCGGTCCGCGCACTCCATTTTTGGACCTACCGAAAATTCGCTGAGGGTGTTGGATGGCTCGTGCGCGACCGAGGTGATTTGCCCATGAAGCGGCAAACGAAACTTCGGGCTGAGCTCAAGGTGATCGGCGGGTTCCTGTTCAGCATTACGGCCAACCTCCGGATTGACACCCGATAGCCAGACCGCAGGGCCGGAAGTATCGAGTTCCGATCCTGAGCTAATGATAACGTCAACCACTCTCCGTGAAAATACCCCCACCAAGCGGAAAGTCAACAGCCCTATTAGTTAGGGGGGCTTGCCACACGAAAAAATGGCGGGCCCGCCGAAGCAAGGCCCGCCATTAATTGGAGAACAACGGTTGTTGGTTTACGGGATAGCAGTCACGTTCGTGACCTTGAACCCGTAATCCGTCCGCCTCGAATCCGAAACCAGCCGGATCCGTACGGTG
>JBBQGE010000034.1:0-60053 GCA_038322675.1 Bryobacterales bacterium
CCCTTGCCGATCACCGCGCGCACGCCATACCGCTTGATGACGTCCGCCTGATACGGTTCCTCGCGAATACTCGTCGTCGGACCCGCCGCCTTCACCACCCACTCGTCGCCCTCCTTCAACATCACCGGGCCACAGTGATACAGCGCCGCCCCATCCAAATCCACAGGCAGCGCGTTCTTCATCAGGTACGCGTGCACCTGATCGCGCCCGGTGAACATGTCGCCGCTGATCAGCACCACGTCGCCCACCTTCAGCGCGCGAACCTGCGCCTCCGTAATCGGCGGCGTCAGCACCACTTCGCGACCCGTCAACGGGAATCCCTCAGCGCGCGCCATCCGATCCACCTCACGCGCCGGATCCCGATACAGCCAACTCGTGATCGCTCCCGACCCTGCATCCAATCGCACACCGAGCCTCCGGAACGCCCAGCAGTCGTACGCAACCGAGACAAAGAAACTCGCGGGCAGCCGGTTCGCCGCCGTGATCTTGCACCCGATCAGCGAAGCCTTCCCGCCGAAGCCCATGGCGCCTACCCCCAACCGGTTCGCTTCCTCCATGATCTCGGCCTCGAGCGCGGCCAACTCCGGCAACGGGTTCACATCGTCGAGCGTGCGGAACAACTGCTGCTTCGCCAGCATGTACCCATGCGCGCGATCGCTTCCAATGCAGACTCCCAGCGCTCCCGGCGCGCAACCCTGACCCTGCGCCTGCCACACCGCATGCAACAGGCATTTTCGAACGCCCTCCAGATCGCGACCGGCCCGGCCCATGTGCTCGATCTCCGCCGGCAGCGAATATTGAATGTTCTTGTTCTCGCAGCCGCCGCCCTTCAGCACCAGTTTCACTTCGATTTCGTCCTGCTCCCACTGTTCGAAATGAATCACCGGAGTCTCGGCGCCCAGGTTGTTCCCGCTATTCTTCCCCGTCAGCGAATCCACCGAGTTCGGGCGCAATTTGCCGCGCCGCGTTGCTTCCACCACGGCCTCGCGAATCGCCTTCCCTAACTCCATCTGATTCACGCCCACCGGCGTATGCACGAGAAACGTCGGCATACCCGTGTCCTGACAAATCGGCGACTCGTCGTCTTTCGCCATGTCGATGTTCGACGCGATGATATCGAGCGCCTGCGCCGATTGCGTCCCGGGCGTCTCCACGTCCATCATGCCGCCCATCGCGGCCCGGACATCCGGAGGCAGGTTCGTCGACGTCTGCGTAATCAGTTCCAGTAAACTACCGGCTAAGAATTCCATAAGATCCGAAACTCCCATCGTATCGCGGACTCGCTAACTTAGCTTGATCCGCACCTGCGCCGTGACACCCGGCTTCAGCACCGGCGTCGGACTAGTGAAGTCCACGATGACACGGCCCTCCTTGATCTCGCGCACCGTTCCCGCGATCTCTTCCGGCACTTCCGCCACATGGATTGCCGCCGGTTGCCCGAGGTGGATCCGCGCCACTGCGGCAGGTTCCGGCTGCAGCCAGATCTCGAGAGCGGACAACGATACCGCAATCCGAAACAGATCGCCCATCGCCGGACTCACCTGCTCTCCCGGACTTCCGCGCCTGGACAAGACCAGCCCGTCCACCGGCGCTCGCACATCCCCAGCGGCCACGTCAGCCTGCGCCTGGTCCAGTTCCTGCGTACGTTCCGCAAGCGTCTGTTTGGCCGAGACGAGTTCGCGATTCATCGAGTCCATTCGCTCCTCGCCCTGCTGCGCCAACTTGTCTTTCATTTCGGAATCCTGTTTCGCCGCTTTGTACTCGAGTTCCGATTTTTCGAACACCAGCCTGGGCGTCGCACCTTCGCGATACAGCATTTGCTGCCGTTCGTACGTCTTCTGTGCCCGATCGGAGTCAAGACTCGCACGGCTGGCGTCCGCACGTGCGCGCGATGCCTCCAAACGCTGGGCGATAATCGCCGCCTCCAGGTCGTTCACACGTTTCTGATTTCGTTCGAGTTCTTCGGTGGCGCCCTGCACCGCGACCTCCGACCGCGTGTTCAGGATGTGCGCCAGCAATTGTCCCTCGAACACGTCATCGCCGATATCGGCTCCGAATCGCTCGATGGTTCCTTCCATCGGAGCAGGTACAGTTACCACGCGTTGCGCCTGCACAATTCCCTGCAGACTCACATCCTTCAATGGTGCCGGGGCGGGCGCTTGAGCCGTGACTGGCGCGAGCTTCCGAGTGACACTCCGCCGGTACACTGACAAGGTACCCCCGGCGATCGCCAGCAGAATCGTGATGCCGGCGAATAGAATCCACTTCCCGCGCATACTCCGATAATACAGATGATGCCCCGATTCCCGTTGCGAACCCTGACATCCATCTACTTCAGAATCGGCAACAGCACGTTCGGCGGCGACCCGGCGCTCGCCGCACTCCAGCGTGAACTGGTGAATCGCCGCGCAGTAGTGTCACCCGAACAGTACGGCGTGCTCTATGCGCTCTCGCGACTCACGCCTGGAACGAATATGCTGGCGTTCTGCGCAGGCTCCGGATGGCTGCTGAGCGGTTGGCCGGGTGCGATCGCCGCTGTTGCAGCCGTCACGCTCCTCTCCGCGGTAATCGCGGTCGTGCTGTTGCAGGCTTTTGAAATCCTGATGCACCACCGCATTCCCGCGTCGGCGATTGCGTCGATGGTGGCCGCGGCCGTCGGCCTCATGTTTGCCGCGGCGCTCCTGCTCATCCGGCCGCACGTCACGCGAACCCGGGCGTTCCGCACGCTCACGATTGCGGTGGCGGCCTTTCTGTCGATATGGATGCGATGGCTCTCGCCGGTTCAAGTGATCGGCGCCGCGGTCGTAATCGGAATGATGTGGCCGGAGCCGGCTGCTCAATGAGTTTCCTGCTGCTCTACCTGTTGCTGCTGAAAGCCACGTGCACTTCGTTCAGCGGAATGGCTTCCCTGCCGATCATCCGCACCGACCTCGTGGAGCATTATCACGTTCTCACGGACGAGCAGTTGAACACGGCCGTCACAGCGGGCCGCAGTGGTCCCGGACCCATCGGCATCTACGTCGTATGCGTCGGCTACCAAGTGTCTGGAATTGCGGGCGCGTTCGCCGGCTTGCTGGCGATGATGACACCGGCCTTCGTCATCATCGGACTGTACCGATGGGTAGGGCGCATTTCGGACCGGCCCATCGTGCAGCGGACGATTCGCGCCGTCCTGATTGCCGCGTCGGGACTCCTGGCCGCCACCACCACCAACCTGGCCGCGAGTGCGCTGCTCGATGGGTACTCGGTCGCGGTCGCTTCCGCGTCGTTTGCCGCGCTTGCTTTCACTTCAGTCGAGACGCTCTGGGTAATGCTGGCGGCGGCAGTAGCTGGAATTTTGCGCGCTCTGGTTACTTCCGCCTGAACTGATCGCCAGGCAGGAACTGCGGTAGATGCGGCTGATTCGCAATGTCCATTCCCAATGCGAAACCGAAGCGCGCAATCTGCTCGACTCCCGAGAAATCCCAATCCGCGTGATACTCGTCCGATGGTTGATGGTAGTGCTTCGAATTGAACTCGCGGAACATCTCGTCGCCGAAGTTCGCCGGCTTGCCCCAGAATTGGTTGCCTTCCTCAATAGAGAATGCCGGAACGCCCACATGCGCCAGCGAGAAATGATCGCTGCGGAAATAGCTGCCTTGCTCCGGCCGTGGATCGGGTTTGATCTCGTAGTCGAACCGCTTCGCCACGTTCTGCACCAGCGGCCAAAGCGTTGTCCGCTCCGCGCCCGTCACGGTCACGTCCTTCGTCCGGCCGTACGGTTCGAATGCGTCGAAATTGAGGTCTGCAGCCGTCCGATCCAGCGGCACGATCGGATGCATCGCATAATATTCCGACCCGCGAAGCCCACCCTCTTCCGCTGTCACCGACATGAACAGCGCCGACCGTTTCGGTTTGTTCGGCAACGCCGCCCACGCCCGCGCCAGTTCCAGCAGGAGCGCGCACCCGGTGGCGTTGTCCACCGCTCCGTTGTAAATGCGGTCGCCGTTCACAGGATCGCCGACGCCCAGGTGATCCCAATGCGCCGTGAAAATCACCACCTGATCCTTCAGCGCCGGATCGCTGCCCGGCACCATGGCCGCGACATTGCGTGTATCGATCTCGCGAATCTTCGACGCGATGTGGCCATGGATCCGGATCGGCAGAGGCATCGGTTTGAAGTCGCGAGTATTCGCCAGGTTCAGCAACTCGTCGACAGTGTGACCCGTGGAGGCCAGCATTTCGGTAGCGGCTGCATCGGTCAGCCAGCCCGCGAAGGCGAGGGCGTTCTCTCCGGCGGCGAGCCGCACCTGCGGATCTTCATGACCCCAGGACGACCGGACCACATCCCATCCGTAGCCTGCGGTCGGAGTCGTGTGGATAATGAGCACGGCCAACGCGCCTCGTCGAAGCGCCTCCTCGTACTTATAGGTCCAGCGGCCGTAGTAAGTCAGCGCGCGGCCTCCGAAGAATTTGGCATCCTGAGACGGCGGTTCGTTGGTGAACAGGATGAACACCTTGCCTTTGACATCGGCGCCCTTATAGTCGTCCCAATTGAACTCGGGAGCTACAATGCCGTGTCCCACGAACACGGCCTCCGCATCGAAATCGACTGCCGCTTTCTGACGGCGCGTGGTGCCGACAAACTCATCGGACCACTTGAAATCGATGGCCTTCCCGCCCGTCGTGGCGGTGAGCGATGAGCCATCGGGTGTCGTCTCCGCGCCCGCGAGCGGCACCGGTTGGAAGTAGGTTCCATTTTCACCAGCGGGCTTAGCGCCGGCCAATGCGAACTGAGTAGCGATGTACTCGGTGGCCAAGTCGCCGCCGCGCGTACCGACGCCGCGGCCTTCGAGCAAGTCGCTGGAGAGGAATTTCGTGTGTGCCCGGATGCGTTCCGCGGAAATTTCAGGAGTCTGCGCAAGCAGGCTGAGGGGTATGAGAGCAAGCAGTGCGTACTTCATCGGTATCTACCTCGATTGTACGGGAGCATCGCGATACTACCGATACGTGACATCCGCCACCGGTAAGTGCGGAGTCGCGTTGAACGAATCCAGCGTAACTCGCGATCCGCTGAACAGAAACTCCGTGATCGAGCAGTTGCGAACGCGCCAATTCACGTCCAGAAACAGACGCTCAGGCGACTGCATGGCCGTCTGGACCGCCAGGGCAATCGGGCCTCCGGACGTAAACACCGCGACCCGGCGGCTGCCTTCGCCCGTCATCACTTGGCGCAACGCCGCCCCCACACGATCGCGGAATTCCGGCCAGGTCTCGATGCCCTCCACCGCCGGTTCACCCGACATCCACGCCGACATCGCGACCTCGAACATCCGCTGGAACGCGCTGTTCACTCCCGATTCCTCGAACCGGCGCACTAACTCTGCGAATTGCGCATCCCCATCCGCCATCACCGGCACCAGACGGCTCAACACTCCCGCCGCGTCGTACTCGTTGAACCCCGGCAGCGCGACCGGCAGCGGCCACGCGCGGCCGGCCTCCGCGTAGACTTCCGCCACCACTCGCTCGGTCCGCTGCTGCCGAATCAGCGTGCCCGTGTACACCCCATCGAACGCGACGCCGGCCGCGAGCCAATACGATCCCAATTTCCTGGCCTGCAGTTCGACCTTCTCGGTGCAGACGTCGGAGTGCTGTTGGAACGCCGCCGCCTGCCCGTGCCGCACCAGCGTCAGAACGCTCATGAACGTGACGCGCTGGTCCGAGGCTCGTGCTTCCTCAATTCCAGTTTCGCGATGCTCTCGATATGCACTTCATCCGGACCATCGGCCAGACGCAGCGTCCGCGAGTTTGCCCACATTGCCGCGAGTTCGAAATCCTGACACACACCCGCGCCGCCATGGGCCTGAATCGCGCGGTCGATCACCCGCAGCGCGACATTCGGCGCAATCACCTTGATCATCGCGATCTCGGCTTTCGCCTGCTTGTTGCCCACCGTGTCCATCATGTACGCGGCCTTCAGCACCAGCAGACGCGCCTGCTCGATCTCCATGCGCGACGCCGCAATGTCCGCCCGAATCGTTCCCTGCTCCGCGATAGTTTTGCCGAACGCCACCCGCGACTTCACGCGCTTGCACATCATCTCCAGCGCGCGCTCCGCCACACCGATGAGTCGCATGCAGTGATGGATACGCCCGGGTCCCAGGCGTCCCTGCGCGATTTCGAATCCGCGGCCCTCGCCCAGCAGCAGATTGCCCACCGGCACTCGAACGTCGCGGAAAACCACCTCGCCATGGCCGTGCGGCGCATGATCGTAGCCGAACACGGTCAGCATTCGCTTTACCTTGACGCCCGGTGCGTCCATCGGCACCACGATCATCGACTGCTGTTTATGTTTCGGGGCCGAGGGATCGGTCTTGCCCATGAAGATGGCAACTTTGCATCGCGGATCGCCCGCGCCGGAGGTCCACCACTTTTGCCCGTTCAACACGTACTCATCACCGTCGCGCACGATGCTGGCTTCGATGTTGGTCGCATCCGACGACGCCACCGCCGGCTCCGTCATCGCAAAGCACGACCGGACCTCGCCATTCAGCAGAGGCTTCAACCATCGGTCCTGCAACTCGGGTGAGGCGTAGCGAGCCAGCACCTCCATGTTGCCGGTATCCGGCGCGGAGCAGTTGAATACTTCCGAACCCATGGGCGACCGCCCCATGATCTCGCACAGCGGCGCATATTCGAGGTTGGTCAACCCCGCTCCGAGTTCCGATTCCGGCAGAAACAGATTCCACAATCCCGCCGCGCGAGCCTTCGGCTTCAACTCCTCGATGATCGGGACTGGCCGCCACCGGTCCTCCTCGATCTGTTCGTAGTAGAGGCGTTCGTTCGGATAGACATGCTCGTCCATGAACGCCGATACGCGTTGCTGCAACTGCTTCGTCTTTTCGGAAAAATCGAATTGCATCGTCTATCTCCCGGTGAAGGCCGGCATTCTCTTCTCGAGAAAATACGCCACGCCTTCTTTGAAATCGTCTGACTTCAAGCTGTCGATCATTGCCTGTTCGGCCGAAACGGTAGCTTCCTCCAACGTCTGGAAGTATCCGTTATACACCTGCGCTTTGATTACCGCCATGGACCGCGGCGATACGGATGTCGCCAACTCCTTCGCATACTCGCGCACCTGCTCCATGAATGTCTCCGCCGCGTAGGCACGATTCAACAACCCCATCCGCAGAGCTTCCGCCGCGTCAACGATTCGCGCCGACAGCAGCAGATCCAGAGCGTGCGCCGGGCCGATGAGGCGCGGCAGCATCCACGCTACGCCATACTCGGCGATAAGTCCCCGCCGCGCGAAGGCTGTGCCGAATCGCGCCGCATCGCTGCCGAATCGCAGGTCGCAATACAGCGTGATGATGAGTCCCAATCCCACGGCCGGTCCATTAATCGCGGCTATTACGGGCTTTTTCAACGAAGGGAAGTAACAGTACTTGCGCTGGAAATCCGCGGCAATCCCTTCGCGCTGTTCGCCCGGGTTGTGATGGGCGAGAGCATGGCTCGCATCCACCACGCCGGCAGCCGCGATCCCGCTTAGCAGCGACATGTCCGCCCCGGCGCAGAATCCACGTCCCGCTCCGGTCAGCACCATCACACGTGCATCGCCGCTCGCCTCCGCGGCATACATCGCGTCGCGGACCTCATCGCCCATGGTTGCCGTCCAGGCATTCAACTTATCCGGCCGGTTGAGCGTAACGGTGGCAATACCGTCGCTGATATCGAATAGAATTTCTTCGTAACTCATAACTACCGGTGCGTCCTCTCCTCCGCATTCTGCAAATGCGGCACTCCATTGAAGCTAAATAGGCGCAACTGCTCGGCTCGCAGCCGCAGAATCGTAATGGACGAGTTATACAACGCACCCGCCAAAGGCAGAATTCGTAAATCGTGAATATCCAGCGCCAGACCGGTCCAGATTGCCGTGGGTGTCGCCGACGTGAAGATTGCCACGTTCCCCTCGGCGCCATTCAACGACTCCCGGTGGGTAGCAACCCGCGCGCGAAAAGCATCCCACGACTCTCCGCTGTATTCATACCGCGATCGAATCCACGCGTCTACCACCTGGATATCGCACGGCGACCACTTGCGGTGAATTTCCGCATCGGGCGATCCCTGATTGGCCTGAATCTCCGCCAACATCGCTTCGTACTCTCGCGCGAATTCCGCATCCTCGGCGGCAATCTGCGGAGCCATCTCGCCATACACGTGATCCAGATCGAATTCGTTCCACTCCGGCCGGAGCTCGATCTCAGGGAAGTCCACACCCGCTCGCCGATAGGCTTGCGCGACCGCCGCACCCGTGTGGCGCTGCCGCTGCATCGATCCCGAATAGGCGGCTCGAAATTCCACGCGCTGCGACGCCAGATACTCCCCGAGCAGGTCCACTTGCCGCTCGCCCAAACTCGACAGGGCATCGTAATTATCGCGAGTCCCTGCCTGGCCGTGACGGAAGAAATATAGGAAGCTCAAGCGAACCGCTCCACCATCGTCGCCGCCAATTGCACCAGTCCGCGCGTCCGCTCGCCGAAATGCCGGAACCGCTCGTCATGCGTCTGGCCACGCCAGAACCGGTAGTAGATCTGTTGAATGATGACAGCCAGTTTGAATACTCCCAGCACTTCGTAATAACCAATGCCGCTGAGATCGCGGCCTGTCTTTTCCGCATACCGCTCCACGAACTGCTCCCGCGTGTACCAACCCGGCCCCGACGTGATGGCCGGAATCCCTGCCGTGCGCACCTCCGGCGCATTCGCCCACGACCAGTAGCAGAGTGTCAGCCCGACGTCGGCCAGCGGATCGCCGACTGTAGTCATCTCCCAATCGAGCACCGCCTCCACACGGTCGCCGCCGTCATTCAACATGACGTTGTCGAGTTTGTAGTCGTTGTGAACCAGCGTTGCTTCGGTGGAACTCGGGAGCCTGGCGCCGAGCCACTCGATGACGCGATTCATCTCCGGCAGTTCTTCAGTCTTAGCGCGATTCCACCGGTCCGCCCAGCCGCGGACCTGTCTCTCGACAAAACCCGCCGGTTTGCCGAGCGCGATCAGGCCTGTCGCCTCGATGTCGATGGCATGCAACCGGGCGTGGCAGTCGATGAAGGCTTCGCTGATACGCGCGCCATGATCCGGCTGTGCGGCGATTGCGGGTGGAACTTCGTCGCGCAGAATCACGCCGTGCCGCCGCTCCATCAGGAAGAACACTGCCCCGATCACCGACGCGTCGTCACACACATGGTACACGCGCGGCGCCTCTGGGAAGTGCGGACCCACGGCGGCAAGCACCGCGTATTCGCGTGCCATATCGTGCGCTTTCGGCGCCACCGGACCATAGGGAGCGCGGCGCAGGACGTACTCGGCATCCGAGGTTCGCAGCAGGTACGTCAGGTTCGAGTGCCCGCCGGGGAACTGCTCCACCTGGAGTCCGCTCTCAACGCCTGGGATTTTGCCCGCCAGATACTGGGCCAGTAAGCCCGCATCCAGTTCCTCGCCTTTTCGCACTGCAGCGGTATCGATCGGCACCGTTCCACTCTATCTCAGCGCATTCGGTAGGTCACCTCCGATTTCCGATGGAATCAACTGGTGCCGCCGGGACATCTAACCTTACGGATGTCGACGTTCGCCATGGACCAAACCAAGACACAGGATGACCGGATCCTCAACCCGGAAGATGCACCGCCCGGCATCATCATCAGCCCCGATACGCGAAGGACGAATCGTGTGCCGCCCGGCCAGTCCCGCACGAAGAAATGGCCGATCCTGGACGCATACGGACCGCCCGCAATCGACCTTGCTTCCTGGCAACTCGCGTTATCGGGCCTGGTCGCGAAACCGCTTTCGCTGGATTGGGCGGCGTTCTCCCAACTGCCGCGCGTCCGCGTTTTCTCGGATTTCCACTGTGTCACGCGCTGGTCACGTCTGGGCAACGTGTGGGAGGGCGTATCCACACGCGAACTGGTGAGTCTCGGCGGGGGTGTTCAACCCGGCACGGACTTCGTGCTCGTTCGAGGGTACGATAGTGAATGGACAACGAATCTTCCACTGGGAGAGTTCCTTGCTGAGGACGCGCTGGTGGCCGTCTCTCACGACGGCGAACCGCTGAGCGCCGAGCACGGTGGGCCGGCACGGCTCATCGTTCCGCAGTTGTATGCGTGGAAGAGCGCTAAGTGGATTCGCGAAATTCAGTTCCTGGATCGCGACCGGGCCGGCTTCTGGGAGCGGAACGGTTATCATATGCACGGCGATCCATGGAAAGAGGAGCGATATGGCTGGTAAATTCCGGCATCCGGCGCGAGGCGCAGAGTGGCGCCGCCGGACTCGTGGCTGCGATCTTCCAACCGGACTGGCGACAGCGAGCCGATTCGTTCAGCACGCCCCCGCGTACTGGGACGAATACTCGCGGCAAAGACGGCGTGACGTGCTATTGTCGCCGGCGCGCCCACGCTGGCAGGATTGGAGCGATCGCGGAATCCACGCCGCCTGGATCGGCCACAGCACTGTCCTGATGAAAATCGACGGCACGACGCTCATCACCGACCCAGTGTTCAGCGAACGGTGTGGAATCCGCCTCGGACCCGTGACCATCGGACTGAAACGGCTGGTGGAGCCCGCCTTGCGCATCCCGCATCTGCCGCACATCGACGTAATTCTGCTCTCGCACGCGCACATGGACCATTTCGATATTCCCTCGCTGCGCGCGCTGGAGAATCGCGGGACCGTTGTGGTGACGGCGCGTGCAACATCGGATCTGCTGCGGACACGCCGGTACAACGCGGTACACGAAGTCGGCTGGGGCGAGGAAGTCCGCGTCGGCGATCTCCGATTCCGCGGAATCCGGGTGAACCACTGGGGCGCCCGCATGCGCACGGATACATATCGCGGTTTCAACGGGTACCTGATTGAGTCGCCGCAGCGTCGCGTGCTGTTCGGCGGCGATACCGCGGATACTCGCGAGTTCCGGGCGCTGAAGACCAGTCGTCCGGTGGATCTGGCGCTGATGCCGATCGGTGCGTATAATCCCTGGATCAATGCTCACTGCTCGCCGGAGCAGGCGATGCGGATGGCCAATGAGGCCGGGGCCGAGCACCTGCTGCCGATCCATCACCAGACGTTCCAGTTGAGTCGCGAGCCGCTGTCGGAACCCATCGAGCGATTCCTGGAAGCGGCGGGATCGAGCCCGGACCGGGTGTTGACGCGCAGTATCGGCGACGAAGCGTCGGTAGGCTAGTCGGCGACGAACGCGCCGTCGAGTTGGCGGCTACTCCGCGGCTCCGCACGGCCAAAGAATAGGTTGTTCAGCTTCTCTCGAACCGCCCGATTCGCCGGATATTCCACGAGCCTCGACACCACCATAGCTGCCGATACCGCTAACAATACGTACGCGATGCCGGCTAGCAGCGGCGGAACCGCCCCGATCATCGGGAATCGCTTGAACCACCACAGAATCGGCACGTGGAGAATATAGATGGCATAACTTGCCTTGCCCCCCATCATGAACGCGCGTGTTGACAGCAGCCGCGCTAGCGTTCCGCCGCCGAGCGCGAGTCCCACCACCAGCGCTCCATTCGCCAGCCGTATCGATTCGTCGAACAGCAACCACGGATGCAGATCGTGCCCGTAGGCAACCAGCAGCACACCGCCGGCCAAGGCCGGGATCGACAGCAAGTCACCACGACCTTGAAAGTCAGGGCGAAGAGCTACCATGCGGTCGTAGATGGTTGCGGCCGCGATTCCAATCAGAAAGTCTCCGAGGTACGAGAAAGCTTTCCATTCGCGCGGTAAACCGGACTCATGCACAAGGACGGTAACCGCGAAGGCGAGCACCGTGATCAGCATCGTCGATCGCCACGATTTCTTCCGCACCAGGAACAGCAGAATCGGAAATAGGGAATAGAAGAATATCTCGCACGAGAGCGACCACGCGGGAGTGTTCCAATCGACGGGTAGTTTGAGCCAGCCTTGCAGCAGAAGAACATAACTTAGAAGAATTCGAATGCGGTTCCAAAAGCTGCCGAAATCGCCCGATGAGAGTTGTCCCGCGATGATAGGTGCAACCACGATGAGACTGAACGCATAGAGCGGATAAATACGGGCGAATCGAGCTACGAAATAACGACCGGTCTCGCGGCGTGTCCAACACCGCCCCAAGTAGCCCTTCGTCAGCAGGAATCCGGATAACGCGAAGAACGTCCCCAAACTGACGTAGGCGTGCTGCAGGAAAACCGCGAGCGGCGGATACATCGAAAGCCGCTCCCACAAGTGACCAGCTCCGCTGAGATGATACGAGACCACCCACAGCGCGAGCGGGAACCGGATTCCCGTCAGCGCCGGAAACCGCTTTCGATCGGTTGGAGGTCCAGCCACTGCTGGTTAGACTCTCTGAGGCTCGAATTCAAACACGGCTATCCAAACTCAGGCCCCGTGATGGCAAACTGCAGATTGGCAGCGGAGGCTGAAACCTTCTGGCCGCGGTACATGCGGAGGAATGTCCGTTCCACATCGAATCCAGCGGACTGCAGCCATTCGATCCATTCGCGCGAGGCTTGCGGAGCATCGATCGCAACCGTTACGCCCGCTTGCGCCGCGAGTGCGTGTGATACTAACTCGCGGGCAGTATCAAGGTCGTGGGCGACGACAGGTCCGAGTTGGGTGTAGAGGTATCCAAGCCGCCCGAAGCAGTAGCCGACGAGTTGAGCGCCTTCGTGTGCCACCCAGGCGAGTTTCGGCGCGTGTTGGTACACCGATTCCAGCAGGCTGTCCCGCCGAGCACCGAAGACTTCGGCATCCATCGCGAATATCGCCGGCAGGTCGCCCGGTTCCACTGTGCGCACCAGTCCCGATTGCCCCTCGAAACGATCGGGGTCGATGACAGCCTTCGTGCGCAGCAATTCGTACTCGCCGGCGAACCCGTATTTCCGATACAGCGGTTCTCCGGCCGGGGTGGCGTCGAGTCGGACGGACGCCTCGTCCGCGAGCGCTTCGAGTGCGGACTCCAGCAGCAACGACCCAACGCCTCCGCGCCGCATCGCGGGATCCACCAGCATCATCGAGATCCAACTGAAATCGGCGCCGTAGCGCAGGAATGCGGAGGTGCCCACGACGGCGCCGTCCTGTTCGGCGACGAATCCTCCGCTGCCGGGCGACTCGAGAAAGAATCGCCAGTCCTCCTCCAGTTGGTTCCAGCGTGCGGCACGGCAGAGGCGGAGTCCGCTGCCGATGTCGGAATGTGTCATGCGCCGAAGTTCCATGTGTGGGTTCACCAATACTGAGTGGCAATGACGGTGGCGGGTCCGGCACTGCCAGAGAACATTCTCGCGGCGAGCACGAATTGCACGTTCTTGCGGGACCAGTCCGGCGGCGCGGATTCCAGTGCCTTGGCGAGGTATGCGGGGTTCGTCAGGAACTCCGCGGCCGCGGCCGTGCCGGCACCTTTGATACCCGCCGCCACCACCACCGCCTGCTCCGTCGTGCGATTGAAGACCCGGGTCACGATGGCGTAATCCATCGGAATCTGCGACGCCTGCAGGTCGCTTCGCACAGCCCATGATTGCTGATCGGGGTGCTCGCGATCGCGCACCAGGTCCAGCTTCCGCGCCGGTTCGCTGTCGAAATAGAAGCGGAGTTCGCCCGTCAGGCTCAGCGTCCAGTCGTTATTGAAGGCGCCGATGAGAACCACGGGACGGCGCCGAAGGTCTGCGAGAGTCGTATTGCGGCCGCCTCGCAGTTCGACGTTCTTGCCGAACGCGGAGAACAGGGATGCAAACCGGGTGGCCGCTTGTGCATCGTTGATTCCAATGTAGCGGTCCCACATCGGGGTGACTTCCGTCGCCGGAATAGAGGCCCCGGACGGCTGCGACCCTCCTGCCTCTTCGAACCAGCGATCCCATTCGGGGGTCAGCCTGTAAGGATGGTCCTGTCCGACGCAAAGTACGATAGGTTCCGATTGCTTCAGAAGAGGCGCCCAGAACTGCTCGACGGGCGAAGGCGATCGGCGAATCTGCCAAAACGCTGCGACGCCCCCGATCACAGCGACGACCGTCGCGACCACCGCCCAACGCCCGTACAGGTGCCTACCGTCGGGTTCGGCGGCCACAGGCGCCGGAGCGGTCCGCAGAGGCGGCGAGATCTCCGGAACATACGAGCCGGGCGGCAGATCGATCCGAAGTTCCTCCTCGCGCCCCGGCTCATAGTAGTATTGCGCGAGCCGTTTCCGGACTTGGCCCGCGGTGTTGCGGACTACCGGATCCTGATTCGTGTCGTAATCGGGTGGGCGATCGAACACTCCGACGCCGAGCGATCGTTCCTTCAGAATTGTCGGCCCGGCCTTCCACCGTTCCCTCGACGACGAATCGCAGGAAGTCGCTGCAGCGTTTGCTGCTCCGGAACGAGGCGCTCTCGAGAATACGGCCGAGTTGCGCCCGCACTTCGCCTGGATCAGGAGGATTCGAACGGAGATTCACTCTGATTCTGTTCCTATCGGATTCTAATACACCCGGGCGGAAGCTGCCTGGAATCAACACACCAGAGGGGGATTCTACGGGTATTGTACGGCTCGTCAAGTGATTGAAAATACTGTAATCTACCTGTTTTCTCTGTGTTTGCGGGTGTATGCTGGATCCAACTGGAGGGTTCGCTGTTTGTATAAGCCGACACTGGGCCGGCGATTCGGTTGGTTTCTCGTGTTTGCGGCACTGGCTAGCGCCGGACCAGCCGTCAACTCGCCGGAGCAGTACGCCAAATCCGTCCAGCCATTCCTCGCCAAGAACTGTTATCTCTGTCACAACGACAAGCTCAAGACTGCCGACCTGAACCTCGCGGCTTTTAAGACCCGAACCGGGGGTCGCCGAACACTCGGAAGAGTGGGAGAAGGTCGGCGAGCGCATCTCGAACGGTACGATGCCGCCCAAGGGAATGCCCCGGCCGGCTCAACCCGACATCCAGGCCGTCACCGCGTGGATTCATAACGAACTAACGGTCGCCGCCCAGAACGCCAAGCCCGATCCCGGGCGAGTGACGGCGAGGCGGCTGAACCGGGCGGAATACAACAGCACGATCCGCGATCTGCTCGGAATCGATCTGCGGCCCGCCGACGATTTTCCCCAGGACGATTCCGGCTACGGCTTCGATAACATCGGTGACGTACTTTCGCTGTCGCCCGTACTGATGGAGCGCTACATGAAGGCTGCCGAGACCGTCGTGCGGATGGCGCTGAACGGACCTGACAAACGGAAGCCGACGGTATTGCGCTACCAGCCCCGCGACCGCCATGTCGAACTGCTGGACAAGGCGCTCACGGACTACGACGAGACCGGCCTGTCGCTGCCGAACGCATTGCATACGACGATGCGCATCCCGGCCGATGGTGAGTATGCGATCCGTGTTGCTCTCGAGGGTCGACGGCCGAGAGGATCGGAGCCGGTTCGCATCGGCGTGTGGATTGACGGCAAGCGCGTGCAGTCGCTGGAGATGAACGGACCCGACGACTTCGGCGGAATCGATCTGTTTGGCGCGCAGTCCGAGTTTCGAATCCGCATGACGGCCGGCGACCATTGGATTGCCGCCGCACCCGAACATCTCTACGAAGGCCTGCCGCCGAGCTACGGCGGTCCCAATCCTTCGCAGCGGCCCGAACCGCCGCCGGATCCGATGAAGCTCGTGCGGATTCCTCCGAACGCGACCACGGAGCAGATCGCCGCACTCAAGAGGAAGGCGGAAGAGCGGTTGGCCAAAGCGCACGTGCCGGCAAACCGCGTCTGGATTCATTATGTGGAGGCGCTGGGGCCGTACAACCAGACGATGGGCCCCGCGCAGGCAAGCCTGGAACGAATCTTCACGTGCGGGCATTTGGATGGCAAGCACAACGCGTCCTGCACGCGGACCATCCTGTCGAACTTCGCTCGGCGTGCCTTCCGGCATCCGGTGAGCCAACAGGATTTACAGCCGTACTTCAAACTCGTCGCCGACGGGCGGAAGCAGGCATCGACGTTTAATGACGCGATCGGCGTGGGTCTCGAGGCGCTGCTGGTCTCGCCCGATTTCCTGTTCCGCATCGAGACCGATGAACCAGCGAAGTCCGCGTCTGGCATTGGTGCTGTGACGCAGTTCGCGCTGGCGTCGCGGCTCTCGTATTTCCTGTGGTCGTCGATGCCTGACGACGAACTGATGCGCTGCGCCGAGCAGGGCACGTTGCGCAAGCCGGATGTGCTGGCGGCGCAGGTCCGTCGGATGTTAAAGGATTCGAAGTCGAAAGCGCTGGTGGCGAACTTCGCGGGCCAGTGGCTCGAGTTGCGAAAGCTGGAGTCGGTTGCACCCGACTTCGAGAAGTTCCCCAGCTTTGACACCTACCTGCGCATGTCGATGCGCCAGGAGACAGAGACGTTCTTCACAAACATGATGCGGAACGATCTCAGCATCCTCGACCTGCTGGATGGAAAGTACACGTTCCTGAATGAGAAACTCGCCGCGTTTTACGGCATCCCGGGCGTCAAGGGAACAGCGTTTCAGAAGGTGAGCCTCGACGGCACGCCTCGCGGCGGTGTGCTGACGCAAGCCAGCGTCCTGATGGTTTCTTCCTATGCGACGCGGACATCGCCGGTGATTCGCGGTAAATGGATTCTCGAGAACATCCTCGATTCGCCGGTGCCGCCGCCTCCGCCGAATGTCCCGGCGCTCGACGAAGCGAAAATCGGAGCGGCCGGATCGATGCGCATGCAACTCGAGGAACACCGCAAGAATCCAATGTGCGCGTCATGCCACGACAAGATGGATCCTCTCGGGTTCGCCTTCGAGAACTTCGACGCGATCGGCCGGTGGCGCACGCACGACGGCAAATTCCCAATCGATTCGTCGGGCACTCTGCCAGATGGGCGGACATTCAAGGGGCCCGA
Organism: Bryobacterales bacterium; assembly: GCA_038322675.1. Lineage (GTDB taxonomy): Bacteria > Acidobacteriota > Terriglobia > Bryobacterales > Bryobacteraceae > TMP-7. The sequence continues at coordinate 16,874 of JBBQGE010000034.1, forward strand.
GGAATTGAGAGCTATCCTCATGACGGATCGTGAAGCTTTCGCCGAATGCGTCGCCGATAAGATGCTGACGTACGCGCTGGGCCGAGGCCTGGAGCGCTACGACCGGCCGACCGTCAAGCAAATTGCGAAGAACATCGCGGACCAGGATTATCGCTTCTCCAGCCTGGTGTTGGAGATCGTCAAGAGCTTGCCATTTCAGATGCGCCGGGAAGAACGGAATCGTACATGATCATCACACGCAAACATCTCGACCGTAGAACGTTTTTGCGAGGGGCGGGCGCCGCGATCGCGCTGCCGCTGCTCGACGCTATGAAACCCGCGTTCGCCAGCACCGGCGGAGCGAAAACGCCAGTCCGGCTTGCGTTTGCGTATGTGCCAAACGGAGTAACGCTGAAGGAGTGGAAGCCCGCCGCCACGGGCACCGATTATGAATTTTCGACAATTCTGAAGCCGCTGGAACCGTTCCGCAAGGATCTGATGGTGCTGTCCGGGTTGGACCATCACAACGCGCTCGCCCTGGGCGATGGCGGCGGCGACCACGCACGTGCCGGTGCCTGTTTCCTGACCGGCGTGCATCCCAAGAAGACCGCGGGCGCCGACATCCACGCGGGCGTGAGCATGGATCAACTGGTGGCGCGCCATTACGATTCCGTCAGCCGCCTCCCGTCGCTCGAACTCGGCTGCGAGGATTCGCGGACCGTCGGCAATTGCGACTCGGGCTATAGCTGCGCGTACACCAACAGCATCTCGTGGCGGAGTCCGCAGACGCCGATGCCTCCGGAGACGAATCCGCGTATCGCGTTCGAACGATTGTTCGGAGACGACGATTTCAACTCGACTCCGGAACAGCGGGCGCGGCGGCGCATGCAGCGCCGCAGCATTCTGGACGTGGTGAACGGACGGACTCAGAGTCTGACACGGGAACTCGGGTCGCAGGACCGGCGCAAGATCGACGAATATCTCACCGGCATCCGCGAGTTAGAGCGGCGGATAGAAATGGCGGAAAAAGGCCAGCGTAAATTCACGCCGGATATGGAAAAGCCGGCTGGCATTCCAGCCGAGTTCGCCGACTACGTGAAAATGATGTTCGACCTACAGGTGCTGGCGTTTCAGGCCGATCTAACTCGCGTTTCGACGCTTGTGATCGGACGCGAAGGCAGCGTCCGGACCTATGGCGAGATCGGCGTCCGCGACCCGCATCACCCGCTGTCGCATCACCGGAATTTGCCGGAGAACATCGACAAGCTGACGAAGATCAACACGTTTCACGTCAGCCTGTTCGCTCATTTCCTCGACAAAATGAAGAACACGAAGGACGGCGACGGCTCGCTGCTGGATCACTCGATGATCATCTATGGAAGCGCCATCTGCGACGGCAACTCCCATTCGCACGCCGATCTGCCCGTTGTCTTGGCGGGACGCGGAGGCGGGCAGTTAACGCCCGGACGCCATTTGGCCGCCGCGAAGGGTACTCCGATGACGAACCTCTATGTTTCGTTGCTGGAACGGCTGCAAATGCCGGTGGAACAATTTGGCGACAGCAACGGCAAGCTGGAATTTCTCTTGGAATTATAGGATGCGAGTTAGGGACGTAGTGCTCGTGGCGCTGCTGGCCGTGTCGACCGCCGCTGCGCGCGAACCAGCGAGTTATAACATTCCACTGTGGGACGCCGGCAAAGTCCCGATGGCTACCGGCGATGGCCCCCTGGATCAGCCGTTCCTTACCGTATTTCAGCCGCCCGAGGGTAAACGGAACGGCGGTTCGGTGGTGATTGCTCCGGGCGGATCGAACATCATGCTGATGTACGGCGCCGAAGGCATCGACATCGCCGAGCAATATAACGACTGGGGTGTTACAGCGTTTGTGTTGACCTACCGACTGGCGCCGAAGTACTCGGATCAGGCGAGGGTCCTGGATGGGAAGCGGGCGATCCAGGTAGTGCGAGCGCGAGCGGCTGAAATGAAACTCGATCCCAGCCGTGTGGGATATATCGGATTTTCGGCCGGGTCCAACATGGGGCGGTTAGTTGCCGATGCCGCGGGTCCCGGAGATCCCAACGCCGGCGATCCGGTCGAGCGTCTTAGTTCGCGGCCGGATTATCTCGCACTCATCTATGGTCCGGGCCGGCCGTCGCCGGACGAACCGCTCAAGAGCTTTCCGCCCACCTTCCTGTGTGCGGCGCAGGCGGACCGCTTTCCATCACTAGGATCGGCCCAATTGTTTCAGGATCTGACAAAGGCGGGCGTCACCGCCGAGTTACACCTGTATCAGAAAGGCCGTCATGGATTCGGCAGCGGATTTGGGAGTCCTGAATTCGGTGAGTGGATGGGCGCGCTGAAGCACTTTCTCGAGCAGGGCAAATTTATATGAGGTGGTTTCTGTTCTGCGCGGCCGCCCTATTACTGATGGGCGCGGCAGATACTTCGACAGTTATCAACGACGGGTTTGGCGACTTGGTTTATGTCCCTGATGGACCGTTCAAAATGGGCGATAACTTCGGCGAGGGTATGTCGAGGGAGCGGCCTGTCCACGTGGTGGATGTCAGCGCGTTCTACATCGGCAAATACGAAGTAACGAACGGGCAATGGCGGAAATTTCGCGAAGATCCGGGTGATGACAACCCCGAATTCTGGCCCGGTGGACGCGTGGTTCCCAAAACCCAAATTCCCTACTGGACGGATGCAAAGAATCACGGCGGCGGTACTCCAGACACGGATAACTATCCTGTCATCGGCGTGAATTGGGACTCGGCGGTTGCGTACTGCCGGTGGGTCAGTTCGAAAACCGGCAAGAATTATCGCCTACCGACGGAAGCCGAGTGGGAGAAAGCGGCGCGCGGTACGGATCAGCGACGGTTTCCGTGGGGTAACCACATCGATCGGGCGCAAGCGAATTACCAGGGCGAGAAAGCGTACGATACGGTCTCGGCGATCGGCTCCCACAGCGGCGCATCGGCTTATGGCGCGTACGATATGGCGGGCAGCGTCATGGAGTGGTGCGTTGACTGGTACGCGCGCGACTATTACTCCGTGTCTCCAAAGAAAGATCCCAAAGGCCCGGAAACTGGGACTTATCGCGTCGTCCGCGGCGGCAGTTTCTTCACGGAACCCATCGAGATCCGCAGCGCCGCGCGATCGGCCGCCTGGCCGTCGGTGCAATCGCACCGGATGCTCGGATTTCGCCTCGCTCGCGACGCTCGATAAAGAAAGTTACTCGCCATCAGTCAGCGTCTCCAGGCCGCAGCCCTCGCGAGATTTCAATCGAGACGAATGTATCATTAGAGACCATGATGGACCGAAGGCGATTTCTCCTACAGTCGGCCGGACTGGCCGCGGCCGCCAGTTCGATCGCGGAAGCGAAGGTGGAACGCGAGCCCGGCGTCAGACTGCGGCTTGCGCTGAATGCCTACTCGTTCGACAAGCCGCTACGCGCGGGGTCGATGACGCTGCGGGACGTGGTCCTGTTCTGCGCGAAACATCGTGTGGACGCGCTCGATGCCACTGGATACTACTTCCCGGGCTACCCTGAGGTGCCGTCGGACGAGCATATTTACGACCTCAAGCGCATGGCGTTCCTGAACGGAGTCCAACTCAGCGGTACGGGCGTTCGCAACGATTTCGCCGTCGCCGATCCTGCGGCACGCGCGGCCGATATCCAGATGGTGAAGAACTGGATCGAAGTGGCGAGCAAGCTTGGGGCATCTGTGATTCGCGTGTTTTCGGGCCGCGAACGGCCGGAAGGCCATACCTTCGACCAAGTTCTGACGTGGATGATCCCCGCCTTCCAGGAGTGTGCGGAGTACGGCAAGCGGCAGGGCGTGATCCTCGGCCTGCAACAGCACAACGATTTTCTGAAGACGGCGGATGAGACGATCCGGGTGATCGAGGGTGTGAATTCGCCTTGGTTCGGCGACATCCTGGACGTGGGCAGCCTTCGACAGAGCGATCCCTATGCGGAGATCGAGAAACTGGTGCCATACGCCGTGTCATGGCAGGTGAAGGAGAACGTCGGCTCGAACGGCAAGGAGATGCCCATCGATCTGCGCCGGCTCAAAGCGGTGATCGACAAGGTTGGCTATCGTGGCGTGCTGCCGTTTGAAGCGTTAGGACCCGGCGACGATCCACGGCCAAGAATTACGGCTTTTCTGGAGCGGATTCGCACGGTCTTCCAGCTCTAGGGCTCCTGACGCGCGACGTCGTATTGAATCTTCGAATCGGCGTCCGTCTTTTGAAAGCCATCGCTCACCAGCGATAGCGTCACCGTACGCTTGTAGCCGAACAGCACCTTCAAGCGAAACTCCGTTCCATAACTCACGGGGAACCAGACGTTCTCGGCCAGTCGCCGGTACAGAAGCGAGAAACCCGTCTGCTGCACGTTCACTCCCAGAAACGCCCGCACACCCCAGGGGATGCGGAATGCCTGATTCGTGTCGATGCGCACGGGCTGAAGTTCAGCGGCATCAATCCAGGCCTCACCCTTCCAGATCGGGTGATCGCATTCATCGTCGCCGCCATCTCCGATACTGATGCACGATGGATTCTTTCGGCCGGGCTCGAACAGGATCTTGTAGGTGCGGCGGCCCTGGTATTCGAACTCCTGCCCCATGGTGAACTTATACCCGGGCAGATCCTTGGCGCGTAGCGGAAACAGCGAGTGCGGGATCCCGTCGCGCGAGCCCTTCTCATTCACCAAATCGTCCGTCAACCCGCTGATGAGGTCGCCATCGAGATCCAGATCCTTGTATTTGTAGCCGGGCTCAGAATAGGCAATCGCATCCTTCCCCTTCCGGTACTCACCGTGGAAGGAGACCAGTTTCTTGTCGGTTTCCGTGCCGGTGGGGAACACGTCGTATTCCCGTTTTTCCTTGCGTGCAATTTCGCCGCTTGATCGCACTAGGCTGCTGGTGACCTTCTGGTGATAGACATACAACCGCCGGGCTCCGGCGGACTGCTGCACATTGGCCGCGACCTTGACCATGATCTCCGCTGCGTCGTCTGCCGCGGCGGCGATCAAGGGCAGTGTGATGAAAACGGCAAAGATTCGGGATTGCATGGTGCCTCACCTGTGATACGCGAGGAACGGCCTGGGAGTACGCACGAATCCGTGCTCCTATCGCCCGAACCGGAGAATCCAAGCCGCCGCACGACTCCACGCTGGCGGACGGAAATTCGGATCCTTTGCCGTGCGGTGGGCCAACTGTATTACCAGATGGCGGCCAACAACCCGGTATTGACCAACGGGGTGGATCTTCCCCTGTTCATCTGGCCGAACCTGGAGGCCGGCGCCAGTTTGAAGTCGATCTCCGTCCTGTCCGGCACAAGCATCGCCGCCACTATCAAAAATATCCCCGCGAAGGCTACGCGACTGCTGGCGCTGGTCGATAGCGGAAATCTGTCCGGTGCAGTGCGCGTCTGGAAAGACGTCACAGCGGGCACGAGCACCACGGCGATGACCATCGGGGTTCCGGGCGTCGGTCTGTATCGCGTCCGGGTGGTGAGATGGCATTCCAAAATCGGGTTGTATGTTGACGGCACGTGGCTTCTGGACTATAACGGCAACGGCGTCTGGGATGGGCCGTCAATCGATAAGCAGATCTACTTCGGCGGCCCCGGTTACACGCCTTACGTCGGCGACTGGAACGGATCAGGCACCAGCAAGATCGCGGTGTACCGGGACGGCACGCGGCTGATCGACTCCAACGGAAACTTAGCATGGGATGACCCTGTGGCCGATCGGTCGATCTACTTCGGAGGTCCCGGATATACGCCTGTGTTGGGGGACTGGAATGGCTCGGGTACAACCAAGTTAGGGGTGCATCTGAATGGCACGTGGCTGCTGGATTTTAACGGCAACTTCACCTGGGACGGCTTGGCCACAGACAAACTGCTCTATTTCGGAGGTCCCGGATCTACGCCGGTTGTCGGCGATTGGAATGGATCGGGAACGACAAAGGTGGGAGCGTGCCTGAACGGATGGTGGGTGCTGGATTACAACGGCAGCTTCGCTTGGGAAGGCACCACGATCGACCGCCTGATCTTCTTCGGTGGCCCGGGTTACACGCCGATCGTAGGTGACTGGAACGGTTCGGGTACAGCGAAGGTGGCGCCTTATAGGGGACGGCCAGTGGGTGCTGGATGTGAACGGGAATTTCATCTGGAATCCTCCCGAGGATAAAGTGATTTTCTTTGGCGGGGTTGGCCAGATACCGATTCAGGGAGCCTGGTGAAGAGGCGCGGCTCGACGGATCCGTTTGCTTGGACCGCGATATACTGGCATCTATACCGGGCTGACACCGAAGCCTGAACTGCGCATATCTAATGAGCTCTTTGATGTCCGATTGCCCTCTGAATCGCGCGGCGGAAGTATCCAAATGGGACAAGTATTTTGATGACCTTGCCTTCGCTCCCGAGGACGAATGCACGGCTCTCTTCAACAGGGAACTTGTGGATGCGATGGCGAGCCTGCTGCCACAGGGCGGCCGGACGTTAGAGGCGGGATGCGGCGCCGGATGGCACAGTCTGGCGCTCGCGCGTAACGGTTTTCAAACATCACTACTCGATTTTTCGGAAAAGGCTCTGGATTACGCGCGACGGGTCTTTGACGGCGCCAGCACCGTTGCGGATTTCATTCAGGAAGATCTTCTTAGCGTGTCAACGCCGGGGTTCGATATGGTGTTCAACGCGGGCGTGCTGGAGCACTACTCTTTTGAAGACCAAGTGCGGCTTGTCAGATCGATGGCGTCGCACAGCCGCCGCTATGTGCTCGTGCTGGTACCGAATCGCCGCTGTTCCTGGTACTGGACTTGGCGGCGCCTGCGATGTGCGGAAGACGCATGGCTGTGCGGTAAAGGGACTCCCGTGGACAGCTTGGCCCGGGTGTTTGAAGAGGCCGGTCTCCATATGGTTGGAGAGCGATACTTTGGGACTGGGTGGACCGAGTCGTTCGTGCGCGATTTGATCGGGGATAACAGCCCGGCGTTGGAACATTTTTTGGACGTACATCGATCGCCGGTGGTCGCCGAATCGGAGAGAGCCTATCTGGTGGGAGCGCTCGGCACTATTGTTCCCGGGCACGACGTTCCTCCAGGTTGGTCCGCGGCGCCCGGCCGCCGCGTTCTCCGCGACCCGGACTTGCGTGCGCTGGTGGATGCTGTCCAGCCTGAAGCAGCGCCGCGCGGCCCGGGCAAGAAAGCGCTGATCACCGTAGATGCGCTGAGCGAGCAGATTGCAGACCTGCAGGCCGAGAACCGGGAACTGGTGGAGCGAGTTCGTGATCTCGAACAAAGCCGCGAACTGCAGTACCCTTCTCATCCGCAGCGGCCGCGCTCCGATCGCGAGAGTGAGTCGGCTCGGAGACACCGGGACAAGGAGGTCGAATGGCTGCGGGCAGAATTGAAAGCCCTCCAGGCGCAGGTTGAAGCAGAACGGCACAACTTCATCGCTGGGCTGGCGAAGTTCGATTCAGCCGTAGACGATTCGCTCGCCACCCTGCGGTCCCAGCGTGCCTGGCAAGTGATGCTGATAATTCGCAAGGCTTACTCCCAGTGGACAAGGGAGGGGCTGCGCGGGAAACTGGAGGCTCTCGCCGTTCCTTTCCGCGGCTTGCTCGCCCCCGACAGATCGCTCCAGTTGCACGACATCCATCTGCCTTGCGTGTGGGATTTCGTGCCGGACATCACGGTTCTGGGAAATGGTCCCGCAGCGGCAGGATCGGCGGGAGCGCGCGCGCGATACGACGTCATCGTACTGCCGGTATTTGATTTCGAGTTCCGCTTTCAGCGGCCGCAACAGATTGCGGCGCAGTTTGCCCGTTCCGGACACAGGGTCTTCTGGGTCAGTCCTTCTCGTTGCAGCAGCGAATCCGAGGCGGAATGCAGCCCTGAACTAGTACGGCTTCGGGAGAACCTGTTTGAAGTTCGCCTGCCCGGGCCGCTAAAGAACATCTACACCGACAACCTCTCGCCGGCGGATGCAGACAGGTTCGCGGAAGCGATCGAGTGGCTGTGCCGTAACCAGAATGTCGCGGAGGCGGTCACCGTCGTTCAGTTTCCATTTTGGGCGCAAGTGGCGCTGAACCTCCGCCGGCAGTTGGACATTCCTCTCATCTATGACTGCATGGATGACTGGACCAACTGGACAGCCGAGCCTCGGATCAGCACTTTCGCTCTCACTGAACAGAATCGGCTGGCCATCGAGGCGGACGTGGTGACCGCGACGTCCACCGAACTGCAGCAGAGGCTCCAGAGTCGGACCTCGCGCGAAGTGATTCGAGTACGGAACGGCACCGATTTTCCGTTCTTTCGCAACGGAAGCCCCTGCGGGTTGTTAGCAGATGTCGCGCATCCGATCGTCGGCTACTATGGCGCAATTGCCGATTGGGTGGATGTCAACCTGATGGTGAAACTGGCACGCAGCCGGCCTCACTACTCGTTCGTGATTATCGGCGAGGTCCACGGCGTGGATACTACGGTGCTGCGCAATCTGAGCAATGTCCACATGTTGGGGGAGAAGCCGTACCGCCTGCTTCCGGCGTACCTGGCTGAGTTCGACGTCTGTATTCTGCCGTTCAAGTTAAACGAGCTCACGCGCGCGGTGGATCCCGTCAAAGTATATGAATACCTAAGTCAGGGCAAGCCGGTGGTCGCTACTCCATTGCCGGAAGTTTTCAGTCACCGCGAGTTTATTTACCTGGCTCCGCCGGAAGATTTTGCGGCGGCACTCGACCGCGCCTTGCAGGAGGATACTCCGGAACTGCAGTCGGCCCGCCGGTCTCATGCGGAGAAGAATGGATGGGCGGATCGTGCTGGTTTGCTCGATTCGGCGATTGTCGCGAAGTTCCCCCTCGTTTCCATCCTGATTGTGGCGTATAAGTCGCGCGAGTTTCTGGAACTGGTGCTTGACTCCATTCACGAAAAAACCGCTTATCCTAACTACGAAATCATTGTTGTGGATAACTGTTCGGGCGACGGCAGCGCGGAGTTTCTGGAGGAGCAGTCCGAGCGGTTCCCGCAGTTCCGCGCGTTTGTCCTGGATGAGAACAAGGGATTTGCGGGCGGGAATAATTTCGCCGCTCAGCAGGCGCGGGGAGAATACCTGGTGTTGCTGAATGCGGACACGATGGTCACCTGGGGCTGGCTGGAGCGGCTGATGCGGCCGCTTCGTCGGGACCCCTCCACCGGCGTCACGGCTCCGGTGACGAACTTTTCCGGCAACGAAACTCGAATTGCGACGGACTACGGAAATATTGACGAAATGCACAGGTTTGCGGGGAGTCTGGCGGATCTGAAGTGCGGCGAGGTACTCGAACTCAAGATGGTCCCGCTGCTGTGTGTGATGGTGAGACACGATCTCTGGCGGAAAGCCGGCGGCCTCGACGAGCAGTTCGGATTGGGCATGTTCGAGGATGACGATTTCGCCATCCGAGTCCGGCGCCTGGGATACAAAATTGTGACCGTGGAGGACTGCTTCATCCACCACTTCGGGAACGGCTCGTTTGCGAAACTGGACCCCAAGCAATCGCAGGCCCTGTTCGACAGGAACAAAGCGTATTTCGAGGCGAAGTGGGGCCGGAGGTGGCGGCCGCACTCTACGCGGGAAGGCGTCAATCCCCCGACGGAAGCAGACCGCGTATCGCCGGCCCGGTTCCGGTGGCGAGAGTCCGCAACGCGCTGGCGGAGCAACCTGCGGTTGATCCGCTTGCACCCGATCAGTGTGGGGAGGGGCGGCACGGCCAACTTGCAGCCGGACGGGGCGTCCGTAATCGTGGCGGTCTGCGAAGGCGCTTCTCCCGGGACGGTCATCAAGTTCGGCGAGCATCTGCTGCCGACCGCGTACGGATCCGGCAACCGCGTGAGCGCCACCCTGCCGCTCGACTTCTCGCGCGTTCGAAGTTCCGTTCCTGTTTCGCTGGTGAATGATTTCGAATCGTCCAATACCGTCCTCTTCCGGGTAGAATAGGCGTTCGTTAACCCATGAATGAGCTTCTGAAGTCCGCCGGTGAAGAATACGAAAAGCTGAAGAAAGAGGAGATCCATCACTATCGTGAACTGTTCCTTGGCGACGACGCGGAGCCGGCGGCTCGGGAGACCCTCTTTCAGCCGGTTCCTGCCACGTGGATTGAGGTTGAGACGCGCGCGGCTGCGCTGATCCGCGAACGGACGGGCGATGATTTGGGCGGCCACCTTTTGAAGCGACTGAAGGCGGGCCGGAACGTGAGGATGTTATCACTGGGGTCCGGTCCCGGCGGTGTTGAACTCGCGTTTGCGGCGCAGGCGCGGAGTGCTTCAGTTACTTGCCTCGACTTGAATCCCGATCTCATCCAACTTGGCCGCGAGCGCGCGGAACGCGAAGGGTTGAGCGTCGCATTTGAGGTTGCGGACATCAACCATATCAGCTTGCCGGCGAACGAATACGACATCGTGTTCTGCCATGCGTCGCTGCACCACATTCTGGATCTCGAGCATGTGACGGCAGCCATATCGAAGTCGCTGAGGCCCGGCGGTGTGCTGATCACCGTGGATGTTTGCGCAAGGAATGGTTACCTGATGTGGCCGGAGACGCGCGCGACGGTGCAGGCGATCTTCAAGACGCTGCCACCCAGGTTTCGCATTAATCATACGGCTTACGAGAAGCCCAGAGTGGACGACGAGATCTGGGAGGCCGACACGAGCGCCGTCAGTATGGAGTGCATTCGGGCGGAGCATATCGTTCCCCTGCTGGCGAGGAGGTTCACGGTTCAGCATTTCGTCCCGTACTTCAGTATCTGCCGTCGTCTGCTGGATACGATGTACGGACCGAATTACGACTTATCCGCTTCACTCGACAGTGCGCTCTTGAACTGGATGTGGGAGTTAGATGTCCATTATCTCACTACCGGCAAGCTCAAGCCCGAAACATTTTTCGGTGTATACGCGAAGACGTAGAAACCCGTTCCACCGGGCGAGTTAGAGTAGAACCAGATGGGGATGCAGTCGCTCAGAGAATGGGTACGCCCGTACTACCTCCGGAACATCTTCTTCCGGCTTGATCCGCTGCACCGGCCCTCCTATTTCCGTGCGTGGCAGGAGTACCCGGACTCTAGTCGAAGCCCCGGCGCGGCGGGTACTGTCCCGCCTTTTCTGTTCTGGCTGATGGCAGACTGGCATCTTCGAGTGCAGCGGACCCATCATCTTGCGAGTGGTCTGGTCGGGCGCGGGCACCGCTGCTTTGTTGTGAATCCGAATCTCGGGCGGCAGTTCGATCGCGTGTATCGCCAGGATCCGGCACCGCGCTGTACACGAGTCGCGGAGGGTCTGTTCGAGTTACATCCCAGGCTGCGGCGGGAGCCCGTATATCACGAGCGGATGCTGACCGATGGGGAGAGCGATCAGCTTGCGTCGGATATCGGCGATTTCGTGAGATGCGAGCCGAAGGTGATCCAAATGGTGCCGCTGCCGGTGTGGATGCCGGCCGCGGTCCGGCTGCGCTCGCGCTTCGGATGGCCGATTTTCTACGATTGTCACGACTTCATAGCAGGTTTTCCGAACATGGCCGCGGAGATCGCGCACGCGGAGCGGAAGGCGATGGAGGAAGCGGACCATCTGATCTTCTCCTCGACGTTTCTTGCCGAACGTTTCGCCGGGAGCCGTCCGTATACGCTGCTGCGGAATGCCGTGGATCCGGACGGGTTCGCGGATCATGCACCCACGGCGGGCAGGGGAATCGCGGGTTATTTCGGAGTCCTGGACCGATGGTTCGATACCGATTGTATCGAGGCTGCCGCCAAGTTCCATCCCCAGCTACGATTCCGGTTGATCGGGCGAGTGGAGGATCCCGGCGTGCGGCGGCTATCGCGTTTTCCGAACGTGGAACTCGTGGGCGAACTTCCGCACGATCAGCTTCCCGCGGAACTGGCCTCGTTTGACGTCGCCATGATACCGTTTCGGGTATCCGACCTGACACGAGCGACGAACCCGGTGAAGCTGTACGAATACTTCGCGCAAGGCAAGCCGGTGGTGTCGACGGCGCTGCCCGAAGTGGAGCGGTATGGCGATCTCGTTTATATTACGAGAAACGCCACTGATTTTGCGAGTCAGATTGAAAGGGCGCTAAACGAGAACGATGCCGGCCTGGCTGCGCGGCGCGTGCAAGTCGCGCGGCAGGAAACCTGGGATTCCCGCATTGATGAGTTAGAGGCGCTCGCTTCGGCGGAAATTTCCGCCCACGCAGGAGAGCATGGATCGCGCTGAAAAGGCGAAATGGGACGCATACTACGAGACGGTTGCTACGCAGGCGATTCCGGCCGAAGTGGAAGAGTTCGGGCGTGAGTTGCGGCGCTGGTTCGAGAGCCTGATTCCAAAGGGCCCGGCGAAAATCCTGGAGGCGGCGTGCGGCGCGGGATGGCAGAGCGCTGCACTGGCTGAGTGCGGGCGGTTCGACGTTCACCTCATGGATTTCTCGGAAAACGCGCTGCAGGCTGCGCGGCGGACGTTTCAACAGCGCGGAGTCGCAGCAACATTTCAGTTGGGAGATGTTTTCGAGCCAGGGCAGCCCGGCTTCGACCTGGTGTTCAACGCCGGAGTCATCGAGCACTATTCGTTCGAGGATCAGGTACGGATGGTCCGCGCGATGGCCTCCCGGAGCCGGGGGCTGGTCGTCGTTCTGGCGCCGAATGCCGGGTGCTATTGGTATTGGGTGTCGCGCTTACGGCACGCGAAAGCGGGAAACTGGCCCTTCGGTCTGGAGACCCCGGTCACGTCTCTGGGCGAGGTGTTTGCGGCGGCTGGGCTGCATCCAGTGGATGAGCGGTATATGGGCCGCGCCTGGACGGAGTTGATGATCCGCGGTCTGCCCGAGATATCGCCGGCGCTGGTTGAGGTGATGAGCGCGTGCCATCGCGATGGAGTGGTGCCGGATCAGCAGTCGTGCTATCTGACGGGCTACGCGGGAAGCGTTGGGGAGTACGCCGCGGGACAGCAGGACCGCTCAGGATACATTGCCGACTCACTTCGGTCGATCGCTGCCGACGCACTCGCGCTGCGGCTGGCGAGCGACGCGAAGGACGCGGCGATGCACCTTGAAATCGAGGCGCTGAAGCGTGACCTCGAAGAGGCGCGGTCTGCGAGTTGGCAGCGCGCGGCGGTGGACGCCACCGATCAACGCAAACTGATCGCACGCAGACTACAGGACTACTACGACGGTATACGCGATTATCGTTCCAAATTCGAAGTGTCACTCGCGCGCTTGCAGAGCCAAAGAGCTTGGAAGCTGATGGTGGCTGTGCGCAAAGCCTACGATCATTGGGTGCGACGCGGGTTTGCGGGGAAGCTCCGCGCCGTGGGTCTGCTGGCGGGTGCACCCTTCGGAGCTGCCGCCGATACCAGCGACCAGGAGCCGGAATGGCCCGATGTGCGAGCGTATCTTCCTCCCCAGGACTCACTGGATTCGCTGGCCTGCCGCGAAGAGATTCCGGCAGCACGGAAATACGACGTGCTGGTGCTGTCCATCATCGATTTCGATTTTCGTTACCAGCGTCCGCAGCATGTCGCGGCGCAACTGGCCGCGAGGGGGCATCGCGTGTGGTGGGTAAGTCCGATGCGATTTCTTGCCCCGGACTCGGCGCGCGCGTATCACGTGCGGGACCTCCGTGCCGGCGTTTGGGAGGTGGAGTTGCGCGGACCGCGGCCGGACATCTACCACGGCGAACTTACGGCCGACGACGTGCATCAGCTAGCCGCGAGCCTCGGCGAGTTGTATCGCGACCTGGCGATCGCAGAGAATGCGGTGCTGGTCCAATTGCCATTCTGGCGCAAGCTGGCGGCCGCCTTGCACGGGGCGCATCATTCAGTGGTGGCCTACGACTGCATGGACGAATGGGACGCGTTCGAAAACATAGGCGACTTCAATCGTAGGGAAGAGAAGAGCCTGGTGCGGGAATGCGACGTTCTGTTCGTGAGCTCGGAGCGGCTGTCGACAAAATTTCGGAATGCGGGCGTCTCGCCGGTGCTGGTGCGAAACGCAGTGGATTACGAGTTCTTTCAGAACGCGCGGCAGACAGTTCTGCTCGATTCGACGCGGCATCCGGTGATAGGTTATTTCGGCGCGATCGCCGATTGGATCGACCTGGATCTGATCGAGCGGGTCGCGCGCGAACGGCCGGCTTACTCGTTCGTGTTGATCGGCGAGGTGTTCGGCCGTGATGTTTCACGGTTGGAGCGATTGCCCAATGTGCGCCTGCTCGGCGATCGCCCGTATGCGAAGATGCCAAGTTATCTACGCGAGTTTGATGTCTGCATCATTCCGTTTCTGCTGAATGAGGTGACCGCGGCGACCGATCCTGTGAAGCTGTACGAGTATCTGTCGCTAGGTCATCCGGTGGTTACTACGAACATGGCGGAGTTGCAGCGATGCGCGGGCCTAATCTATTTCGCGGCCAATGCGCGGGAGTTTGTTTTGCGTCTGGATGAAGCGCTTGCAGAAGACGGGAGCGAACTGCGCCCGCGCAGAATCGAATTTGCCCGGAACAACACGTGGCAGGGCCGTGCGGCCGTGATGGACGAAACGATTTCGGCGCGATTCCCAAAGGTTTCGGTGATTATTGTGACGGAGAACAGCGAGCGGTATATCGGGCCGTGTCTCGATTCGCTGTGGCACAATGCGACCTATCCTTCAATGGAAGTCATCGTGTTCGACAACGCGTCAACGGATGGGATCCGCGAGTTTCTTACCGGGAAGGCATCGCGCTGGCCGGGGCTGACGTGCGAGTTCTCCGAGAGGAAACTCGAGAGTGTCGCCGCCATGAACGAGGCCGTCGCTTGCAGCACGGGTCAGTACATCGCGTTCCTGCATGCGGATACGATGGTGACGCCGGGATGGTTGGGACGATTGGCGGCGCATCTTCGGTCGGCTCCGAATCTGGGTCTCGTTTGCCCGGTGACGAATGCGGCGCCGAACGACGTGAAGGCCGCCAGCAGCCACAACGACGCGGAATCGATGGAAGGCTTCGCGCTGGAAACAGCAAAGGCCCATCGAGGTAGGCGCACTGCCATTTCGGTCGCGCCTCTGTCGTGCACGCTGACCCGGGCGGCTTTCCTCGCCGAGATCGGCGGGCTGGACCCGCTCTACGAAGGAGGCATGTTCGCTGACGATGACCTGGCGGAAGCGGTACGCGCGCGCGGCCTGGAAGTCGCGATGGCGGAGGATTGCTTCGTGCACCACTTCGATGACGACACGCGTGGCGCGAGGTCCGGCGCGGAATACGAGCGTCTGTTTCGCAAGAACCGCGAGCGTTTCGAGCGCAAGTGGGGTCACGAGTGGACGCCGGGCGCGCTGGGCGGCGTGACTTGACGGCGTTCCAATGTACTCTGGCCGTCCTGGTGCGCGATGAATTGATTGGAAGCCGCGCGATGTTTGAAAGAATTGCGTGGGACCGTTTCGAACAGACGCTGGTAATCGATGGGAATTCGAAAGACCGAACCGCGGACTTTTACGAGGCGAAGAATATCCACGTACACCGCCAGATCCGCCGTGGTCTTGGAGCCGCGATGATGGATGCCCGCAGACTCTGCACCACCGACGCCATCGTTTTCTTTCATCCCGACGGCAACGAGGACCCAGCGGATCTGATTGTGATCCGTGCGTTCCTCGAATCGGGGCGCGACTTCGTAGTCGCCAGCCGCATGGTACCCGGCGCCGTCAACGAAGACGATCACCAAGTGCTGCGGGTGAGGAAGTGGGCGAATCGTGCCTTCGCGCTGATCGCGAATATTCTGTGGAGCCGCGGCAACAACCGTACCAGCGACGTCACCAACGGACTTCGCGGTATTCGCTGCGCGGCGTGGGATCGTCTCGAACTCGACGCGGAGGACCTGACCATGGATTACCAGATGGTGATCCGCGCGCTGAAGAAGAACGTGATTATCACGGAGTTTCCGACCCGCGAAGGACAGCGCATCGCCGGTGCCACGAATTTTGCGTCAGTGTCCACCGGCGTCGCGGAACTGAAACTGATCTGGCGTGAATTCCTACGAGGCCGCCGCTAATGAACATCGTCGCAACAACCATCTGGGTGCCTCGATTTCTCGACTCGTATCTCGCCAATTTTCGCGAATACGGCGTGCTGGATCGCGTGAAAATGTGGGTCGTCGGTGATCGCAAGACTCCGCCTGAGTTGTCTGAATACGCCGCGCGCATGCGAGCCGAAGGCCTCGACGTGGAGTATCTCGATCCTGCATCGCAACAGCAGTGGCTCGCGCGATTCCCGGATCTGGCAACGATCATCCCGTGGAATTCGGATAACCGGCGCAACGTTGGTTTCCTGCGCGCGCTCGAAGAGGGCTGCGAGATTCTGGTGTCGATCGACGACGATAACTACGCCATCCCATCCAGCAACTTCTACGAGGGGCATCTGCACACGGGCGGGACTGCGGAGGTGGAGGCGGTGGAGGCGGAGTCGGGTTGGTATAACATCTGCCGGGAACTCGTGCTGCGTCCCGATGCAGCGGTGATTCCGCGCGGATTTCCGTATCGCCATCGCGATGCTTCTTTCCGGTTCGCCGGCAAGCGAACAATGCCGGTAGCGGCAAATGCAGGCCTCTGGCTGGGCGACCCCGACGTCGACGCGGCCACCCGGCTCGCGTGCCCCGTGCAGGCGGTCGACTCGCAACGCCGATCGTTTGCGCTGGCTCCGGGGACGTGGTCGCCGATCAACACGCAAAATACGGCGGTGGCGCGGCGTGCGATTCCCGCCTACTATTACGTGCGCATGCTGGAGGATCTGCCAGGCGCGCGATTGGACCGCTACGGCGATATCTGGTCGGGCTATTTCCTGACGCGCTGCGCCGAGCACCTCGGTGAATGCATCACGGTGGGGCTTCCGCTGGTGCAGCACGACCGCAATCAGCACGATTTACTGGAGGATCTTCGGGCCGAGATCTGGGGCATGATCGCGACTCCGCCGATTGTGGCGGCGCTACGGGAATCGGTACTGTCGGGAAGCGATTATGGGACCGCCGCACGCAGCCTCGCCCATTCGCTGGACCGTAGTGCGGAGTCGATTGCAGAGGGCGCACGATTGCCGATTGCGGATTACGTCCGGCGAATCGCGGCCCATCTGCGAGTCTGGACGGATGTCTGCGCGGAACTGATGTGATGAACCGTCGCGCGGTTTTCCTGTGGTTTGCGCTGGCGCTGTTCCTGATCTACGCGGCCTTCACGCCGGGCGCCATTGCCGGCATGGGATACACGGCGGAAGATATTCGCGCGGGCGGTGAATTACTCGCCCGGCAGCACATTGACTACCCCCGCAACGGGATCCTCCCGGTGATCATCGATCTGCCCTTCCTGCTGATGGGCGGCGCCACGCTTCAGGACTTCTCGCTGTCGTTCGAACCATGCCTGGTCTCGGCGTTGCTGATCGCCGTGCTGTTCGTGTGGTGCTCGCGAATTACTGGAAATCGCCGGTACGCCTTCGCGATCGCGTTGGTGGCGGCATTCGCGACGATGCTGTGGCCGTACGCCTATATCGGGCTAGAGCCGAAGCAGTCGCTGTTTCTACTGATCGCGGCATATTTGGGAATCGAGTATCGATCGCCATCGAGTTGGGCTGCGACAGTTGGCTTTGGAGTGGCAGCCGGACTTGCCGTCGCATCGAAATCCACCGGAGCGTTCCTGCTGCCCGCGGCGGTGTTCCTGGTGTGGTGCTATGCGCGCCGTATCGATCGCTCGCAGCGGATGATCCGAATCGCGGCCGCATGTGTGCTGGTGCTCGGACTGTTCGTGTTTAACGCATGGACGCGATCGTTTTTCTGGGCGCAATATGGCGGGAGTTTCGCGTTCATCCGGCCGTGGATGGTGTCCGATGCCGTGTCGCCATTCCTGAACCTCGCCGCGTTCTTTGGATCGCCGAACAAAGGGCTGTGGGTGTACTCGCCGGTGTGTTTTCTCGGCATCTTCGCGATCCCGCGCGCGTGGCAGCAGCATCGCGATGTGACACTGTTCGCGCTGCTGACTCTCGGCGGACTCGCCGGAGGATTCTCACTGTTGACCAACTGGTCCGACGAGACCTGGGGGCCGCGCTACCTGCATTCCACTATCTGCCCGCTGCTGCTGGTATTGGCCGTGGGATTTCCGAAACCCACGCGCGTGTTTCGCGCCGCGCTGGCGCTCTCCGCTGTTCTCGGATTCGGCGCCGCCTTGCTCGGAGTAGCGTTCTATTACGGAGCGCTGGTGCGGGCGGCGAATACTACGGGAGTCAACACGCTCGAGAATTATCAGGGCAACATCCAGTTGAATCATCTCCGCTTCAACGCCGCGCTGCTGGACGAGTGGTGGCACCCGGCTCACAACACGTGGTCCACCGCACCACGATGGTTCTTCGAAAAGCCTGCCGATGCACCCGCCGTCAAGTCTATCGATCTGGCGGAATACGCGGTCCCGCAGCCGATCCTGTTCCGGCCGCCGCCAATACCGAGGCCCTGGATCTGGTGGATGCTGCTGACGGCACTTCTCGCAGGATCGGGGTTGATGGCGTGGGTCTGGGTCGGACTTGCGGCGTCTACGGAATCATCTCGACATCCTGCAGCAGCATCAGCCCCTCCGACACCATCGGCCGGATCGCCGGGATGATTTTCTCCCGCAACTCCGATTCGCTCGCAATCACGGAGATGCTGATGGGCCGGTCGTCGGGCACGCCAAACAGCCGCTTGCGATGAATGTGGCCGTGGCTGCCGTAGCCCATGATGCCGGCCTGCACGGTGGCGCCGGGAGCATTCATCTGAACCAACTTCCGGCAGATGGCCTCATACAGAGGGATGTCGTTCCAGGTGTCGGTCTCATCCACCAACACGACAAGCATTTTCGAAAACGTATCCACCGTCAGGCCTCCGGCACATTCGTCAATCGTCTTCCGATGATGGCATAGAGGCTCGGCAGCGCGAACAGCGTCAACAGCAGCGTGGAGATGAGGCCGCCGGCCACGACAGTCGCCAGCGGGCGCTGCACATCTGATCCAATGCCCGAAGCACGTGCCGCGGGAACCATGCCGAGTAGCGCAACCAGAATCATCAACAACACAGGCCGCATCTGTGCCAGCGAACCTCCGATGATCGCGTCGTCGATGCTGCCGCCCACATTCACGCGCCGGCGCCGATTGATCTCCGAGACGATGAGGACGCCGCTCATCACCGCCACTCCAAATAGTGAAATGAATCCGACGGCCGCGGACACGCTCAGATTGATGCCCCGCAGGTATAGGAACACGATTCCGCCCACCAACGAGTACGGGACATTCATCATCACCAGCGCCGCGTACGCCGTCGATCCGAAGGCGAAGAATAGCAGCGCGAAGATGATCGCGATGGTTACTGGAAGAATGAATGCCAGGCGCCGGCGCGCGCGATCGAGATTCTCGAACTGCCCGCCCCAATCGACCTCGTAGCCCGCGGGGAGATGGATCTCGCGATCAAACCGGTGCTGCGCGTCAGTGACGAAACTACCCTGGTCGCGCCCCCGAATATTCGTGCGCACCGTGATCTGCCGGCGGTTCTCGCGGCGCGCGATGATGCTGGCGCCGGTCACCACCTTAATGGCGGCGAGTTGAGACAGCGGCACGCGTCCGCCCTCCCGCGTCGGGACGAGGATGTCGCCAATCGCGCTGATGTCGGTTCGGGCCTCGGGCACGTAACGCACGGTGATATCGAAGCGGCGTTCGCCCTCGAACATCGTGCTCACGACGCGCCCGCCGATCGCCATTTCGATCACATCTTCCACATCGCGGACGTTAATGCCATATCGCGCCACTTGGTCCCGATCGATGGAGAGTTGCAACTGCGCCTGATCGGACTCCTGCTCGATGGCGGTATCCGCCGCGCCCGGCACCTGCCGCACGACCTCGAGAGTTTGAGCTGCAAGGCGGCGTAGCGTGGGCAGATCGGGACCGCTGATGATCACCGCGAGATCCGCCGCCGACCCGGTCACCGCTTCGGTCACATTGTCGATAATCGGCTGCGTGAAACTGAATGCCGCACCCGGAATCTGCGCGTGTAGTTTGCGCGAGAACTCTTCCACCAGGTCCGCTTTCGTCTTGCCGTGCGGCCACGAATCGTAGGGTGTAAGCGACACGAACACCTCATTCCGGTTCGGACCATACGGATCCGTGCCGGAGTCGTTGCGCCCGGTCTGTGAACTGACCAGCTTCACCTCGGGTGATTGCCGCAGAATCGATCGGATGCGCGATGCCATTTGCGCCGACTTGTCGAGCGACATCCCCGACGGAAAATTCGCACGCACCCAGATGACGCCTTCATCCAGTTGCGGAAGAAACTCCGACCCGAGTTGTGTGCCTAATCCGAACGCCGCCAGCACGATGGCGGACGACACTCCCACCACCACCCACGGCCGCCGCACCGAGAATCGCAGCGCACGTTCGTAGCGTTTGTAGAGCCACGAGAGCAGCGGGTTCTCCCACGATTTCACGCCGTGCCGGAACAGATATGTGGCCAGTACGGGAATCAGCGTCAGCGCCAGCAGCATCGACCCCAACAGCGCGTAGCACACCGTGAACGCCATCGGCGTGAATAGCCGCCGTTCCACACGCTCAAGCGTGAACAGCGGAATGTAGGCCGCAATGATGATGATCAGCGAGAAGAAGATCGGCCCTTCCACCTGCAGGGCGGCATCACGGATCACTCGAATGATCGGGTCTTTCTCTCCGGCGCGATTGGACCCCGCCGATTTCTGGTACTCCGAGATAGCGTGCACGATGTGCTCCACCATCACTAGCGTCCCGTCGACGATGATGCCGAAATCCAATGCGCCCAAGCTCAGCAGATTCGCCGGAATCCCCGTGAAATGCATGCATACGAAAGCGAACAGCAGCGACAGTGGAATCGTAATGGCCGTCAACAGCGCGGCCCGCACGCTGCCGAGAAACAGGAACAGCACGGCGACAACAATGATCAGACCTTCCAGCAGGGTGTGAGTTACCGTGTGCAGCGTGTTGTGCACCAGGTCGCTGCGATCGTAAATGGGAACGATGCGGATCCCCTTCGGCAGTCGATTCTCGTTCAGGTCGTCCGCCGCCGCTTTGATTCCCTCCAGCACTTCCGTCGGGTTCTCGCCGCGCCGCATCAGCACGATGCCCTCGACGCCCCCGGTTTTATCGTTCAAGCCAAAGATGCCGGTCTGCGGAGCCGCACCAACCTTCACGTGCCCCAGATCGCGAATGAAGACCGGAACGCCTTTGCTCTCGTTCACCACGATGTTCTCGATATCGCCGGCGTTGCGAATGAGCCCCACACCGCGGATGACCATCGACTGTTGACCGTTGTCGAGAAGCGCTCCGCCTGCGTTGCCGTTATTCGCCGACACCGCCTGGGCAATCTGGTTTATCGACAGATTGTATTTGGCGAGCGCGGCGGGGTCGATCTCCACCTGGTATTGCTTCACGAGTCCGCCAAATGGAGTGACGTCCGTGACGCCAGGCACTTGCAGGAAGCGCGGTTCGACGATCCAGTCCTCAATCTCGCGTAACTCGGCCGAGTCGTTGGAGCCCTCAATCGTGTAGCGGTACAGTTCGCCAATCGGCGTCGAGAGTGGACCGAGTGTAGGCGTCACACCGTCGGGCAAGGTAGCGTCGCGCAATTTCTCCAGCACCACTTGCCGCGCGAAATAGTCGTTGGTGCCGTAGGCGAAGGTCAACTCCACCACCGACAGTCCGAAGATGGTGCGCGACCGCCGCGCAATCAGGTCGGGAGTGCTGTTGAGCGCGCGCTCAATCGGCACAGTCACCTGCTGTTCCACCTCTTCGGCGGCGCGGCCCGGGTACAAAGTGATGATGACTGCCTGCGTATCTGAAATGTCGGGATACGCCTCGACGCGCAACTGCTCGAACGCCCAGATGCCGAGTCCCACCAGCGTGAGTCCCATCAGCAGCGTGATAAAACGCTGGTGTAGCGCAAAGCGCAGAAGTTTCGCGATCAATATGTCACCTCAGGAATTCTTCAGCAGCATGACGCCGTCGACGACGATCCGGTCGCCTGGCGCGAGTCCTTCGGTGATGGCGACGTGTCCATCCACCACGTTGCCCACTTGCACGCGGACCGGTACGAAGTGGCCGTGGGATTTTTCCCGATACACGATGTTCTGCCCCTCGCTCTGGATCACCGCCGCCGATGGCACCACCGGCCGTTTCTCCATCGACTCCACATGGCGAATCTCGCCGAACATCTCGGGCCGGAACATGCCGTGCGGATTCTCGAGTTCGGCGCGCACCTTCACCGTATGCGTCTGCGGATCCACCGTATCCGCGATGCGTGTGACGCGAGCGCGAAACGTCTGTCCGGGAAACGCGGCCAGTTTGATATCGAGATGCTCGCCCGGATCGATGAAACGAATCTTCGTCTCGGGCACGTCCGAGGTCACCCACACAGTGCTCAGATCGGAGATCGTCATGAGCGGCGCATTCATGTCGTTGCGATACTCGCCGGGGGCCACGTTGATCTCCAGCACCTTGCCCGATATCGGGGCATTCACCGTAATCTTCTGACCGAAGACATCGGTCTTCATGCCGAGCAGTTCCAGCCGCCGTTGCGCCTGTTCGCGGCTAGCATCGGCCTGCTCCACGGCTGCCTTGGCTTGCGCCAGCGCGGCCTCCGCATTCAGCACTTCCTTCTGCGCAATGGCCTGATGCTGGTACAGATCCTTCGCACGGTCGCAATCGGCCTGGGCCTTCAACTGACCCGACTTGGCATTATTCAGACCGGCCTTCGCGCCCAGGTACGCCGACATCGCGACGTCCGCATCCGGACTCTCCAACACTGCCACGGGTTGCCCCCGCCGCACCGAATCGCCCAGTTGCACCAGCACCGAAGCAATACGGCCGGGCAAAGGCAGCAGCACACGAGCCACGTGGTTGGGATCGGCCTCGATTTTCCCCGGAGCCGTAACTACTTCGGACGGCACCTCGCTCATTTGGACTTCAGCCACCGTGATCTGGCTTAGCTGGGCCGATCCAGGTGGGAACATCACCTCGCCATTTTGTTTTTGCACCGCTTCGGGTGAAGTCTTGGTCGCCTCGGCCGTATCTCGCCCGCACCCGCACATGACAGCCGCCAGCATCGCCACCAGCACGAACCGGCTCACGGATTCACCGCCTTTCCCGACACCGAGTCGAGCAGATAGAGAGTGCGTGCATAGTTGGCGCGTGCTTCGTTGTAGGCTTGCATGGTTTCGTTGAACGCTCGCGTCGCGTCGAGGAACTCGAGGAGCGACGCTTCCCCGCGACGGTATGAATACTCGGTGATCTGCCGGACGTCGCGCGCCTGCGCAAGCATGTTCTTCTCGACGCCCTCCAGCAGATCGCGAGACGTGTCGTACTGCTGAAACGCCGTCTGAAGGTCGGTTGCGATGGAGGCCTTCAGCGCGCGAACACGCGCTTCGATCTGCTTGCTCTCCAGCGTTGCGCGCGCGATCTCACCTTGATTGCGGTTGTAGAACGGCAGCGGCACGCTGAAGAACACCCCGAGCGAATCGCCTTTCGCGTTGTCGAATTGGTGGTGGTACTGCGCGCTGAGCGTGTAGTCGATCTTGCCCTGAGCCAGTTGCAGGCGAATGTCCGCCTGCGATCGTGCCTGGTCGCGCTGAAGCGCCAGCAGATCGGGACGATGCTGCAAGGCTTCAGCCTGCAATTCTTCCGGCACCAGCAACGAGGTATCGCGGCGAATGGGCCCCGTCACATCAAATGATGCGACCGGCGTGGTGCGTCCCATCAACAGTTCCAACTTCGACTTCGCTTGCCGCATCCGCAGTTCGGCCGACCGGACCGAGTTCTGAAACTGCAACGCCGCCAACCGCGAACGGATCAGTTCCACCTGCGACAGATCGCCGGCCTTCACGCGAGTTTCGTTGATGTTTACCACCCCATTCAACGCGCGCAGATTTTCCTGGGCCAATTGCAAATTATCCTTTGCCTCCTGCACCTCGACGAACGCGTTGTCGACATCCAGCACAAGCTGCCGGGTGGTGTCCAACAACTGCAACTGCGTCACGGCCTTGGCGTTTTGTGCGACGTCCACACGCCGCTCCCGCTTGCCTCCCCGTTCAAACAGATAATCGAGCCGCGCGGTGTATTCAGCCGGCCCGGCCTGATTCTCCTTGTTGAAGCCAGTGCCGAACACGTCCAGATAGTCGGCGCCACCCGTCAGCACCGGATTGGGCCGCAGCCGGGCCTGGATGATTCGCGCGTCGGCGATGGACACGTTGTAGCGTTCGGCCAGCAGCGCCAGATTCTTTTCAAGCGCCCCGTGGATGGCATCGTCCAGTGTGACGGCGGCGGTTTGTGCGCCCAGCAACGACGCGAACAACAGACTCCACAAACAGCGCAGCATCATTCCACTAACCCGTTTCGAACCGCGAATCGTACCAACTCGCCGACGCTATGAAGCCCGAGTTTTTCCATGATGCGGGTCCGATGCCCGTCCACCGTGTACACGCTCAAGTTCAAGTGGGTCGCGATATCCTTGTTCGTCTTTCCTTCCGCGACCAGTTGCAGCACTTCCCGCTCGCGCGTGGTCAACACGTCGATGGGATTCGTCGCGTGCTTGCGATAGTCCTTCAGAACGGCTCCGGCTACCTCCGGGCTTAGATAGCTGTTGCCCTCCGCCACGGCGCGGACGGCCTGCAGCAACTCCGTATCCGCCGACTCTTTCAAGATGTATCCGTCCGCTCCCGCCCTCACGATCTCCCGCACATACACGCCGTCGCGATGGACACTCAACGCCAGCACTCGAACGAGCTTCGTGGCCTCGCGAATCCGGCGCGTCGCTTCGATGCCGTTCAACTCGGGCATCGACACATCCATCACCACCACGTCGGGTTTCAACGAGAGTGCTAACTCAACGGCCTCGCGACCATTCCCGGTTTCGCCGACCACTTCCATGTCGTTCTGCGATTCGAGTATCAACTTGAATCCCTGGCGAACCATCCGGTGATCGTCAGCCAACAAGATGCGTATAGTCTTGTTCATTCGCTACCTCCCGCTTAGGGAAAACCACCTCGATTGCCAAGCCCCTTCCCGGTTCGCTCCGGATATCCATCTCGCCGTCGAGACTGCGCGCGCGCGCCTTCATGCCTGTCAGCCCGAAGCGCGACCGTGCCTTGTCGCGCTGCTCCGGTAAGCCCGCCCCATCGTCGGCAATGGCTAACCGTACGAATCCACGATCCTGCGCCAGATGCACCTTCACCGATTTCGCTCCCGAGTGCCGGGCTACATTCGTCAACGCCTCCTGCGCGATGCGGAACAGGTGCGTTTCCGTCTGCGCATCCAGCCTCGCGTGGAAGTCCGACTGGTAATCCATCGCGATGTCGTTGCGCTCCTCGAAGCGCTCGCAGAGCCAAGCCAGCGCCGAGTCCAGTCC
Organism: Bryobacterales bacterium; assembly: GCA_038322675.1. Classification (GTDB taxonomy): domain Bacteria; phylum Acidobacteriota; class Terriglobia; order Bryobacterales; family Bryobacteraceae; genus TMP-7. The sequence continues at coordinate 42,265 of JBBQGE010000034.1, forward strand.
GAAGTCGTCGAGAATGGTTGGCCGCAACAGTTGGGAGATCTCGTGCGCACTGCGAATCGAATCGCGCAGCAGTTCGTTGCAGTCCTGCATCCACGCCGGATCGATACACCCAGCGGCAGAGTGACGGGAGAAGTTGGTCTTCAGCGCGGTCAGGGACTGTCCCAGTTCGTCGTGCAATTCGTGCGACAACCGCCTCGCGAGCGACTCCTGCTTCTCCAGCAGTTGCCACGATACGTCCGTCAACTCCGCGGCCTGCTCGGTGATCTGGTGATAGAGGCGCCGGGCCGTGCGCAACACCAGCCAGCCGCATAAGACTGCGATCAGAAGACATCCGCCCAGCAACACACCGTCCTCCCACAACTGGTTCGAGGTGATGCTTTCAATCTGCGTGCGAATGGCCTCCGCTTCCTCGTGATTCGCCCGAATCAGGTTGGCTGTCGCCACCAGGAGCCGTTCGCGATCGGCCAGCATGCGGCTGACGTCGCGCTTTGCCTGCGTCCCATCCGCCAGGAGCCGGTGCGCCTCGGCCGTTACCCCACTGGACGCCTGTTCCACATCGCGCCAATACGGCAGATCCGGATCGCCGAGAGGAACCTGCGCAAACAAATCCGCTAACGTATGTTCTACGTCGGTGATGCTGGCGTCGAGCTTCGCGGGATCGGGCCCGGCGCCCAGCGAAAGCTGATACACCACCGATCCGATGGCCGACTGCGCCCGCTGTACTTCGTCGATCAGCACCACGTTGCGGAACTGGTTCTCCGTCAAGCTGGACACCTTCGTGCGAATCGACAGCAGACTCTTCACGCCGACGAAGCCATCGGTCCCCAGCAGCACGATCATCAGCACGAAGCCGCCGGCCAGCACCCGCAATACATTGCGCTCCCGGACCGACACCCCGGCGGCAACCGCAGCCGGAATCGAACTGTCGTTTCTCATCGATCGTCCCGCCTCATCCCAAAGTAGCCCGAGCGGCGATCTTCCGATACCCCGGAAGTCCACCCTGATCGCACCGAAAATACGGGGTCAACGAAATTCCGGGGTCGATTTCACGGTTTCTGTAGTAGCTTAGAAACACGTACAAATGGAGTCAGTTCTTGAGAAGACTGGGATCCAGGCCCCCCGTCGTATGTCTTGGATCGACGGGATTCGCCCGCCTGAGCGGATCGCGCTCTGCTATTTCATACTGCTCGCTGTTCTGGCCTGCTACCGTCCGGTCGGCGGCGGGCAGCGGTTACTGCTCACGGCCCTGCCCGTAGTGCTTTGCGTTCTGTGGAAACTCGAATCGTCCGACTCCCGGCCGTGGTCGCGCGTGCTTCGCGATTGGACCTCGCTGGGTCTCATTCTGGCCGGCTACTGGTCAATGGGTTGGTTCGCCAACTCCTCGCCCCACCCACGCGAGGTACAATGGGTGGGGTGGGACCGCGCCCTCCTGGGCACATTTGGACTCCGCCGTGTGATCGAGGCGGCAGGCGCCGCGATCCCGAACGCACTGGAAAGCTGCTACCTGCTCCTGTATGCGATTCCGCCCATTGCGCTCGGCACTGTCTATCTTTGCCGTGCACGAGCCCATACCAATCGCTTCCTTTCGATTCTGTTTCTAGGTACTCTTTCAGCCTACGCGCTACTGCCGGTGTTCCCGTTGACCTCGCCGCGGCTCGCCTTTCCCGGAACCGATCTGCCCGCCTTTTCCGACGTCCCGCGCGAGGTGAACACGTTCCTGCTGGATCGATTCGATATCGCCACCAGTGTGTTCCCGAGTGGCCATGTCGCCGTCGCGTTTTCGTCCGCATTTGGCTTGATGAGTGCGCTCCGGCGCCGTCGTACGGTCTGGCTGACCGCTTTTGCCGCCGCCATCCTGATCTGGGTGGCCACCATCTATGGCCGTTATCACTACGCCCTGGATGGCCTCGCCAGCCTCATCATTACCGCGACTGCGTGGCAAGTGGTGGAGAGATGGGGAGCCGATGCACGCTAGCCAACTCGCGATGACCCTCGTGGCCACCGCCCTCGTATGTGCCGCGGCACCGTACGCGCAGCATTTGCAGGTGCGCCTGGAAACTCCCATTGCGAGCTATTCGAAATCCGGCACGCAGTTCCAGGCTCGCGTCCTCGGGCCGCTGAAGGACCGCTTTTCGCTGTTGCCCGCAGGCTCCATCATATACGGCTCCGTCCGGCGGGCGCGATCCATCGGACTCGGCTTCCGCCGGGAGCGCGCATTCCTGGAAGTGGAGTTTGATTCGTGCGAACTGCCCACCGGCGATTCCGTCCCGTGTGAGGTCCGGTTGCGGCGCGTCGATAATGCCCGCGAGACCGTCACAAAGCCGAATTTTATTCAGGGCATCCTGGCAGCGAGTTGTCCCCAAAGCTGGTTGAGCGGTGTCTGGTATCGGCCCGCGCCGGCGCTTCTGCATCGTTCCGCGGCCGGACTCACCGGAGCAGGCGGGATGATCGAAACGAAGTTCCCGGAAGGCGGCTTCGGTGCGGCTGCCGTAATTGCCTCGCGACTGATTCTGTTCCGCATGCCGGATCCCGAAATCGAACTGCCGGCCGGCACGGACTTGATCGTCCGAGTCTCCACCGGCGCTGAACCCGAAACGGAACCTGTCCGCCCCACGAGTTCCGGCGACGTCGCTGCGATAATACGGCAGGCCCCGGCGCAAGTCATGATTGCGGATCGTACTCCCGCCACCGACATTATCAATTTCGCGTTCGCGGGAGCCGAAGCCGAATTGACGCAGGCCTTTACTGCCGCAGGTTGGACGCTCGCCGAGACCCTCACCGCCAGAACGTTTACGCGAACCTACGTGGCGATGACATCGATGCAAGCTTATCCCAGCGCCCCGGTCTCCAAGCTGTATTACCGCGACCGCATACCGAATCTCGTTTTTCAGAAGACGTTCAACTCGATGGCGAAACGCCACCACATTCGTCTTTGGAACGTGGGCACTGCTGAGCAGCCACTCTGGCTCGGCGCCGCCACCCACGACGTCTCCATTGGGCTCGATTGGAAGCGGCTTACGGTCACACACCGCATCGATCCGGTGGTCGATCGCGAGCGCGAGACAATCGTCAACGACTTGGCCGCCGCCGGTTGCCTGGCATCGGCGGAAGCCATCGAGCGTCCCGAATTGGCCCTCAAATCCGGCGCCGGGTCCACCGACGGGGCCGCGGTGGTTGTATCGTTAAAGGCATGCGCACCGGCGCCGGACGGACCGGCTCTGAAACGGCCACACCGATCCCTGGCGGTTCTCGGAGTCCGGCGGGTCGTGCTGGAGACCCGGCAATACATCACGCGCGGCAATGCTTATTACCTGGCGTATCGTGCCGTGCGGTGGACGTTCTCGCCGCGACTGGCAGTGCGAGACGAGCATGAATAGGCTATCGATTGCCCTGAGCCTGCTGGCAGCACTCCCGGCGGGCGCATTCGAGCCTACGACAACCGCAGTCTCGCTCGGTGACCTGTTGCGCGACATGAAGAGTGCCGATCTCGCGCGCCGCGAATCGTTCCCCGGCTACTCCGGCTTGCGCCAATACACGGTGGAGAATAAGCGATTCGGCGTGCATGCGACGATGCGCGCCCGCGTGGAGGTGGCCCGGGACGGATCCAAACGCTTCGAAGTGCTCGAAACCACTGGATCATCGGCGATTCGCAAGATGGTCTTCCGCCGCATCATCGACACCGAGACCCGCTCGTCGGCGCCCGATGCTCAGGCCGCCTCACGCATCTCACCCGATAACTACAAGTTCCAATTCACGCGCATCGAGACTCTGAACGGCCGGAGAACCTACGTGCTTCAAGCCGAGCCAATCCAAAGCAGTCCCGTTCTATTTCGAGGAACCGTGTGGGTGGACGCGGCCAGTTTCGCCGTGGTTCGCATTGAAGGCGCGCCGGCGCAGAATCCGTCTTTCTGGGTGCAACGTACGCATTTCATCCACGAGTACAAGAACGTGAAAGGCTACTGGTTGGCTACCACGAACCGGTCCGAGAGCGACGTCCGAATCTTCGGCCATACAATCGTGAACATTGAGTACTCCGACTATCGCATCAACGACGCCGAGGCTTCGCGCTGAGATCAGCGCTTCTTCTGCTCGTTCTCCGCGATGCGCATCTTCACCATCTTCTTGATCAGGCTCGCCGGGAGCGGCTTGTCGACGGGGAATCGGATCGCGCCCTTGGATGTCTCGTAGGACTTGAGTTCGTCCTTCAAAGCGACAATCACCGCCGGATTCATGGGCTAGAAACCGCAGTGATTCTCATGCGCCGCGTAACCGACCAGCGCTCCTTTGTACCGAAACGCCGGCATGCCGTAGCTGATGCCTTCTGTGGCATCCGCCGGCACGACGGATCGGATGGTGGCGCGAATTTTGTCTAGCGTGGTGCGAGCCGGTTGCTGCACGCGCTCCAGATACTCCTCGACATCCTTTGCCGGATTGTTCATTTCAGGATTGTACTCCGGCGAAGTTCGTTGTACCCAAAACTCCCCGGATCATCCGTCTCAAGAGCATATCGAATGGCCAGCACGACGATTGCCCCCATCGCTACGACAGCCGCCGATTATTCCGATTTCGTGAACCCGCAGTGGGTGCGCTTGCTGAACCTGTTGCAGATGAACGTCCGGTATCAGCGGTGTTCCGGCTCGGAACTGTTCGCCGAAAACGGAGACGTCAAACTCGACTTCCTGTCCGGCTATTGTGTCCATAACACCGGTCACAATCATCCTGCGATCATCCAAGCCATCAAGGACGAACTCGACCGATGCGGCCCCGCGATGCTGCAGAGCCACGTCCCCGATCTCGCCGGGACGCTCGCACATCGCCTCTGCACACTCGCCGGCGGCGGGCTCGACAAGGTATTCTTCGCGTGTTCCGGCAGCGAGGGCGTGGAATCGGCCATCAAGTTTGCGCGCAAGCACACCGGCCGCACCGGACTCCTCTACGCCGACGGCGCATTCCATGGACTCACCTGCGGCGCGCTGTCGCTCATGGGCGACGGCTTCTGGAAGGATAAGTTCGGACCGATGCTATCCGATACCGCGGGCGTTCCGTTCGGCGATCTCGGGGCACTGAAGCAGAGACTGGCCGCCGGCCGGTACGCCGCATTCTTCGTGGAACCCGTACAGTCGGAAGCTGGCATTCGCGTGCCCGATGCCAATTACCTCGCCGAAGCCGCTCAACTCTGCCGGCGTCATGGTGCGCTGTTCGTGCTGGATGAAGTGCAGACGGGTATGTTCCGTACGGGCACCTTCCTCGCCGCACATCAATTCAACGTTCAGCCCGATATCGTGATCCTGGCGAAGGCGCTCAGCGGCGGTCTTGTTCCGGTCAGCGCCGTGTTGATGACGAACGAAGTCTATCGCTCGGTGTACGACTCATTGAAGCGATCGATCGTCCACACCTCAACGTTCAGCGAGAACGGCCTCGCGATGCGAACCGGGCTTGCAACCCTCGACGTACTCGAGAACGAACGGTTGGGCGAACGCGCGCTGGGCATGGGCGAAGAACTACGGAGGCGGTTGCAGCAGTCGCTCGGCGGCTACGAGATGGTGAAGGAGGTTCGCGGTCTCGGCATGCTGTCGGGCATCGAATTCCAAACTCCGTCGAGCCTCAAACTGCGCCTGCCCTTCGAGGCGTTCCGTCAGATTCACGCCGGAATGTTCGGGCAGGTGATCGTCATGCGCATGTTCCGCGACTTCCACATCCTGACTCAGATCTGCGGCAACAACTTCATGGTGCTGAAAGTCGCCCCGCCGCTAGTGGTAACTGAAAACCAGCTTGACGATTTTGTCAACTCCATCACGGCCGTCGTCGACCTCATGCACACATCCAGTTCGTTCTGGACCGAAGCGCTTTCGCTCGCTCGGCGGGCGGTAAACCTATAAGCATGGCCGCTGTCCTCCTCGCCCTTCTGGCCATGGCGACCATCGCGAACGCCGCTCCCAGCACGCCGCTGGACCAGGCCTACCGCTCCATGTACAACCTGGATTTTGCGCAGGCGCACAAGGTTCTACGACAGTACGAAGCTGAGCATCCGCAGGATCCGATGGGTCCGGTGTCAGATGCCGCGGCGTACCTGTTTGGGGAGTTCGATCGCCTTCACATTCTGCAATCGGAGTTCTTCACCGACGACGACAGCTTCTTCCGGCGGCAGCGGAGTCTCGACCCGGACGCCACGGCCAAGCGCAGTTTCGAAGCAGCGCTGGCACGCACAGACCGGGTCGCGTCGGAAGCGCTACGCCGCAATCCGGATGATGAGAACGCGCTGCTGGCTTCGGTGCTTCGTGTTGGGCTGCACGCGGATTATCTGGCCTTCATCGAGAAGCGAAATCTCGCGGCCCTGTCGGAGTTGAAGCAGAGCCGTGCCCTGGCCGAGCAAGTCATCGCCAAGCATCCGGATTGCTACGACGCGTATCTCGCCGTCGGGGTCGAGAATTACATGTTGAGTTTGAAGCCGATGCCCGTGCGCTGGCTGTTGCGGCTCGCCGGTGCGCAGACCGACGGTGAGATGGGCATCCAACGCCTGCGCCTCACAGCAGAGAAGGGTCACTACCTCGCTCCCTACGCGCGCCTATTACTCGCAGTCGCGGCGCTGCGCAACAAAGACAAAACAACCGCGCGCCGCACTCTCGAGTGGCTGGCGAAGGAGTTTCCCGCGAATCCGCTGTACCGCGAGGAACTGGCGAAGATTCACTAAAGGAGACGGATGAAGATCGTCAGTACGGCCACCGCATTTCCGGAAAACTACTACTCGCAGGAGGTACTGCTCGGGGCCCTCAAGCAGTATTGGAACGGCGCATTGCAGAACCCGCAACTGCTCGACCGGTTGCACTCCCGTGCCGGTGTCGACGGACGTCATCTCGCGCTGCCGCTTCTGGAGTACTACAACCTGAACACCTGGGGCGACAACAATCGCGCGTGGTTCCAGGCGGCGGAAGAGTTGGGCACGCGCGCGTTGTGCAAGGCCGCGGCGGCTATTGGAGTGGACCGCGCCCAGATCGGCGCGCTGCTGTTCATGTCGATCACCGGCGTGTCGAGTCCGTCCATCGACGCGCGCCTGATCAATCGCCTGGGGCTGTCGCCGCAAATTCGCAGAATGCCGGTGTTTGGCTTAGGCTGTGTCGGCGGCGCGGCGGGGATTGCCCGGGCCGCCGATTACGTTCGCGCATACCCCAGCCAGGTTGCCGCGCTAGTCAGCGTTGAAACGTGCTCGCTGACTCTGCAGCGCGACGACCTCTCGGTGGCCAACCTTATCTCCTCCGGACTGTTCGGCGACGGCGCAGCCTCGGTACTGGTGGCTGGTGCGAATACCGAGTATCCGGGACCCGAGATCATCGCCACACGATCCAGCTTCTATCCGGGAACGGAAGATGTCATGGGTTGGGACATCACCGAGAAGGGATTCCGGATCGTGCTGTCGCCGCGCGTGCCGGATGTCATCCGCGAGAACCTGGGCGCCGATGTGGATGCGTTCCTCGCCGAACACGATCTGCACCGGTCCGACATCTCCACGTGGATCATGCACACCGGTGGTCCGAAGATCTTGCAGGCAACGCAGGAGGCGCTCGGACTTCGGGACGGCGCGCTCGAAGCGTCATGGGAATGCCTGCGCAAGGTCGGCAACCTTTCGTCGGCGTCGGTGTTAGTGGTACTGGAAGAGTTCATGACGCGCCGGCGTCCCGAACCGGGCTCGTGGAGCGTGCTGGGCGCGATGGGTCCTGGCTTCTGCTCCGAGTTGATTCTGCTGCGCTGGTAACAAGACGTGTTTGATACCGATGTTCTCGTAATTGGCGGCGGTCCCGCGGGACTCGCGGCCGCGATCGCCGCCCGCCGCCGCGGGTTCTCCGTGATCGTCGCCGACGCGGGCCAACCGCCTCTCGATAAAGCCTGCGGGGAAGGTCTGATGCCCGATTCCCTCGCCGCCGCCGCACGAATCGGCATCACGATTCCCGATGGCGTCGGATTTCGCTTCGCCGGCATCCGCTTTACTGGACCCTCGCATACCGTGTCGGCGCCATTTCCGGTTGGCCAGGGACGGGGCATCCGCCGTCCGATCCTGCATTCACTTCTCATCGAAACGGCGCAGGCGGCTGGAGTTCGCATGGATTGGGGCTTGCCGGTCACCGGAATCCATCAACACACCGTACGCACCCCACGGGACTCGATCACCGCGCGTTGGATCGTGGGCGCGGACGGCGGCCAATCGATGGTCCGCCGGTGGGCGGGACTGGATGGCATCCGTCACGAGTCTCGCCGGTTCGGCTTCAGCACCCATTACCGAATTGCGCCCTGGACCGATTACATGGAGATCCACTGGGCCGACGGCTGCCAGCTATACATCACGCCGGTGGCTTCTAACGAAATCTGCCTGGTGACGATGTCGAGCGATCCTCATTTGCGAATCGCCGATGCGCTGCCGCGTTTCCCCGATGTCGCCCGTCGCCTTCAAGGACTCGCCCCGGCGAGTCCCGAGCGCGGCTCTTTCGCGGCGACCCGACGTCTGCGGCGTGTCACGCGGGAGCACGTAGCCCTGGTTGGCGACGCGTCAGGTACTGTTGACGCGATCACGGGCGAGGGTCTGTGTCTCGCATTTCAGCAATCGGACGCATTGGCGGATGCGCTCGCGGCCGCGGATCTCAGCCGCTACGCAGCCGAACACCGGCGTTTGGGCCGTCGTCCTGTGCTGATGGCCGGCGCGATGCTCACCCTGGACCGCTCGTCCTGGATTCGCGGGCGCGCGCTCGGCGCTCTGTCGGCGCGGCCGGATCTATTCGCAAATCTGCTCGCCGCACACGTCGGACGGCTCAACTTATCGCAAATTGCCGCAACTGCCGCGGCTCTCGGTTGGAGAATCGCTACCGCATGAGAATTCTCTCGATTCTTGTTCTGCTCGCCGTGCCTGTCGTGGCGCAACGGGCCGATGTGCACCTCGATCCGGCCGTCACTCAGATCAACTGGACGCTTGGCGACGTGTTGCACACGGTCCACGGCACCTTCAAACTCCAGAAGGGCGATATCTGGTTCGACTCGGCCACCGGACAGGCAGGCGGTATGCTGATCGTCGATGCGGCCAGCGGCCAGAGCGGAAGCAGCGCTCGGGACAGCCGCATGCACAAGAACGTGCTCGAGAGCGCGAAGTTCCCTCAGATCACGTTCGTTCCCGACCGTCTGATCGGCACCGTCTCGCCGGCAGGCGATTCCGACGTTCAACTGCACGGCGTGTTCACCATCCACGGCGGCACGCACGAGATGCTGATGAAGGTGAAGAGTCACATGGAGCCGCAAAAGCTGACGGCAGACATCGCCTTCACCGTGCCGTACGTCAAATGGGGCATGAAGGATCCCAGTAACTTCCTGCTCAAGGTGAAGGACTTCGTCGATATCGATATCCACACCACCGCACGGGTCAGCCGGCAGCAGTAATTCGCGGTCCGCGGCCAAGGCGGGATGGATTTTCGACGCCGGCCGGCGATCCGATCTCGATGTGGCTATAGCTTTCCTTCCCGGCAGGCATCGGCAACTTCGGCTCCTTTCGGCCGCCTCGGTGGAATCTCCGAAGAATTCAATGGAGTTTCCGCGACTTCCAGCCGAAGAGTACTACAGGACCCGATCGAGGGTCCGCGATTACATCTGGAGAACTCTCGGACCATGACCGTCAGCAGAAAGATCTCGATTCTTGCCATCGCGCTGGTTGGCTTTACCGTTGTACTTGGAGTAGTGACGCTGTTTGCGTCCAGCCATATCAGAACCGCCGTTCAGGCGCTCGCCGTGGACTCGCTGCCAGGTCTCCGGGAGTCGGCGAATATGCGCGCAGCGGCCCTCGAACTTCGCGGTTGGTGCGAGATGCATTTGAGTGCGGCCGATGCGGGGGAGATGCAACAGCGCGAGTCACAGATCCGCGAAAGTTCCACCGCCTTTCTCGAAGCTGCCAGCCGTTACGAAAGCACGATCAACGAAAGCCACGACCGCGAGATCTTCTCGCGCGTGCGCCCTCTATATGACCGCTATCTCAGCGATTGGAACCAGGTGCAGGCGCTCAACCGGGACCGCAAGCGTCCCGAAGCCATCACGCAGTTTCGGTCGGCAGCTTTGAACACTCACGAGAGTCTGGTTCGAGCCGTTAAAGAAGTGATCGACCTAAACGCAGCGCGGGGTCTGGAAGCAGCGTCATCGGCCAAAAGCTTCGCCGCGTCGACGATCCGCTGGGCCTGGATCTTGGTGATTGCGGCGGTGGCCATCGGAGGCTTCAGTTCCTTTAGCGTAGTCCGATGGATCCACTCGACACTGAACACCGCAGTGAGTTCGTTGGTGGAGACGGCGGAGCAGGTGGCGTCGGCTGCGGGTGAGATCGCGTCGGCCAGCCAATCCCTCGCGCAAGGGGCGTCCGAGCAAAGCGCCTCGCTCGAAGAGACTTCGGCCTCCACGCAGGAGATCCGGGGGCTGTCCCGCAACAACCTTGAGCGGGTCACCGGAGTGGTGGGGTTGATGGAGGAGTCGAATCAGGTGGTCAATCAGGTGAATCAGGCACTTGGAGAGATGACCGAGTCGATGCAGCAGATCAATCATTCGAGCGAGAGCATTTCCCGCATCATCAAAGTGATCGATGAGATCGCGTTCCAAACCAACATACTGGCTCTGAATGCGGCCGTCGAGGCGGCCCGGGCGGGGGATGCCGGCATGGGATTCGCCGTGGTCGCCGACGAAGTCCGTAACCTGGCCCAACGGTGTGCGCAGGCTGCCAAGGATACATCCGGGCTGATTCAGGAGTCGATTGAGCGGTCGCGGGAGGGCGGCGCCAAACTCGCGCACGTCGCCACTGCGTTCAGTGCGAACTCAGAGGTGGCCGGGAAGGTAAATCAACTCGCCGCCGAGGTCAATACGGGAACCGAGCAGCAGGTACGCGGAGTGGAGCAGATTGCCTCCGCATTATCCGAAATGGAACGTGTGATTCAAAGGACGGCGGCGAACGCCGAGGAGTCCGCCTCCGCCGCCCAGGAGCTAACTGCGCAAGCCGACGGCATGCGCGAAATCGTACGGGAACTGCGGGTGCTGGTATAACCAGCGCCCGGCGAAATTCGCTCCGCTCCCCCACGGTCGCGGCTCAGTAAGTCGCTGATTGTACTGAGCCGTCCACGTCAGTATGCGGTGTTCGATCTCTCTAACCAGCGCCCACTACCGCCGGCGGCCGATCGATTCCTGCAATGCCTGGCGAATCTCATCACGATGGGCCGCAAGTTCCGATCGGACCTGATCGCGCGCTGCCTGAAGTTCGGCCCGTACCTCATCGTGATTCGACCGCAGTTCGTACTTCAGGGGAGTCACGGCCATCCGCACCTGCGGCTCAAAGAACCGTGGGGCGTTAAGGCCCATCAGAAACAAAGCGATCGCGCCAATCGCGAACGCGTCCGGATTTCTCCGAAACATTATGCGGCCTCCACATTCTCCTCCACGATGCGGCCGTCGAACAGGTGGATCGACCTGTCGGCATAACGCGCGTAGCGTGGATCGTGCGTAACGATGCAGATGGTGGCCCCTCCGCGATGCAGTTCGCGCATGAGGTCCATCACCGCTTCACCATTGGCCGAGTCCAGGTTTCCGGTGGGCTCGTCGGCCAGCAGGATGGCAGGATCGCCGGCCAGAGCGCGCGCCACTGCAACACGCTGCTGCTGACCGCCAGACAGTTGGGACGGATAATGCTTCACGCGGTGCGACATGCCGACGCGCTCCAGTGCGTCGTGTACGCGCTTCTTCCGCTCGGCGCCCGGCATGCCGCGATACGTCAGCGGCAGTTCGACGTTCTCATACACCGTAAGGTCGCCAATCAGGTTGAAGGCCTGGAAAATGAACCCAATCTCGCGATTCCGGATCCGCGCCCGCTCCGATAGTTTCAGGTTCTGGACGGGCTTGCCGTTCAGGATATAAGTGCCGTCACTCGGCGAATCGAGCAGGCCCAGGATCGCGAGCAGTGTCGACTTGCCGCATCCGGAAGGCCCGGCGATCGAAATATACTCACCTTTCTGAATATCCAGGTGAATGCCTGCCAGTGCGTGCGTCTCCACTTCATCGGTCATGAAGACCTTCGTTACGCCTTGCAGGTGAATCAACGCTCCGTTCGGGTTCATCTCAGTTTCTCCTCGTGGTTGGCCAAAAGTTCATTACGTACTACGTATCGCGTCCCACGTCAGTTCAGTCGAATTCGATTTTGTGCATCCCAGGTCGACATATCCGAAAGGATCACCTGGTCGCCCACCCTTAGACCGTCCAAAATCTCAATGGTGTTTACCGAAGTACGGCCTAATTTCACCGGGACGCGCGTCGCATATTTGCCCTCGTCTTCCAGGCGGAACAGAGTAATCTGACTGTTCGGCTGCCCAAACACGGGGCGCCCGACGTACTTCACGTCGGCCAGACGCTCAATCTCGATGGTCCCGTCCACGCTCAGGTCGGGCCGAGCACCAGCCGGCAGATCGCCCATCAGCTTGACGTCCACGGTCACGGTTCCGTTTAAGGCCGCAGGATCGATCCGCATTACCTTGCCCGGAATGATGCCGTTCCGCGTATCGATGGAAGCATCCTGACCGATCGTGATGTCCTTCACCTGCGTCTCAGGAATCTTCAGTTCGGCCTTTAACCGCCACGGCTGCACCACTTTGGCGAGAACCGCACCCGGCGACACCTGCTGGCCGACCTCGACATTCACTTCTTTCAACACGCCGGTGGTTCCGGCCCGGATGGTCATCTGCTGATATTGCTTCTTCTTCAATTCGTAGGCTGCCTGCAGCTTTTCGATTTGGACACGCTGGACGTCGAGTTGTGCCTTCAGAGAATCGCCCTGAATCGCCAACCGCTTCTTCTCATTCGCCAGCCGATCCTGCGTCTCCTGGAATTTCGCTTCCGACAGCTTCACTTCCAGATCCGGCTTCAGGTCGAGCTTCTGCAATTGGCGGTCGCGGTCCAGTGTCAGCTTGGCCTGGGTGTAGTCCGATTGCGTCTTCGAAACCAGGCTCTCCTGATCCAGCCTCTGGCTTTCCAGCTTCACCTTCAGATCCTGATAATTCGCCTGTGCCTGCTTTACCTGCCACTCGTAATCGTTTGCAGACAACTCCATATCAGGATTACTGAGCACCAGCAGAATGGTGTCAGGTGTAACGTTCACGCCGGGCAGAACCATGCGTTTTTCCACGCGTCCTAGGAACTGCGCGGGAATCTGGACGACATCCTCGGCTACCAGAGTCCCCAGTCCACGCACCTGGCGGAGCATTGGGCCGCGCTTGACCTGGTCGATCCACACGGTGGAGCGTTCAACCGTTGGAGCGGCGGGTTTCAGCCGAGACAATCCCCAGGTGACGAGAGGAATGGTAATAAGGGCGATTGTGGCGATCGTGATCCGGCGAATCAGCTTTTTCCGGCCCGCGCCTTTGCGTTGAATATCCATGGCAGTCTCGACAAACAAAGGGCAAGCGCCCTTCCAATCGCCGCAATGGCTGGAACACACTGTTTTTACACGGTTTAACGAAACAATCGGGAGGATTCTCAGAAGCCCGGTGTTCGAATATGGGACGGTCTTGTACGGACCGGGACAGACCAGCCGATTTCAGCGATACTGTGGGAGAATCATGCATCCACAGCCTTCAACCGCCCAGCGCCCGGGTCCATCCGAGCACGACCCGTACTATTCCCGGTATATCGATCTAGTGGGCGACGGCCCTATCCTGTCGCTATTGGAGTCGCAACTCGATGAGACAGTTGCACTTCTCTCGGATGTCACCGAGGATCGAGCCGCATCTGCCTACCAGCCCGGCAAATGGACGCTCAAGCAGGTGCTGGGGCACGTCTCCGATACCGAGCGCATCTTCGCCTATCGGGCACTTCGATTCGGCCGAAACGACGCCACCCCCATTGAGGGCTTCGATCAGGATCCGTATGTGGAGTTCGGTCCGTTCGGCGATCTACCTTTGCCCGCGCTGGTAGAGGAATTTCGCGCGGTGCGCCGCTCCACTATCCTACTGTTGCGGCACCTGACAGCCGGCGCGTGGACCCGCCGGGGTGTCGCAAACGGGAAAGAGGTCAGCGTCCGCGCGCTCGCCTACATCGCGGCTGGACACGAACTCCACCACCGGCGGATCATCGCCACACGCTATCTCGGCCTCTGATCGTCAGTGGCCGTGGCCCACCGTCTCCGGTTCTTCGTGGCACGTCTGGGCCGCGCCCTGATGGTCGTGGTCGGCTGCCGACGGCCTTATGGCCGAATCCAAAGCTCGCAAGGCCTCGCCTTCCGCGTCCCGCAACTTGAGGATCCGGGCTCGCAAGTCGCTCAAAAGACTGCGCGAATCCTGAAAACTCATCGGGAATGAGTTGGAGACTTCGTCGTCGATCGCGTTCAGACGGTCGTGAATTTGCGAGATCTCCGCTTGCGCCTCCTGACCTTGCGATTCGAACAGTTCGCGCCGGCGGATGGTCAGGTGGCGAGCCTCGGCGAATTGCGGCACCGACTCGGGCAGGTGCGCGTTGGCCACCTCCTCCCACATCGCGTCGCACTTCCGGTATTGCTCAGCCGCATGCCGCAGATCGCGGTTCCCGAGAATTTCCGACGCCTCGTCGAGGAACTTCGCATAGTACCTCCGATTGGCACTGCCCGTGTCCGAGCGTCCGCGGATCTGGGCGAAGATCGAGTACAGAGCCGTCCACAGAGTCGGGCCGGGGGAGAAGATCTTCGGCCAGCTCTTCTTCTCCCTGGCGCTGACCAGGACGTTGGCCCATTTCTCCAGTCCGCGAAGCCCGAAGTTCGTGATACCGAGCCCTTCGTTCATCTGCCGGCAGCACGCAACAATGCCGCCTGTCACGGCCCGGCGAATGTCGGTCTGCTGGACGGGCAGCTCCACCGTCACGCCCCTATACTTCGGAGACCAACTGGTCTCGCGGGCCAATCGCAACTGTTCCTGATTCACCGTGACCGGCCGCGGGCAGCGGTCGCTGATGAGAACCTGATCCGCGTGCTCGTCCAAGCCATAGACGATGATGGAGTAGTAACTGTTAATAGCGGCGTTCAAACCCAGGTACGGCAACCGCGATGGATCCACCGAAACCATCACAGGTTTGCCCTGATCGAGCTGCCGCTTCAAATTAGATGCTGCCGCGCTGGCGCTCGAGGAGTTCTGCACCTTCAGCGGCACGCCGATCCGTTCTGCTGTATCGAGCAGAAACTCCGGGCGTTCCGTTTCCCTAGTGTGAATGCGCGTTCCCAGATGGATAGGATGATTGCCGTTCTTTTCGAACAGGAAATAGGCGCATCCGATGCCGCCTCCAATGCCGAACAGTAACTCCTCGCTGTACGGCTCCGAGTTATGCTGCGCGACAACGCTCATGTAATCGAGTGCATTCTTGAATGTACCGGACTCGGGGTTCTTTGATCCCAAACGATCGAAACCAGAAATCGTCACTAAGTGCCCTCTTTCCTCGGGCTGGTCCAGGCAGCGCTCCTGCCCGGAACAAGCCCGATATGTAGTGGACGGAATTACGACAGAACCATTTCACGGGAAGGACGCTACCGGGCCGTGCCGGTGTGGAGGTACGATTTAGAGAAGCCGGTCAAACGTGCACGCTGCGCACCCAACGCTTTGTGGGGAGAATCCAGGTCTCGAAACGGCACTTTTGGAATGTGATTGATGCAGGTTTCCGCCAAAACACCCGGTCCGATGCGCGCTACCGTAGTTGAGTGGCGGGCGGCCCGGATCGAAGATCCTATCGAGCGGCTGCGCTTTCTGCGCGCGACGACCGGGGGCCAGACGCCTGTCCCGCCCCGGCGTGCGTGGCAAGTGGCAATGACCGCGGTCCTGTGGGCGTCTTTTCTGATCCCATCTTATTCGCCGTCCACCGCCCGCAGCCGGATTATCAATTCGACGCCAATTCCCGTGGGGACCACGGAATTGTCAATCGATCCAAGAGTCTGGCCGGTTGAGCAGAATCTCGAATTCGACCTGTACAGCAACGGGTTACGGGTCGAGAATGGGTTCGTCACCCATTCCAAACCCCGGACGCGGTACCCCGTATTCGCCGCACAGCCGAAGAACGGGGAACCGGTTGAGTGGCAGTCGCAGCCTGTGGGCATCGTGTTTCACTCCACCGAGAGTCACCAGTTTCCGTTCGAACCCTCGGAGGTTCGCTCCATCACCCGGATCGGCCGGAATCTGCTGTCGTACGTCCAGCAGCAACGGTCGTATCATTTTGTCATCGACCGGTTTGGGCGGGTCTGGCGAGTGGTGGCGGAGGGCGACGTCGCCAATCACGCGGGCAAGTCTGTGTGGTCTGATAGGAAGGCAGCCTGGGTGAATCTGAACGCCAGCTTTCTGTCGGTGGCCTTTGAGGCCCAGACCGATTCGTCCGTTCCGCTGAGTTCCGCGCAACTCCATGCCGCGCGCATTTTGATCGACATGCTCCGAAGCAAATACTCCATTCCGGCCGCGAACTGCGTCACGCACGCGCAGGTTTCGGTGAACCCGTCGAATCTCCGTATCGGGTATCACACCGATTGGGCGGAAGGGTTCCCGTTCGGCGCGCTCGGGCTTCCGGACAACTACCGGCAGCCGGTGGCCAGCATCGCACTATTTGGCTTCGATTACGACACGACCTTTCTTCAGGCGGCGGGGCGGCCTTGGCCGGGTCTCGCCGCCGCCGAGCAAAAATTAGCCGAGCGGGCACGCGCCCAAGGCGTCGATCCCGGCGTGTACCGGCGCGCGCTGCAGGACCGGTATCGACAGATCATCAACAGCGATCCAATGCGCTCCAACGAGGACAATCAGGATGAAAAACAATAAGAACGAACATTCCGCCGTAGGACTCGATGTCGGGACCAGCCGGGTGGCTCTGGCTCTACGCAACGGCGAGCAGTACGAATTCAGCAGCCAGTTGAATGCGTTTGTGACCATTCCTTACTCCAAGATCACGGCCTCCGTACTGGAGAAGGAAGGCATTCCGCACGTTGTTCAAAACTCGGAAATCATCGTTCATGGCAACGAGAGCGAGAAGTTCGCCGAGTTGATGAGCACCGAGATTCGCCGTCCCATGACGCGCGGTACGCTCGATGCCAAGGAACCCGAAAGTCTCAGCCAGATCCGGCACATCATTACCAGCATAGTGGGGCCCGCCACACCGCAAGGACAGAAGCTCTGCTTCACGGTTCCGGCGCCGCCGCTCGGGTCTGAGGACTCGCTGACTTACCACGAATCCACGGTTCGCCAGGTGCTAAGCGGCCTGAACTACGAAACCCGGTCCATCAACGAGGGACTCGCCGTCATTTTCGCCGAGCTCGATAACTCCAACTACACCGGAATCGGCATCAGTTGCGGCGGCGGACTCTGCAATGTCGCCATGGCTTACCTGTCGGTTCCCGTACTCAGCTTCAGTGTTCCCAAGGCCGGCGACTTCATCGATCACAGCGCGGCCTCGGTCACGGGTGAGCGCGCCAACCACGTGCGGCTCATCAAAGAGGAGTCGTTCCACCTGAATGGCACGCAGAATAACAAGCTCCATCAAGTGATCGCCGTCTACTACGACGACATGATCAACACGCTGATCGAGGGCATGAAGGAAGCTTTCGCGCGTACTCGAAATATGCCGAAGATCGGACGGCCGATTCCCGTCGTCCTCAGCGGCGGAACGGCGATGCCGGCCGGCTTCCGCGACCGCTTCGAGCACTCGCTCCGCGGCGCCGACTTCCCGATCGCGATCTCCGAAGTCCGGATGGCGTCGGATCCGCTATACGCCGCAGCCAAGGGCGCGCTGGTGGCCGCCTTGTC
>JBBQGE010000035.1:0-58223 GCA_038322675.1 Bryobacterales bacterium
CGGCCCACCGATGCCTCTGTCTACGCTTCGCCGTACGCCTCGCAGCGCACCACGCAAGACTCGAGGTCGGAATAGAGTCGCTGCTCCTTTCCCGTAGGGCTCTTTCATCCCCTACAACATGCCGGTTTACCCCGGCGCACTTGCTCGCCAGCATTGCCTGCCTCCGCTTCACCAACCGGGTTTCAGTATGCGGTACGTTGGTCTTGCCGGTCGAGAACTCTTCAGCGAACGGCGAACTGTGTCTTAACTGGTTGTCTCAGCCCAGGGGGCAGGTCCAAGCAGGCTCATCGGGCCTCCGGGCGCAGCGAAAAGGTATTCTTCTCCGATCGCAGGAAACGGTCGCCACGAGCCACCTTTTTGGTGAGTGAGGAAACCAGGCTTTCCCGATCCACGGTGATCCCGAACTGGGTTTGGATACGGTCGAGGATCTCGGAGACATGCAGCGGGGAGGGGCCCTTCTTAAGTATGTAGAATGCCATATCCACTTGTGACAGACCTTTATGCTTGCTTGGATGGGCGGGTTGCTCGCCGTGACGAAGGCGGCGCACGGCGCGCAACTGCGCCTCCAAGGAGGCCTCGAATACGCCTAGGATGAGATTCCTGGTTTCATTGTTGTTCATTAAGATTCCTGAGCGAGGGCTCAGAAACAGGATGCCATATCTGCGTCGGTCTGTCTACTACGCATTTATTGACCGACTTGCTTCTTGTGCTTGCGAGGTCCCCATGCACGCGATGGGGTTGAAACAATCTTGCCGGAATGTACAAACTCCAGCGACCGGGCACAAAGTGCCCGATCCGAAGCACTGAATCTAATCCGGAACCGGAAGGGGCGTCTGCCACACATCGCGGTGGTGACAGGGGAGCCGCTGCCGAGCCGGCTGGCATCGCTAGCCCTTGGAACAGGCGACCTCGACTGCGTGTACCATTCTGCGTTGCCGGAGCTGATTGCTGGCGTTCAGGCTCTGGGAAACGAGGATTCCGCCACTCTGGTGAGGATCATGGTCGACGGTAAACGGCTCAAGGACATTTCGGATCTTCCGCTGGATCTGGCGGTGTGACAGACAATCTCACTCCCGAACGCAGATCGGCGAACATGAGCCGGATTCGAAGTTCGGATACTTCACCCGAGATGATCGTGCGTCGGCTGGTCCATGGAATGGGCTACCGGTACCGGCTTCACGTCGGCTCGCTCCCCGGCAAGTCCGACATCGTGCTCCCGCGACTGAACCGGATCATCGATGTGCGCGGGTGCTTCTGGCATCAGCATGCCGGTTGCATCGACTCGCACATCGCCAAGTCGCGCGTCCAGTACTGGGAGCCGAAACTGGCAAGGAACCAGCGCCGGGATGAAGAAACGCCCGCAGGCTGCGCAAACTTGGGTGGAAAGTGTGTCTGGTTTGGGAGTGCGAAACGAAGACGACGAGCAAACTCGCCGGTCGACTCGCTCGTTTCCTTGGAAAATCCGGGTGAGCACAACCACGCGTCAAAATCGTGCGCCGATGCCGCCGAGGAACAGAACGTTATTCCGCCAGGTGGATCGCAACTGGCTATTCCCGTTGAATAGCTGTTCGGGCGTGCGGAACGCGTAACTGCGGACCTCGCCGCGCAGGAAGAGGATCGGGATCGGTTTGAAGTCGATGCCGCCCGCCGGCGACAGCGCGAAGGCCCAGCGATTCGCGTTGAGAGTTCCCGTGATGGGATCGCCACTCAGGATCGAGGCGCTGGCCTGATCCAATCGGGCGCCGCCGATTCCGAACGAAACCCAGGGCGATAGGAGTCCGAGTCCGAGCCTTGCCTTCACACCCGGTGTGACGGCAAATTGCATACGGTCGGCATAGGCATAGATTCCTGAGCCGCCCGCAGACAACTCGGCGCGGCTGGGACCGCCGATGGCCAGCGGCACATCCCATCCGAGCGAGATGGGGCCGAGTCCGATGAGTTTGCCGCCGGCGTCGACAAGGAAAGTAGCCGTGGAATCGACGCCGGAAAATGTGCCGATCGGAGTGCTGACGGACTTGCTGGGTCCGACACCAACGCTGACGGCGAGTTCGGCGGCCTGAAGTCCGGCGGTTGCGAGGAGAAGAGCGAGAAACCCGTTACGCATGATTCTGTCCGATGGACGCGTGAGAACCCCGAAGCGGTACATGTCGCCGTTCATCTGGGATCATGGAAGTGTGTTGTACCGCATCTTACTGGGCATTGCGCTGGCCGCAACCGCCGCATCCGCAGCCGTTACCGCGATTCACGATGTGACCGTCATCGACGGCACGGGCGCCGATCCCAAGCCGCACATGACGATAGTAATTCGTGGTGAACGAATCGTCGCGATGGGTCCGGTCTCGAAGGTGCGGATCCCGAAGGGCGCACGCGTAGTGCAGGGTCGCGGCCGTTACGCGATTCCGGGATTGTGGGACATGCACGTCCACCTCTGGTACGAACAGGATCAGCTTCCTGTGTTTGTGGCAAACGGCATAACGGGCGTACGCGATATGGGCAGCGATTATGCCCGAACCACCGCCTGGCGGCGCGATTGTGAGAACGGAAAGGCGATCGGGCCGCACGTCGTCACGTCGGGTCCGGCGGTGGATGGTCACGTGTCCGATTCGAAGTTGCTGCCCGTTATGGTCGCGATCACACCCGAGGATGCGCGGCGCACGTTCGACAAACTCGACGAGATGGATGTCGATTTCATCAAGGTGCTGAGCGACCTTCCGCGGGATGCCTACATCGCGCTGGCTGAGCGCTCGCGTAAATGGCGGATGGCGTTCGCCGGCCATGTGCCGCGGTCGATTACCGCATGGGAAGCCATCGACGCGCGGCAAGGGAGTATGGAGCATCTGTTCGGTGTCTTCGGCGCATGCGCCACGGATCCGAAGGATGTGTTGGGCACGTTCAGCGAGGAGAAGGCGCGCGAGTTATTCAAGAAGTCGGCGTTGTTCGAAACGCGGCAGACTCCGACGCTCACGTTGTGGGAGCGGATGGCGTTTGTCGATGCGGCCGCGCGCGTTCACGATCCGCATCTCCGCGAGGTGCCGTACGCGATTCGGGCGACTTGGCCGAAGCCGGACGAGGAAATCAAGAGTGCCAACACGGAACGCGCGGCGGCTCTGAAGGCCCAGTACGACCTCGCGCGGCGGATGGTGAAGATGATGCAGGAGAGCGGCGTGGAAATCCTGGCGGGCACCGACACCGGCGATCCCTACACGATTCCCGGTGTGACGCTGCAGCACGAGTTGGAGTTGCTGGTGAAGTCGGGACTGACGCCCATGCAGGCGCTGCAGACCGCCACCATCGCACCGGCGCGCTATCTCGGATGGGATGAATCGGTGGGCACCCTGAAGCAGGGGATGGTGGGCGATATCGTGCTGCTGGATGCGAATCCGCTGGCGGACATTCGGAATGTGTCACGAATTTCCGGTGTCGCCATTCGCGGGAGGTATTTATCGAAGCCGCAGCTTACGGCGATTCTCGACGCGGTGAAATGAGTGAACGGTTCCACATCTTCGAAGCCGACTCGCGCAGTATTCTGACAAGTACGTCGGGCTTCATCGCCGAGGCGGGATTCACGCACTCGCTCACGCCGGCGCGAAACTGTACCTTTGCCTGCACCTACTGCTACGTGCCGACAATGGGGATCTACGGCGGGCTCAAACCGGAGGATCAGAAGCGCTGGGGGCAATTCACGACGTTCAAGCGGAATGCGCCGGAATTGCTGGCACGCGCGCTGCGGCCGGATCAGGTGATTTATTGCTCGCCGCTGGTGGATCCCTATCAACCGGCGGAGTCGACCGAGCGCATGATGCCGCGGATCCTGGAGCAATTGATCGCGCGGCCGCCGCGGGTGTTCACGATTCAGACTCGCGGTCCGCTGATCCTGCGCGATGTCGACTTGATCCGCGAACTCGCGCGGCGCACCGCAGTGCGGGTCAGCTTCTCGCTGACGACGAATCGCGAATCGATCCGGCGACTCTATGAGCCGCACTGCGCGACTTTCGACGAAAGACTCGCGACCATCGCCGCATTGCGCGCCGCCGGTATCGAGACGTTCGCGACGCTTGCGCCCTTGCTGCCCTCCGATGTAGAGGAGTTAGCATCGGCGGCGATTGCGGCGACCACGCACGACCTGGTGGGCGATCCGCTGCATGTGCGGGCGGTGAAGCGGCAGGGCGCGACAACTCGTGATGCGGCGCACCGCATCGCAACCATCCACGGACATCAGGCCTGGTTCGAACCACAATTTCAGGCCACGGTAGTAGAGACGATACAACGCGTGGCGCAAGCCGCCAACCGGCGGTTCGCCACGGGACCGGAGGCATTTTCATGGCTGGCACAGAACAACTGACGGAAGTGACGGGAGTACTGGACCGACTCGGCGTTCAAGCCGAGAACTCGGGGGCGTGTCACGGCGAATGGGTGAAGAATCCGTCCGGCGGCGAATTGATTTCCTACAGTCCGGGCGATGGCTCGGAACTCGCGCGCATTCGCATGGCGGGTGAAAAGGATTACGAGGAAGTGGTGGCGCGCGCGCATGAGGCGTTCTTAAAGTGGCGCATGGTGCCCGCTCCGAAACGCGGCCAGATAGTGCGCGAGATCGGCGACGAACTACGCCACGTGAAGGACGATCTTGGCGCGCTGGTGTCGCTCGAAATGGGCAAGATTCTGCCCGAGGGCCGCGGCGAGGTGCAGGAGATGATCGATGTCGCCGACTTTGCGGTGGGGTTGTCGCGCCAACTGTACGGGCTCACCATGCAGAGCGAGCGGCCGCTGCATCGCATGTATGAGCAGTGGCATCCGCTGGGTGCAATCGGCGTCATCACGGCGTTTAATTTCCCTGTGGCCGTGTGGTCGTGGAATGCGCTGATCGCGCTCGCGTGCGGCGATACGATCGTGTGGAAGCCGTCGAGCAAAACGCCCCTGACCGCGATCGCCGTGCAGAATATCTGCAATCGGGTGTTGGAGCGTCACGGCTGGGCGGGCGTATGCAACCTGGTGATCGGATCGGGCCGGACCGTCGGCGACCGCATGCTGCGCGATTCGCGATTGCCGCTGATCAGCCTCACAGGTTCCACCGCTGTCGGCCGCGATTGCGCGCGCATCGTGGGTGAGCGACTGGGGCGCACGCTGCTGGAACTCGGCGGGAATAACGGAATCGTCGTGATGGACGATGCGAATCTCGATCTGGTGGTTCACGCGGTGTTGTTTGGCGCCGTGGGCACTGCGGGCCAGCGATGCACGACGACACGCCGCGTGTTCCTGCACCGCAAGATTGCCGCGACAGTGATAGACCGTCTGAAAGCCGCGTACGCGCAGGTGCCCATCGGCGATCCTCTGGATGCGGGCACATTGATGGGACCGCTGGTGGATCGGGATGCGGTGCGGACGATGACGGAAGGGCTCGACACAGTACGTAAGCAGGGCGGCGAGATTCTGTATGGCGGCGGCACGCTGGACCGTCCCGGTGGATGCTATGTCGAACCGGCGCTGGTGAAGGCGAATCCGTCCATGGCGATTCTGAAGGAAGAGATTTTCGCGCCGATCCTGTATCTCATCGAATTCGACGATCTCGAGCAGGTGATCGCGTGGCATAACGACGTCCCACAGGGATTGTCGTCGGCGATGTTTACGACCAACGTGATCGCGGCCGAAACATTCTTGAGCTCGCGTGGGAGCGATTGCGGAATCGCCAACATCAACATCGGGACCAGCGGCGCGGAGATCGGCGGCGCGTTCGGTGGAGAGAAGGAAACGGGAGGCGGCCGCGAGTCGGGTAGCGATTCGTGGAAGGCGTATATGCGCCGGCAGACCGTGACGATTAACTGGTCGGCGGATCTCCCGCTGGCGCAAGGGATCAAGTTCCAGTTATAGCCATGCAGGTACAGATACTCGGATGTGGGGAGGCGTTCGACGAGCGCTTCCCGAATACTTCGATGCTGCTGCGCGATGGCAATTTCACCGCGCTCTTCGACTGTGGATACAGCGTGCCGCCGCGAGTATTTTCGGCGGCCCGGGCCGATGAGATCGATCTGATCTGGATCAGCCACGCGCATGCCGATCACTACTTCGGATTGCCGGCCGTGCTGGGGCGCTGGTGGGAAGAAGGGCGCACGAAACCGCTCACGATCTTGAGCCAGAGCGGCGTACTCGATCAGATTCGCGACGTACTCGAATACGGCTACCGGACGCTGGCGGCGCGGTTCCAATTCCCGATCGACTATCGCGCGGCAGTGGAGCACGAGACCGTGGAGGCGCACGAATCCCGGTTCTCCTTCGCACCCTCCAGGCATGCCGTCTCGAACTTCGCGATACGGGTGGAGCGCGGCGGAAAATCGTTCTGCTATAGCGGCGACGGGATGTTCACGAAAGAGAGCGCGGCGCTCTTCGAAGGCTCGGACCTGCTGGTGCATGAGGCGTTTTTCTTCGAGAAATCGGCCGTACATGCCGATATCGGCGCGCTGCTGGAGATGGCGAAGGAGCGGAGAGTCCGCGGACTGGCACTGGTGCATGTGCAGCGCGATCTGCGACGGAGCGGTGATCGGGTTCGGGAGGCGATGGAAGCTTCCGGGCTCACGGTTTCGATGCCGGAACCCGGAGACATCCTGGAGGTCTGATTACTTCTTCTTCCTTGTGGTGGCACGGCTCTTCGGCGGCGGTTCCTGTTCCACCATGCCCTTGAGCTTCGCGCGGACGTTCTCGCCAATGTGATCGAGTTCGTTGAACGGCTCGGCGCCCATGTACTCTCCCACGATGAACCCGTTGCGATTGATGAAGAACAGGATGGGCACGGTGGGCCGCATGTCCGCCGTGATCTGCGCCCATTTGACGAACGTTTGGCCATCTACAGTGCCGACAGGGAACGGCACGTTGTAGGTCTTCACGAACTGTTTCACCGCTTCCTCGTCGTCGCGAAATGCGAGTTCGAGAATCTCCACGCCCTTCGGCTTATATTCTTTGTAAATGCCACTCAAGACCTGAGTGGTTTTTTGGCAGTGCGGTCAAGTGGTGAGGATCGCCGCCACCAACAGTATCTTTCCCTTGTATTGGGAAAGAACCTGCTTGCCCTTGCCGGATACTTCATAAGTCAGGTCGCCGGACGGGCGCGGGACCGTTACCGCAAACGCGGCCGTCGCGAGCGACGCCACTAGTAAGAGTTTTTTCAGCATGTTTACTTTTTGCGTAAGGACCGGGCCGTCGATGGCGGCACAATCCCCTTACTACGAAGATAACCGACCAGGTTGCCGTAGTGCTCGTTGAGAGAAGCGACGAGCGAGATCATCGGCTGCGCGGGGTAAATCTTCCGGTCGTTGTTCGTGATCTGGCTGGTTGCCTTCTGATCGGTCATCTCACTCAGGACGGTATCGCAGTACGCGAATGATTCCTTCAATGCGGTCTGGATGTCGGCCTTAACATTGAGTCCTTCGATGGAATGCACGGTCTCGGGAACGGGGACGCCGCGCATGGCCGAACACAACCCATAATTGCCCATGGCTGTGTGCTTCATCCATTCGCCGAAAGGGCGTTGCTGCGCGGTGAGACGATAGCCGTAATCGGATTCGGGCATCGCCTCGGCCGTTTCGATAAGGTTCTGCTTCATGCGGTCGTAGGCGGACTTGACGGCGTCGGTCACTGGGTTTTGCGCCAGCAGCGGGACGATAGCGAACAGCAGCACGAGGCTTCGGGTCATTAGGCTATCGTAGCGAACTCTCGACCTCCTGGAGCCAGTCCGGGCGCTTCAGTACTTCGCGCGGGCGCGGACCATCCGGAGGCCCGATGATCCCTTCGCGCTGCATCATGTCGAGAATGCGGGCCGCGCGGCCATAGCCGAGGCGCAAGCGGCGCTGCAAGGTGGACGTGGATGCTTTGCCCATTTCCAGCACGATCCGGACTGCATCCTGGTACATGGGATCCTGCTCGCCGTCGAACTCCTCATTGTCCTCGCCGGTGTCTTCGGGCGGCGCCAGCAGGAAGCTCTTGTCGTATTCGGGCGTGGCCTGCTGCTTCCAAAAATCCACGACATCGTTGATTTCGGATTCGGTGAGATAGGCGCCATGCACGCGAGTGAGACGCGATGATCCGGGCGGCAGGAACAGCATGTCGCCCTTGCCCAACAGATGCTCGGCGCCCATGACGTCCAGCACCGTCCGCGAGTCCACGCGCGTGGCGACACGGAAGCTGATGCGCGATGGGAAGTTGGCCTTGATGAGTCCGGTGATGACATCGACGCTGGGCCGCTGGGTGGCAAGCACCAGGTGCATGCCTACCGCGCGCGCCATCTGCGCCAGGCGGGCGACCGACTCCTCCACATTCGCGCGCTCCAGCATCATCAGGTCGGCAAGCTCGTCGATGATGATCAGGATGTACGGCAGCAGTTCCAACTCATCCTCGGCAGGGGCATCGTCGAAAAGTTTGCGCGGCTGCGTCTTCAAGCTGCGAATCTTGCGATTGAACTGATCGATGTTGCGGACACCCTGCGCAGCGAGCAGTTTCAGCCGGCGCTCCATTTCGAGCACCGCGTTGCGGAGCGCGTTGGTGGCTTTCTTGGGATCGGTGATGACGGGAGTCAGCAGGTGCGGGACACCCTCGTACAGGCCCAGTTCAAGACGCTTCGGATCGACCATGATCATGCGCACTTCGTCGGGGGTCGACTTATAGAGGATCGACATGATCATTGCGTTCAGCATGACGCTCTTGCCCGATCCGGTGGATCCGGCGATCAGCAGGTGCGGCATCGACTCGAGTGCGGTGACGCGGATGCGTCCGCTGATGTCCTTGCCGAGCGGAAACGTGAGCGGCGAGTTCGAGCTCGTGAACTCTTCGGATTCGAGGATCTGGCGAAGGCTGATGACTTCGCGCCGAGTGTTGGGGACCTCGATGCCGACCGTCGGCTTACCCGGGATTCGCTCGATCAAAATCGACTCAGCCTGCAGGCCGAGGCAGAGATCTTCGGTGAGCGTCGTGATGCGGCTGTACTTGATGCCGGCCTCGGGCTTGAACTCGAACGTGGTGACCACCGGGCCCGGATTGATCTGGACCACGGAGCCATGCACGGCGAATTCTTCGAATTTCGATTTGATGCGCGCGGCGATTTCCTTCAGTTCCTGGCTGTCATAAGCGTTCCGCGTCGGCGGTTCGTTGAGCAGGCTGGTGGGCGGACGGCGCCACTCGGCCGGATGCCTCACTGTGTCCTCGAACGAGTGCACCGCGACCGGAGCGGCGGGAGGCGGAGCAACGAGAGCCGGGACAAATTCGGCCTGTTCGAGTTCGTGAATGGGAATATCGTAGTGGGCGGGTTCCGCTTCGCCGACGGTCTCCGGCATGTCGAACGGAGGCCGGTCGTCGTCCGGCTCGACGGCCGCGGCTGTCCGCTTGCGGCTGTTCGGAATGCGGACGGTCTTTTCGGCATCGGCTTTCTGGCGTGCCGCCTCCTCGGCCATTTGGCGCTTGAGAGCCCGGCGCTCGGCGCGTTCGATTTCCTTTGCTTCGGCGATGCGGGCCCGCTCAGCACGCCAATTCCGGAACGCTTCGAGCCGGCGATTCCACCAGGCAATCGGGCCCGCGAACCAGCCGGCGAGTTTCGCCATGGAGAACGACGACACCAGGTAGATGGAAATGACCAGGCAGGCGGAGGTGAGCAGCGCCGCTCCGATGGTGTTCAGGCGATGGACGAGGGAATCGGCGACGAGTCCACCGAGAAGGCCGCTGGCGGGAATCACGCCGCCGATGGGGCGCCACTCGGGGCCGAGCCCGAAGACCGTGCAGAGGCTGAGCAGCAGAATCGACGCGCCGCAAACCTTGGCCCACGGGGCAGCCATGGAACTGGACCGCAGCCACTTCCAGGCGAGCGCCAGCATCAGGATCGGGATGGCATAGGCGGCGAGACCGAAGAGTTGGAAGAAGACATCGGCCATGCCGGCGCCGATGGAGCCGGTAAGGTTACGGGCGTGCAGACCGGTGACCGTATCCCAGGACGGATCCTGGTAACGATACGAGGCCAGACTGAGCAGTACAAAGAAGGCGGCAAGCAAATACACGATTGCCGCTACCTCGTTGAGTCGAGGGGAACGCGTGGGACCTAGAATGTTCATCCGCCGTAACGGCAGATAGCCAGAGCGCTTTCTATTATGGCAGGGTTAGCGGTTAGTGGCTAGTGGTCAGATTGGCCGCCCTGTTCGGGTTCAGTTGGGAATGGAAGGGCGTCCCTCCTGTAAGGGAAGGTATTCGCAGTCGAGGAGGGTTACGGCCGGCATCCGGTGACCGGGGTGGGTTGGTACGGGGCCGCGGCATTCGCCACGTGGGCGTGGATGCGCCACCGCCGCCGATTATTACGAAGGCCGATCTGAATCCGCTCGACGGTGGCCCACCGCTCGCCATCCAGGGATTCGTGAGTCTCCTCCTGAACGGACAGGTCAAGCGGGGCGGGGCGCAACTCGCGCTTGGGATTTTGCCGTCCGCGTTAGTCAGCTTCGGCCCTGCTGAGCGGTGACCTTCCGAGACGGGCACCGGCGTGACTATTATTAGGATCCATCGCGCCGCCAGAATGAGGGGGATGAGGTTGGTTCGCATTCGTGGCGCAAAGCCACTGAACGGTCGGCGCTTCGAACTCACGCTGACCGAGATACGTGAGAACGCGGCGGCGTTCCGGGAGTTGCGGGTCGAGGGTGGCACTCTCGTTTGGCCGAACGGCGCTGATCTGTGTCACGATGTATTGATCTGGGGCGGTAGCCGCCTGCGGATCGGGCATCGGACGCGGCATATGATGGGACAGCATTCGCAAAGGCCGGTGGCTTCCGGATTTTGCGGAACGTTGGTTCTTCCTGGAAGAGCAAACGTCGTGGATCAAAAAGCTGACCGATGTCGAAGAGGGATCCGGCCAACGGCGTATCCGCTCCGGTGTGCGGAAAAAGTGCGACATAATTCGGCCGCGTGGTTCACCCGCTACTCTGCAACGGAGCCACTGCGCGGGCGAATCGCGATACCGCGCCCGGACGGGGCAATTGGACGATCTCGGCGGCATTCAACAATGAGGGCGTCAGTTCGTCTGCGAGGCAGGCAGCGGCTTCCAATGATGCTGCAACAGTTCGTCCAGCCGGGTCACCGAGTGTGCGGCAATGCGGCCCACCCACCGCCATCCTACGTGCCGGTCTGAATCACTTCCAAAAACGCCTTGGCCGCATGACTCATCACGCGCCGTGCGGGAAACACCAGCCGGACTGGCCGCTCCATGCGCAACTCCGGAACGCGGATCTCGCACACAACACCCTGCTCGATCTCCTGCTCCACACACATCCGCGGCAGAAATGCGACTCCCTCGTTCCGCTGAACCATGCGCCGGATGGTCTCCACCGTCGGCATCTCGACGTCCATGTTCAACGGCACCTTGTGGTTCTGGAACGCCTTGATCACCAGCGCCCGGTACGGCGACACGACATTGTGTGCGATGAACGTCTCCATCCCGAGTTCGGTAATGGAAACCTCCGCGCGATTCGCAAACCGGTGCTGCGGCGATACGACAAACGAGAGATGGTCCGTATAGATGACACTAGCCACCAGACGGTCGTCCTCCGGGTCGTAGCTGATCAGGCCCAGTTCCAAATCGCCGTCGATCAACTGCGTCGGGATCTTGCTCGACAGACTCCGCCGCACCTCCACCTTCACCTTGGGGTAGAGCCGGCGGTACGCCTCGATGTGCTTCAGCAGGTACAGCGTCGTCGACTCGTTCGCGCCGATGATCAGCCGTCCCGCGGAATGGTCGCGCAGCTCCTTCAAAGCGTTGTCGAGGTCGCGTTCGATGTTCTCGAATCGCCGGGCATACTCGAGCACAATACGCCCCGCATCCGTCAGAATGAGTTCCTTGCCGGAGCGGTCGATCAATTTCTCCTGCAACTCGTTCTCAAGGCGCTGAATCGCCAACGAGATCGCCGGCTGCGTCCGTAACAACTTCTCACCCGCACGCGAGAAACTCTTCTCGTTGGCGACCGTTAGAAATACCTTGAGGGAATACAGTTCCATAAACACCGCTTATGGCATCACTTTCAATTATACTCCAGCACAGTACTATAAATTTGCCAAATCGGGCGACCACTCCCATAATGGGCAAAGAGAATGGCTCACCGGCCGTTCTCCTGGAGCAACTACCCGTGACCACCAACCGCGTATACATCTTCGATACCACTCTGCGCGATGGCGAACAGTCGCCTGGCTGCAGCATGACTGTGCATGAAAAGCTGGGGATGGCCAACAAACTGGTCGAACTCGGCGTGGACCTCCTGGAGGCCGGTTTCCCGATCGCCTCCGACGGTGATTTCGAGGCCGTGGATGCGGTGAGCCGGGAGTTTCCGTGGGTTCAGGTGGCGGCACTCGCCCGGGCTAACCGGCTCGACATCGAGCGCGCCGCGGAGTCGCTGAAGCATGCACGGCGTCCGCGCATTCACACCTTCATCGCCACCAGCGACATCCACCTGAAGTTCAAGCTGAAGAAGTCGCGGCAGCAGGTGCTGGAAGAGGCGTGCGCCGCCATCGAACTGGCGCGGCGCTACACCGACGATGTCGAGTTCTCCGCCGAGGACGCGACGCGTACCGACTGGGACTATCTGGAAGAGATTTCGCGCGCTGTGGTTGCGGCAGGTGCAGGGTGCGTGAATCTACCGGATACCACCGGCTTCTCCGTTCCGCACGAATACATGCAGTTGATTGGGCGCATGGTGAAGGCGCTGGGCGATTCGGCCATCGTCAGCGTGCATTGCCACGACGATCTGGGCCTCGCGGTGGCCAATTCGATTGCGGCTGTCCAGGCAGGCGCGCGGCAGATCGAGTGCACCATCAACGGCATCGGCGAGCGCGCCGGCAACGCTTCTCTCGAAGAGATCGTGATGGCGTTCAAGGTTCGCAACGATCAGCTTCCGTATGAAACCAAGATCGTGACCGAACACCTGTATTCGGCCAGTCAGCACCTGACGTCTATTATCACGTTCGGACCGCAACCGAATAAGGCGATTGTCGGCGAGAACGCATTTGCGCACGAAGCCGGCATCCACCAGGACGGTTATCTGAAGGAGAAGAGCACGTACGAGATCATCGATCCGAAGTCGGTGGGAGTGCCCGAGACGCGGCTCGTACTGGGCAAGCACAGCGGCCGGCACGCGCTTGGGAAGCGATGCCAGGATCTCGGGTTCCAACTCGATCGCGATCAGTTGGAAGAGGTCTACCACCGGTTCACGACGCTGGCCGATCGCAAAAAGGGCGTGCGTAACGACGAGATCCTCTCGCTGTTGCATCACGTGATCGGCGGTTCTCACGCGATGGCAGCCGCGGCGGACGACTAACCTCCGCCACACAGAATGAAGTTGAAGGTCCTCATCCTCCCCGGCGACGGAATTGGCGCCGAGGTGACGCGCGAGGCGGTGCGCGTTCTTCAAACCGTCGCGGATCGATATCAGCACGAGTTATCGCTCAGTGAAGGACTGCTGGGCGGAATCGCGATCCATAAGACCGGCACACCGCTGCCGGACGAGACCGTGAAACTGGCGCTCGACGCGGACGCCACATTGATGGGAGCTGTCGGCCTGCCGGAGTTCGACAACGCGCCGCCCGATCAGCGGCCGGAGCGCGGCTTGTTAGGGATTCGGAAGACGCTCGGCGTGTTCGCCAACCTGCGCCCAGTGCGCACGTACGCGGCGCTGATCGATTCGTCGCCCCTGAAGAACCACCTGGTCGAAGGCACGGACATGATCATCGTGCGAGAATTGACGGGCGGCATCTACTATGGAACGCCTCGCGGCATTTCGGGTGCCGAGGGCGATGAGCGCGCGGTCAACACAATGACCTATACTCGCTCCGAAATCGAGCGCGTGTCACGTGTGGCTTTCGAGCTGGCGCGCCATCGCCGCAAGAAGGTGACCAGCGTGGACAAGTCGAACGTTCTGGAGAACTCGCAGCTTTGGCGCAAGGTGGTGGTGGAGTTCGCAAGGGAATACCCCGACGTCGAACTCGATCATCTGCTGGTGGATAACTGCGCGATGCAGTTGGTGCTGAATCCCCGGCGCTTCGACGTGCTACTGACCGAGAACATGTTCGGCGATATCCTCAGCGATGAGGGAGCGGTGCTGGCGGGTTCCATCGGAATGCTGCCGTCGGCCTCCATCGGCGATCGCAAGGCGTCTGGCGCATGGGTCGGATTGTACGAACCTGTCCACGGATCGGCGCCCGACATTGCGGGGCAGAACAAGGCCAATCCGCTGGGCGCGATCGGATCGGCCGCCGCGCTGCTGGAGTATAGTTTCGGATTGAAGAAGGAAGCTGACGCGGTGAATCGCGCGATCGAAAATGTTTTAAACAGCGGACGCGTCACCGCCGACTTGCGGCCACAGGGCACGCCCGCCACCACGGAAGAAGTAGGAACAGCAGTCTGCGCAGGAATCGAGTAAGTATGCCACGCACCATCATCGAAAAAGTCTGGGACAATCACGTCGTCGCCCAACAGCCGGGATCGCCCGCGCTGATCTACGTCGACTTGCACCTGGTGCACGAGGTGACCTCCCCACAAGCGTTCGCGGGACTCCGCGCGCGCGGCCTCAAAGTCCGGCGGCCCGATCTCACCATCGCCACCACCGACCACAGCACTCCCACCACCGATCGCTCGCTGCCGATTCTGGATAAAGTCGCGGCAACGCAGGTCGCGCAACTCGAGACGAATTGCGAAGACTTCGGTATTCCGTGCTTCGGCTTCCACAGCGAGAAGCAGGGCATCGTGCACGTAATGGGGCCGGAGCAGGGACTGACGCAACCCGGCATGACCGTGGTCTGCGGCGACAGCCACACGGCCACACACGGCGCATTCGGTGCGCTCGCGTTCGGCATCGGCACCAGCGAAGTGGAGCACGTGCTGGCGACGCAGTGCCTGCTGCAGCGAAAGTCGCAGACCTTTGAAGTGCGGGTAGACGGTGCGCTGCGCAGCGGAGTCTCGGCCAAGGACATCATCCTGGCGCTGATTGCCCGCATCGGAATCGGCGGCGGCACTGGCTGCGTTCTCGAATATCGCGGATCCACCATTCGCGCGCTCTCCATGGAAGAGCGCATGACCGTCTGCAATATGTCGATCGAGGGCGGCGCGCGTGCGGGCATGATCGCGCCCGACGATGCGACGTACGAGTTCATCGCCGGCCGTCCCTATGCGCCGAAGGGCACCGATTGGGAAGCGGCGGTCGCGCGATGGAAGCAACTTCCAACCGACGAGGGCGCGACTTTCGATCGCAGCATCACCATCGACGCGTCGGAACTCGAGCCGATGATCACGTTCGGCACGAATCCCGGCATGGGCATCCCCATCACCGGCGCGGTGCCCGATCCCGCATCGATGGCCGATCCGCTGGAGCGCGACACGCTCGCCAAGGCGCTTCGCTACATGGGTCTTGAACCAGGGAAATCGCTGCTGGGGCGTCCCATCGACGTGGTGTTCATCGGAAGCTGCACCAACTCGCGGATGTCGGATCTGCGCGCCGCTGCGAACATCCTGAAGGGACGAAAAGTAAGTCCCAAGGTGCGCGTGATGGTGGTCCCGGGCTCGCAGTTGATCAAGCAGCAGGCGCAGGCCGAGGGTCTCGACACGATCTTCCGCGAGGCCGGTGCCGAGTGGCGCGAAGCGGGTTGCTCGATGTGCATCGCGATGAACGGCGATCAACTGCAGCCTGGCCAGTACAGCGTCTCCACCAGCAATCGCAATTTCGAAGGACGGCAGGGCAAGGGTGGCCGGACGTTCCTGGCGAGTCCGCTGACAGCGGCGGCCAGCGCTATCACCGGAGTCGTTACCGACGTGCGCGCGCTGCTCAACGGTTCGACGGTGGGGAGATAACTCATGGAGAAGTTCACAGCATTTGAAAGCCAGATGGTCCTGATGCCGGTGGATAACATCGACACGGACCAGATTATCCCCGCGCGCTTCCTGAAGACGATTTCGAAGGAAGGGCTCGGCGACCAGCTATTCTTCGACTGGCGCTACGAATCGGATGGAACACCGAAGCCCGATTTTGTTTTGAATCAGCCGGAGGCCAGGCAGCGGCAGATTCTGCTCGCCGGCGATAACTTCGGCTGCGGCAGTTCGCGCGAGCATGCCCCCTGGGCACTGACGCAGTACGGGTTCCGAGCCGTGATCAGCACCTCGTTCGCCGACATCTTCAAGCAGAACTCGCTGAAGAACGGACTGCTGCCTGTGGTGGTATCGCGCGACGTGCACGGATGGCTATTCGCAAATCCGGATTCGACCGTGCGCGTCGATCTCGCCGCGCAGACACTGACGCTTCCGTACGGCCGGGCCGTCGAGTTTCCCGTGGATTCGTTTTCCAGGCAGTGCCTGCTGGAGGGCGTCGATGAACTCGGCTACATCCTGAATCAGGAACCCGCGATTGCCGCGTACGAGGCGGCGCGGGCAGGATCGATCAATACTCTTTCGCCCGCGTGACTTCTGTCACTGCTTCCTTCCACGCCTGGCCGCAAGATGGGGGTGGAAGGAAGCCATGACACCCACCAAATCCGTTACCGTCGCCGAACTCGCCGCCCAATCGCTGGCCGCCATTCGAGTGTTCGAAGATCTCGGCATCGACTACTGCTGCGGAGGCAAGCGCCCGCTCGAGGAAGTCTGCTTGGAGAAGGGCCTGGATCCAGCCGACGTCGAACTCGCGCTGCAAACTGCTACGCCTGGGGCCGCCGCGGAAACCGATTGGAACACCGCGCCGCTCACCGCTCTCATCCAGCACATCGTCGCCAGGCACCACGCATTCCTGCGCTCAGAGATGCCGCGCGTTGCCGACCGGCTGTCCCGCGTCCAGGCCGCGCACGGCCATCGCGATCCTGTGCGGCTGGACGAACTCGGCGAGGTTTTCGGCGGCTTGCGCGGGGAGTTACTAACCCACTTGCAGAAGGAGGAGTCGGTGCTGTTCCCGGCCATCGAGCGATTCGAATCGGCGAACTCGGGCGGCGATTCGCTCCCCAAGCCGTGCTTCGGATCGGTGCAGTTTCCGATCACCGTCATGGAGCAGGAGCACGAAGCTGCGGGCGGCGCCCTGGTCCGCATGCGGGAACTGACGGACGATTACGCAGTGCCTGAATATGCGTGCAGTACCTATCGAGCAATGCTGGATGGATTGAAGGAACTCGAGCAGGATCTCCACCGGCACATCCACTTGGAGAACAACATTCTGTTTCCGCGGGCGATGATGATGGAAGCGTCGAAACGGTAGTGTGGTGTCGCATACCGCTTGCTGACGCGGCGCGGCTCTGAAGCGTTAATTCTGATCCGCGACCGCGAGGGGGCGGGGCGCGGCGAGCGGGTTACCCAATGGAAAATGGTTCCAAGTGACCCGCCGAACAGTCCGTTCACCAACCGGCTAGCACGGTCTGAACTTGGCATTCACACCCGGCGTGGCGGCTTCCGTCTCATTCCCCGTACTGGCTTTTGACCAGTGCGGATCAAAACTCGGCGGTGCACCTGCAACCCGATGAGAACAAGAACCAGCGTTTCGAAACGGCCTTTCATTCGCCCACGGCGATGATCGCCTTTCAGCTTTCACCGTAGTGGGGTCGTCACTCCCGGCCTATCTCTTCGACGCTCTCGCAAACCTTCCGGCGACTCGTTCGGCTATGAACTCCACTCCTCGATTTCAGTTTCCTGAGACTGGGGAGCATCAGCGCTCACTGCCCGTTTCCGCTTTCCGATCTGCGATTCCGGATCCGATTGTCAACCGTCGCTCCACGTCAGGGCTGTTGGCCCTTTCGCATCAAAGCGCCCAATCGACTCTCAGGCCCGGAGGCTTACCTGGAAGAACAGCCCGATTACCTTTCGCTCCCCACCAGCTCTTTGAATAATCAATCTCGCTGACGGATCATCGTTCCGGGTCCGCTACCATCCTTCCGGCTTACTGTTCCTTGAACCTCTTGGAACCAAGACAATGATGTACCAGATTCTGTTTCAGGTCAATGAAAATCGTAAGCAGCAGCCGAGTTTTCCGCAGGTTTCTTTCGCTGTGTTTTGAGCAGTTTACCGGCAAGTGGGAGTGGAAGAACTGTGCATAAACCAGCAGGTGTCTAAAATGTTTGTAACAGGACCGTCATCGAACCAGGCGCAGAATCTGACCTGTATCCGTCGCCACCCAGGCGTGATTCGAATCCACCACCGATAGCATCGCTTCCTGCCCGAAGGCACGATAGTCCACCTTCATCTCGGTCCAGTTCTGGTAATCGCCGCTCAGTAGAATATGCAACTTACCCGGAATCGGCAGTTGGCCCAGGCGGCCCGGAGGCTCAATCGCAGCCAGCAGGATCTGATCCTCGGTAAGCCAACCGCAATCGGTGACGCTCCGGTCCGATTGGCGGAAGATGCGGTGTGCGTTCTTTCCGAATCGAATCAGGATGACTTCCGACGGCCATTCAAACGCATGCGCAAATCGAATGAGTAGAACACCAGAGCTGTGATGATTGGATCGCAGCCGGGTGGATTGGCCGAATACGGAAGCAGTTTCGGGTTTCCATGTCTCTCCGCCGTCGCGGGTCTCGAGCGTGATGCTGAGCGTGGGCCATTCCCGGCGGTGTGCCGCGCGTTCAGGGTCGAGCCACGCCGGAAGGTTCTCACCCGGCCTGGGTGGCGTGCTGGACCCGAGAATGATGCCTTCCTTCGGGGTCAGGAACTCGATCCAGTTGTACGAAGTGTAGTCGGGGTTCGCGTTGGGTGTCGACGCAGCGGGCACTTCCGACCACTCCTTCCCTCCGTCCTTGGTCTCGAGCACGGTCTTGTGATCGCCGGTCGCCCACCCGCGCTCGGGACTCACGAACCACACGCGGTTAATATCCTTGACCTTCTTCAGCCTCTTCCAATCGCGTCCGCCTTCTTCGGTACGCCAGATGCCCTTCTGCCCGACCATCCACCCCAGCGAATCGTTCAGAAAGAAGATCGAAATCGGGAGATCGGGCAGAGGCTGGATCTCCCAATGATCGCCCCCATCCCGCGTCACCACGGCAGTGCCCTTCGGACCGCCGTTCTTGCGCTCGACAAAACCGGCGGCCATTCCCTGCGACGGTGAAATGAACCGGAAATCGGTGATTACCAGCGACTCCTCATCCTTGTCGTAGAAGTACTGCAGATCCCATCGGGGCTGGGCATCAGTTGCGGCGCGACCGAGTCCGGCGGCGAGGCTGGATCCGGCGAGGGTTCGAAGTAGAGTTCTGCGGTTCACGATGCTCGCGGGACCGGTCCCGAGGCCAACACCAGCGCCACATGATTCGCCTCTTCCACTGCCGCCGGCGACAGCCGCGACAGCACCAGCAGGCAGCCCACCTGCTCGCCCACCGTCGTCAGCAATTCCATTTCGCTGCCGGTATGGGCGTGGGCACTGCGGTGCTGCGCGTTGATCACCCCCACCACCCGGTTCCGGGCCACTACCGGCGCCGACAGGAACGCCTCGTAGTTGTCCTCCGGCAAGTCGCTGAAGCGCTTGAATCGAGGATCGTTGTACGTCTCCCGCGATATCGCCAGCAACCGCCGCTCCCGAGCCACCCATCCCGTCAATCCTTCGTTCATGCGAAGCCGCACTTTCCCCACTATGGATGGATGCTGCGGATTCGACGCGCACATGACGAGTTCACCGTTGTCGATCAGGTACAACAGGCAGGAGTCGCAGCCGAGGAACTCGCCCACCAGCCCGACAATGCCTTGGAGAACCTCCGCCAGGCTCGCCTCGCGCGCCATGAAACGGCTGATCTTTTGAAACAGCAATAGCTGCTGCTCTGTCCGTTGCAGACGCTGTTCCAGGTCCTTCTGGCGTGGCACTCTCTCATTATCCCAAAAAGAACAAGCTACGTTCCGTCGATAATCGTGGATTTGCAGCATCTTCCGGCCAGCACCGCTCATCTGCTAACCTTGGACCGCTTGCTCGAATCCGCTTGCTTACGCCAGACACAACTGCCGCACGCTACGCGGCTGTTCGAGGATTTCACTTACCATTTCGATCGCGTTGCGCGATTCTACGGCCACCGGCCCGACGATCCCGAAGCCATGCGAGAGGCCGCGGCGCAGATCGATTTTCCGGATGATCGCCGGTCGGCTCTGGTGGAGGCCTTACGACACCAGAACCCGGGCTCGCCGCTGCTGGATGAATTGGGCGCGCGCGGCACCGTCACTGTTGTTACAGGCCAGCAGGTCGGGCTCTTTTCCGGCCCTTGTTACACCATCTACAAGGCGCTCACCGCGATACGGGTAGCCGGCCGGTTGCGTGACATGGGCATTCGTGCGGTTCCGGTGTTCTGGCTCGCGACAGAGGATCACGACTTCGCGGAAGTCGATCACGCCTACGTGTTCGGCGACTCGCACCAACCGGAGTGTCTTCGCGCCTCGGCCGCTCCCGCTCCGCAACAGCCGGTGGGAGGAATCCGCCTTCGCGATGTTCCGCTGGTCGAGTTGAAGCAGGCGCTGGAATCGTTTCCGTTTGGCGACACCGTGTACCGGCAGGTGGCGGCAGCCTACGCCCCGGGTCAATCGATGGGCGTTGCGTTTCGCGAACTCCTGAAGAGCCTGCTCGCGGGCCACGAGCTTCTGTTCATCGACCCGTTGGACGAACACATCCGCCGGCTCGGCGCGCCGCTTCTCCGCCGGGCTGTCGAATCCGCGCACGATCTCCGCGAGCGGCTGATGGAGCGAAACACCGAACTGCTCGCGGCCGGTTATCACGCGCAGGTGCATATCGAGGCGCAGACCTCGCTGGTCTTCCTGCTTGACGGAAACCGCCGTGTCACATTGCGCTCGCAGAACGGCGATTATCTGGCGAAGGACGCGCGCTACTCGACGGCCGAACTCGCCGCCCGCGCCGATCGTCTGTCGCCCAACGCCTTGCTCCGTCCAGTGATGCAGGACTATCTGCTGCCCACCGCCGCCTACATCGGCGGACCCGCCGAACTGGCTTATTTCGCACAGGCGCAGGCGATCTATCGTGAACTGCTGGGACGCATGCCGGTGGTGATGCATCGCGCAGGCTTCACGCTGGTCGATTCGCGCGCACAGAACCTGCTGACTCGCTACGAATTGCCGTGGCCGGTGGTGTTCGAAGGCGAAGACGGGATTCGCGAGCACATCGCGAAGCGCCTGGTGCCGCCGGAATTGGTGCAGTCAGCCGCGGCGACTCGCCAGGATGTTGAATCGGCGCTCGACCGCTATTCCGGCGATCTCGAACACTTCGATCCCACGCTGGCCGCCGCGCTAGGTAAGAGCCGCAAGAAGATTCTGTACCAGCTCGCGAAAATCGAACGGAAGTCCGCCCGCGAGGCGATGCGGAGGAACGATCGCGCGGCCGCGGAGGCGCATTTCCTCGCAGGCCTGCTGTATCCGAACAAGCACCTGCAGGAACGGCTGTACACGATCCTGCCGTTTCTTGCCAAGCACGGACCCGACCTGATCGGCACCATCTACGACGGCATTCAGTTGGACTGCCCGGACCACCAGATTCTGGTGGTCTAATGGTTTTCTGACCAACATGAAACC
This sequence comes from Bryobacterales bacterium, assembly GCA_038322675.1. GTDB lineage: Bacteria > Acidobacteriota > Terriglobia > Bryobacterales > Bryobacteraceae > TMP-7. The sequence continues at coordinate 21,515 of JBBQGE010000035.1, forward strand.
CAACCGAGTGAAACATGCCCTCGCCGAGGGCCACCTACAGATCGGCACCGGCTATGGCCAACTCCGATCGCCCGAGGCCGTTCGCATCCTGGCCGCCGCCGGATTCGACTGGATCTTCGTCGATACCGAGCATGGCGCCTTCGGGCACGAGAGCGTGCAGGACCTGTGCCGAGCCGCCACCGACAACAACCTGGTCCCGATTGTGCGCGTCGCCAACATGGAATACGACCTGGTGGCCCGAGCCCTGGACTGCGGCGGACAGGGCGTGATCTTCCCGCGCGTCGAATCCGTCGAACTGCTCGCGCAAGCAGTGAAATGGGCCCGGTTTCCGCCCGAAGGCGTCCGTGGATTCGGCCTCTCCGCCACTCACGTCAACTACGAGCGCGCGACGATTGCCGAAATTCTGGCACACATGAATCGCGAGATTCTGGTGGTTCTGCAAATCGAGACCGTGCGCGCCGTCGAGATGCGCGACGAACTGCTCAGCGTGCCCGGCATTGATGCCGTGATGGTGGGGCCGGTGGATCTGTCGATCTCGCTCGGCGTGGCCGGCGAGTTCCAGCATCCGAAAATGGTGGACGCGATGGAGAAGATCCGCGACAGTTGCAACGCCCACAACATCGCACCGGGCACACAGACGCGCTCGTTCGGGCTCGCGAAGTTCTGGAAAGATCGCGGCATGCGGTTTCTGGGCTGTTCCAGCGAGACGGGGATGCTGATGGAAAAGGCGACGGAAATCGCCGGGGCTCTCCGCGCCGGTGCGTAACTACCAGCCCATTCGCGAACGTAGACTCGTGATGTGCGCCGTGTGATGGCGGCAGTGCCATGCATACAGCGCCAGGTTCACATCCAACCGCATGAGCCCGCGTTCGGGGTGAGCGAACGCCCGCTCGTAATCGGAGGCGCTCATGGAGCGTAACAGCGCAACCCAACGCCGGTGCAAGCCGTCGAGCAACAATAGAGATAGCTCTACCGGCTGTTTCGAATCGGCGAGTTCCGCCCAGGCTGCCTCGTCGTAGGGCTTGATCACGGGCGAGTCTTCGGTCAGCGCGAGTTTGAAGCGGACGAAGCTGTTCATGTGACTGTCCGCGAGGTGGTGGATCACCTGACGCACCGTCCAGCCGCCATCGCGGTAGGGCGTGTCGAGTTGCGAGTCGTCGAAGCCCGCGATCGCGGAGCGCAAGCCCTCGACCAGGTCCTCGATTTCGGCGATGTAACGCTCATGATCGTCTGCCGTGATGGCTGCGGGTGCTTGAAACCGGCCGGCGGGATAGCGAAGATCGGATGCGGGAGACGCTAGTGCCATATATGATCCAGAGTAGACCATGCGCAGACGCCATTTCCTAGCGACGCTGGCCGCGCCGTTCGTCAGGGGCGCGAGCCGGCGGATCAGTGCCATCGCGCATCGTGGATCTCACCTGGAGCATCCGGAAAACACGCTCGCAGCCTTTCAAGCCGCCGTGGATGAAGGCGCCGATTACTTCGAACTCGACGTGCGCACCACCCGTGAAGGGCGCCTTGTGATCCTGCACGACTCCAAGTTGGACCGGACCACCAACGGCCACGGCCCCGTCGAGGAAATGGACTTCGATCAGATCCGCATGTTCGAGCCACGCATCCCGACCTTTGCCGACGCGCTTCGCGTGGCCCGCGGCAAGTGCGGCGTCTACGTCGATATCAAGCGTGCGCGACCGGCTGACCTGGTGCGGGAAGTGGAAGCCGCGGGCATGGAGAACGACTGCGTGTTCTACGGCAGCCTCGAAGATCTGTCCGCGCTCTATCTGATCCGGCCCTCCTGGAGGTTGATGCCGGAAGCGGTGAGCGTCGAGTATCTCGAGCGCGCGATGGAGAGTCTGATGCCGCGGGTGGTCGCGTTCGACGACCGCGATTTCACCCCCATTCTGATTGCGCGAGCCAGGCGTAGTGGAGCCCTGGTGTTTGTCGACCGGCTCGGCGAGCACGACAATCCCGCCGCGTGGCAGGACGCCGTTCGGCGCGGTGCCGACGGGATTCAGACGAATCGCCCCGCCGAGTTAGTCCGCTTCTTCAGGCAGTTATGATCGAAAAGATCAACCTCGCCGCCAAACTCGCCCAGTTCCCTGAAAGCTGGAGCCCCCGGATTATCGCCGAGTTAAACGGGCAGCATGTGAAAGTCGTAAAGCTCGCGGGGGATTTCGTGTGGCACCATCACGACGACGAGGACGAGTTATTCCTTGTCATTGCCGGCCAGTTGACGATGGGCTATCGAGATACTTCAGGCGCGGAACAGACGCTCGTGGTGGACGCTGGAGAATTCGTCGTCATCCCGCGCGGCGTCGAGCACTGCCCTTCGGCTGACGTCGAAACGCACGTGCTGTTATTCGAACCCGCCGGCACAATCAACACCGGCAATCTGAACTCGGAACGCACCGTCACCCATCCGCAGCGGCTGTGACTCGAAGAACAGATACTTCCGCCATTGATCGTCGGCCTTGCCAAGCAGCCGCATCAGGTGCCGGCTGGTGTGCAGGCTGAAAGGACGCGGGGCGCGCGCCAGACGCATGCCGGCTTCCTCCGGCGTGCGGCTCCCCTTGCGGTTATTACACGGATTACAGCAGGCGACCAGGTTCTCCCAAGTGGTCTCTCCCGCACGCGATCGCGGCATGACATGGTCCAGGGTCAGTTCGTTCGACGGCAGAATCTTGTGGCAATACTGGCAGGTGTAACGGTCGCGCATCAGGATATTTTTGCGCGACAGGGCACGAGTCTGATGCGGGATACGGCGGTACTCGAGCAGCCGGATCACCGACGGCACACGCAGCGTTTGCCGCGCCGTGTGGACGTGCATTGTCCCGTGCTCCTCCGGGGATGCCACGCCTTTCAGAATCAGAACCAGCGCTCGCCGCGCCGCGCAGACATTGATCGGCTCATAACTCGCGTTCAGTACGAGCACCGGCCTATGCAGTCGATCCAGACTGGGCATCAAGGACTCTCCCGACCGTTTGAGTATCGACATTCGACTTCACCGAAAGCGCGATACCCGGATCCGAATAACGCCGGTCCGCACGCGCTACCGTCAACACCGCTACAAACTCCGCACCTGCCCGCTTCATCGCGCGCGCACAGGCACCGGCCGTCGCGCCGGTAGTCAGCACGTCGTCGATCAGCAGCACGCGCCGCCCGCGCATCGCATCCGGATGCTTCACCTCGAACGCTCCCGACATGTTCAGCCGCCGCTGCGAACCCGTCAGTCCCGCTTGCGGCGGAGTGGATTTCTTACGCCGAACGGCCGCAACCACCGGCACATGGATGCGCCGCGACAAAACCCGCGCCAGCAGGTCCGCCTGATTGAATCCGCGCTGCATGCGGCGGCGCCAGTGCATCGGCATCGGCACGATTACATCGTACCCGCGCTCCCGAGGCAGGGCCAGCGACATGATCCGGCCCAGTGGCTCGGATAGCGTGTGCACCCGGCCATACTTGAACAGTTGGATCAGCTTCCGCAGCGTGCCCTCGTACGCGCCAAACGCATACGCGGCGTCAAACCCGCTCAATCCACGCCGGCACAGGCCGCAGATTCCCGCCTCATCCAGCGGGTGGGGAGTCATGAAAGGGCTATGACACGAGTTACAGAAATACTCGGCCGCCAGTGGTTCAGGCGATTTCAGGCAGGAAGAGCAAACAGGAACCCGGGAGACCTTCCGCAACGGTGACTCGCACACCCGGCAGGTATCGGGGAACAGGAGCGTAAAAAGACCAGCAGGTATTGCTTTGGCTGCTTGGATCGAAGCAACCGTGGAAGATCGAATTGGAGCCCACAGTAACCGGGGACTAGGGAAGATCCACCTCCGGCCTAAAATCCATTCTACAACAGCACTGCTGGTGGTTAGCCAGTGTTCAAATTCTCAGGAACAGCTTTCTGCGGTACATCCACAGGAGAATCAGCCAGTAACTCAGCAGAATCGCCATGCCCATCAGCAGCGGCTCCAGCCCGGGGCCGAATATCCGGAACGGCGCCTCCCGCAAATTAATCAGTAGCGAACTCTCGATGAAGTTCTCAAACAGGTGCGCGATCATGTACGCCGCGATGGAGTTCATGCCGATCACCACCAGCGGAAACGCCCATCGCTTGTGGCCCTTCACGTCCAGCACCCAACTGAAGGCCGCCAGTTGGAGGAAGCACGCGCCGCCGCTGAAGATGGTCCATGCCGGCGTCCAGATTCTCTTCACAACCGGGTTGATTCCCGTGTAATGCAGCACTGCACCGAGCGCCAGACCGGATACGCCCGCGATCAGGAGCTTCTTCATGGGGACGCGGGGCGAAGCGGCCCGGATCCAACGTCCGGCGACCAGTCCGAGGATCATGGTCCCCAGCGTCGGGATGAAACTCAGCGTCAGGTACCCGCCGCCATTCGCGACGAAGGGCTGGACGCGCGGAAACAGATTCAGGAACCACTGATCAAACGCATTCCCGAGGTTGCTGTTCTTGTTCCAATGCGCGGCGAATCCGGTGAAGTTGTGCGGCCAATCGGGCGATACGCCGACGGCGCGCCAGTCGAAGTTCGGACCCGGAACGGGGTACAACGCCCACGCCAGCCAGTAGCCAAACAGAATCGCCGCGAACGCGATCCACTGCCATTTTGGCGGCTTGAACCCGAGGAGGAACAGGAACGGATATCCTAATCCGATCTGCGTCAGCGTGTCCTCGAACGTGAAATTCGTAATCGGACCGCTCATCGACCGCAGGAAGATTCCGAGCGCAATCAGCAGCAGCGATCGCCACAATGCATGCACGAACATTTTGCCGAACGTGCCGCCCTTGGCCATCCGGCTCGCGATGGAAAACGGCAGCGCCGCGCCCACCAGAAACGAGAACCCTGGCTGGATCAGATCGTGCAGCGAGCATCCGGACCATTGCACGTGGGTTTGGTTGAACGCCAGGATTCCCCAGAACCAGTTACCGGGATAGGCAGCGTAGACTTGGGCGAGTTTCAGCACCTCTGCCATCATGAGCAGCATGACGAGTCCGCGATACGCGTCAAGTGCCACGTTCCGGGCCGGCGCCTGAATGGTTCCGACGGTGGAGAACTTCGTCGCCGGCTGAACATTTGCTACAGGTTGCAAGGATCACCTCGGGGCTTGGAGTTAGCCAAGACATTAGCACAAATCGCGATCGTTTGCTGGATCAGTGCAGACGCGCGGCTCGCGCCGGGGTGGCTCGCCTGGACAGCCGCGCCTCTCTGTGCCCTCGTCGTCTCGAGAGCACACTGGTAATCCCGCTCGCGATGCTCGTAGTGTTTGGCGATTTCCTGGAGCGCGATCGTTTGCAGGATCTAGAGCAGACGGGCGGCTCGCGCCGGGGTGGCTCGCCTGGACAACCGGGCCTCTCTTTTGCGCAACGCGGGACTATCCTCCAGCGCGAGGGCCACCCTCGTCGTCTCGAGGGCACAATGGTAATCCCGCTCGCGATGCTCGTGGTGTTTGGCGATTTCCTGGAGCGCGATCGTTTGCAGGATCTAGAGCAGACGGGCGGCTCGCGCCGGGGTGGCTCGCCTGGACAGCCGCGCCTCTCTCTTGCGCAACGCGGGACTATCTTCCAGCGCGAGGGCCACCCTCGTCGTCTCGAGAGCACGCTGGTAATCCCGCTCTCGATGCTCGTAATGTTTGGCGATTTCCTGGAGCGCGGGCACCCGCCAGGGATTGCGGCATCCGGCCAGATCCCGCAAGACTTCCAACGCCGCCTGGTCGCGGCCCGCCTTCTTCTCGAGCGCCGCGATGTCCCACAGGGACCGGAACTGAAGATCGTCCCGAAGCCCCGCCGCGACAGCGCGCCGGAACAGGTCGAGCGCACGATCGGGCTGATCCGCTTTGCGATACCAACGCGCCAGTCCGGCCATCTCCGCGCCATGCGTAAAACGTCCGTCGCCGCCCTCGCGAAACGCCCACGGTACCACGCCCGTTAAACACGCGAGCGTCAGAATGTCCATCGCGTTGTGGTGCAGAATCGGAACCAGCCGGAAGGCCTCGCCCGTGCGGAGAAACTCGAAGTACACGTAGGGGATCATCTCGCCCGGCAGATCGCCCTCGCGTTCCACGCCGAGAATCTGATTCTCCAGATCCACCAACCGGCAGCTATCGAAGCGCAGTTTCCACAATCGCCGGGCACCGAACAGCAGATCGAAATGCGGCAGCCGTTCAAACGGCGGACGAAAGCGCGACATGCGATAGCGGGTCTCAAGCAGCGGCTGATCGTAGGTTTTGCCGTTGTAGGTGATCAGCACGTCGAACTGGGCCAGATGGTCCGCTAGCGACGTGAGCAGACTCGGTTCCTCGCCGTGCTCCCGCATGAAGAACTGGCGGACGCGAAAGCCTTCCGCGGTGATGCGGCCCACGCCGATCAGGAACGCGTAGGTCCCCGAACCGCCTGCAAGTCCAGTGGTTTCCGTATCGAGGAACGCCCATTTCAGCGGACCGCAAGCGGGAATGGAGCCGCCGGAAATCGCATCCAGCAGATCGTGCGGCAACTCCGCGAGATCGCCAACATCCTGGCTGCCGTGACGCCGGTTGCGGTCATATAGCCGCTCGGTCTCAAAGTGCTTGCCGTGCGCCGTCTCGACTTCTTCGCCACTCAGCCACTCTTCGACAAAGTAGCGCGCCGGCTTCCATCGCCCTTCGATGGGTACCGCCGCGGGAGCCGAATCAGGCCGCGTGTACTTCCCGTCGATGCGGGCCACTCTGCGGCGGAGCGCGGCGAGTTGTTCGTAGTCAATCAACGGTGTTCGCCTTTTATTTGCCTAGCATAGCGCATGCGCGCAACCGCGCGGTGTCCACCTCCAAAATGGAATAGTCCGGATCGCGATCCTCAAACCGCTTCAGCAGCACACCCGGGCACGCCGACTCCATCTGCGCCCGCACCATCGCGTATGGTTTGATCTCCATGAAGCCCGACATGGGCGACACGTGCAGGTATCGCACGCGCCATCGCAACAGATGATTCCTGAGATCGGCTGCCGTTCCAACCCCTTGGCTAGAATCGCCGCTGTACAGCAGGCCGTAGTTATCCGTCGCGAAGGGGCGAATCCCCCTCCGCCCTGTCGCGAGCCACATCAGCGGGTCCTGATTCGACGCGATCACCGCATCCGGCGGCGAGTGCGTGCGAATCCATTCGAACTGGCGGTTCAGAGATGCCGGAGAATCCAATTCCGTCGCCGCGAAGGAAACCGGAAATCCGGCCCGGAGTGAGTTCGCCATCGCCAAACCGTTCCAGCCACTGAAGAACGCAATGCCCGCACAGCCGGCGATCGCGATGCTCCTGTGCATCGGGCGAAGTTGCAACGCAGCCAGGATTAGCGCGATTGGCAACACAGGAACGAGATAGCGGAAGGTTCCGCCCAGCCACACGGCTACGATGGCCGAGTACGCCAGCAACCACAAAACCGGAATGGATGAAATTCTAAGCCTTGCGCGCGCCAGAGCCAGTGCTAACACGCCCAGGCTGGCGGCGAAACACACTGGCGGTACCGGCACCTTCAACATCGGCCCGAGGGACAATGCGAGCCATACCAGATTTACTCCGGCTACCGTCACCTTCTCGGCCGTTCCCGGCAGCGTTAGGAGGCTCCCTGTCTCATACGAGGCTCGGGTGTAGTAGGCGAGTACCCGATCGTCGGGCGCGACCTGCATTCGCTGCCACGCCATCCACGGGACTACGAACGTCGCCGCCACGATTCCGAACAAGATTGCGGCCCGCCAGCGGCGCTGCAGCGCGAATCCCGCGGCACAGGCGCCGAGCAGCGCCACCCCGACCGTCCGCGCCAGGTATGCCAACCCGCCTTCGACTCCCGCCAGGACGATCCACCACTTGCCGCCGCGCTCGGCATGCAGCAACGCCAGAGTGGAGAGCAGGCAGAACAGGATGTCGGGCAACACCGCCGACCCCAGGAACATCACCCAGCGGCCGCAAGCCACCGCCGCGCACACCCATGCCGATTCGGTGGCATCGAGCCCCATATTCCTTCCGAGCCGGAACACCGCGGCGAGCCAGCCCACCATGCACAACACGGTCAGCGCCTTCATCGGCACGACATTCGCGGGGAATTCTGGGAAAACGCGCCAGATCGCGGCCAGCAAAGCCGGATACAAGACCGGATATTTCGATTGTGCCGTAGCCGCCGGCAAACTCGGAATCTGATAGCCCCCACCGGTTGCCATCGACTTCGCGGTCACCACGTAGAGGCCGTCGTCGTGGAAAACGCCGGTCACCGGATTCAGCGCCGCCGCGATATACAGACCCACGAGCACGGCCAGCAGCATCCACGGAACGAATCGGAGGACCCTCATGTGCAAGCCGCCACCTCCAGCGATTCCACCGGTCGTTCCGCTCCCGCGGCCACGCAAAACAACACGCACAACAGGAGCAGCGAAGCCGGCAGGAAGGCTCCCCAGGGCGGTCCGGCAAACAGCGTGAAGTAGGGCACCGGCGTCAGAAGTAAAGCCGATGTCACTCGCAGCACGTGACTCATCGATGTTGCCGCGACACAAACGAACACGGGCAGCAGCAGGACATCGTCGACGACGCCCGAGTGGAAACTAACGAGCAGTCCACACACGAGGCTCGCGGCGAAGAGAAACTCGTAACTGGCATTGGTCCGCAGCAGCCATACGAACATTGCAACCACGCCCGCCGCCAGCGCCCATTCAACAGTCATGCCGCCGTTGAATGTGCCCACCAACCCGTGCAGATTCGGCATCCCGGCCGCACTCGGATTAATGAACGGATCCCGAAGAACCGCGATGTACTGCTGCATCGAACCAGGACCCGCCACCACGAATCCGATCGCGAACAGACTCGCCGCGCCCGTACCCGCTCCCTCGAGAATGCGCCAGCGCCGTTTCGCTATCAGCAGAAGCGGCACGAACAGGAACAGATGGAACTTGATGGCGCATAGCGAGAGCGCCAGTCCGGCCGCGAAATCCCGTCCACGCCGCGTGAGCAGAATCGAGACTCCTACCAGTACGAGCAACACCGGCGTATCCTGACCCCCGCACAGCGACCCCACCAGCGGAATGCTCATTGATGCCAGCAGCGGCAACTCGGGGCACTCCTTCGAGAAACGGACAACGAACCAGACCATGCCGGACAGCATCAGGATCGAAAACACCGCGTATGAGAGCGGGTAAGGAAGCATCGCCATCGGCTTCAGGAAAGCTGCGTAAAACGGCGGGCGAATGTATACGACGGTGTCCATCGTGAAGCCGAGAATCGAATGCACCATCCGAAGATTCGCCGTCCGGGAGTACAGATCCGGAGTCCCCACCAACCGGCCGCCGGTGTAAAAAGCTACGAAGTCGTTCTGCCCCGGGAGCGCTCTTTCCCGCTGGAGAAACGCAAGCGACAGCAGGAAGATCAGCCCCAACGTGATCACGGCGCGCCGCGTCCAAATGTCGTTCCTCAGCACTACTTCGCTTATCGGCGTATGCCAAGCGAAGCTTTACTCGTGCGGACTACAGTAGAACTATGAGGATCTTGGCTGCCCTACTTTTTACCACCGCCCTTTTTGCCGCCGAACTGAAACTCGGTAAACCGCTCACGCTCGCCCAACCCATGACCGTCTCCGAACTCACCGCCAAACCGGGCGATTGGGTGGACAAAACCGTACAGGTGAAGGGCAAAGTCACCGAAGTCTGCCAGATGATGGGCTGCTGGATGGCGATTGCCGATCCGGGGACGGCCAAAATCATCCGGATCAAAGTAAATGACGGCGAGATCGTCTTTCCGAAGGATGCCGCCGGCCGCATGGCCATCGCAGAAGGCAAGCTCGCTAAAATCACGCTCACCAAAAAACAGGCCGTGGCGCAGGCCAAGCATGAAGCGGAAGAGCAGGGACGCAAGTTCGACCGCGCATCCGTTAGGGGGCCCTCGATCAGCTACCAGATTCAAGGCACCGGCGCGATCCTCCTCGACTAACACCCAACATGACCAGACGATTTGTAACCCTAACCCTGGCGGCTGCCCTGTTCGCCGCCAACTCTCCGGCACAGCACCGCGAACTGAAGAAGCCGAAACTCGTGCTCGGTATCGTCATCGATCAGTTTCGCTACGACTACATCAACCGATTCCACAAGGATTTCAACGGCGCCTTCAAGCGCTTCTTCGAACAGGGCGCCGTGTTCACGAATGCCCATCAGGATCACTTCCCAACTGTGACGGCCATCGGGCATGCCACGTTCATGACCGGCGCGACGCCGGCCGTCAGCGGCATCGTGAACAACGAATGGTATGACCGCGCGTCGGGCAAGAATGTGACCAGCGTGTCCGACGACGCGACACAGTTGCTCGGATCCGAAGGGCGCGGCTCTTCGCCACGGCGGCTTCTCACCAGCACCATCGGCGACGAACTGAAGATCTCGGGGCACAAGTCGAAGGTGATCGGTATGTCCATCAAGGACCGTGCCGCCATTCTCCCGGCTGGACATGCCGCCGACGGCGCGTATTGGTTCGATGGCCGAACTGGCAACTTCGTATCCAGCACGTTCTACTTCCCGGAGCTACCGGGCTGGGTGAAGAATTTCAACCAGTCACGCATACCGGACAAGTATCTGAGTGCCGAATGGAAGTCGCTCGATTCCTCGCAGGTATTTCGCAAAATGCCCGCAACCCCCGGTCCGCAGTTGTACAACGGCCTGGAAGCCACGCCCTTCGGCAACGATCTACTGGAGGCGTTTGCCGAGCGGGCCATCGACGCGGAACAACTCGGCCAGCACTCCGATACCGATGTGCTCACCGTCAGTTTCTCGTCCAACGATTACGTCGGGCACGCGAAGGGACCCGATTCTCCGGAAGTACGCGACATCTCGCTCCGCACCGACCGTCTGCTCATGAAACTTCTCGACTACGTCGATTCGAAGGTCGGCGCGGGGAACACGCTGGTTGTGCTCACTGCCGATCACGGCGTGGCACCGGTTCCCGAAGTGAATGAAGAGCGCAAGATGCCGGGTGGCCGGTTGAGCGAACCCGATCTCTTCCAGGCTGTGCAGACGGCGCTCTCGTCGCGGTTCGGCGAGGGCAAGTGGATCGTTGGCAACTCCGGACCCACGATGTACCTCAATCGGGAACTCGTCAAAGAGAAGAACCTGGATGAGGCCGAAGTGGAACGGGTCGGCGCGAATGCGGTTCGCGCTCTGCCGAACATCTTTCGCGTGTACACGCGCCACCAGTTGATCAACGGCATGGTTCCGGACGATCGATTCAGCCAACGTGTGCAGAACGGCTTTTATGCCGGACGCTCGGGCGATATTACGCCGCTGCCCAACCCCTACTACCTGTACGAAGCGCACGGCACCTCGCACGGAACGCCGTTCAGCTACGATACGCACGTGCCGGTGATCTTCATGGGACCCACTATCACTCCCGGCCTCTACAGCAACGAGATTGCGGTAAATGATATTGCGCCGACGCTGGCGACTATTCTCGAAATCGAGATTCCCAGCGGATCCGTCGGGCGCGTTCTCACTGAACTCTTCCCGCGGTGAAGCGTTCGCACGTCGTTCTCATTCTGGCAGTCGTGGTTCTGCTGCGGCTTGCGTTTCTGAATCAACCGGTGCAGGGCGACGACGTCTACTACCTGTACGGTGCACAGCACGCGCAGATCGATCCGCTCCATCCCACGCATGCCCGCTACGCGTTCCAGGGGACGCTGGTGGACATGCGCGGGCATCCGCACGGTCCGTTCAACTCGTGGTATCTGGCGCTGCTGCTGTGGCTGACGGGTACGGTGAACGAAACCGTGTACCACGCGGCGTACATTCCGTTCTCTCTCATCGCGGCTTTGAGCGCCTATGCCATCGCGGCCCGATTCGGGCGGCGGCCGCTAATCGCCACTCTCCTGTTCGTTGCGACACTCACCTTCATCGTCAACGGCAATTCGCTTGAAGCCGATCTGCCCTTTGTGGCTTTCTGGCTGCTCGCCGTGACCTGCTTCGTCTACGAGCGCTGGTGGATCTGCGCTCTGGCGGCTGCACTCGCGGCGCTCACCGCGTATCAGGCGATTGTGCTGGTGCCGGTGCTGGCGTGGTATCTGATCGTCTCGAAGAAGTATCGCTCCTGGGCTGCATGGGTCGCGGTGTTGGCTGCCCCGGCGTGCATTCTCGCGTGGCAGGTCTACGAACGCCTGACCAGCGGTGCACTACCGGCGACGGTCCTGGTGGGCTACATGCAGTCGTACAATCTGCAGGCCGCGGCTCAGAAGTTGAAGAGCGCCGCCGCGCTGACCGGACACACCGGGTGGCTCGTGTTTCCGGTGTTGCCGGTTCTAGCGTTCTGGCGATCGCCGTTGTGGGTCCGCATCGGCGCGGGCGCGGTGATGGCTGCCGGAATCGCCGCCGATCCTAATCCGCTGTTCTGGTTGTCTTTCGGAGTGGGAGCGCTGGTGATCCTCTGGTGCGTCAACGCGATCCGCCATGCCGACCCGAATGTCCGATTCCTCGCCGGATGGGTTGCCGTATTCTTCGCCGCCGCGCTGGTCATCTTCTTCGCCGGATCTGCCCGCTATCTGCTGCCGATCGTCGTGCCGGTCGCGATCCTGGTCTCGGACCGGCTCACGCCTCGCGTCCTCGCGATTGGCATTGCCGCCGAAGCCGCCATCGGCCTCGGGCTCGCCCTCGTCAACTATCAGCATTGGGCCGGCTACCGCGACTTCGCCCGCACCATCGAATCCGACGTGAACGCGCACCGCACCTGGACGGATGCCGAATGGGGACTCCGCTACTACCTGGTCAACGAAGGAGCACGGCCGGTTCTGAATAGCAGGACGTTCTGGACCAACGATCTGATCGTCACCTCGGAATACGCAGCGGCACACCGCCCCGGCCCGGCCGCCGTCATCGCGCAACGGGAGATCACTTCGCCAATTCCGTTACGAATCGTGGCGCCGGGCGCGGACTCCGCCTACTCGTCGGTGGGCTTCGGCCTCGCGCCCTTCGCCATCTCCCTCCGGCCGATGGATCACGTCCGCGCGCTCCTGGTTGCCGGGCGAAAAGCCGAGCAGAGCATGCTCGAGATCGGCACGCCCGCCGCGGCAGCGCAGATCGTCTCCGGCGTCTACAATGCCGACCACTGGACTGCCGGGCGCGCCACTGTGCTGCTGAAGCGGCCCGCGGGCGATACCCGGCTGATCGCGAAGATCTTCATCCCGCCTCAAGCCGCGGCACGCACGGTGAGTTTGTACATGGATGGAGAACTACTGGCGCGCGAAACGTATCCCGGCTCCGGTGCTTATACGCTGTCGGCGGCCGCACCCGACGCGGGTATCGCGACGGTGACGCTCGAGGTGGACCGCACGTTCTCGGTTCCTCCGGACATGCGGGCTCTGGGCGTGGTGTTGCTCTCGATCGGTTTTGATTCGGGCAGCCGTTAATCGGGGCGCCGAAGCAGTGTCGCTTTCTTGTACTGGGCCGGCAGGGATACGACGGGATCCGGCAACACGATTTCGGCCTTCCGGCGGCCGGCTACGCGGACATAACCGAGATAGCTGCCTTGATCCGCTTCGAGAGCGGCAATCTCCAGGTGGTTCTCGGGCGCTACGACCCGGTGCCAGTCGAGCCACCGCTGCCATCCGTCGGGCATTGTGCCGGCATCATCGATCTCGAGGATCCCCGTTCGCTCCCAGTGCCGCCGCCACCATGACGCCGAATGAAGACTCCAGAGGTCATCGGTCCACCATGCGCGGAGATGTTCGGGGAGCGCGCCGTCGATTTCCTGCACGAGCCCGGCGCCCGCAATCCCGATGGAGCCGCCTGGCTTGAGAAATCGCGCCAGATAGCTCAAGTACAGGTCGTCTGTTGCGAAGTAATGAAACGAATCGATGCAGACGATGGCGTCGAAGAACTCCGGGGCGAAGGGCAACTGCCGCGCGTCGGCGTGGATCGGGAACACGCCGTCGTCGACGCGGGAATCGCGGATGCGCTGGAAGTTTTCCGAGGCATCGAACCATAGATCCGTTGCCCAGACTAGTACGCCGAATTCGACGCGCAAGAAGATCGATGACGCGGCCCTGCCGCAGCCGAGGTCGAGCACTCGCATGCCAGGTTTCAAACTGATGGCTGAGGTGAGCCATTCCGTCATCCAGAGCGAGTTCGCGCCGCCGCTGACGCTGGCGAGGATCCACTCGGGGTGATATCGGGAGGAGCGAGGAAACGCCGTGGACACGAACCGTTGGTCTGATTTCACGTTGTTCCGATTTTGGCAGATGGGGAAGGAAAGTGAGGCGGGCGGCCAAGGTCACCACGTACTCGCTGGTGTTAATACCGCCCCTGGCACCGTGATCGGTTCCCTTACGCACGGGCGCAGGCTATGCGGCCCTCTGACGGGCCTGCTGCTAAAATCGAAGCAGATGTGGCCCTGCGCCATGCTTGCCCTGTTTCTTCAATCCGCCGCGACCCCGACTGTCGACTGGCAGGCCCAAGGTCTGAAAGCGCTTGACGGGAAGAACTATCCGGCGGCGATTGAGGCGCTCTCGAAAGCGACAGCCGGCGACCCGAAGGACTTCACGGCGCATTTCAACCTCGCCCTCGCCTACTCGTTAGCGGATCGTGACACGGAAGCCATCGCCGAATACCGGAAGACGCTCGAGTTGAAGCCCGGACTCTATCAGGCCAATTTGAACCTCGGAATTTTGCTGTTGCGCGATAAGCAATTTGCCGCCGCCGCCGATCCTCTTCAGCAGTCGCAAACGGCCAAACCCACCGAGTTCCGCCCCGCCTATTACCTGGCCGAAGCGTTATCGGGGTCGGGACACGCCGATCAGGCCATCCCGTTCTATGAATCGGCGGTGAAACTCCAACCGGATTCGGCGCCCGCACATGCCGGGCTCGCTCGCGCGCTCCTGCAGCAGAATCGGGCAGAGGAAGCCGCAGTCGAATTCGACAAGGCCGCGAAACTCGATGCTTCCTACTCGAACGCCGTGCTGGAACTCGCCGATTGGTACGAACGTAACAAGAAGAACGATGAGGCCGTGACGCTCTACAGCCGGTTTCCCGAGAACGCGGCCGCCCAGGAACGAGCCGGAGAACTGCTGCGTGAGGCTGGCCGTACGGCCGATTCCATCCCCTATCTGGAGCGGTCGGTCCAACGTTCCCCAACCGCGGCCAATCGCCTCGCGCTCGCTACCGCATATGTAGACACGAAACAGGCCGAGAAGGCGGCGCAGTTGCTGACACAGGCTCTCACGGCGGATCCCCGTGATTTCGAGTTACGCATGGTGGCCGGACGGCTGCTTCGAAGTCGGAAACAGTACGCCGCGTCGATCCAGCAGTTTCTTCAGGCGGCAACCGTGAAACCGGATTCTGTTGAAGCCTGGAACGACGTGGCGTCGTCCGCTATCCTGGCGGAAAATTATCCCCAGGCCATGGCGGCGCTCGATAAAGTAAAAGAGTTAGGCGCGGAGAAACCCTCGCACTTGTATCTGCGAGCGATCATGCTCGACAAGCTGATGCAGTTGAAGCCCGCTCTGGCGTACTACCAGCAGTTTCTCGCCGCCAGTGGAGGAAAGATGCCGGAAGAAGAGTTCAAATCCCGACAGCGCGCGCGCATCATCCAGCAGGAGTTGAACAAACGGTGACTCGCCTCCTTGCCTTCGCACTCGCATGCGCAGCCGTTGCGTTTGCCGCGGGTCTCGATGACGTCCGCGCCGAGCAGAACCTGGAGAAACGCTCCAAACTCGCCATCGACTACGCCGATTCGGCCATCGACTCGGCGCGCAAACTCTATGCCGCCGGCGATTACAAAGCCGCCCTCGATTCGCTGGCCGAGGTTCGCGAGGCGGTGGATCTGTCGCACGATTCGCTCGAAGACACCGGCAAGAACGCCCGCAAACATTCGAAGCCCTTTAAGAAGGCCGAACTCGGCATCCGCGAGTTGCTCCGGCGTCTGAAGGGTCTGGAACTCGACTTCGGCGTCGACGACCGCGAGGCCGTCATTGCCGTCGAGCGCCACCTGCAGAAGCTCCACGACGATCTGATCGCTGAAATTATGAGTAAGCGGAAGTAGGGAGGGAATGATGCGCTATCTCGTAGCTCTTCTCGCATTTGCATTGCTCATTCCGGCGCAGGAGCGTGATTTTCTCACCGCCGATGAAGCCGACCAGATCCGTGAAGCGCAGGAACCGAATCTTCGCCTGACGTTGTACCTGAAATTCGCTCAGGAACGCGTGGAACTGCTCAAGCAGCTACTGGCAAAAGAGAAGCCCGGACGTTCCGTTTTCATCCATGACACGCTCGAGGACTACACCCACATCATCGAGGCTATCGACACGGTCTCCGACGACGCTCTGAGACGGAACGTCGATATCACCGAGGGGATGAAGGTCGTGGAGGAGAGTGAGAAGAAGTTTGCGGCCGAGTTACAGAAAATAAGCGAAAATCCCGCCAAGGATTACGAGCGATATCAGTTCGCGATGGAACAGGCTCTAGAAACCACGCAGGACAGCGCTGAATTATCGGCGGAGGACCTGAAATCCCGCGCGCACGATGTTGCCGTGCGTGAGAAGAAGGCGAAGGAGGACATCGAAGCCATGTCCTCAACGAAGGATGTTCAGGAGAAGAAGGCGGCTGAAAAGAAAGAATCCGAGCCTAAACGCAAGGTCCCAACTCTCCGCCGCAAGGGAGAAACGCCTCCCGATAAATGATCCGGTGCTTAGTCCTTAGCTCACGGTTTCAGAAGTACGGTCGCGTATTTCCTAAGATCAGTTGCTGACGCGCGTGGCTCGGAAACGGAGCGGTGGTCACGCAATACGCGACTGTATTTGCGAAACGGTCTGCTTAGCGGGCCTGCATCCAGTCGAGCGTCTACCGTCATCGCGGATGCAAACCCGCCAGAAACGCGCGTGCTGTCGACTAGTGTGGTGTCCCGCATCCGGCTTGCTAACGCGCGGCGGCTCCGAAGTGTTGATTCTGAGCCGAGAGCGCGAGGGAGCGGTGGTCAGTTGCACATACAGCTCGCTATCCGCGCCGAACCCACGGTGCTTAGGGCGTGCGAGCCTGCATCCAGTCGAGAGTCTCCCGCAGTCCGAGTAAACCGGCCGTAGCGCCGGCTTGCGCGACGCTCAGCGCTCCCGCCGCACAGGCCAGGCGTAGCGACTCCTCTACCGTCATCGCGGCCTGCAAGCCCGCCAGAAACGCGCCCGCGAAACAATCCCCGGCGCCCGTGCTGTCGACTGGTTCCACCGCGAAAGCCGGCATGTACAACTCACCATGCGCCCCGAACCATGCGCAGCCGCGCGCCCCGAGTTTCACCACCACCGACCCCACCCCGCGCGATCGAAAGAAATCCGCGGCACGCGCTGGATCCCGGTCGCCCGACAGTTCTTCTGCCTCGTCCTCGTTGACGAACAGCAGGTCGAGATGCGACAGGCACGGCCCCAGCACCTCGAGCCATTGCCCTGTTGCGTCCCATCCCGTGTCGAGTGAGGTGGTGAGCCCCGCCTGCCGCGCCGCGGGCACCATGCTCCCGGCGTGCGCCCGCATATTCGGCATGGCGAATGGGTTCGCTAGATGAAAATGCGAGCACCCTTCTACCAGTTCGCCCGCGAACTCCGGCGGATCGGCGAATGCATTCCGGCTCGCGCCCGGCCGGTGCAGAAAACTCCGCGCGCCGTCGGACCGGACGATCACCACCGTGACTGGTGTCGGCAGGTCACAACGGTCCACACGCAATTCGACACCGGAATGCTCCAACTGCCGCAGGACCGACGTCCCCGCCTCGTCCCGGCCCACCAGTCCGATCAGCCGCACGCTGCCCCCGAGCCGCGCGATCGCGTACGATGTATTCGCGCCGTTCCCGCCGAACGACGTGATGATGTCCTCGACCCAGACGGTGGTGTTGAATACCACCTGATCCACCGGCCACGCCAGAATGTCCTCGGTCAGATTGCCCGCGCAGAGCACGCGCCCCGGGCGAAAGATCAATTCACGCTCCCGGATGCGATGGCCTCGATGAAATCGCGCTGCATCGGCCACTGTCCGAACACGCGCCGGTCCTCGCGTCGAAAAGTGCCGTTCACGAGGACTCCACTCAAATCCCGGGGACTCGGCTGCATGTTCTCACGCGCCAGCATCTTCCGCAGCAGATCCGTCGCGCTCTGGAGTTGCGACACTACATCCGCTGCCGCCGCGTCGGAGGGACATTCGACGCGCAGCGATACCTGCAGCCGGTTGTCGGTCGGACCAATCGCCACCGTGATGTTTCTCGCCGATTCCAGCGGCGATACGAACGAACGGGCTCCGGCAGGCAGCGCCGTAACGTCGCGCAGCGCAGGCCCGGTGACCGAAATCCAGATCGGCTGGTCCGGCGCCGCCATTTCGTCGGGAACCCGCCGCGGGGAAATATCGAGTGCCGCCCACTCATCCTGGCTGAACGCGATGGCCATTGCATTGGTTCGCAACGGATAGAACGAAGTGAAGCGGCCATTGGTGCCCGGCACGCGACAGACGGAGTTATTGCACGTACCACCCTGCGCCACCGCGTAGGCATTCATCCGCTTCCAGTCGAAGTTTCCGCGGAGTACCAGATGGGCCGAGCCCTGCGAGAATGCCCCCGCGATGGCCGACAAATCGCGCCGGTAATCGAAGCCCGTGTTCTCAACGAACTGGCGGTACTCCAGTTCCTCGGTCGCCTTCGATCCCACCAGCAGATCCAGGATGCCCGCGTCCCGGAGGGTTTTGACATCCAGGTAAACCAGCACTGCCCCGGAGCGGGGTAAACACGAGACCATGGCCGTCGGTGTGCTCACCGCCCGAGTGCGGAAGTAGTAGAGCGACCCTAGGCCGCCGCCGCAAATGACAATAAGCGCGGCAATCAGATGCCATGGCTTTAAGTTCTTGCGCATAGCCGTGCCCCCATCATCGCAGATTGCCGCACTTGGCTTGGAGAAGACGGCAGTGACCCTCAGCCAGCGAAGCGGTTAATTGTCGGCCACGGCGGAGCAGCAGTTGCCGGTCGAAACCAGTGCGAGCGGAGTGACCGGGCGGTCCTGGCCAAAGTACTCGACCTTAGCAAGATTCCGGTAAACCTGTCCCGCGATGCCTGACGCGATCGGGCCGTTCACACCGCGTCCGCCGGTGAGCAGAACCACGACCACCAGTTTGTTCTTGCCCACTTCATTGAAGGAGCCGAACCACCCCAGATGTGTCGGCGAACGCGAATCGGTACAGGTCCCGGTCTTGCCGAGGATCGGGTCCGTCTGTTCGTAGCTGGCGCGCCGCGCGGTTCCGTACTCGACGGCGCCCATCATTCCCGGCTTGATGTCCGGAATCAGTTGACCGATCTCCAGTTGCCGCTTGACGCGGGGAACCAGTCGCGCCGCCTCCTCCTGGGATCGCGGATACTGTAGGTAGTAGAGCGTCCCGCCGTTTGCGATTGCCGTCATGAGCCCGGTCAGTTCGAGCGGGGTCAGCGCGATTCCAGAGCCGAAACTCGTCATCATGCCGAGCCCGTCGTTGGGAATCCGGTCCGGAAGCACGCCGGGTTGCTCGCCCGGGATGTTGAGCCCGGCCTTCTCGCCCAAGCCGAACAGACGTGCGTAGTGGCTCACCCGTTCAAATCCGAGATTCTCGCCCACCCGCGCGAAGAACGCGTTGTTCGATTTCGCAAGAGCCTGCGTGAGCGACATTTGGACCCGGCCGTAGAGCCGAATCACCGGATTCGACGACTCCAGCACTCCCTCGTTCAGCCCCGCCAGCGCGGCCACCAGCTTGATGGTGGAACACGGCTGAAAGGCCCCGCTCAATGCCAGCTTTTGATTGACCATCGCCAAAATCCGGCCGGTGTGTGGGTCCGACACCACGATGCTGCCGTTGTACGGCCCGAGCGCATCCGCGGCTGCCCGGCGCACCACCAGATCCTCACCGTCGATGAAGTCCGACGACGTGGAATCCGCGTACGTCGGCTCCTTCCACGGGTTGTAAGTCCTGCGTGCCCGGAGCCGCGAGGCATGGCTTCTGGGCCGGTGCCGCGCAGTTTTCGAAGAACGCTTCACCGTGCGTGAGGCCTTCGCGGGACTGAATTTTTTCGAGGTTCTTTTCTTCTTGTGAGTAGCACCGAAAGCGACGAACGGTACTAATGTCAAGGCGAGGATGAGAACGAGGAGCCGGTGTGTTGTGGCGCGATGCATGCCTACTCTATCCAGATTGGTTCGACTCCGGTTCATCGGTCCGTCTCCACTTCGCCATCCGTTCGCTTGAACTTCTGACCGGAAGTCATTGCCAACATTGTAATTGCTACTACGTCTGCCGTCAAGCGGCAGTCCATCCTCCATCGATGGAAAGTACCGAGCCGTGTACAAAACCCGCCGCATCCGATGCCAGGTACAGGGCCATCGCCGCGATTTCTTCAGGTTTTCCAAGCCGCCCGATGGGTTGTCTCTGATTTAGTTCCGCCCGGACTTTTTCTTTCTCATGCTTGTGATACTTCTCCAGGTAGCCCTCCACAAACGGAGTGTCCACCGTTCCGGGACAAATGCAGTTCACTCGAATCTGCGATGGGTAGTCCACCGCCAGTTGCCGCGTCATCGATACCACCGCGCCCTTCGTCGCGCAGTACGCAAAGCGCTTCCGCACTCCGATCAGGCCGGCGACCGATCCGATATTTACGATGCTGCCGTGCGACTCCAGCAGTCGCGGCATCGCCGACCTCGTCACCAGGAACGTCCCCTCGACATTCACCCGCATCAGACGCTGGAAATCGGCGAGTTCGGTCTCCTCGATCCCGCCCACCAGCCCGATTCCGGCATTGTTCACCAGGACGTCGAGCTTCGGTATGCCGGCGAACAGCTCTCGGACCGCCTCTTCGTTCGTAATGTCACAGATCTGGGCCGAACTGCCTGGCAACTCGCCCGCGAGTCGGGATGCGCGATCACCGTCGACGTCCACGATCACAACCGCGGCCCCCGCCGCGGAAAATGTCCGGCAAGTCGCTTCACCAATCCCGCTCGCGCCGCCCGTCACCAGGGCGACCCGGCCATCTAGTCTAAAAGCATCCATGCGTGGCCAGTCTATCAATCTCTTCGACCGGCCGGCACGGAATCTTTACACCCGCTCGGGTGTAAAAGAAGGCGGATCGCTGGCCGGGAACGATTCTTCGGAGGCTTCGGTCACCACGTCCCGATCCCAGCCCTTCTTCGCGCCGGTCCTGGCCGGTGGCGCCTCGCCCGATTCCAGCATCTGCTTCAGCCGCCGCAGGTCCTGCTCAATCTGCCGCGCCGGATTAGCGCCCGCCAACTTGGCGACCCACGCTCCGATTGTCCCGGCCGGTGGTTCGTATTGCAGCGAAACCTTAACCAGCGTCCCGGAAGCTCCCTCCGGCTTGAAGCTCACCGATCCCGCGTTCGCCACCTGACTGTTTTCCAGCGAACGCCACCCGATCAGTTCGTTCTCCTTTTCGTTGATGATCTCGGCGTCCCATTCCACCGTGGTACCGGCCGGACCCTTCGCTACCCAATGAGACGTCTTGTTGTCTTTTTCGTGTACGCTGACCAGGTTGGACATGAATTTCGGCAGATTTTCCAGATTCCGCCAGAACCGGTACACCTCCTGGGTTGGCTTGTCGATCCGGATGCTCTGGTCCACGCGGGTCCCCATCTCATAGGGAACACTGACGTTGCGCCCGCTCCGCCGGGCCGAATTCAGGCCCAGCGTCCCATATGCCGGACAATGCCCGGTGGCGCCCCGGTACACCAGTGCGCCGCCCAGGCCCGTGAAGACAATGCCGTCCCACTTGCCGCGCACCAGATGCGTCAGCCCCCAAGCCATCAGCGCGCTCCCGCCGATCAGCGATGCCCACCGCTCCGTCTCGCCGACATTCTGATTGCGCGCCATGCTGTTCGAAAAAACGTTCATACTCTTGGTATCTCCCGTGGTGGAGACGCCGCCAGAGTCGCCAGTGTTTCCGCTTCAGCCCTCGCAATCTACGAACAAAGCCTAATGCGGGTGTTTTCGGAGGCCGGCACCGAGAGCGAGCGCAGTGACGACCAGAACAGCCGTCGCGGGTTCGGGAATGGGCGTGTCGCTGACGAAGGGGCTCAGCCGGCTGGTAACGTCGGAATTATCGTTATCCCCTTGAAGACGCAGAGAGCCCCTCACGGATGGTAATATCCAACACGAAAGGCTCCAGTTGAGAGATAGGGAGATAGACAAATTCAATGTCCCATTGCGGCCCGTATCCATCGGAAGGGCGTGACCAGTGGTATTGCCGGGCAGTTATGTCGACATCAGCGCCTGCAAGGTACTGGCTTCCGGTGACGGTCACCCTGACCGGAATTTCGACGGTGAATCGCTGTTGCGGGAACTCGGGGGGATAGATCTGGTCGAGTCCATTGAAGTAGATGTAAAATGTGGCGTTGCTGAAGACAGCCTTTCGAACACTGAAAAGGTCACCGCAGCCGTCAGAACGGACGGAGCCGCTGACCGTGTATTCGGTAATCGGACCAGCACAAGCCGCGACGCACCAGACCAGCAGCGAAAGGAATGACAGCTTCACAGGATACTGCAGCAACGCGGTATCGCCCCCATCGCTCGCTACAGCACGAGGTCCCGGTACCGGTCCAAAGCCACCCGGACCAACTGGCTCCGCGTCCGCACTCCGGTCTTTCCGAAAATCTGCTGCAGCGCCGCCTTCACGCTGCTTTCGGAAATCTGCAGATCCGCGGCGATCTCCTTGTTGGCCAAGCCTTCGACGACACCGCGCAGCACCGCCCGTTCGCGCGCCGAGAAATTCTTTTCGTCCATCTGCGATGGCTCATTCAAAGTCTGCACCAGCAGCTTCAGATGGTCCTGCCGCAGCCATGCCTCGCCCGATTGCACTTTACGGATTGCCTCCAGCAGTGCATCCGGCGAGTCCGATTTCGGGAAAATGCCCGCGACGCCCTGCTGCATCAGGTCCATCGCCTGGCGCGACGTCACCTCCGCGGTGACCACCAGAACCTTGGCCCGATAGCCGCGCTCCTTCATTGTGACGACCAGATCCGAGCCGCGCTCCGGCCCCAAATCGTAGTCCAGCAGCACGATGTCGATCGGCTGGTTCGCCAGAGCCTCCAGCGCGTCGGCCACCGTGCCGCACGCGGCCGCCACTTCCATGTCCGCTTCGGCCTCGAGTAAGCGGACCACGCCGCTTCGAAACAGGTTGTGGTCGTCAAGAATGAGAATTCGTATGGTTTTAGTTGCTACGCTCTGTTGCTGCATGATTACTCCGTTGGAACGCCGCCCGAAGCGACACAGTAAAGCAACTGCCGCTCGGGATCGGCTGATAAGTCAAATTGCCTTCAAATGACCGGACGATCGCCCGTGATACATACAAGCCCAACCCCGACCCCTGCGACCCGGGACTGAACGCCTGAAACAACTCTTCCGGATTCGACACCCCTCCGGCCGAATCGGCAAACGATAACTCTACACCGCCGGAAGTAGTCCGGGAGCCCACTTCGAATCTGCGCACGGGAACCTTCATCAGCGCCCGCTCGCTGTTCTGCGTAAGGTTTAAGAACACGTGAAGCAGCCCATAATGCTCGCCAAAAACCGGCGGCAAGTTCTCAGCTACCTTCCAAACCAGTTCGATTTCCTTCTCCTCAAGCTGAGGCTCCACGACGACTCGGAGTTCATCCATCAGCGTGTTCAGGTCGACGCTGACCGGGCGGTCCGTCGTTCGCTCCAGTTGCGTCGTGGAAATGCTCTCGAGGCCCCGGATCAGCGTTCCCAGTGCTTTCAGGTCCTCATTTCCATTCAGTTGCTGGACTCTCGCCAGATTTGCAAAGGAGACCTTCGAGGCCGCGCACAAGTTTCGCACCGAGTGCGATACGGCTCCCATCAGGATACGCGACGTTCGCATGAGCGAGTACAGCCCGGCGCCGCCGCGGTCGCGCAGTCCTTCGGATGCATCGAGCACAATCGCCGCAACGCGCGGCCCCGATGCTGTTTGAAACGTGGAGAACCAGACCTGTGCCAGAAAGATCGACCCGTTGAACCGGTGCCCGCGGCATTCCAGATTGGAGCGCAGCGACCGGTGACCCTCGCCCACGGGGATGGTCTCGAGCGCCGGCAGATACGAGTAAATGCGCTCGCCCTCCAGTTTGCCCCGATGCACACCGAACATCTCCTCGGCCGATTCATTCGCCATCAACACCGACCCGCCGCGGTCCAGAATCAGAATCGCCGCGGGGCTGGTATCGATGAGGACCGTCAGTTGCTCCTGCGCTTCCCGGCGCAGTGCAATCTGCTCCTCCAGTGCCTTCACATGCTCGATGATGATGCGCCGGTTACGGCAGAGTTCCGACACAAACAGGCCGCTCGCTGCAAACGCCGCTACCGACGCCGATGCCCGGAGGATGGTCTGGTACTCCACGGGTAGCGGCCCCAGAAATTCACGAAGAATCGCCGCAAGAACCGAAACCGTTACAATCTGCCACTGCCGCAGGAATCCCGACGCGAAGACGATCGGAAGCAGATACGCGTAGCCGAGTGAAACTTCCGGAAGGAGTAGATCCAGAAGAGAGATGCCCGCGAAGAGCAGGAACGAAAACCCAAGTACATAGATGGGTTTAGCGTTCAGGTAGCGCAACGTGATCCGCCGTAGGGCATCCGGCTGTGGTTGGGACTGCAAAGGCTTCTAGCCCACATTATAAGTCCCGTTTCGCCGTGAACCGCGGCGACAGGCCCTTTGGACAGGGCGGGAGACCTAAAGATACGTTGAAGCCTTGCCGTGGAATCCGCGCTAATAGAACATATCCGAACGGGGTGGCCTGAAAGGCTTATTTTCTGCTCGGGAGGGAGAAGGTTCAGGGCCCTTCTCTCGTAGGGGTGAGTTGCTCGTTCGCAACTAGCGCTTCTCAATCGTGTCCCGGGCCGAGCGGAATCCCGCCCGGCCCTTTTTTTCTGGCGGTGACTTAAGTCATAGCCGCATCGGCCGCCGGACGGCATTCTAGAGATATGAAGCAAGTGGACATCAACACGTTCAACGATTTCAACGATGAAGAGATCTCCCGCCGGATCCTGATCGAGGATCCCGTCATGCGCGTAGTGCTCGTCTCCCTGCGCGCTGGCCAGCGCCTGCCCGAGCATGCGGCGAACGGGCTGGTGACGGTTTATTCCGTCAGCGGTCGCGCTCTCTTCTACGATGGGACCGAGTGCTGCGACATGGTTCCGGGTACGCTCATCCGCCTGGCGCCTGGCCGGCCACACCGCCTGGAAGCGAAGGAGGACTCGCGCCTGCTGGTCACCATGATCAGGCAGAGCGACGCCTCGGCCTGGAACGCTCTGGCACCCAGAGGGCGGACGCTGGATCTGAGACAGACCCCGCACGAGCGTCGCCACAGCACCGTGTTTTACGCATTCGACAATCTGGCAGTCGGCGAGTCGTTTCTTTTGGTCAATGATCACGATCCGAAACCTCTGCACGCACAGATGGAACAATTGCGCCCCGGTGAACTGGCATGGGAATACGAGGTTCAGGGCCCTCATGAATTCCGCATCAAGGTCTCGCGGATTGCGCCTTCATCAGGGCCGTTGCAAGAGACGGTGCTGGCCAGTAGTGGCCATTGATCCAAGCGAGCGGGAGCATCAACAGGGATGACGGTGTACCTGGCTGCGGTGCTCCTCGCAACCGCGTGCATATGGATGGTTCACGTGGACGAGTGGCGAACCGTATCCGCCATGACCGCCCGTCTCCGTTCCGGATCCAGGCCTGCCGCCGAAGCAAGCAGACTGCGCTGGGAGATCGGGCTGGAGGCACTCTATTACCTCCTCATCGTTCCTTACGCCCGACATCTCACGGCCTGACAGGCCGGTTTCTGGCGCTCGCAGCCATCTACCATTGGGGAGGCTTGGCCTTCTGTGAAGTATCAGGCCTCTTCGATAAGTGAGCGGCTGCCAGCGACCCCAGGTACGGAGGAGCAGGAACGAGGGAATTTGGGCAGTCGCTGTTTTCGACTTCGCCTAGATGTTGCTGCTGGGCTGGCTTTTGTGGACGCTTGCCAGTTCCTTGATCCCGTTGCTCGCTCCTGCGACGGCAGTCACAGGAATTCTGGCCGCTCAGGCATAGTATCGCATTGAAGAGGTATTCTCTACTGTCGTGCTCAGACAGCATGGCGCGGATCGGGCTCCACAGAGTGCGAGACGGCGAGACCTCCTGACCTGTGCCGCCGGAACTCCTGACGATAGGCGTAGGGTTAAACGAAACCATCAGCTTCCGCCCCACGCATTCGACACATACCGGGCGCTTTCCCAGGATCTTGAGATCCTGGAGTACGGGTTGCATCTCCATATGTATCTGGAAGAGAACATTCTCTTTCCCCGCGCTCTGTCGTTAGAATGCCAACGAAATCGGATCGGTCCGGTTCCAATGCAAGCCCGGCGAAATCGGTTAATGGGCACGGACACCACACGCTAGTTACGCCGACATCAGGATTTCACTGCTGATGGAGGCTCCCATAGCGCCGATCGGATCGGTTGATAGCGGGTCCGTGATCTGCCCATCGAGGAGCGCCCTGACGACGTCTTCGGCACTGTAGTCCCGTTTGTTTGCTGGCAGGAAGCGTGCGACCTCGGCGAGGCCATTACCGGCGGTTATCAGGGCGTCTTCCACGCGCTTGCCGTTCCGCACCTGGGGAAGGCCGATATTCGCAAGCAATGCGTTGCAGAGGCACTTTCTGCCCGTGGTATCTTCAGGTTTTCCACCCTTTGCGATATACGTCGTCACCGGTTCCGCGGCACACCGGTAACCGATCGGACCCTCTGGTGTCCGGTAGGCTTCACGGAGATAGCCGAGGTCGCAGCTGCGGGGCCTGGCCGAATAGACTTCGTGCTCCGAAAGGGAGCCTTCCATCTGAACGATTTTGAAAGGAAAGTGCGTGGGGGAAGCCAGTGGGTCCGTAAACACCCGCGCGGTCCCCGAGGCAACGTGGGTCAGGATAGTCTGTTTGTAGTCGTGGGCTAATCCCGATTCCATGCAGAAAGCAAATGGAGTTCCAACCTGAACGCCCACGGCACCACCTGCCAGGGCTTCGCGGAGCCTTTCGGGGCTGCCATACTCGCCAGCGAGCCAGAAGGGCAGCCCCAACTCGCACAATTTGCCCAGATCAACCTTGTCGCGTTCTCCGTAGATCGGTTCACCATCTGGATTGAGTTGCAGTTTGCCACGGGGCGGCGCATTGTGGCCGCCGGCGGTAGGGCCTTCGACTACGAACCCGTCCACTCTGCCGTTGGACTTCTTAATCATGGTCGACGCCAGAGTATTGGAGGCAATGATGACAAGAAATATCGGACGGATCAGCGGCGGAAGATCGTGCTCCATGAAATCGCAAGGGGTGAATGTCATGGCCGTGTCATCACCCTCCTCGGCGCCCGTTACTTGCAGAGGATAGCTCGCGGGTTGGTGATGAGTGAAAGCATCGAGCACGCCTGGTATTTTTACGGGAAGGCCCGCTCCCATCAGGATGTAGGAAACTCCGGCAAGCATTGCGCCGTAGATAGAGGGCAAATGAGGAATCTGAACTTTCTCCAGGTAGTTGATTCCGACGGGATTGGTGTGCCCTTGGCGGGCGAGGAAGACCTCGACAAAGTTCGCTGCGATGCATAACTCCTGCAGTTCACGAGGGCTATCCTTCGCTTGCATCCGCAACGCCTTATATGGGGCGCCCGGCGGTTTACCCCCAAGAATGAAATAGGCCTTTAGGATGCGTTCCGCCATCCCCGGAAACGGAAAGTGATCGAGACCGCGGCGCATATCACCGCCTGGATCGCCGTCTTGTAGCCGCCTGGCGAAGATCTGATCGAGAGCCGTTCCGGAAACAACGCCGAGTTGTCCGAGCATGGAGACAGCCCGTGCCAGGCGCCAATTGGAAACGCCCGCTCCCATGCCACCCTGAATGATCTTGGGATAAGTTCTCATGACTGATTGAATTGTTTCATGGTGTACCGCCCTGGACTGTCATATTTTTGTATTAGACGCCTCCAGGTCGCCGTTTGGCTTGCCTTACACGGGCTGAAAGCCGCCGGCAAAACCTCCGCGATCGCCCGGAAAATCGTCAATTCTCCCCAACCCGCCGCGAACGCGGAGGAGTGGAAGGCCCGCGTCGACTATGCCCGCCAAGTGGACACCTACACCGCCTACTCGCTCTTCGCCGCTGCGCTGAAGGCTTCCGATACCGACACGCCGACGCTTTTCGAGGCGCTCGAGAAGCAGCACCCCAAGAGCGAGTACCTGGCCCAGCTCTCGACGAAATACCTCGTCGCCGTCAGCAAAGCGGAACCGGCGAAACTCATTCCGACCGCTGAGCACCTCGCCCAGATCGATCCAAACAACGAAGACGTGCTCCTGGTGCTGGCCGACTCCGCGCTGGCCAACAAGAACAACACCCAGGCACTGGACTACTCCGAAAAGCTCATGACGCTCCTGAACTCGAAGCCGAAACCGGAAGGTCTCGACGATGCAGTGTGGCAGGCGAAGAATAATGCGGGGCTCGGCCGGGCCTACTGGACCAAGGGTGTCGCCTCCGCCATCGAGGAGAAGTTCGAGCAGGCCGACCAGGCCCTGCGCGCCGCCCTCCCGCACATTCAGGACAACCAGCAACTGCTGCCGGGAGCGCTTTTCTATCTCGGACTGACCGATTACCGTCTGGTCCAGACCTCGAAGAACAAAACGCAGATGGCCGATTCGCTGAAGTTCTCCCGCGAGTCCGCCGCGATGGCTAGTCCGTACCAGTCCCAGGCTGCCCAGAACGTCAAGGTGATACAACGGGAGTTCCGTCTGAAGTAGGAATGGTGCCGGGACGGCTCGGTCCTGGAGGATTTCTGGGACGGACTGATTTCGGAATCGCGCCGCAAGAAAAAAGGGGATGCCGCTGGAAAAGGTCAAAGCGGACCTCGTAAAACGTGGCCGGCACGTGAATAGCTATGCTATCGAGGTCAAGCCGCCCGCGCGGAAGGAACTCGAGGCGTTACCGGACATTGTGCCGTCGCGTTTGGTCCGCAAACTCGAAGCACTGGGCGACACTCCACGGCCCGCAGGATGCAGGACGTTGGAAGGGCTACAAGGACCAGTGGCGCGTCCGCGTCGGCGACTGGCGCGTCATCTACATCATCGACGACGCCGCAAGTGTGGTGAGCGTGACGCGGATCGCACATCGCCGCGAAATCTACGAATGAGAAGCCGGCGCATATTCCGTCGCGTCTCGTTGAATAGCGCGTAGCTCCTCGGGCGTGCGCGATCTAGAAAACCATACGGCGCTGCGTGGCTTCCTCCGGGCTTGCTACCCGTCGCGGGCGTGGCTCGGGTTTCCTCTGCTCCTGTTCCCGATAACGATGCAAGGGTCTATCAAAAATCGGAGTCCAGGACTCGCTGCACGCCTTTGTCATCCGCACTGTGCTAGAACAGAGTCGATGGTTGGAGACGTAAGTTGCCCCACTTGTGGCGGTCAGGATATCCGCCTTGCGCGGAGCAGCGGTTTCACTGAGCGGCTGTTGGAACTCGCGGGAGTGTACCCGCTCCGCTGCAAGCAGTGCCAAACGCGTTTCCGCACCCGCGTCTGGAGAGCGTCTAACATGATCTATGCGCGCTGCCCCAGATGTTTTCGCATGCAATTGAGCACATGGTCCGAGCAGTATTACAACCCGGCGTTCACCATCAAGGCGAAATTGAGGTTCGGCGCGACACCATACCGGTGTGAGATTTGCCGCTGTAACTTCGCCAGCTTTCGCGCCTGCAAGGAGCGATATCTGTGGAGGAACCTCGCGAGCCGGCAAGCGAGTGTGAACAAGCAAAACGCCGCCAAATAGCGGCTACCGGTTGCGCGCCCAGTCCAATCTCTCGACCACGGTAGTGCTGCCCTTCAGGCTGATCTGGAACTCCAGCGTCACATTGGCCGAGACGGGAGGATACATGACGCTCCCGGTTTGCAGCGCACCCGAATCCAATTCCACCAATTTGTTGTACGAGCCATCCTTGATGTTCAGGCGCCCGTGCTCTGCCGCGCGGATCACCGGGGACTCGCGATTCCACCGCACCAGGACGTTATCATTCCGCGTCGTAGCGCTCAGTCCCAACGAGTATTCCGATGCTTCCAACGCCGGCGGGTGCGGATAAAACGTGAGCGCGGACTGGAATCCCAGCAGCAAGCCCAGCGCCAGGAACGTGAATGAGAACGGGATCCACACCCATCCCCGGCGCCGCCGCTGCGGCGACTCGCTCAAGGCAGTATAGGCGGGGAGCGGTGTCTCCGGATCCGGTGTGCTCTGGGTTTGAGGAACGTCTTCCACGGCCGCGCCGGCCGCCGAACCCGCGATCGAATATCGGGGGGCCGACGACAATGGAGGGGGAGGTGTCGCAGGCGCTCCCTGTGGCTCGGGCGCGCGAGGCCGCGGTTCGTTCAATGCCCGGCGCCGCGGTGGCGGGCTTCCGTCCAGATCGCGGCGCGAGAAAGCGAATGTCTCGGCGGGCTCAGCCGGCAGTTGCCCATCCTGATAGCAGATGAATCCCGCGATGCTCGACTTGGTCGCGTAAGGTCGAACGAACAGAAAGGTGCCCGAGGGGGCCGGGAAGTAGGCCCGAAGCAACTCCCGGTCTTCGTCGGTAATCGAGTTCTGTTCTCGTGTGTTGCTGCGAAACATCCCCACTGGCGCCCCGTGCGGGCTCTTCTGTTGAAATGTCTCGTCCAGAAGTTCGCGGTCGGTGTCCGACAGCAGGAACGAAGGTCCGCGGCGGTGCTCACATGCTACTGCCGCAAAGCCCACAATCCAGGTTGTTTGGCCGTCCTTGCGCCCGAGCAGGAGTCCCCCTACCTCGGCCCCGCGGCGGGGGATTGCGCCGAATCCCGTCATGATCTCGCTGAGCATCCCGTCGACGGCTTCGTACGACAAATAAATCACCTGACCCGGGCACGACGTGCAAGTGTAGTAGCCGGGCGGGTTGGAAGACGGTTCTGACATCGGAATGAACTATGCTAACAAGTTAGTGCCCGGCGCCCTGTATATTGTCTCAACGCCGATTGGAAACCTTGAGGATATCACCTACCGTGCCGTGCGAATTCTCAAGGAAGCGGACCTGATCGCCTGCGAAGATACCCGCCACACGCGCAAACTCCTGGACCATTACGGCATCCAGACCCGCGCCATCAGCTACCACGAACACAATGAATCCGCGCGGGCTGCCGACCTGCTGGAGCGGCTGCGCGACGGCCAATCGATTGCCTTGGTCAGCGATGCCGGCACCCCTCTGATCTCCGACCCCGGGTACCGCGTCGTCGCCCAGGCCGCCGCCGAGGGCGTTCCCGTCATCCCGATTCCCGGCCCGTCCGCCGCCATCGCCGCGCTCAGCGCGTCCGGACTCCCGACCGACTCTTTCCGCTTCTGCGGCTTCCTCCCGGCGAAGTCCAGCCAGCGCCGCCGCCTGCTCGAATCTGTTGCCGCCGATTCCGCCACGCTCATCTTCTACGAAGCTCCCCACCGGATTGTGGAATCGCTCGCCGAGATGCGCGAGGTGCTCGGCCCCCGCCCCGCCGTCGTCGCACGCGAACTGACCAAGCTGCACGAGGAGATCCTGCGAGGAACGCTGGACGACCTCGCCTCCTCCGTGACGGGCCGCGGCGAGTTCACGATCGTCGTCGGCAAGGGCGAGCCCGCGCCGGAATCGGACGAACCGATCGTCGAGGCGGTCAAGCGGCTCGAACGCGCCGGAGTGCCCCGCATGGAGGCGATGAAGACCATCGCCCGCGAACGGGGAGTCTCCAAGCGCGACGTCTACCGGGCCATGGAGGATGATCGGTAAGCATGCCGTCCACCTATCGCGCAATCATGCTGACGAAGAAGGGAGGGCCTGAAGTCCTCCAGACCGTCAACCTGCCTGTGACCGATCCCGGCCCTGGAGAATTGCGTATCCGCGTGCGAGCCGCCGGGGTCGGCGCCACCGATCTCCTCGTGCTGACCGGCCACTATCCGTTCGCGCCGAAGATTCCGTTTGTGCCCGGCTATGAGGTGGCCGGCGTGGTTGACGCGATCGGCGCGAATGTCACCGGATTTCATGCCGGCCAGCGCGTAGCTGCACTCACCGTGTATGGAAGTTTTGCCGAAATGCTCACCCGCGATGCGGCCGACTTCGTCGCTGTCCCGGATGGAATCTCCGATCGCGATGCCGCCGCCGTCATCCTCAACTATGTAACCGCCTGGCAGATGATGCATCGAGTCGCGAAGGTGCAACCCGGCACGACAGCATTGGTCACGGCCGCGGCCGGTGGCGTCGGCACCGCGGCTCTTCAACTGCTGCGACATGCCGGACTGAAAACGTACGGTGCGGCGTCGGCGGGCAAGCACGCCACCGTTCGCTCACTCGGCGCCACGCCTATCGACTACCGGGCCGGGCGCCTCGATCGACTGGTCCGCGCGCTCGAGCCCCAAGGTGTCGACTACGTATTCGACGGCGTCGGCGGCCGCAACATCGGGCTCTGCATTGGCGCACTCCGCAAGGACGGCACCGTCGTCGGATTCGGATTCGTCGGCGCCCCGGGGATTCTTTCGAAAATCGGCATGTTCGCCAATCTCTTCATCGGTGCGCGACTCCGCGGGCGCAGCGGCCGCTTCTTCGGGATCACCGCACTGTATCGCAAGGACCGGCAGCCGTTCCACGAAGATCTGCCGAAAATCTTTGCGCTGCTCGCCGAGAAGAAGATCGACCCGCTAGTCACCCGCACGTTCCCGCTACTCGAAGCACGGCAAGCCATTGAGTTGCTGGCCGCGAATTCCGTCGAAGGCAAAATCGTACTGCTCAACGACTGAGCGAGTCTTTTCCGGTTGTGTGACTCCAGTCACCGCGCCCTCCGCCTACCCCATGGGACTCTGGGGATGAAACAGGAGCCCTCATTCATGAAAAAATTATGGATCGCCTTCGCGGCCATCCTCGTCATCTCGTTTTCGGTACTCGGGTGGATCGGTACCCGGATTTATCAGGAAATGCCGCCGATCCCCGATCGCGTAGTTACCACCACCGGGCAAGTGGTCATCGCGCCTGGACAGACTGCCCGCGGACAGAATGTCTGGCAGTCGATGGGCGGAATGGAAACTGGCTCCATCTGGGGACATGGCAGTTACGTTGCCCCCGACTGGACCGCCGACTGGCTCCACCGCGAATTGGTATTCGTGCTGAACCAGTGGTCGCAAGCGGAGTTTCACCAACCCTACGAGCAAATAGCCGCTGAGAACCAGGCTATGCTGCGCGGGCGGCTGCAGAAGCTTTATCGCTCGAACACATACGATGCGGCCACGAACACCATCGTTATCGATCCCGTTCGAGCCCTCGCTTTCGAAGACAACCTCCGCCACTACTCCGATGTCTTCATTCATGGCAACAAAGGATATGCCATCCGTCCCGGCACCATCTCCACACCCGAACGCATGCGCGATATGGCGGCGTTCGTGTGGTGGTCCGCCTGGTCAGCCTCCACTGTACGGCCCGGCGATACTGTCACCTACACTCAAAACTGGCCGCACGAAGCGCTGATCGGCAATCAGCCCTCGGGCGAGACCGTCATGTGGACCGGCGTCTCCATCATCATGCTCCTCGGTGGGCTTTCGGCCATGATCTGGTGGTACGCCAGCCAGGAGAAGACGGAGGAACTGCACAACATTCCGGCCACCGATCCCCTGGCTAAGTGGCGCCCGAGCCTTTCGCAACGCGCTACCCTGAAATACTTCTGGGTGGTGGCACTGCTGATCCTCGTGCAGATGTTGATGGGGGTCGTTACGGCGCATTACGGCGTCGAAGGCGACGGCTTCTACGGCATCAAACTCTCGAACATCCTCCCGTACAGCGTCACCCGCACCTGGCATATCCAGACGGGTATCTTCTGGATCGCTACGGCGTGGCTCGCTGCAGGACTGTTCATCGCGCCGCTGGTCTCCAACTACGAACCGAAATTCCAACGTCTCGGTGTCAACGTTCTCTTCGGCGCTTTGCTGCTGATCGTCGTTGGTTCCATGGCGGGCCAATGGCTCTCCATCATGAACCACCTGACCGACCGGCAATCGTTCTTTTGGGGGCATCAGGGCTACGAGTACGTCGATCTCGGACGCGTCTGGCAGGCGCTGCTGTTCGTGGGACTGCTCATCTGGCTCACGCTGGTGATTCGCGCCATCCGTCCCGCCCTCAAGGGCAACCAGGAGACCAAGCCGCTGCTGTACATCTTCCTGATGGCGGCGGGATCCATCGCGTTGTTCTATGGCGCCGGCCTGATGTGGGGCCAGCATACGCACCTCTCGATCGTCGAGTACTGGCGATGGTGGGTGATTCACCTGTGGGTGGAAGGATTCTTCGAAGTCTTCGCGACTACCGTTATCGCGTTCTTCTTCACACGGCTGGGCCTGATCAAACCGGCGTTCGCGGCCAAAGCCGCCCTGCTGTCAGCAGCCATCTACCTCGCCGGCGGCATCATCGGCACCTGCCACCATCTCTATTTTAGCGGCACACCGACGGTTGCCATCGCCTGGGGATCGGTATTCAGCGCCCTCGAAGTGGTACCGCTGACGCTGGTCGGATTCGCCGCCTGGGAAGACATCCGCCGCGGACGCCTCGCACCCTGGGCGATCCGCTATCGCTGGCCCATCCGGTTCTTCGTCGCCGTCGCATTCTGGAACATGATCGGCGCCGGGTTGTTCGGATTCATGATCAATCCGCCGATCGCACTGTACTTCATGCAGGGCCTGAATACGACCCCGCTACACGCCCACACGGCTC
The DNA here is from genome assembly GCA_038322675.1 of Bryobacterales bacterium. Taxonomy (GTDB): domain Bacteria; phylum Acidobacteriota; class Terriglobia; order Bryobacterales; family Bryobacteraceae; genus TMP-7. The sequence continues at coordinate 56,253 of JBBQGE010000035.1, forward strand.
TGTTCGGCGTCTACGGCATGCTCGGCATGGGACTCATCCTGGTCTGCCTGCGCGCGCTGGCTCCCGCGGCCGTCTGGCGCGAGAACTGGCTGAAGTGGTCGTTCTGGTCGATGAACGCCGGACTCTTTTGCATGTGCATCCTCAGCCTGCTTCCCGTCGGACTCATGCAGACGTGGGCGTCGGTGGATCAGGGTTACTGGTTTGCACGATCGACCGAATTCCTCGGCTCGCCACTCATGCAGCAACTGCGTTGGATGAGGGCTCCGGGCGATACGCTGTTCGCCGTCGGCGAACTGATCTTCGTGCTGTTCATCTTCACCGTCCGTCCCACGCCGGTGGAGAAGTTGCAAGCCGGGCGCGTGCGAGATCTGAACGATTTCGGCGCTCCTATCGCGAGCCCAGCGGCCGGCGACTAAGTACAAATGGAGCCGGAGTTCTCGAGGACTCCGGCTTCACGGATCATAAATTCTACAGAGGTCTTCGATTTCGCAAAAGCCAGCGAATTGGGTCACGTAAAATGTCACCGAAAGGGTCCCGGTTGGGTCATTTATTGAAAAGGTTGGTCGGGGCGGCGTGATTCGAACACGCGACCCCCTGCGCCCAAGGCGGTATTTTGTACTTACGGAGCTCGAAGGGCTACACTCTGCTCTGCGCCAGCAAGTCGCCGTTCTTAAGCGAAAGCGTCCCCGTCCTCCCCTGCACTCGCTCGACCGGCTCTTCTGGGTTGTCCTCCGGCGTTATTGGCTTGGGTGGAAAATGAGTTTGCTCATCGTCAAACCGGACACGGTCGTAGCTTGGCATCGCGCAGGATTCCGTTGCTACTGGCGATGGCGCTCCCGACGGAGATCCGGTCGCCGGCCGGTGACCAAAGAAGTCCGCGATCTCATCAGGCGTCTGGCCGCCGAGAACGCCGGATGGGGAGCACTCCGGATCCACGCCGAACTCCTCAAGTTGGGTTTTAGCATCTCTGAACGAACGGTCGCCCGCTACCTGAGCCGAGTGCATCGCCGGGGTAATCCCGGCAGGTTTTGGCTGGCATTCCTCGAGAATCATAGAGAAGCCATTGTCGCGCTCGACTTTTTCACGGTTCCGACAATCCGGTTCGGCCTCCTGTACGTCCTGGTCATCATCGAGCATGGACGACGCAGGATCTTGCATTTCAATATCTTGAGCCATCCGACGGCAGAATGGGTTATCCACCAACTCCGCGAAGCATTCCCCGACATTGGCAAATATCGTTTTGCCATCCTCGATCACGACTCGAAATTCAGTGCAGAGGTCCTGGACTTCCTGCGATGCATCGGCCTGAAACCGAAGCGCACGAGTATTCAGGCGCCGTGGCAGAACGGCGTGGCCGATAGGTGGATCGGAACCTGCCGGAGAGAGTTGCTGGACCACGTGATCGCATTGAATGAGTCCCACCTGCACCGGTTGATTCGCGAATACATCGCCTACTATCACGAGGACCGGACGCACGACGCACTCCGGAAAAGGAAGCTCCGAACCCGCGGTCTGTCGAACTCAAACCGACGGACACGGCACAAGTCGCTTCTGCGGTTCGGGTCGGTGGACTGCATCATCGCTACTTCTGGCGCGAGGCCGCGTAGCCGAGATCAAGCATTCCTCAGCAATAGATCGCACCGTCACTCAGGGGCCGAAAGCCGCTCCGACATTCAATAGCGAGTCTCGGCCCCAATTTGGAGTGGAAACACCGCCGGCTACAACACTATCCCGCGCAGTGCCGACGGCCTCGCGACTCTCTCTAAGGAGCCCCACAACCGAATCCTACGTCCCAAAATGAAAGTCAAGCATAGGTCAACGGAAGGTGTTACCCTCGGGGGTCACCCAAAACCGGCCAGTCGGGGTCACTTCAAAACCGGCCAGTTGAAGCCGTGATCTAGGACATTGATTGGGACGGGAGGACGCTATCCTCCGTTCTCGTGAGCAATGTCTTGAGCGAGGAACAGAAAC
>JBBQGE010000036.1:0-57762 GCA_038322675.1 Bryobacterales bacterium
CTCATACCGCTGGCTCTGGGCGCAACGTCTCCGCGTCGGCCTGGGCAAACTCCACGAGGATCTGATGTACCTCTGCCTGGTACTCGGCATCGTTTGCCATGTGCCGGAACTCGGCATCCAGCGCGGACCGTCGTACCTCCGACAATTCCCGGCGCACTGCGCTTTGACGCCTGAGCCACTCACCCCACGTTCACCGGAATGAACAGCGCTGGATTCTGCTAGGCATGGTCGCGCGAAGATCGCTCATCTGCAACTCGGCCAACCAGTCCAGGATGAGATCCGGTCCCAAAGCTCTGATCGACGATCAGAATGTCGGCGTCGTCCCGCCGCAACAGTTCCGTGGCGGCCGGCAGAGATGGAACGGAGCCGGCGTACTGCAGGTCCTCGCAGGAGCTCAGCACGGCTCGTACGCCCTCGGCCACGAGCGGATGAGTTTCGCAGGAATGAACAGGGCCGGATTCCGCTTGGCCAAGTTCGACCGCGACGAGCTACACCAACGATGAACGCTGGTCGGCGTAACAGTGCAGAACCCGTCTGCCTGAACTCTGCGTTCTCTGCGTCCCTCTGCGCCTCTGCGAGAAACGATCTTACCGCAGCCCGTTGACCACCCGCGTGATACCCTGTTTGATCAAAGCGACGTTGAAGTTGATCAGCAGCCCCAGCGGCTTGTTGGCCAGCCGGAGGTACGTAAGCAGTTGTTTCTTCTGAACATCCGTGACCGCCTCCACCGATTTCAACTCGCAGAGGATGGTATCGTCCTATAAACAAGCGGTATCGGAAATTGCCGGACGACGGAAAACCCCAGGTAAACCGACTCCAGCAGTCCCGGCCCCAGCCCAGAGTGGATCTTGTAAGCAGCATCAATGCACGCCTCACTAGTGCAAACTAGCCTTCCCCACTCTCAATCTCTGCGCTCTCTGCGCCCCTCCGCGCCTCTGCGAGAAACGATCTGGTGGAATGGCATAGAATCAAGGAAGGATGACGCTCACCATTCGACTCCCGGCGGAACAGGAAGCCGTTCACGCGGCGGTCCTGGGCAGCACTTCACGTTCCACCGCCTTGCCCGTCTGATCCTGGGCCACCTCCAACTCCCAGGACGTCTGCATGTTCATCCAGAACCTGGATGTCGTCCCGAAATAGCGTGACAGACGAAGGGCGGTATCCGCCGTGATGCCACGCTTCTCATTCACAATGTCGTTGATGCGGGTTGCAGGAACCCGCAACGCCAACCCCAATTCGTTCGCCGACATGCCGAGAGGAATCAGAAACTCCTCGCGAAGAATCTCTCCCGGATGGATGGGCGGAAGCCCATCCTTCTTTGCTATTCTTGTGTTCACCTGCTCACCTCGCTAGTGATAGTCCACAATCTCAACGTCTTCAGCCGCACCTGCGCGCCAGACAAAGCAGATTCGCCATCGATCGTTGATCCGAATGCTATGTTGACCCTTCCTGTCGCCGCCGAGTGCTTCAAGCCGGTTTCCTGGAACCGCCGCCATGTCCTCCAGCTCGTCGGCGTCATCCAGCATCCGGAGTTTCCGCCGCGCCACCATCGCAATGTTGCCGAACCTGCGACAGTGCTGCCGGTGAAAGAGCTTCCTCGTCTCCCGGCAGCGGAAGGATCGTATCACACGAGAAGCATACCACGGCTAGCGTTAAACGGACACTAGCGCACTCCCAACACCTGGCCGCCACCGCCTCCAAATGAATCCATGTGATTTCGTGTCCATCCGTGGCCGGGGTGGCTTAGAATCGAGACAGATGCTGACCGAGTACATACGGGCGGCCATGGGGCGGGCGAGATACGAGCCGGCGGAGGAATGCCGGAAGGAACTGGAGTCGGCACTCGAAGACTGGATTCTGTTGGAGAAAGGCACGCTGACGTTGATTCTGCCGAATCCGCACAGTGGCGAAATCGGCAAGAAACTGTTGAGCAAGCTGCTACGGCAGGCGGCGAAAGACGCTGAACGCCATCCGCCGCGGCATTGTGGCCGCTGACGAAGGTCGCTCGATGTCACGATCCGATCTTGGCCCGATCCCATTCAACTCGCAGAGGATGGTATCGTCCACCACCAGACTAGTGCAAACTCGTCTTCCCCTCTCTCAATCTCTGCGCTCTCTGCGTCCCTCTGCGCCTCTGCGAGAAACGATCTGGATTTACCCCGCCTCCTGCCAGACGAAGGCTCAAGCCTCCGTTCCTGGGCGATCCGTTCTGCCAGGAACACCTTCAGCAACGACTGGTACGGCACGTCGCGTCTGTTTGCCCCGTTTCCCTGCGTGATGGCTTCCGGAACATCCCGGGAAATTCACAAATCCGTGAGCGCCGGGGCAGCATCCGTATGACCAAAATCGCCGCCCTTGAACAGCAGACTCTCTCCCGTCACCTTGGCCAGCGCGTACGCGAAGGTGTCGCCGAAATTCAATTGCGCCGGATGTCCGCTGCCCTTTCCGAAATCACGATAGGCCTCCCGCGCGATTCTCGCCTGAGCTTCCGTGACGGATTCGATCACCAGACCAGCTTCCCGGATCAGCTCGTCAAACCGCCGGCTCGCCACCGGATCCCGGCTCCCATCGATCACGATCGCACATTCCAGGAAGTTCGCGGCGGAGATCCGTCGGCTCTGCGCTCGCTCCATTGCCTCGGCACAGGCGCGGCCTTCCGGTTCTTCTCGCAAAATGGCCAGCAACGCGGACGAATCCACGATCATCGCGGCAGCCCCTTCTCGTCGTAAAGCAGATCGCCATGAGGTGCCGAGCGAAATGGCTCCTTCAGCCGTGGCGCGCAATCCTTCCCGATCGCCATCAACCGCTCCGCCAACCCGCCAGCGCTTTCACCCCGTACCCGCTCCAGCCGTTCTCGCACCGCCTCCGCGATTGCTTCCGTAAGTCCCTCCCTCGTCAGGTTGGCTAACTCCCGCACCAGCCGTTCCGTTTCAGCATTCTTGATATTCATTCCCATTCGTATACCACTCTACCATCAAACGGTATCCATCTACCTCCACATCGATAGCGCTTACAGCCAAGGCAGCCGCCCGGGGCGTGTCCGCGAAGGAGTACGTCCAGGAGGTCGTCAATCGCGACTTGGAATCCACCGATCAGCCCCGCCGCCACATCTCGGAAGTTTTCCGCGAGATTTGGGGCGACGTCCCCGACGACGTGCGTGCGAAGCGGCCTGCGGATGGCACAGACCAGATGGATCACTACGTTTACGGTGTTCCCGGGCCCCGCTGATCCCCGATATGAGGAGGCCGTCGCACTCGATGATCAGCTCGCCGGAACCACCATCCTCACCACTGATGAAGTGTCTCTGAGTTCCTGACGTTCCGCCTCAGCGGTTCCGCGAAATACTCTGAATTTCAGCGCGGTCTCCCCTAACACTTCTCAAACACTCGGTGAATGCGGAGCTGGCGGCGAGTCCGGGGATACCTCGTTGCCTCCAAGCGAAAGAAAGGGCACCTGTTCGCCGGTCGCTGCCTTTCGAAGATCGGCGTCCAGCGTCGCAAGAGGTAACCCCGTACGCTGAGCCAGCTCCAGATAGGTGGCATCATAAATAGATAACCGGTAGGCGCGCGCTATTCTCAGAACCGAATTCTCATCCGGGAGCCGGTCTACTCGCAATCGCAACCGCGAAAGGTGAAGCAGGAAAGCGGTGGTGTTGCTTTCCGTAATCCGTTGCCGGCGTTCGTTCACCACCAGAATGTTCCGCACCTCGAACCACCACAGGCACGGCACCACGGCCTCTTCAGTGCGAATCCGAACGAAAGCCAGATCGGCATCGGGATGATCTTCATCCTGAAACGCCCAGCACGCAGTGATCGATGCATCCAGCACGAAAGCCATCAGATCTCGCGTCCCTCATCTCGGGCTGATAGCAACTCGCTCACGGTGATGCTGCCGGTATCCTTACGAACTTCCCGGATGCCGGCAAGAGCCCTGTCGATCTCCTCCTGTTGACGGTCCGTCTCCGGTACAATCCGCGCGATGCGACGGCCATGACGTGTGATGACCAGCGTTTCGCCCCGCTCTACCTCATCCAGGAGCTGGGGTAGATGAGTTTTCGCTTCCGACGCTTGAATCTCACGCATACATCCTCCGGCCAGTCCATTCAACTAGTCTGAAACCACCCTATACCGAGCCGCACGAGTTAGCAAGCGGCTGCACCAATCAACTCGCCTCGTCCCTCCGCGACTGCGTCATCACCAGACCCCGCCAACGCACGGTCATGCCGGCGTATCCAGAAACGGATTCGAGATCCGAACGCCCAGGATCTCCTGCCCGTCGTTCAAGTCTTCGGTGTACAGGACGGCGGCGTTGGCCCGCGCCGCCGCCACCACGATGAGCGCGTCCCAGAATAATAACTTCGCCTGATCGGCCAGACGGGCGGCTGCACGAATCGCCACGTAATCTACAACCGTCAGGGGCCAAGCTGCCAAATCATCGAGTACAGCCAGCGCCTCCTCGCTCGTGCACGTTTCACTCGCTTTCCTGGTCAGCGTCACGAACAGTTCCTCAGGTGCGCTCTCCCACGTCCACTAAGCCCGCCTCGAAGACGTGTCTCAAGTGCGCCCGGGCCAGCCGCCGCTGGCTAGGCTCCTCCACCAGCTTGGCTAAGTACTCCCGCACCAGCCGATTCACGCTCGTCCGTTGGTCCAAAGCGATCTTTCGCGCCGCCAGCAGTAGATCCTCGTCCACAACGAGGGTCACATTCTGTTTCGTTTTCTCCACAGCAACAGTGTAGCCCGGGATCCGTGCTGCACTGTACATCTCACGGAAATTACCCTCGCACTCATCGCCATCAAAGCGGAATTCTGCCGGGAGCCTAACGGCTTGGCTGGAGACACCGCGCCCCTGCACACGCGAATCCCGCCGGAAATCGTTACAGCACCGCACGAAATGGAAGCCCGAAGGCCAAATGACACCTCTAGAGCTTTTCTGGCCACCGTTGCCGCCCACGGAACACCGCAATCAATTCCAGTCGCTCGCTACTTACGCGGTACGGAACGATGAATCCGGTGTCCGGTACCACCAATTCACGAGTTCCGGGTACTCTGCCCGGCCTTCCCAACTCCGGCTGGGCGGCCAGAAGATCCACTGCGCGCAGAATCCGCTCCGCGACCAACGCAGCGTTCTGCTCGGACTCCTTCTCGATGTGCCTCCGCAGAGCAACAAGGTGCCGGATCGCCCTCGGAGACCATACCCCTTTCATTGCGGGGCTTTCGTCTCATCGGCCCCACCCCAGGATCGGAGCCATTTCGAGACCTCCTCGTGGCTCACACCCTGGCCGGCCTCCAACTCCTCGATTCCACTCTGAATTTCACCCAGTTGCCATTCTTCCGCCTCGACATAGGCGGCAATTGCCTCGGCCGCCAAAAATGATTTCGTGCGCCGACAACGCTTCGCAAGCGCATCCAATCGGCGCTTCGTGGCGCTGTCGAGCCGAATGGAAAGAGTCTCAGTCATCTATGTGCTCACCTGTACACAGTGTCGCACACAGGCAAGAAACCCAGTGACGGCGACAGCAACAAAATAACTGCCCTGGATTCAACAATTTACAGACCTACACTCCCAGCCGCGGTACGCCCTGGGTGCTATTCCTTGGACGTGAAGACAGTACAGCTCTTTCCATCCATCCCTCGCGCCGGAGCCGTCATGCCCCCGCAGCGATCACCGCCCCGAACCCAACACACCCCATTACCGAACAAACCCATGCTCGGACAACCACCGCAGCGAACCCAACACACCCCATTACCAAACAAACCCATGCTCGGACAACCACTGCACCGAACCCAAGCACCCATTACAGAACAAACCCAAGCCCATCGCCGAACACCCACAAGCCACCAGCCTTCATATACTAGGTAATCGGTGTTCTACGTCACTCTAGCCGCCCTCACCCTCGTCCTCGCCTTCACCTCCATCGCCGGCCCCGACCCCGCCCTCCCCAACTGGCCCCGCCCCCTCGCCGCCATCGGCCTCATCGCCCTCATCCACTTCCTCGTCGCCCCCCGCCGCGACGTCCGCCCCCTCGACCGCTTCTCCACCCTCACCATCTCCGCCTTCATCGCCTACATCGCCCTCCAACTCGTCCCCCTCCCCGCCACCCTCCTCCCCCGAGCCCGCTTCGAACTCGCCACCGCCCCCTACGCCCCCATCACCGCCGTCCTCTTCCGGACCGCCGTCTATCTCGTTGTCGTCATTGGCTGCTTCCTACTATTCGCCCTCATCCGCGACGTCGCCTTCGGTACCCGCGAAACCCCCTGGGCACCCGTTTGGCCCCTACTCCTCATCGCCGGATTCCAAGCCGCCCTCGGCCTCTTCCAGCCCTCCGCCCTCGGAACCTACCCCGATCGCGACCACTACGCCGCCCTACTCGAAGCCGTCCTCCCCTTCGCCGCCTTCTACCCCGCCGCCCTCCTCCTCCGCGACCGCCAGCGCCACGAATCCCCCGCCGCGCCCGCCCTCAAAGCCTGTGGAATGCTGGTCATAGCCGTCGCCCTCCTCATCGCCATCATCCATTCCTCCTCCACCACCGGACTCCTCATCGCCCTCATCTCCCTCACCCTCGGAGCCGCCATCATCCTCAGCCTCCACGGCTGGCACGTCGATTACCAGGTCCCCGCCCCCCTCTGGCGCCGATCCCTCCCCTCCGCCGCCGCCCTTGCCATCGCCCTCGCCGGATTCTCCTTCCTCCCCAAAGCCACCCTCATCGCCCGACTCGCCGGCTTCGCCCAAACCTCCGAAATCCCCGCCGCTACCCGCGTCCAACTCTGGCACGACACCGCCCGCCTCATCCGCGACTACCCCATCACCGGATCCGGTCTCGGCAGCTTCCAATCGGTCTTCTATCAATACAAGACCGCCGCCCCGATGCACACCGCCGCCTTCGTTCAGAACGATTACCTTCAACTACTTGCCGAAACCGGCCTCATCGGATTCCTCCTCGCCGCCGCCCTCCTCGTCCACCTCCTCCGCCGCACCCTCCACGGAGCCCTCTACGCCCGCTCCATCGACGATCGCTACCTCTCCATCGCCACCACCGCCTCCCTCATCGCCATACTCCTCCACGCCCTCGTCGATAACAGCCTCTACGTCCCCATCAACGCCTTTGTATTCGCCTGGATCCTCGGAATCGCCGCCCTCCACCTCCGCACTCTCTCGCCCAACGCCACCAAACCGCTGGCCAAGATCGCCCTCTGCCTCGCCGGAGCCCTCGTCGCCGCCTCCTCCACCGCACTGCTCACCGGCCAGATCACGCCTCCTGAGACCATCGCCTCCGATCCAGCGAATCCATTCCTCTACTGCGACGTAGCCGATTCCCTCCGCGCCGCCGGCCACACCCAGGAATCCCGCAACGCCCTGCTCCGAGCCGCCTCCCTCGGCCCCAACATCCCCCCGCTCCTGATGCGTGTCGCCGACGGTTATCTCGCCCTCGGCGATCCCGACGCCGCCCTCCACCATTTCCGCACTGTCCTCTCGCTCGTCCGCCACTACGACTCCGAAATCTACGCCACCCTCGACCGGTTGCACCTCCCCGCCGCCGCCGTCCTCCCAAACCAGGCATCCGGCAAGTCCTACTTGAACTACCTCCTCGATGCCGGCCGCCTCGCCGATGCCGCCGTCGCCTGGAAATCGCTCCGCGCCCAGGGCTTTCGCGACGACTCGACCGTCGCCCGCTACATCGACGTCCTCCTCGGCGCCAACGAAGGCCGTCAGGCCCGCCGCATCTGGTCCGACTACCTCGGCCCCAACCGCGGCGCCTATCCCGACAACAACCTCGTCTTCAACGGCCACTTCGACCGCCCCCTATCCGCCGTCCCTCTCGACTGGCAGATTCAGCCCGTCGAAGGCGTCACCGCCGCCATCGAATCGCAAAAACTCCGCATCTACTTCGCCGGAAAAGCCAATCTCGACTTCGACGACATCTCCCAACTGGTCTACGCGCCCCCCGGCCGCTATCGATTCCGCGCCCGCGTCCGCTCCGACGGACTCACCACCAACCGCGGCCTCGAGTTCCGCCTCCAGGACCCCGTAACCCAGCGCATCGAGTGGTATTCCGACCCGATCCTCGGAACCAACCCCTGGTTTTGGATCCAATCCGACGTGCGAATCCCCTCCTGCCCCTATCTCGTCCTGTCCCTCGTCCGCCGGCCCTCCGAAAAGTTCGACAATAAGATAAAAGGAACGGTCTGGATCGACGACGTCTCGCTGACCCCATTGCCCTAATGACCCCTCCCCGACTCGCCGCCGTCTGGATCCTCTGGATTCTGCTCATCGCGGCCGTCTCCCTCCCGCCCATCGCCTTCAAACACCACAGCCGCGGTCTCGTCCACATCGCGCTCCATCTCGCCGCCTTCGCCGTCGCCGGAGCCCTCGCCGTCTTCGCCTTCCGCCGCGCCTCCCCCTACCCCGTCCTACTCGTCTTCGCCCTCGCCATCTCCCTCGAGTGGCTCCAGACCCAGCGCTTCGGCAACCGCCTCGAAATCCGCGACATCTGCCTCAACCTCCTCGGCGCCGTCTTCGGATGCTGGCAAGCGCGGCGTTACCATGAAACTCAGTGAAGACAACCGCCCTGTTAGCCCTCGACATGTCCCAAACGGCCGGTGCCGCCTACGCCGACGTTCGCATCGTCCATTCCCGCGAACGCCATCTCGCCACTAAGAACGGAACCGTCTCCCAAATCCTCGCCACCGAATCCCTCGGCATCGGCATCCGCGTCATCGCCGCCGGCTGCTGGGGATTCGCCGCCACCGACGACCTCACCCACGACGGACTCGAACGCGCTGCCCGCCTCGCCGTCGCCATCGCCAAATCCGGAACACTCGCATCGAAAGCCCCCGTCCGCCTCGCCGGCGAGCAACCCTACACCGCCACCTGGGAAAGCCCCTGCCAGGAGGATCCGTTCGCCGTTCCCGTCGACGAACAAATCGCTCTCCTCCTTCAAGTCGACGGCATCCTCACCAAAACCCCCGGCATCACCCTCGCCGAATCCTCTCTCGCCTTCGCCCGCACCCGCCAGATCTTCGCATCCTCTATAGGAAGCGTCATCGACCAGACCCGCACCGTCAGCGGCGGCGGATTCACCGCGCATTCGTTTCAGCACGACGAAATTCAGAAGCGCTCCTACCCCAACTCCTTCGGCGGCCAATACCAGCAGCGCGGCTACGAGCTCATCCGCGAACTCGACCTCCCCGCGCACGCTCCCCGAGTCGCCGAAGAAGCCGTCGCGCTCCACTCCGCCGATCAGTGCCCCCACGGCGAATACACCCTGATCGTCGACTCCAGCCAGCTCGGTCTCCAGATCCACGAATCCATCGGACATCCCATCGAACTCGATCGCGTCCTCGGATCGGAAGCCAACTACGCCGGCATGAGCTTCCTCAACCTCGGCGATCTGGACCAACTCCAGTACGGATCCAGCCAGGTGAACGTTGTCTGCAATGCCACCGCCGATCACGGCCCCGGCCTCGGCACGTTCGCTTTCGACGACGAGGGCGTCCCCGCCCAAGCCACGCCGATCATCGTCTCCGGCCTCTTCACCGGCTTCATGACTTCCCGCGAAACCGCCGCCACCATCGGCGCCGGGCGCTCGAACGGCACCATGCGCGCCGATGGCTGGGAGCACATCCCGCTAATTCGCATGACCAACGTCAGCCTCCTGCCCCTGCACGGCTCCTTCGACCAGATCTGCGATGTCTCCCACGCCATCTACATGGAAACGAATAAGAGCTGGTCCATCGACGACAAACGCTACAATTTCCAGTTCGGCTGCGAAATCGCGTGGGAAATGCGCAACGGCAAACGCATTCGCATGCTGAAAAACCCCAGCTACAGCGGAATCAGCACGGAATTCTGGAACTCCTGTGAAGACATCGCCGGTCCCGACGACTGGGTCTTGTGGGGAGTTCCGAATTGCGGCAAAGGACAGCCCGAGCAGGTGATGGGAACGGGCCACGGCGCCAGCCCCGCGCGATTCCGCAACATCAAAGTCGGAGGCGCGTATGCCGGCTGATCACGCTCTCCTCACTTCCGCCGAGTGCCAGCGAATCCTCGACATCGCGCAGCGCACCGCCCGCGCAAGAGGCGTGAAAGACGTCGAGATCATCATCGCCGCCTCCGAAGAGGCCCTGACGCGCTTCGCCAATAACGCCATCCACCAGAATGTCGCCGAGCGCGTCCGCCACGCCTCCATCCGGATTCTCGAAGACCACCGCACCGCCCGCGCCTCGACGAACCGGCTGGACGACGCTTCCATTGCCGCCGCAGTAAACGAAGCAGTCGCGATCGCTCGCAGCCTGAAGCCAGATCCGTTCCTACTCCCGCTGGCCGATCCTCAACCCATCACTCCCGTCGAGCGCTGGTTCGAATCCACCGCGTCCTGCACGCCCGAACAGCGTGCCCAGGTGGTAGCTGACGCAATCGCGACCGTCGAAGCGAACGGCCAGACCGCAGCCGGAATCTACTCCACGGGCTCGGTCGCCGAAGCGATCCTGAACACCAGCGGCTTGTTCGCCGCGCATTCGGAAACAATGGCGACGTTCTCCATCACCGCCCTCGCCCCCGACAGTTCAGGCTGGGCGAAAGCCTCGTCCCCCGACCGCGAAGCGTTCGACCCCGTCGGACTCGCCCGCTCCGCCTCGGCAAAAGCCACCCTGTCGCGATCCCCGCGCGAACTCGCACCCGGCGATTACACCGTTATCCTCGAACCAGCCGCCGTACTCGACCTCCTCGGACAGATGTTTGCCGATTTCAGCCTCACGGCGATCGACGACCAGCGCAGTTTCCTCACCGAGCGAATCGGCACGCAGCTCTTCGGCGAAAACATCACCATCGACGACGTTGTCTACCATCCGCTGCAATCGGGCGCGCCTTTCGATGGCGAAGGTGTTCCGCGCACACGCCTGGCGCTGGTCGAAAACGGAGTGCCGAAACAAGTGGCATGTTCCAGGCCCGCGGCCACCCGCCACGGGGTCGCGCCGACAGGCCACGGTTTCCCAATCCCCAACGAAATGGGCGAAGCGCCGATGAACATTGTCGTCCGGGGCGGGGAAGCCAGCCTCCCCGAATTGATCGCCGGCACGCCGCATGGCATTCTCGTCACCAGATCCTGGTACATCCGCGAAGTGGATCCGTACGAAAAAATAATGACAGGAATGACGCGCGACGGCACCTTTCTTATTGAAGGTGGACGTCTCACTCAGGGTCTGCGGAATTTTCGGTTCAATCAGAGCCTGATCGAGCTTCTACAGAATGTTGAGGCGATGAGCCGGGAGGAGCGCAGCAGTGGAGAGGAGTCGTTCGACATGGTTGTACCCGCGATGAAGGTGAATGGCTTCCACATGAACGAGGTCACGCGATTCTGATGCGTTACCATCGGGGATAGGGCGGCAATTTTGGGCCACGGTCACTCTCACAATCATCATCACGGTACCGGCAGGGTATTGGGCTGGTCGCTGGCTGTCACTGCCGCATTTGTCATCTTCGAATTCGCCGCCGGACTTCAGGCGCACAGCCTCGCGCTGATCTCGGACGCGGGTCACAACCTTACCGACGCGCTCGCGCTCGGCCTCGCCGCCTTCGGCTTCTATGTGCAGTCCAAACCCGCCAATCAGGTAAAAACCTACGGCTACCACCGGGCGGGCGTGCTGGCCGCTTTCGTCAATGCGCTGACGCTTGTGCTTTTGGCGGGGTACATCCTGTGGGAAAGCTACTCTCGGCTGCTCGCTCCCGAGCAAGTGCACGAATGGACCATGATCGCCGTCGCCGCAATAGGTTTGGTCGTGAATGTCGGCATCATGTTGGGATTGCATTCACGCAAGAGCGACCTGAACATTCGTGCGGCCTGGGTGCACATGCTGGGGGACGCCATCGGATCGGTGGCCATCATTCTCGGCGCATTCGTCATCCGGTGGACGGGTTGGCAGCGCGTCGACCCGATCCTTTCGATTCTGATCGCCCTGCTGATCGTCTGGACGGCGTACGACATCATTCGCGAGTCGCTGAACATCCTCCTGGAGGGCCTGCCGGCTGGTCTCGAACTGCAGCAGGTTGTGGGTGCGATGGAGTCGGTGGAGGGCGTCCGCGACGTTCACGATCTACACATCTGGACGCTCGGATCCGACGTACATGCTCTCAGTTGCCATGTTCTGATCGAGGATCAGCCGCCCTCGTCCAGCGAGGGGATTCTGAAGCAGATCAACCAGGTAGTATGCAGCCGTTTCCACATCCACCATACGACCATACAGTTCGAACACTGCCGCTGCGTTCTGGCGGAATCCGGATGTTCGCTGACCGAGGTTCCATGATTCTGCCATGTGAGCGGAACCATCGGGGGAATTCCGCGTACTCTAATGAAGATGGGAATAGGCCCTCCAGGATCTGGCATTTTCAACCGAGCGTATCCTGGGAAGCCTAGCGTGCATCATATGCAAGTGAAGGATCGATTGTGTTTTGGTCCACAGGCTGTTACATTAATGAAATCAAGGATTTTGTTGAATCATAAGGGTGTCATCTTGAAGTCTGCAATACTACTTCTGGCGCTCGTGTTTGTCGCTATAGCCGCACCACGGCCTGAGCCCGAACCAGGAGATTCCGTCAGCGAAGAGATTCTGAGCCGCTATCTTGCGTCTACCGAATCGCAGCAACCTCAGCTTCGCGGTCTGCAAATGGATGTCGAGATTGATGCCGAGCTTCCTAAGTTGAAGAAAAGCGGAAAGTTGCAGGCGCTCCGATCCATTTCAAAATTGGGCCAGATCACCTATCAGGGCTTGAAGTTTATCGGCGACAACACGATTAAGAACGATGTAATCGTACGGTACCTGACGGCGGAACGCCAGTCGCAGGACATTTCCCAGCTTGCGCTCACTCCGAAGAACTACAAGTTCAAGTATAAGGGGCTGGCGCAGCGCAACGAACACATGGTCCACATCTTTCAGGTTTCTCCGCGAAAGAAGATGGTCGGGCTGTTCAAGGGTGAACTGTGGGTGGACGCCAGCACGTACCTACCCGTTCGAGAATCCGGCCGGTTCGTCAAGAATCCGTCGGTGTTCCTGAAGAAGGTGGAGTTCGTTCGGGATTACCAGATCAAGGACGGGATTGCGATTCCGAGTCACATCGAGAGCACGATATCCACGCGATTCTGGGGTCCTGCTCAGATGAGCATCAACTTCTCGAATTTCAGCCGGCCGGAGGAGCAGCAGATCACCGCGGTTCCCGTGCGGGATAGCCAGTGATGGTCCAGTCAGGTCCGAAAATCCACAGTTCAAAGCCTGTGAGCGGCGTTCCTCTCCTAAATCATTGAGTCGAGGACTGAGCGTACCGTAAGCTCAAACGAGGTGCATGAGAACTCTATTCCTGAATCCACCATCCTTCGAGGGCTTTGACGGAGGGGCCAGTTCACGCTGGCCAGCCAGCCGGGAGATCGAGTCGTACTGGTATCCGGTATGGCTCTGTTATCCGGCGGGAATGCTGCCCGACAGCAAGGTGGTGGATGCGCCGCCGCACGGGCTATCCATCGAAGCCACGGTCGCGATGGCGAATGACTTCGAACTCCTGGTGCTGTACACGTCCACGCCGGGATTCCATGTTGACGTCACGATTGCGCAGATGATGCGCGACGTGAATCCCAAACTGCAGGTCGCGTTCGTCGGACCGCCGGTGACGGTTGAGCCCGAGAAGACACTGCTGGAGAATCCTGCGATCGACTTTGTGGTTCGCCGCGAGTTCGACCACCAGATTGCGAACTACGCCAAGGGCACGCCACTTTCGGACCTGCCGGGAGTCAGCTACCGGCAGAACGGCAGCGTTGTGCACAATCCGGAGGGCGGCTACGTTGAGAACCTCGATGAGCTTCCCTGGGTGACTAAGGTCTACCATCGCGATCTCGATTTCCGCCGCTACAACGTTCCGTTCCTGCAGAATCCGTTTGTGTCGTTGTACACCTCGCGCGGATGTCCGGCGATGTGCACTTTCTGCCTGTGGCCGCAGACCCACTCGGGACACCGGTGGCGCCTTCGATCCGTTGCCGACGTCGTAAACGAATGCCGGTGGACTCTCGAGAACTTCAACGGCCTGAAAGAGATCTTCTTCGACGACGACACGTTCAACTACCGCAAGGAACGGACTATCCAACTCTGCGCGGAGTTGAAGAAGCTCAACTTCACATGGTCCTGCACCTCCCGCGTCACCACCGATTACGACACGCTCAAGGCCATGAAGGAAGCCGGCTGCCGTCTGCTGATCGTGGGCTATGAGAGCGGCGACGCGCAGATTCTGAAGAACATCAAGAAGGGCGCCACGCTCGACATGGCGCAGCGCTTCACCACGAACTGCCACAAACTGGGCCTGACGATTCATGGCGACTTCATCGTGGGTTTGCCGGGCGAGTCGCGGGACAGCATCCGCCGCACCATCGACTTCGCAAAGCGTCTGGACGTGGAAACCGTCCAAGTCTCGATCGCACACGCGTATCCCGGCACCGAGTTCTACGATTACGCCAAGACGAACGGTCTGATCGTGATTGACGGCATGACCGACGAAGCCGGCCACCAGTTGCCGAATGTGATCTACCCGGATCTCGACCGCGGCGAACTCGTGGAGTGGGTGGAACGTTTCTACGGCGAATACTACTTCCGTCCCAAGGCAGCGTGGAGAATCGTCCGGAAGGCGATCTTCCACGGGGACGAACGCCGCCGGCTCTACAAAGAAGCCACCGAGTACCTGAGCCTTCGTGCCAAGCGCAAGAAGTTCGTCAAGGATCACAAAACGGCGGCAGCCGCTGTGGCGCTGGCGGCTTCTGCCGAGGCGGGTCGCGAGAGCGCATAGGCGGCCGATGGAGCCTTCCAACTCGCAGCGGATTCACCTAAAGACGCGTCTGTTCGCTGCGATTGTCATTCTCAGCAGTTCCTTCGGGAACTTCTTCCTCACCTGGGGAATGAAACACCGCGAGGGAAAACTCGCGTTTTCACCGCTGGACTACGTCATCGCGATCTTCAATCCTTGGGTCATGCTCGGTGTGGTTTTACTCATTATCTGGATGCTGTCGCGGATGGCGCTGCTCAGTTGGGCCGATCTGAGCTATGTGCTGCCGCTCACGGCGATCGGATATGTGCTCTCGGCGCTAATGGGCCGCTTCTTTTTGGGGGAGCAAGTGTCACCAGAGCGATGGGCCGGGACGGTCCTCGTATTTCTTGGAATCACTCTGGTGGCGCGAACGAATCCTCATGCCGCCGCGACAGTTCCCGCACAAGAGTATGAGCTCACAGGAGACCGCCGGTGAACAATTGGCTCCTGGTCGCGGTGGTGGTGGCGAGTTCGTCTCTCGGCGACGTCCTGCAGAGCTTCGAGATGAAGCGGGTCGGCGAAATTCAGGACTTCCGTCCGAGCGGAATCGGACGCCACCTGGCGTACCTGCTACGGCGCCGTTACCTGGCACTGGCCATCGTTTTCATGGGCATCGCCTTTTTCGCCTTCATGAAACTCGTCTCGGTAGCCGACCTCAGCTTTGCCGTGCCCGCCAGCGCCGGTACTTTCGTGCTGGAAACAATTATGGCGAAGTTCGTCCTGAAGGAGAACATCGGAGCGACGCGCTGGGCGGGTGCCACACTGGTCGCCTGCGGCGTCGTGCTGCTGTCGCAGTAACGGCGTGAATTGGATTCCTATCGCGCTGGCTGTAGCCGCCGGGGCGTACCAAATTCTCGCGCTCGTCGCTTCTCTCTACCGCCGTCGGCTTCCGCCCGGTTCTCCCGCTTTCATACCCCGCGTCTCCATCCTTAAGCCCGTTCGCGGCGTTGATACCGGATTCTACGAAGCCATCCGATCGAACGTCGCGCAGGACTATCCCGATTTCGAGATCCTGTTCGGGATCTCCGACCCCACCGATCCCGCCATTCCCGTCATCGCCCGAATCGCGCGCGAGTTCCCCGACCGGCTGATCCGCACCCTGCTGGTGGATTCGAAGACACCCAATCGGAAGGCAGGCACGGTGGTCGAGTTGGCGAAGCAGGCCACCGGGCAAGTGATCATCATCAGTGACGCCGACATCCGCGTCCCAGACGGCTATCTCCGAGCGGTAGTCGCCCCGCTGGCGAATCCCGCCGTGGGCCTGGTGACGTGTGCGTACGGCGCTCGGGCGGAGCATCCACCGGCCCGATTCGAAGCTCTCGGCGTTGCGGCCGATTTCGGTCCGAGCACGATGGTGGCGCCGTTCGTCGGCGTCGACGGTTTCGGGCTCGGCTCCACTCTGGCAGTTCGGACCGAGGTTCTGGCCCGGATCGGCGGCTTCGAATCGGTGGTCACCTATCTGGCCGATGACTACCAGATCGGCCGCCGCATCCACGCACTCGGGCTGCACTGCGTACTTTCGGACGTGGTGGTGGAAACGCACCTCGCGGCCGAGACCTGGCGCGAGGTATGGAATCACCAGGTCCGTTGGGCGCGCACTATTCGCGTATCGCGAGGACCCGGCTACGCGGGTCTGTTCATCACGTACCCGAGCGTCTGGGCGGCGTTCGCGGCCTTGGCCGGGTATTCGCATCTGGCGATCGGCCTGATGGTGGTCCGCTATTCGATGGCGATGGGCGCGGGTTGGATCGTGTTCGGCAGTTCCGACGTGATCCGGCTATGGTGGGCGCTCCCCATCCACGATTTCTTCGGCATGGCCGTCTGGGTGACGGGTCTATGGGGTGACACGGTCGAGTGGGGCGGCAGAGTGTTGCGGATCACTGGGGATGGGAAAATTGTGACATGAGGACTTTGTTCGCCCTCGTCGCGTTTGCCGCCGCGTTGCCGGCCGCGGATCGCATTACCGTACTGTACGATTCGCACGCCGCGCCGGGACTCGCATCCGGGTGGGGCTACTCGGCGCTGGTTGAGTATCGAGGCCGCCGGATCCTGTTCGATGCGGGGCCAACGGGTCCCGAACTGGTACAGAATACGAAGGCGCTGGGGATCGACCTGGGCAAACTGGATGCGGTGGTGATTTCGCATGACGATCCCGATCACTACGGTGGTCTGGACGCTGTGTACGCGGCGAATCCGGGTGTGAAGATCTACGTTCCCGATCAGGAGTACGGCGCGTTCGCGACTTCTATGCTCAGCCGCTTTTTGCGCGTGGTGCAGGGATCGCTTCCGCGACAGCGCCTCGTCGATCCGCCGGCGGCGGCTCAGTATGTGCGAGTCGGTTCCGATCGCGAGATTTTGCCGGGCGTGCGCCTGGTGCAGCAATCGTTCGGAACGAGGCGCGAGCAGGCACTGGTGCTGGCGGTGGACGGCGGAGTCGCGATGCTGACCGGATGCGCGCACCCGGGCATAGCGAAGCTGGTGAAATCGGCGGGAGCGCATGTCGTGCTGCTGACGGGCGGCTTTCACCTGACGGAATCGAGCGTGCCCGAGATCAAGCACGCCGTGAACGACTTGAAGTCGGCGGGAGTCGGGTCGGTGTACCCGGCTCATTGCACGGGAACCATCGCGACGGAACAGTTGCGGCGGGCGTGGGGCGCTCGATTCGGGATGGTGGCCGCGGGCGGCACGATTCCGTTGGGGAAGTAGCCTACTTGCGCAACTGCTGCGAAAGCTCCAGCATCTTGCGGCCTTCCTCCACTTTTCCCGCCGCCACCAGCGTTTGACCCAGCAGGTAATGCGCGCTGTAGTTATTCGGATCCATACGAATCGACTGCCTCAGCATGCCCTCCGCATTCGGCAGATCGTTCTTCTTCAGATAGCACTTGCCGAGCAGGATGTAGGGGCCGCTGTAAGTGGGATTGAGCCACACGGAGCGCTGCAACTGGGAAATCGCGGCGTCCCACTCTTCGCGCCGCGTGTGGACATCGCCGAGCTTGTAGTAGGCCATCGCAAAATTCGGATTGATCGCGATCTCCTTTTGTAACTCGGCGGTAGCTTTATCGAACTGGCCGCGGAACATGGCTAACTCGCCGATGAGATAATGCGCCTCGGGGAGATTCGGATTTAACTCGAGAGCAGTCGCCAGTTCCTTCAGCGCCAACTCCTCGAATTCCTGGCGCACCATCATCTGCGCGGTAATCAGATGGGCCGCCGCCGAATTGGGAGCGACGCCGAACATTTCGGCAAACGCACGGGCGGCCTTCGCCGGTTCGCGATTCTGAATGTAGCCGTTGCCCATCATGTAGAAGATTTCGTTGGTGCGGACCCCGGCGGCTACGGCTTTCTCGAGATACTCGAGTGCCTTCGGAATCCGGGCCATCATGTAGTAACTCTGGCCCAACAGCAACAGAGTCTGGCGATACTCGGGCGAGGCGGGCTTTTCGGTCTCGAGCGCCTTCTCGAAAGCCGCCGCGGCTTTGGCGTAGTCGCGAGCCCGGTAGGCCGCTAACCCGTCCGCCTGCTGCAGAAGCAATATCGAAAGCAAGGCGGCAAGCATACGCCCAGTATAATTAGGTAAGTGCGCCCGCTGTTGTTCCTTCTGTGCCTGGTGCTTCCACTCGGAGCGGAGACCCTGTCCCAACTTCGCGCGCAAGCGGCCGCGTTCAAGGCCCGCGGCGATGCGGCGGGGGCGCTGGCGGCCAACGAGAAGGCTGCGAAGCTGGCGCCGAAGTCCGCCGGGATCCAGGACGAGATCGGATTTCTGCTGGCCGTGTTGCAGCGCCCGGCCGAAGCCCGGCAACACCTGGAACGCGCGGTGGAACTGGATCCGAAATACGCACCTGCGCATTACCATCTCGGGGTTCTCTATTGGATCGAAAAGGATCCGAACCGCGCGATCCCGGAGCTTCAGACGGCAGTCGCGCTGGCTCCCAGGATCTTCGACTATCAGTACCGGCTTGGGGTCGCGTTCACCGAAGTCGGGCACTACGAGGAGGCCATCGCGCACCTGCACGCCGCGATCGAGATTGACGCGAAGAGTGCGCCGGCGTTCACCGCGCTCGGGTCGGCGTTGCAGCAGAACGGCGATCTGGCAGGCGCGCGATCCGCGTATGCCAAGGCCGTGGAACTGGATCCCAAGGATGCCAATGCCCGCAATAGTCTGGGATTCATGTTGGTGCAGACCCGCGAGGCGGACGCCGGCATCGAGCAGTTCCGCAGTGCCTTGTCGAAGGATCCGAACGATCTGACGGCGCGCGTGAATCTGGGGTTCGCCTACATTCAGAAAGGCGATTTCGACGCGGCCATCACGGAGTTGAAACAGGCCACTTCTCGGGATCCCACGTTAGCGGTCGCACACTATGATCTCGGACTCGCCTACAAGCAGAAGGACGACATGGACTCCGCGCGCCGCGAATTGACCGAGGCGATTCGGCTGGATCCGAACATGCCGGAAGCGCACTATACGCTGGGCATCGCCACCTGGCAGAACGGCGACTTCGACGAGACCGCCAAACAAATGCGGGCCGCGATCGCGCTACGTCCGGAATACGCCGAGGCGCACTATATGCTCGGCACGGCGCTGAAGCAGAAGGGCGATTTGGATGGAGCGGTGAAAGCCCTCCAAGAGGCCATCCGGCTCAATCCCGACAATCCTGGTCCGTACAACACCCTAGGCCAGACACTGCGCGTAAAGGGCGACATTGAGGGTAGCAAACAGGCATTCGCCGAGGGGGCGCGAGTGAAGCAGAAGAAGGAAGCCGAGCAGGCCGAGATTTTCAAGAAGAAATAGAAGATCACGGTTGCCGAACGTGCAGCGTAACTAGGTCGGTGTTCACCGGGACGCCACTGGTCACCTTCACTCGAATAACTGCCTCAAAGGGACGGATGTCACCGTTAATGGCTCCCGCCCGATTCAGCAAATCGCCGACATCTTTTTCGCGCGTGACAAACTCGGCGGCAGCTTGAGTGCCGATGGTGGTGGTGCCGGCTAGAATCATCACCCACCGGCTAGGGTTCATGCCGGGCATTAGCGCGATCAGTGCGTGGTCTTCCGAGATAGGGACGGACGGCGATCCCCAGAACTCGGTAGCCTCGCCCGGTTTCGGTCGAAGGTTCACAATCCGCAGATCGCCCTTGCGGGGACCGGCAGAGGCGGGTCGAAACACAAACTCCTGCGGCGACGGCATGTCGCGCAATGTCAGGTTTTCGCTGGGGGAGCCGATGAAGATCAGGTCATTGTTCTTGGCGTCGTCGAGCGACAGCAGACGTCCACGCTTCACGCGAATATCCTGATGAAACATGGTGAACAACCGGTCGAGTTCGTGGACAGCCAAGACCTCGCCGACCCCTGTGTAATGATCGAGAATCGGCGCCTTCGCATCCCGGACGGGATTCCAATAACGCATTCCGGTTTCAGGACGGCCGACGAATTCGGCATTACTGAAAATAATCCACGGAGGTTCGGGACCTTGAAGGAACCCGTGCCAGAACGTCTGGAACTCCGCGGGCGGGTGCGCGACCGCGGCGGTTTGCGGGCGTGGTCTGGTGAGGACCACTTCCAGCAGGGCGGCGAGAAGACACAGCGACAGGATTCCCAGAATCCACAGCGCCAGAACCGCGGGCTGCCTCTTGGCTTTGTCCGGGACCTCGGCAACCGCCGCCGGAATCATCTCCACCTCCACCCGTGCCGGCGCAGGCCGCTCGTGCATTGTCAGGGAGTAACTCCCCTTCGGGAGTTCGACGATGACACGGTCCTCGGCACCGGGTCCGCCATAGTATTCAGAGAGCTTGGAACGTAAGCGGCCTGTCTGAACGCGTACAGTAGAGTCGAGGCGAGGATCGAAATCTACCGGCCGGCCGAAGACTTCCGTGGCGATTTGGTATTCCTTCACAGGTGTTCCGGGAGCCTCGACGGCATGTTCCGCCAGATAACGAAGCAGGCGGCACAGGGACTCGGAACCCTTGAGAAGATCGCTAGTTACAAGCCGTTCCACCTGGGTAAGGATCAGGTCCCTCGGCGCTGGAGAGATCCCTGTTACCGGCATTATCCGAAGCGTAACAAGAGAGCGAACCTTTTGCAACCGCTTAAGTTATACCGTTTAACAGTATCAAACAGCCGATAAACTTGTTGCTTCTCGAAAATAGGCGCAGAATCTTTGCCAAGTAGTCTGGGGTTTCGTCTGGGTCTCGACTAACCAGAACAGATCCCTCCACGGGAACCACTGGGGTCAGCCGTGGAGATTACTTCCAAGGAGAACGGATGTTCAATACACCAAGTTCAGTGTTCCGGATAGTCCGGTGTGCGGCAATCGTGCTGCTGGGTCTAACGCAGGGCGCATTCGGACAGCAGGTTTACGGAAGTATTTATGGCACCGTGACAGACCAGACAGGGGCCGCTGTCCCGAACGCCAAGGTCACTATTACGGATCCGGAGAAGGGCACGAAGTCCGAGGTGGTGACGAATGAGACGGGGAACTACAGCAAGGACCGCCTCATTCCATCGGTGTACACGGTTCAAGTGGAGGGGTCCGGATTTCGAACGGCCGTGAACCGCGGGGTTCGCGTGAACGTCGACAATGCCGCCCGCATCGACTTCGCTCTTGAAATCGGAAATGTGACGGAACAGGTAGAGGTGACAGCCGCCGCTCCGCTGCTGCAATCGGATCGCGCGGACGTCGCCACCACTCTCTCGTCGCGGCAAATTATCGAACTGCCGTCGTATAACCGTAACTTCCAGGCGTATGAGTTGTTGATGCCCGGGACCAACAAACTCGGCTGGCAGCATGCGTCTTCGGAGAATCCGCAAGGCAGTGTGCAGATCCAGGTAAATGGGCAGCACTTTGCCGGCACCGGATTCCAACTCGACGGCACGGACAACCAAGATCCGATTCTCGGCATTATCGTCATCAATCCAAACCTGGATTCGGTGACGGAGACCAAGATGTCGAGCCAGAACTATGACGCCGAGTTCTCCTATGCGGGTTCGGGCTTGATGAACGTGTCCACGCGCTCAGGTGCGAATGCGATTCACGGATCGGCCTTCGAGTATCTGCAAAACAACTCGCCGGGCTTCCAGACGTTTGCCCGCAACCCGTTCAACTCAGCCGAGAACACTACGGTGCCTCCGGTGAAGTGGAATCAGTTCGGCGGTTCCATCGGCGGCGCAATTGTGAAGAATAAGTTATTCTTCTTTGGCGACGCGCAGTTGACCCGGCGCCGCACCGGTTCATCAGTGCTGACGTCGGTGCCGACGCTGAAGGCGCGGAGCGGCGATTTCAGCGATTATTTGCAGCCGATTCCCAATGCCCCGATGGTACAGACCACCCAGGGCAACATGGTGCCTCTGCAGCGCAACATGATATTCGACCCGACCACTGGCGATCCCGCCACTGGCGTAGGCCGGCAAGTCTTTCAGTCGAATGGAATTCTAAACGCGCTTCCACAGAGTCGCATGAGTTCGCAGGCACTGGCGATTCTGAAATATCTGCCGGCGTCGAACGCACCTGGAAATCCAGGCGCTACGTTTAACAACAACTACGCCGGTTCCGGATCGGAAGCGTTTGACACGAACAACTGGGACACCCGTTGGGATTGGTTCATCAACGACAAGTCGTCGGCATTCGGCCGGTATAGCTATCAGGGGTTCCAGAAGTTCGCCCCCGGTGCTTTCGGACTCTTGGCCGGCGGCCCCGCACTCGACAACATCGGGTTTGCGGGCACCTCCGACGTGTTGAACCAGAGTCTGTCGATCGGCTACACGCACACCTTTAGCCCGACTGTGATCACGGACGTTCGCTTCGGCTGGATGCGGTATCGGGTGAACGTACTTCCGAACGAATACGGTACGAGTCCCGCTAAGGACGCCGGTATACCCGGCTTGAACCTGGATAGCACTTTCACTTCGAGCATGCCCGGCTTCTTCATCCAGGGTGCGGGCGGAACGAATCTCGGCTATTCGCTCGGAACCAACCAGTGCAACTGCCCGCTAGCGCAAAACGAACGCCAGTTCCAGTTCGTCGACAATACCACGCTCATCCGTGGGAACCACAGCATCAAACTTGGGGGCGACCTCCGCTACGCTTTGAACCTCCGCGTCCCATCCGACGCCCATCGCTCCGGCGAACTGACGTTCGATACGAACAACACCGGATATGTCGAAGCGGTTGGTTCCGGCGTGCAGCAGGGACTCGGACTCGCGACGTTCCTGTTGGGCAATGTGACACACTTCGCCCGCTATGTCAGTTCCAGCACGGATGCCCAGGAGCACCAGAAACGGTTCTTCTGGTATGCGCAGGACACTTGGCGCGTTACGCCGAAACTGCAACTGAATTATGGTTTGCGATGGGAAATGGTGTTCCCCGAGACCGTAAATGCTCCTGGTAATGGCGGACAGTTGGATTTGTCGACGGGCCAGATCGCGGTATTTGGCGTCGGCGATGTTTCGAATCACGGCATCCAGGACATGAACTGGAAGAACTTTGCGCCGAGGCTCGGACTTACCTATCAGCTAACTTCGAAGACCGTGCTTCGCGCGGGCTATGGCTGGTCGTACCAACTCGGAACCTTCGGTTCGATCTTCGGCCACAACGTGACGCAGAACCTACCAGTTCTGGCGGTTCAGCAGTTGAACAGTCCCACCGACTTCGGTCGTGTGTTCACGCTAGCGCAAGGGCCCACTGCTCCCGTGTTCCCTACACCCGACTCCAGTGGACATTTCCGGCTGCCGGACGGTGTTAGCGGAAAGGCGCGCCCGACGACCCTGATCATGCCACGCGTAATGCAGTACAACGTTACGGTGCAGCATCAGTTGTTCAAGGACTTCTCGATTTCGGCAGGTTACGTCGGCAACCAGGGCCGCCATGTGTTCAACGGCGACGGTCCAAACTTCGACGCCAACTCTCCGGCTTTCGTACCGGGACAACCCGATACGAACCTCCGCCGTCCGTTCTACGTCCTCTATGGATGGACCCAGGGAATCGACTTCTACTGTAACTGCGCAACGAATAACTATAATTCGCTGCAAGTCCAGGTGGAAAAGAGATACTCGTGGGGATATTCGGCTACCGGGAGTTACACGTATCAGCACGCGACGAACGATTCGGGTGACTCGTTCACGTTCCTCTACAACCGTCCTCTGGGACGCGGGAACACGGACGGTATTACTCGCAACCAGATCGTGGCGGCGCAAAATTTCGATGTGCCGTTCGGGCGCGGCCGCAAATTCGGCAACAATGCGAACCGTGCGGTGGATGCGATTCTCGGCGGATGGATGATCAGCGGTACCACGCTGTTCTACACCGGCCGTCCGTTTGAGCCGTACATCGGCGACTTCCCCGCGGGCACCATTCGTCCCAACTCCGGTCCCGGTGGACGTCCCGATATCGTTTCGGGAGGCGATCCATTTGCCGGCGCGCAGGGCGGGCGCAACCAGTTCTTCGTGGGAGGACTAGGCAGCGTTTTTGCCGTGCCGGGCAACAACACGTTCGGGAACGAGCCGCGCAACTGGCTCTTTGGTCCGCAATATATCAATCAGGATCTGAGCCTGGCCAAGCGGTTCAACATAACCGAAAAGTCTCGTATCGAGCTTCGTGCCGAGGCATTCAACGCCTTCAACCACACGAACCTCGGCGACCCGAACACCAACGTCACCGATCCGAACGCCGGTCAGATTACGGGTCTTGCACCCGGCTACCAGATGCGGCGTCTGCAGTTTGCGATGCGCCTCGATTTTTAGTCGCGGCGTAACGCCGATCAGTTTGAAGGGGGGTGGGTAACCGCCCCTTTATTCGTACCGCAACGAGACCACCGGATTCGTCCGTGCAGCCCGTCGTGCCGGCACCAGCGTGGCGATCAACGCCACCATCACCAGCACACTCGCAGTTGCAGCGAATACAAACGGGTCCAGCGCGGACACTCCGAATAGCAGCGACGACATCAGTCGGGAGATGGCGAACGCTCCGAAGATACCCACCGCCACGCCGAGTCCCGCCAGTTTCATTCCGCTCGATAAGACCAGCCGGATGATGTGGCCGAACCCCGCTCCTAGCGCCATTCGGATTCCGATTTCGTTCGTCCTCTGCGCCACGGTATACGACACCACTCCGTAGATTCCGACCGCCGCCAGCACCAGCGCCACGGCCGCGAATACCGCAAGTAACCACAGCGTCATGCGCGAACTCCGCCGCGAGCCGGCGACAATCTCGTCCATCGTGCGGATGTTGTACACGGGCTGATCGCGATCGACAGAGTAGACTGCCTCTTTGACGGCGCGCACGATTCCCCTCGGCTCCGGTGTGCGAATCACATAGCGCACCTGCGGCTCGGGCTCCTGGCGGAAACTGACATAGATGGTCGGCTCGGGTTGCTTGTCGAGGCCAGCGTTATGCACCTCGCCGACGATGCCGACGATCTCGAAGACCCCTTTACCGATCCCCGGACGCGCGCGATCCGACACCCATGACTGCAGCGGCACGATGTAGGCGCTCCAATCCTTCATGCGGGGCACGGTGGCCGCGATATGCCGTTCCACCGAGTCCAATTCGGCCGAAGCCTGTTTCCAGGTGACTCCGGGCTTCAACTTTGCGAGCACGGCGAACTGCCGGTCCATGCGATTCATGCCGCGGAGGTCGGACTCCGACCATGGAGCGAAAAGATCGGCGGACACTGGCAGCCACACGTCCGCGGGCACTACGCCGATGATCGTATAGGCGATTCCGTCGCCGGTCAGACGCTTTCCAACGACGCTCCGGTCGCCGCCGAACATGCTCATCCACAGGGAGTGCGAGATCAGTATGACGCGGTCCTTGAATCCCTCGCTCGGGGCGAAATCACGGCCGATCACCGGCTTGTAGCCGAGCATCGAGAACAGGTTTGTAGTGACGCGCATGGCGGGCACTTGCACCGGTTCGCCCATGCCCGTGATCGTGCCCGATCCAGGTTGCAGCACCGCGAGTTGGTCCAGGCTGGTGGTGCGCTCGTGGAAGTCCACGGCATCGGGTCCCGACGGATTGATGCGATTCCAGCCTGCCCGGGACTCTTCTCCCAGACGATGCCGATCCGATCGGAGGCGGCATAGGGCAGCGGTCGAATGAGGACGGCGTTCACCACGCTGAACATCGCCGAATTCGCTCCGATGCCGAGCGCGAGGGCCACAACAGCTACCGTGGTGAATCCCGGATTCCGGCGCAGCAATCGGACCGCGTATCGAACATCATCTAAGAACGACATGACGACGCCTGGAACTGCACCCCTGTCGCCACCGCGATTTCCGCGATCCTATTCAACTTCAGCGGATGACTCTGTCCGAATCTGGGATTGATCGGATCAATAGCGATCAGTGTGCTCGCCTTTGTTACACTAGCTTTCATCCCCTCTCGATGAGTGTTGCAACTCAGTTCCTCCAGTTCGACAGCATCCCATTGGACTGCGGCGTGACCCTGGCGCCCGTGCAGGTGGCTTACGAAACCTGGGGGACACTGAACGCGGCGCGCTCGAACGCGATACTGATCGTCCACGCTTTCTCCGGCGATGCGCACGCGGCGGGCATTTCCGCCGAGAACGGGCGCACGGGTTGGTGGGACAACATGATCGGGCCGGGCAAAGCCTTCGACACCGACAAATACTTCGTGATTTGTTCGAACGTGCTCGGCGGTTGCCTGGGTACCACTGGACCTTCGTCCATCGATCCGAACACCGGGTTTCCATACGCGTTGAAGTTCCCTGTGATCACGATCGGCGACATGGTGCGGTTGCAGAAGATGCTGGTGGACGCTCTCGGAATCGACAAACTGCTGGGGGTGGCGGGCGGATCGATGGGCGGCATGCAGGTGTTGGAGTGGGCGGTAGCGTATCCGGATTGCGTCGCGTGCGCCATCCCGATTGCGACCACGGCCCGGCACACGGCGCAGCAGATTGCTTTCAACGAAGTGGGCCGGCAGGCAATCATGGCCGACCTCGACTGGAACGACGGCAACTACTATTCGGGGAAGCCGCCCGCCCGCGGTCTCGCCGTCGCGCGCATGGTGGGACACATCACCTACATGAGCGACGATTCGATGCGCGAGAAGTTCGGCCGGCGTCTTCGCAACAAGAACGTCGGGTTTCACTTCGAGATCGATTTTGAGGTGGAGAGTTATCTCCGTTATCGCGGTAGCCAGTTTGTCGATCGATTCGACGCGAATTCGTACCTGTTCATCACGAAAGCCATGGACTACTTCGATCTGACGGCGGGGCGTGCGCCGACGCTCGGTGGAACCATGGAAAACGTGTCGGCGCGATTTCTGGCGATCAGCTTTACGTCCGACTGGCTGTATCCGAGTTACCAGTCGCTCGAGATAGTGAGCGCGCTTCGCGGCCGGAATAAGGAAGTCGCATATTGTGAATTGCCGTCGAATTACGGGCACGATGCGTTTCTGGTGGATGTCGCCGAAGAGTCTGAATTGATTCGCGGATTTCTGGCCAGCACGTACAAGGGGCGAGGCTGAATCATGGCGATCGTGCAGGATTCGCCCCACCGTCCCTTCGTGCGTTCGCTCCTGGGCCGCAGCGATTTCGCGATCATCAGCGATCTGGTGGCGCCCGGCACGAAGGTTCTCGACCTTGGCTGCGGTGAAGGCGAACTGCTGGCCTGGTTGGCCGAGAACAAGAATGTGGAAGCGCGCGGTGTGGAGATATCGGCCAAGAAGGTGAAACGCGCCATTGCCCGCGGAGTCTCGGTTTATCAGGGCGATATCGATCAGGGCCTGGCCGATTACCCCGATCACGTCTTCGATTATGTAATTCTCAGCCAGACGCTGCAGGAGTCGCGACATCCCCTGCGAGTTCTGCGCGAGATGCTGCGTGTGGGACGGAATGCTATCGTCGCGTTCCCGAATTTCGGACATTTTAGCGTACGATTGTCGCACCTGCTTACGGGGGGAGCGCCGAAAACGCGATTGTTCCCCCATGACTGGTACGACTCGCCGAACATCCATTTCCTGACTATTCATGACTTCGAGGTTCTGGCTGCTCGCGAGCGTTGGATTGTAGAGCGGCGTATTTTTCTATCCGGCAACCGGACGGTGCGAAGTTTTCCAAACCTGTTGGCCGAAGTAGCCGTCTTTCTCATTGCAGGCCCTGGCCAACAAAAGGAATGATCGATGATGCATGTACGTGCGGCGTCTGTCGCCGCAGGTGTGTTTCTGCTCGCTGGATCGATTGGGGCGCAGAAACCGTTTGAGCTGACCATTGACAACATCATGCGCGGGCCGGGGCTGGTGGGATATCCGCCATCGGCGCCGCGCTGGTCCGCCGATTCCAAAGCCATCTACTTCGATTGGAAGCAGCCTTCCGACCCGGTGTTGAAGCCGGTGGACACCTACATTGTGAATCGCGACGGATCGGGGCTGCGGAAGCTAACCGAGGATGAGGCGAGACTCGCACTGCCCAATGGCGGCGATGAATCGAAGGATCATTCCAAAACCGTGTTCGTACGCGGCGGCGATCTGTATCTGTACGATCGCGCCACGCTCACTACGCGGCGGCTGACCAAGACCGCCGATATCGAGCAGGACCCTCACTTCACTCGCGACGACCGGCACATCTGGTACACGCGCGCGAACAATTTGTATCTTTTCTCGCTCGCGGACGGATTTATTGACGAATTGACGGACATTTATCTCGCCGATCAGAAGCCGCCGCCGAAGTTGGACAAAAAGGGCACTGAGAGTCAGGAAGTTGTCAAGAAAGAGGAGCGCGAGTTACTCGATGTCGTCCAGCAGCGGGCCGCCGTCAAGGAAGAAGAGGAAGCCCGCAAGAAGCGCGACAATCCGCGCAAGCCGATGTTGCTGGAGGCACGGCAGAAGGTGAACTGGCTCGCGCTCTCTCCCGATGAGAAGACCGTGATAGCCTCGATTTCCGAGGCTGGGAAGGATACGAAGAAGGCGATTGTGC
The DNA here is from genome assembly GCA_038322675.1 of Bryobacterales bacterium. Classification (GTDB taxonomy): domain Bacteria; phylum Acidobacteriota; class Terriglobia; order Bryobacterales; family Bryobacteraceae; genus TMP-7. The sequence goes on from JBBQGE010000036.1 coordinate 28,765, forward strand.
CGAACTTCGTGACCGAGTCGGGTTACACGGAAGATATCGAGTCGCGCAACAAAGTCGGTGACGTGCAGAATCGTGTCCGAATGGCGTTGATCGGGGCCGCCGACGGCGGCGTGAAATGGGTGGATTCAGGGCAGAAGAAAGACGTCGCCCTGTCGCGGCCGGAATGGTCGGAAGACGGTACGCGCGCGGTTCTGTTTGCACGCGCGACGGATAACAAAAACCGCTGGCTGCTGACGCTGGATCCGGCCACCGGCAAAACCCGGGTGCTGGTTGCGCAACACGACGACGCGTGGCTCGACGGACCGGGCAGTTCGACGCTCGGCTGGATGAAGAGCGATCGCGACGTTTTCTTCCAAAGCGAACGCGACGGCTACTCGCATCTGTACACGGTGCCGTACGACGGCGGCGATCCGAAGCAACTGACCGAAGGCAAGTGGGAGATCTTGTCGGTGAAGGTGTCGCGCGATAAGTCGACGTTCTATTTGACGTCGAATAAGGGCGATCCGGCCGAAGTCCACTTCTACTCGATGCCGGCGGCCGGCGGTCCGATGACGAGGCTTACGACGATGCCGGGCAATCATCGCGCGCTGGTGTCGCCGGACGAGCAGTGGATTGCCGATATCTATTCGTACACTACCAAGCCGCCGGAGTTATTCTCCATGGAAAATCGCGCCGGGGCCGGTGAGAAAAAACTGACGTCATCGCCGAGTCCGGAATTCTGGAGTTATCCCTGGCTGGACGCGCCCATTACTCACTTCCAGGCCCGCGACGGAGTCGAGATTCCCACACGCATCTATAAGGCCTCAAATTTCCCGCGCGGCGGTCCGGCGGTGATTTTCGTGCATGGCGCCGGATATCTGCAGAATGTCCACCGCTGGTGGTCCATGTACTATCGCGAACTCATGTTTCATAACTTCCTCATGCAGCATGGATACCTGGTGATCGACGTCGATTACCGCGGCTCGGCTGGATACGGTCGCGACTGGCGGACCGCCATTTACCGGCACATGGGAGGCGTCGATCTCGACGATCAGGTGGATGCGGCGAAATGGTTGGTGTCGCAGCACGGCGTCGATGCGAAGCGGATCGGGATTTACGGCGGGAGTTATGGCGGATTTATCACGTTGATGGCTATGTTCACGCAGCCGGACGTATTTGCCGCGGGCGCGGCGTTGCGCCCCGTCACCGACTGGGCGCATTACAACAACGGGTACACGTCGGACATCCTCAACACTCCGCAGAAAGACGCCGAGGCCTACCGGCAATCGTCGCCGATTTTCTTCGCACCGGGATTGAAAGGCGCGCTGCTGATTTGTCACGGCATGGTGGATACTAACGTCCATTTTCAAGACACCGTCCGCCTGGTGCAGAAGCTAATCGAACTTCGCAAGACCAATTGGGACGTCGCCTTCTACCCGGTGGAGGATCATGGATTCGTGCAACCTACTAGTTGGGCAGACGAATACAAGCGCATCTTCGCGCTGTTCGAGAAGAATCTGAAATGAAACTGCTCACGATCGGCCTGATTGCCGCCGGCGCTCTATTCGCGCAATCGGAGCCGCAGTTCACCTGGGAAGGCACGGTGGACCGCATGGTGGTGTTGCGGCTCCAAGGCACGCATCTCGACGTGTCCGACGGGAAGGGTACTTCGCTCGACCAGCAGCACTACGAGTTCAGGAATCCTCTGCCCGATAGCTGGCAGAAAATCCGCGTCGAGCGGCGGGAAGGCCGTGGTGCGGTGCTGGTGACTCAGCAGCCATCGATTGAGAACCGGTACACGGCGGAGATCACGATGGAGGACCGGCAGAGCGGGGAATCGCACTATCGCATCGAGGCGTTCTGGGACGTCAACCGCGGCGGTTACAGGGGCGTGGGTCCGAAACAAAACTGGGGAGGTCGCCGCGACCGGCTCTCGTGGAGCGCGCGCGTCAACGGCGAAGTCACCGTCGAATGCCGCGCGCAGCATTGCGAATCGGTGGTGCAGAGTGGATTGCCGGTGTCACATGAGCGCGTCAAATTCCCGCGGCCGATTCCGGAGAACGCGCAAGTAATTCTCGATGAGACCAAGGGCCGCGGCGACATTCGGATTGTCGAGCAACCCTCGGCCCGGAACGGTTACGCGGTACGTGTGTTGATCCGCGCGCGTGGCGGCGAGGCGGGCGAGCAGGGATTTCAAATAAGCTGGCCCAGGCTCCGCGAGAAGTAGTAGAATTCAGAGCGAACTATACCCGCGGGCGTCTCGTCTCTATAAAGAGAGAGAGGGAGAGATACAATGCAGCAGCATGTAAGGATTCTGGGAATCCTCAACATCGTATATGGCGGTATCGGAGTACTGATCGGGCTATTTGTATTCCTGTTACTCGGCGGACTCGCGCCCGTGATCCATGCGATCGAGCCGAGCGCCGATCTCGAAAACGCCGGTCCGGTTCTCGGACTCGTAGGCGCCTTCGTTTTCGGACTTCTACTGGTGCTCTCGGCCCCGGCGATCGTCGCCGGATTCGGATTGCTCAGCTACCAGCCGTGGGCGCGCATCCTGACCATCGTGATCTCCGCGCTGCATCTGCTGAGCGTTCCGTTCGGCACCGCACTCGGAATATACGGGCTGTGGGTGATGCTGTCGGCTGAAACAGAGCCTCTGTTCCGGGGCATCCCGCCGCAGCAACCGCCGCTGGCGAACCGGCCTTACGTGTAGGGTACCCCTGCGCATGCTACGCTGAAAAATCGCGGTTTCGGCCCGATTTTCTCGAAAACATGCCCGACCCTCCCGACAGCAGCCCTGGTCCCAAGTTTGAGCGCCTGGTGGACATCATGGCGCGGCTCCGTGCGCCCGAAGGATGTCCCTGGGACCGCGCTCAAAGTTTCGACACCATCAAAGCCTACACGCTCGAGGAGTGCTACGAAGTCCTGGATGCCATCGATAATCGCGACTGGAAGGGCCTCGCGGACGAGTTAGGCGACTTCATCCTGCAGGCCGTGTTCTACGCGCAAATGGCCGCGGAAGAGAAGCGATTCACCATCTCCGATTCGCTGGACGCCATCAACGAAAAGCTGATCCGCCGCCATCCGCACATCTTCGGAACTGCCGTCGCGGACACGCCGGAAGCCGTGAAGAAGCGCTGGGACGAGATCAAGCAGGAGGAACGCGCGGCGCGTGGCGAGCGAGATCGCGGTCTGCTGGACGGTGTTCCGCGTTCGATGCCGGCGCTCGTCGAAGCCCAGCAGATTTCGTCCAAGGCGGCCGGCGCTGGATTCGATTGGGACAACATCAACCAGGTCTTCGAAAAAATGCACGAGGAACTGGAGGAGTTGAAGCAGGCTCGCGAGTCGGCGGGCGCGGCCGAGGTCGAGGACGAATTCGGCGACATCCTGTTCGTGCTGGTGAACGTCGCGCGATTCCTCAAGGTGGATCCCGAGCAGGCCCTGCGCAGGACGAACGCAAAATTCCGGCGCCGCTTCGGCTATATCGAGCAGCAATTGCGCGAGCGCGGCAGGAGCCTTGCCGAGTCGAACATCACGGAGATGGAGGAATTGTGGCAGCAGGCGAAGCGAAGCCTGTGATCCAGATTCGTCCACTCACCGGGCACGCGGAGTTTCAGGGCGCGGTCGAGTTGCAGCAGGAGATCTGGGGCTTCTCCGATGTCGAACTGCTGCCGGTGCGCCTGTTCGTGGTGGCCACAAAAGTCGGAGGGCAGGCACTCGGCGCTTTCGACGGCGATCGCATGGCCGGCTTCTGCCTGTCGATTCCTGGATTGAAGCCTGGCGGCGAGTATTACCTGCACAGCCACATGCTGGGTGTCTTGCCGGAGTATCGCGACGCCGGCGTCGGACGCATGCTGAAACTGGAGCAGCGGCGCGAGGCGCTTGCCCGCGGCATCACGCTGGTGGAGTGGACCTTCGATCCGCTCGAGATCAAGAACGCCTGGTTCAATATGGAGCGTCTGGGCGCCATCGTACGGCGATACCTGCCGAATCAGTACGGCACCACGACGAGTCACTTGCATGGCGGCCTTCCGACCGATCGACTGGTGGCCGAGTGGTGGATCGACAGCGCCCGCGTACGCTCCGTGCTGGAGGGTGCGCCGTTTCAGCGCCCGCTGGTGCAGGCGCGGATCGCGGTACCGGCGAACATCGCCGAACTCCGCGCCAGCGATGTGAACGCCGCGCGCCGCGTGCAGGCCGAGATCGGCGAGCAGTTCCAGGATTATTTCAGCCGCGGACTCGCGGTGACCGGCTTCGAGCGCACGCCAGAGGCCGGCGAATACCTGATCGGAAAATGGGAATCAAGTTAGATCGAATCGTTCTCCGGCAAATCCGGATGCCGCTGGTCCACTTCTTCGAGACCAGCTTCGGCCGCACCTACGATCGCGACATCGTGCTGGTGGAAGTGTCCGGCGATGGCGTGTCGGGATGGGGCGAAGTGACGGCTGGTGAGAATCCGTTCTACAACGAGGAATGGACCGAATCGGCGTGGCTGATCGTGCGGGATTACGTCGCGCCGCGAGTGTTGCATCACGAGTTTGAATCGGCGGCGGAGGTGGGAGCGCGGTCGGCGCACATTCGCGGGCACAACATGGCCCGGGGCGGTGTCGAGGCCGCGGTGTGGGATCTGGAGGCGCGGCAGCAAGGGAATCCGCTGTGGAAGCAGATCGGCGGCGGCGCAAGGCAGGAGATCCCGTGCGGCGTGTCGATCGGCATTCAGGAGTCCGTGGAAGTGCTGCTCGAAAAGATCGCCGTCGAACTGAATGCGGGCTATCAGCGGATCAAGATGAAGATCAAGCCGGGTTGGGACGTCGACGTGGTCCGGCAAGCGCGCGAGCGGTTTCCCGGCATCCGGCTGATGGCCGACGCGAATTCGGCCTACACGCTCGCTGACGTCGAACACCTGCGGCGACTCGACGACTACTACCTCATGATGATCGAGCAACCGCTCGGCCACGACGAGATCATCGATCATGCCCCGCTTCAGGCCGCGCTCAGGACTCCGATCTGCCTCGACGAATGCATCCGGTCCGCTCATCACGCGGCGCAGGCGATTCAGATGGGCGCGTGCCGTATCATCAACATCAAGTTGGGCCGGGTGGGCGGATTTGCGGAGGCCCGGCGCGTGCACGACGTGGCGCAATCGGCGAACATGCCCGTCTGGTGCGGCGGCATGCTGGAGTCCGGCGTCGGGCGGGCGCATAACGTCGCGCTCTCGACGCTGCCCGATTTCGTGCTGCCCGGCGACGTGTCGGCGAGCCGGCGCTACTGGGCGCGCGACATCATCCACCCGGCGGTGGAGGTGACTCCCCGGGGGACCATCGAAGTCCGCGATCAGCCGGGGTTCGGCTACGATCTGGATCTCGACTACATCCGCGCCATCACCGTTCGCGAGGAGACGGTGCGGTAGCAAAACAAGAGGAGTATGATCATTAGCATGGCGACCGCCATCAATCTTTGGGGCCTAGCAATCCTGGTTTGCTTGACGGTGGCTTTGGGAATCGTCTGGAACAATTCCCGCATCTCAGACCTGCGCAGTTACATGGACGCACGATTCAACGGCGTCGATAAGCGTTTTGACGACATGAAGGATTTCATCAAAAGCGAAGTCCGCCGCCTCGAAGAACGCACCAACCTCGTAAACCGCCCTTGACCGACGCACTTCGCGCACCAGCGGTAACCCGGATGGTTGCCGAACATCGTCCCGAAATGGTAGCCTCAGCGCATCGCCATATTGCGATCATTGCTGGGAGGAACCATGAAGAAGTTCGTACTGGGTTTCGCGATTGCCGCGCTTGCGGCCACCGCGCAGACCGCACCGCCGAAGACCAACCTGAAGGTTGGGGATATGGCGCCCGATTTCACCTTGCCATCCACGGCCGGCAAGGAACCCATCAAGCTCTCCGATTACCGGGGCAAGAAGACCGTAGTGCTCAACTTCTTCCCCGCCGCCTTTACCGGTGGTTGAACGAAGGAACTAACCGCCTACCAGTCTGGTATTGGCAAATTTGAAGCGCAGGACGCTCAGGTTCTGGCAGTCAGCACGGATTTCATTCCCACCCTCAGCCACTGGTCGAAAGAACTGAATGCCACCTACCCGTTACTCAGCGATCACGACGGAAAAGTCGCCGAGGAGTACGGCGTATTGATTCCAAAGATGCGGATCGCCAATCGGGCCACGTTCGTCATCGACACCGACGGCAAGATCGTCGAGATCGTCGAGGGCAGCGCGGCGCTGGATCCGACGGGCGCGGAAACGGCCTGCACCCGGGTAAGAAAGAAGTCGTAGGAGCGGGGCGGCGTGTCAGCCCCATCCCGGCGTCGTGTCGCTGCCCGCTACACTTCTGTGTAGTGATATCCCGAAATGCGGAGATCCTCAGGTGAATTCGGAGTGGTATCCTACGCCTAAGTGATAGTAAAATCAAATTATTCGGACTCGGCTTCAGGTGGCTGTCCACGTGCAATGTTCTTCGCGGCAAGGTGCGTAGCCACCCGAATGGGATAGGTTTGGCGGGAGACCGGCGTTGAGGGAACTCAAGGACCAGCTGATCAGTGCGCTGCTCGTGATCGTCACGGTTGCGGCTGTAATTTCGGCTGGCATTAACTTCCAGCAGCTCCGCATTTTCCACCTCCCCGATGATGGCGTGACATGGGTGGATCGCGGCGGCAAGGTGAAGGCGGTTTACGTCGAGCCCGGCAGCGGTGCCGAGCGGGCGGGCATCCGCGTGGGCGACACGCTGATCTCCATTGGTGGCCGGCGGATCGAGAAGGCCATTGAGGCCACTCAGATTCTGGTGAACGTCCGCTCCTGGAGCCAGGCCGACTACGAAGTGGAGCGGAAGGACATCCGCTTCCCCGCCAAGATCATCGTCAGCGAACGTCTGACGGATTCCGCGGTTTTTTATCAATACGGGGCGGGCGCGGCCTACCTGCTCATCGGACTATTCGTCTATTTCCGCCGGGGCAATGCGTCGAAAGCCCTGCATTTCTACGTTCTTTGCCTGACATCCTTCGTTCTGTCCTGTTTCCACTATTCCGGAAAGCTCAACAGTTTCGACCAGGTAATCTACTTCGGCAATGTGGCGGCGATGTTGCTGGCGCCTACGATATTCCTGCATTTCTGCCTGACGTTCCCCGAACGCCGCGGATGGCTCGCCGGTCGTGGGCGGGTGTTTCTGCTGTATGTCCCCGCACTGGTGCTGATTGCCGCTTATGCCGGATTCGCTCGCGATTCCATCCGGGCCGCGGCGCCGCTGCTCGAGATCCTGTGGATCCTGGACCGGACGTCGCTGTCGTTCCTCAGCGGCATGTACCTGATCGGGGCACTGGTTCTCTGGATCAAATACGCCCGGTCGGAAGATCCCATCGTGCGCCGTCAGTTGCTGTGGCTCCGCAATGGTGCGATCTTCGGAGTCCTGCCGTTTACCGCGCTGTACGTTCTGCCGTACCTGTTCGGCATGGTTCCGAGCCACTGGATGAAGCTCGCGGTGCTGTCGCTGCCGCTGGTTCCGCTCACGTGGGCCTACGCGATTCTCCGGTACCGGCTGATGGACGTGGACGTCATCTTCCAGCAGGGATACGCGTATACGCTGGCGACGCTCGCTGTCCTCGGAATCTTCTACGGGGTCATCTTCTCCGTTATGAAGCCGAGCGAACTCAGCGGGACCGCGATGGTGGCGCTCATCCTGATCGCGACTTTCGTCTTCCAGCCGATCCGCAACTGGATCCAGGAAGTGCTGGACCGGCATGTCTTTTATAAAGACCAGTACGACTACCGGCTCACCCTGATCGAGTTCGCGCGCGAGTTGGGATCGGAAACCGACATCGACGAGATGCTGCGTTCGGTGGCGGACCGCCTGGTTCGAACCCTGTCCATCCGGCACGTAGCACTGTTCCTGTCCGACGAGCAGGAAAGCAGCTTCCGCCTGGAATTCACAACGCGGCCGATGCTGAATCCCACTGAGTCACTGGACCTTTCCTTCTTATCCAGCAAGCCCGATAAGCCGTACATTTTCTTCGAACGCACCCGCCACCTGCTGGACGTCGTATCGCACCACTGGCCGGTGCCGGTCCGGCGCACCATTGCGGACCTCGATCTCACCTACTACATCCCGTGCTCGGTCCGCGGCCGCACCATCGCGTATCTGGGCTTGAGCCGCACCGACAAAGACGATTTCCTGTCGAGCGATGACCTCGAACTGCTGGTGACGTTATGCGGTTACGTCGGTGTAGCCGTTGAGAACGCCCGCCTCTACCGGTCGCTGCAGCGCAAGGTGGAGGAGTACGAACGGCTGAAGGAGTTCAGCGAGAACATCGTTGAGTCGATCAACGTAGGCATTCTCGCCGCCGATCTCGACGACCGTGTCGAAAGCTGGAACACGCAAATCGAAAAACTGACCGGCATTGCGCGAGAGAACGCTGTCGGCCGCACGTTGTCCGAACTCTTTCCCAGGGATCTGAATCAAAAATTCGACGAGTTCCGCGGCGACACCGGCGTCCACAACATCTATAAGTTCGTCCTGGCTCCGCCGGTGAACGGCGCCCGCAACGGTTACGCCGCGCGTCCGGTGCGCGAGACGGTTCTGAATCTCGCCATCGCGCCGCTGGTTTCGAAGGACTACCGGCAAATCGGCCGCCTCATCATTTTTGACGACATCACCGATCGCTCCGAACTCGAGAGCCGCCTGGTGCAGGCCGACAAGTTGAGCTCCATCGGACTGCTCGCCGCCGGCGTGGCGCACGAGGTCAACACGCCGCTGGCGGTTATCTCCACCTACGCGCAGATGCTCGCCAAGCAGGTGAGCGGCGACGATCAGAAGTCAAAGCTCCTCGAAAAGATCGCCAAACAGACTTTCCGCGCGAGCGAGATCGTAAATTCGCTGCTCAACTTCTCGCGGACGTCGTCCACCGACTTTGCCGATCTGGAACTGAACCGTATCATTCGCGAGACGCTGAGCCTGATCGACCACCAATTAAAGAAGGCATCGATCCGAATCGAACTCGGGCTGGACGAGTCGCTGCCGAAAGTGAAGGCCAACGCCGGCAAACTCCAGCAGGTATTCCTGAATCTGTTCCTGAACGCTCGCGACGCCATGCCCGAAGGCGGCGTCCTCGCGGTTCGCACCCGTGCCGTTGACAAGGGCGTTCTGATTGACGTCGCCGACAGCGGCATGGGGATTCCGCAGGAGCACATGGCGCGCATCTACGATCCGTTCTTCACAACGAAAGCGCCGAAGAAGGGAACTGGGCTCGGCCTGTCGGTGACGTATGGCATCGTGCGTGAGCACGGCGGGACCATCGAAGTGGAAAGCCAGATCGGCAAAGGTACGCGCTTCACCATCGAACTGCCTCTGGTCCGCAAACCGGAGCCGCCGCCGAAAACTGAAACGGCGCAGCCGTTGCTGACATCCCATCAACTTCAGACATGAGTGACCGATTTCCTCCGGAAGGTTCGCTGCCCGAGGCCGCGAAAGGCCGAATCCTCGTCATTGACGACGAAGCCGATATCCGCGAGAGTCTCGAAGCACTGCTGACCCTCGAAGGCCGGTTCACAGTTGAGATGGCGGTGAATGGCAACGACGGCCTCAGAAAACTCGAGACCGGCCATTACGACCTGGTCCTGCTGGATCTCATGATGCCGGACCGCTCCGGCATGGAGGTGCTGGAAGAAGTCCGCCAGCGCGATACCGAAACGCCGATCTTCATGATCACGGCCTACGGTTCGCTCGAAGTGGCGGTCGAAGCTCTGAAGCGCGGCGCCAACGATTATTTCCCGAAGCCCTGGGACAACGAAAAGCTGCTCATCGAAATCGAGCGGATGATCTCGAAGGGCCGTCTCGAGACGGAGAACCGCCAGCTCAAGCGCGCCCTCAAACAGCGGTATGGATTCCCGAACATTGTCGGTAAGAGCGACCGGATGCTGCGGATTCTCGACCTGGTTTCCCAGGTGGCTCCCAGCCGTGCCACCATCCTGATCACCGGCGAGACCGGAACCGGCAAGGAACTGATCGCCAAAGCGATCCACGCCCATTCAACGCGGGCCGACCAGCCTTTCATCGCCGTGAACAGCAGTTCCATTCCGTCCGAACTCCTGGAATCGACTCTGTTCGGGCACATTCGGGGCGCCTTCACCGGTGCGATCGCCGCGCGCAAGGGCTATTTTGAACTCGCCCACCGCGGAACCATTTTCTTCGACGAAATCGGCACCATCCCGGTGGAGACCCAGGCCAAACTGCTGCGCGTCATCCAGGACCGCGAGTTCATGCCAGTCGGATCTTCGGAAACGGTGAAGGTGGACGTCCGAATCGTCGCCGCCACTAACGCCGACTTGCGCCGGAACGTCGAGGACGGGAAGTTCCGCGAAGATCTGTATTACCGTCTGAATGTCATCAATCTGGTGCTGCCTCCGCTCCGCGACCGCCGCGAGGACATCCCACCGCTGATCGATTACTTCTTCCAGAAGTACTGCCGCGAAAACGAGAAATTCATGGACGCGGGCGGCAATTCGCAACTGTCCTTCGAACCAGAGGCCATGCAGATCCTGATGGATCACACCTGGCCGGGTAACGTCCGCGAGCTCGAGAACGTGATCGAGCGAGCGGTGGTGCTGGCTGGAGGAAGCGCGGCGGTGCCGATGGACGTTCTGCCGGATTACCTTCTCACGGCTGGCGGAGTCCGCATCCGGCGCGATGAAAGCGGCAGCCTTCCGGCCGATGCCTCACTGTTCGAAATCGTTGCCGACTACGAGCGCCGCAAGATCATCGAGGCCCTCGAAGCTTGCAACTGGAGCCAGACCGAGGCCGCCGAAGCGCTCCACATTCCCCTGTCCACGCTGAATCAGAAGATCAAGCGCCTCAGCATCGACGTCCGCCGGCGGGGCGAAAAAAGCAAGGGACACGAGAGTTCGGGCTGAGCCCCATTTGTTACCTATCATACGTTAACGCAGGATTCACATTGACATCCCGTGCTGGATTCCGTTATGCTGGCAGTTCGCAATCTTTTGATAGTCAAGTGGTACTCTCCGGCCTACGGTCTGGGGGCATATTGCTTCTATGCCGTGCCGATTAACATAAGGAGATCCCATGCGCCAGCCATATTTTATTCTCGTTCTCGCCCACTCGTTGCACGGACGCTTGCGCCGCGTTCACATCCCCTATAGAGCACTCTACGCAGTTCTTGGTTTTCTTCTCGTCGCGTCGTTATTCGCGTTTGGAATATTTTCCAGCTACCTCAGAATGAGCTGGAAGGTTGCAAACTATAACTCCCTTCGTACCGAGGTGGAGACTCTACGGTCACGGTACCAACGCCTTCAGGAGGAAGCTAGCCGCAAGGACCAGCAACTGGCATCGCTCCAATTGATGGCCAGCGAGGTCTCGGTAGCATTCGGGATCAAGCATCGATTGGAAGGCCCTCCGGATATCTCCTCCGATAGCAAGTTAGTTCCCACCTACCGTGAATCCCTCGCCGAATACGACTTCCTCAAAAGTGCCAACTACTCAATGCTGCGCCGGAATTACGTGCGGCAATGGCAGTTGAACGTCCGTCCCAGTCTGTGGCCGGTTTATGGCCGGCTAATGAGCACCTATGGCGGCCGGTCGGATCCACTATCGGGCGAGGGCGCGTTTCATAGCGGGGTGGATTTGGAGGCGACCGTCGGCACACCCGTGCGTGCGTCCGCCGATGGCGTTGTGTCACACGCGGAGTGGGGCGGCGGCTACGGCAGGCTGGTCATTATCGATCACGGCAACAGCATGCAGACCTACTACGCGCACCTGTCGCGCTATTACGTGGTGCCGGGCCAGGAAGTCCGTCAAGGCCAGGTGATCGGCTACTCCGGCGAGTCGGGCCGTGTAACCGGTCCGCATTTGCACTACGAAGTCCGGGTGGGCGGCACGCCGATCAATCCGTATCCCTATCTGACGAAGACCTCGCTGGTGTCGGTGAAGAAAGATCTGCCGTTCTAATCGGCGGACGCTAGTGTGCCGTCCGCATACCGCTCGCTAACGCGTGCGGCTCTGGAGTGTTGATTCCGATCCGCGACCGCGCGGGAGCGGTTGTTACCTCGTACGCCGGACAGGACCCTAATCGGCAGTGGCCGCGCTACTGATCTTCGCCGGTACCTACCTCGTCCTCGCGATGGGCCGCCTGCCAGGTCTTCGCGTAGACCGCACCGGCGCAGCCATTATCGGCGCGAGCCTCATGATCGGCACGGGAGTCCTTACGCTCGATGAGGCCTACCGCGCGATCAACTTCGACACCCTGATCCTGCTGTTCGGCATGATGATCGTGGTCGCGAATCTGCGGCTCTCCGGATTCTTCACCGCTGTCAGCGAGCGCGTCATCGAACACGCGCATCAGCCCGTCGCGATCCTCGGCGCCATCATTGCAGTGTCCGGGGTGTTCTCGGCATTCTTCGTCAACGACACGATGTGCCTCATCCTGACGCCGCTGGTGCTGGAAATCGCGGATGCCCTCGACCGCAACCCTCTACCCTATCTGCTCGGCGTGGCGATGGCCGCAAACGCCGGAAGCGCCGCGACACTCACCGGTAATCCGCAAAATATGCTAATCGGGAGTTTTTCGGCGATCGGCTACAATCGCTTCGCCGCCGCTCTGGCACCACCGGCCGTGGCCGCCCTCGTCATCACCACGCTGGTGCTGCTCTGGCTCTATCGCGATGAATTCCGCACGCGCACCCGTGTCGATGTTCCGCATCGTCCCGTCCGCCTTCATCGCGGACTTCTCTGGAAATCGCTCGCCGTTTCCGCGGGCATGATTGCCTTGTTCGTCGCCGGATGGCCGGTACCGAAGGTCGCGATCGTCGCGGGTGCGTTGCTGCTCATCACGCGCCGAGTCAAACCCGAGAAAATCTATCACCAGATCGACTGGCCCTTACTCGTCCTGTTTGCCGGCCTGTTCATCGTCGTAGCGGGACTCGAGAAGAGCGGCCTCGAGCAGCAGTTGGCCAACTCCGTCGCGCGTCTCCATCTCGAAAACACGTTCGTGCTCACCGGGCTCGCGGCGGTGCTGTCGAATCTGGTGAGCAACGTTCCCGCCGTTCTGGTGTTCAAGCCATTCCTGGCCCATATGACGGATCCCGTACGGTCGTGGTTGACGCTCGCCATGGCCTCGACCTTCGCGGGCAATCTCACGATTCTGGGATCCATCGCGAACCTCATCGTCGTCGAGCGGGCACGCTCGCGAGTCCGCATTGGCTTCTGGGAGTACGCTCGCGCCGGAGTCCCCATCACGATAGCGAGTCTCTTGATAGGGGCGCTGTGGCTGCGCTAGCGGCGCTCTCCCCAGCGGCCCTCAGCGTGAAGCGGAAGCACGAGCCTTTGCCAACCTTCGACTCCACCCAGATCCGGCCGCCGTACCGTTCCACGATCCTCTGGCAGATGGCGAGACCGATACCCGTGCCCGGGATCTCGTTGCCATGCAGCCGCTTGAATGGCACAAAGATCTGCGACTGATACTCACTCGGGATGCCGGTACCGTTATCGGTTACCGAGAGCTGGTACATGGGACCGGCCGGCTCCGCCGTGATGTGAATCAGCGGAGGCTGCTCGCCGCGGTATTTGATGGCATTGACTATCAGATTCTGGAACAGCGACATGATCTGCGTCTCGTGCCCCTCCACCACCGGCAAGGGACCAGCCGTTACCACAGAGCCGCTCTCGTCGATGATCATCTTCAGGTTCTGCTGCACTCTCTCGAGCACAATTTTAAGATCGACGGAGTCCTTCTTGTCCGGCGAGGTTGTGACCTCGATGTACGAGAGCAGGTCCGCAATCAAGTCGCGCATTCGGGTCGTGCCGGAAATGACGTAGTCACGGTATAGGGTTAGCTCGTCATTCAGGTCACCACATCTTTTCACGAGTAGCTCCGAATAGATGGAGACCATGCGGGCGGGTTCCTGCATATCGTGGCTGGCGATGAACGCAAAGCGCTCCAGATCCTGATTCCGGCTGTTGAGCTCTTCGTTGGACCGGTGTAACTCGCGATTTACTTCCGCGAGTTTCTCGAGCGCCTGTTCGCGCTCAAGCAACGTCCTCCGCAGGTCGGCATCCCGGCTGCCGATGCCCGCCAGCATTTCGTTGAAAGCCGATGCCAACTGGCCGATCTCGTCCGCGGAAGTCTGATCGGCACGGACCTCGTAGTTCTTTGTGTTGGAGACCACGCCGGCGGTCCGGGCGAGTTCCAGAACCGGCGCCGCCAGCAATGTACGAAACCGCGAAGAGAGGAGAACCGCAGCCAGGCTGGAGAGTATCATCACCGCGAGAATGATTCCGCCCCAGATCCGGATTCGCTCTGTCAGTTCGCCCAGATCGTATACGATCGTGAGACTACCGGCACGCCGGCCCTTCAGCACTACGGGGCGCGTCAGCGTCACTGCGTCCCAGCCCGATCGCACTTGCAGGGACTTCGATGGCACTGCGCACGCGGAGCGCGCCGGCTGGCGCAGATACTCGGCCAGCTTCGTTCCATCGACGCGGAACAGACACGCCGAGACTACGTGAGTTCGCGAGCGCAGCGCCCCCAGAATCTCGGTTGCCGAGGGCGGATCGTCGAACGCGATTTGACGCCGTACTGTTGTCGGCAATCACCTGCGAGAACGTGGTCAGATCCCTTACCAGATACGAATGAAACAGCACGGCGTCGATAACGAACAGTGAGATGCCCGAGAGCAGCAGGGCCGATGCCGTGATCACGATGATCATCAGCATCAGTTTCTGTTTGATGGGGAGATCCTGAAATGACGTCATGGCCGCACCGGGTTCTCCACCCGTCTCGCTACGTTCAACAATCTCGAGCTGATTTGCAGACCCGCATCGCTCGCTACCCGCAGGTCCACATCGAATCGGACGCGCCGGTCCTCCAGTACCAGCGCGATCATCCCTCCCTGCCGCAGAAATCCGTCTGTCTCCCCCACCGTTCAGAACGCCGCGCGGAATATCACTCAAGATGTGCCCGGCCTCATGTTCGGACCTGCTGATGAATAGCATCTGGCACGATCCCGGGGAGGATAGCTCGGGCATCCTACGGACCACAATGGGCCGGGCGTCGATCCTCTCACGTTCGACAATCTCATCCAGAACCCGCCCGAACGGATTATCGCCAAACACACAAATCGTGAACGGACCATTCGACGGCTGCGCGTTGGAGGGCCACTTGATGAATTTGGTGAAATTGAGCAGAAATGCAGCTTTTACAGCATATTCGGAAGAGGCTCGGGCGTTGCCCGCCTGCTGCTGGCCGTATACCCCAGCGTGAAGCAGCAACATCGATAGCAGTGCCAGGGAAAACCGCCGCCCGGCCGCCGCCAATCGATCTCCGTGCCGCTCTCCCGCTACCTGGTCCATGTGACCTTCAGGTACGCACTCCTTCGGATACGCACCAGGGGACCTGGGTCGCCGCCGTACTCGGCGTGCGACGGCTGGATCAGATCGCGCCCCACCAGCGAGACATCGAAATCCCGCCCGACCCGCCGCCCGAACCGGACATCACCGTCGAGTAGGCGGGCACTCTCTGATCCGGAATTTCACTCACGTACCGCCAAGTCAGATCCAGCTCGAATTTGGCCGGTAGACTGAAAAGCGACAGAACCATGACCTCATGGGCCGGTGAGTCACCTTCGAGTTGTCGCACGGTGGACACGTCATTGCTTGCCGGCTTGTTGCGTGCGTCCAGGCCCATAAACGAATACCAGCCGCGCACACGCCACCACGGCCGCACGTCCCACAGCCCGTTGATCTCTATGCCGCTGGTTGTGGCTCGGACGCCGTTGCGCAAGTACAGCGGCAGAACCAGGTGGGCCGGCGGCGGTTCGGTCTCGGCTTCGGGAGGCCGGTTCTCTACACTCAGCAGATCGTCATACCGGTTGTGAAACGCAGACACACTGACGATTCCCGTCTTCCGGATTCTGGTAAGGTATCCGAACTCATAGCCGATCAGTTGTTCCGATGAGAACTGGCCGTCTCCGATGAGACGCACGTACAACGGAAGCGACGGCTGGATCAGGGCAGTGAAGCCGAACCCCTGTTCGATCCGCGACGGCGTCCGTACCACCGCGCGGGTGATGGCTCCCCAGACCGTGTGGCGTGCGTCCGGAGTCCAGGCCAGGCGAACGCTCGGCTGGGCTTCAAAGCCGCTGAAGGTGTTGTGTTCGAACTTACTCCCGATCGTCAATGCCAGCCGGTCGGGGACCAACGCGATCTCGTCCTGCAGGAAGGTGCTGAAGATGTTGTAGGTCTGCTCGTGCGGCAGGAGGTCGACGGTCTCCCTCGTCTGGACGTAGTGGCTCGGGCTGATGCGAGCCCCCAGGCCCCAGATAACATCGGGCCGGCCCACTGTTAGAGGGGCTCCGCGCTGGCGCGCCGCCTATGGACGGCATCTTTCAATAGAAGCAACCGGCAGTAAGATGTTTCGTCGATGATGCGCCCGGCCGATAGTACGATAGAGGTGACGAGTCATTGAATGACGCGCGCCTTCTTCCTCTTCCTATCCCATCAACGCACCCTTCGACGCTGGATGGAAACCTCCCAAGTCGCCCGGAAACTCACCAGGCGATTCGTGGCCGGCGACACACTAAATGATGAACTCGAAGTCTGCCGCAAACTCGAGCGGGAAGGCATCCTGTCCACCCTCGACCGGCTCGGCGAAAACGTTACCTCGCTCGACGAGGCCGCCGCATCCCGTGATGCCTATCTCGCCGTTCTAGACCGGATCCACGATTCCGGGTTGCCCTCCACCGTCTCCATCAAACTCACGCAGTTCGGCCTCGATTTCTCCACCGAGGCTTGCTACGAGAATGTCCGCCGCCTGGTCTGCCGCGCCCGTGAGATCGGTACAATCATCGAAATCGATATGGAATCGACCGGCTATACCGATCGCACGCTCGATATCGTGACGCGTCTCGCCGCTGACATCGGCAGCGTCCGCGCCGTCATCCAGGCGTATCTCCGCCGCACTCAGGCCGACATCGAACGGCTCTGCGAACTGCGGATCCCGGTGCGTTTGTGCAAGGGCGCTTACGACGAGCCCGACACGGTTGCATTCCCATCCAAATCGGAAGTGGACGCCAACTATGTCGCAATGTCGCGATTCCTGCTCGACCACGGCGCCTACCCGGCCATCGCCACGCACGATGAGCGGATGGTGAACGCGGTTCTCGACCATCTCAAGACTCGCGGGTACGCCAAGGACCGTTTCGAATTCCAGATGCTATATGGAATCCGCCGCGACTTACAGCGGCGCCTGGTCGCGCAGGGATATCGTTTGCGGCTGTACGTGCCATACGGCGATGCGTGGTATCCGTACTTCATGCGCCGCCTCGCGGAACGTCCGGCCAATATCTTCTTCCTGGTCCGAAACCTGCTCCGGGCTTGAGCGCGGAAATTCCGGAACCCTTCGAACCATGCTGGAGTCAAACAGATATGAAATACTGGGGGTTCCTCGTCGCCAAACTGGCGGTGGGTGGTGCCTTTGCCTACGCTGTAGGATGGGCCATTCACAACTGGTACCCGGATCCGGGACCGTTCGTCCTGGACATCCGCCCGGACCCCTTTGCCCACGACCTGTCGTATACGTTCACAATGCTGGGCTATTTCCTGTTCTCCCTTGGTCTTCTGTACCTCATCATCCTTGACCAGCGATATCGCTGCCGCGCCTGCCTGCGCAGGCTCCGCATGCCGGTGCTGCGGGGAGGCTGGACGCACATACTACTCGGGCCGCCGCGCACCGAATACATCTGCCCCTACGGTCATGGGACACTGAAAGTGCCGGAGCTGCAGATCGGTGGACCGAATCCCCCCGAATGGCAAGCCCACGAGGACATCTGGAAGGAACTGTTCTCAACCGAGGAGACCAAGCGCTGACGCGCTCCGCCCACTGGTGGCGGGTAGCCGGTGGTGTCGCTGTCCTGTTGGCGCTGATCGCCGTCGCCGTGGCGCTCGCACCTCCGTACCTCGAGAACATGCAGTTTCAACGCTACCTGGATCGGACCATCGAGCGCAGCCAGAATCCCGGTATCCTGGTGGCTGAAATCGTGGATCACGCCGGCCGCCTGGGTCTGCCGGTTCGTGCCGGCGACGTTCACGTGACACGTTCGACGAACGGACTCCGCGTCGAGATTATCTATGTTGTTCACGTCGATCTGCCGCTTTATACCGTCGACTTGCATTTTCACCCTGCCGCCGGCGGGTAAGCTTGGAGTGTTGTGCCCGTAAAATTTCAAATCCCTCGTAAAGCCACGTTGGTCCGGTTCATCCTGAACCCGTGGGGACGGGCTCTGGTGATCGGCGTGGCCGTCCTGTTCACGCTGGTGCTGGCGGTGACCGCGTACTTCTACGTGAAGTACTCGAACCTGGTATCTGAAAAACTGCGGACGGGGGCGTACGCCAACACTTCGATGTTGTTCGCGGGGCCGCAAGTAATCACGACGGGGGACACGCTTTCGCCGCCGGAAGTCGCAACCATGCTGCGACGGTGCGGTTATTCGGAGTCGCACAACGCGGCGATGGGCTACTACAATCTCCGCCCCGATGCCATCGAGGTGTATCCGGGGCCGGAGTCGTACTTCAAGCGCGAACCCGGAGTCATCAAGTTCGCCGGCGGCAAGGTCAGCCAGATCATTTCCCTGCAGGACAACATCGAAGTTCCGCAGTACATGCTCGAGCCCGAACTCATCACCAATCTATTCGATAAGCAGCGTCAGAAGCGGCGTGTTGTCAGCTACGAAGATATCCCGGAGGTGATGCGCAACGCGCTTCTGGCAGCCGAGGATAAGCGGTTTTTCAGCCACGCCGGCTTCGACCCGATCGGCATTCTGCGCGCAGTGTGGGTGGATCTTCGCGACCGGCGGCACAACCAGGGCGCGTCCACACTCAGCATGCAACTCGCCCGCACGCTCATGCTCGACAGCAACGAGCGGACGTGGCGCCGCAAGATCCCCGAGATCCTCATCACGTTCCAGTTGGAGCAGAAGCTCACCAAAGAACAGATCTTCGAGTACTACGCCAACACCATCTACCTGGGTCAGCGCGGCAGTTTCAGTATCCACGGGTTCGGCGAGGGCGCCCAGGTGTACTTCGGCAAGGATCTTCGGAATGTGACGATGCCCGAGGCCGCGCTGTTGGCCGGACTCGTGCAGAGCCCCAATGCGCGGAATCCGTTTCGCTATCCCGAGCGCGCACGGGTCCGCCGCAACACGGTGTTGGGCATGATGCTGGAGGATTCGTTCATCACCCAGGCGCAGCACGATCAAGCGGCTGCGGCTCCGGTGAAGGTCGCCGGCGAAGGCAACGAGTCGATGGATGCGCCCTATTTCGTCGACCTGGTGAACGACGTCCTGCAGTCGCAATTCGGCGATCGCGACTTCCAGACGACCTCCTACAAGGTCTACACCACGCTCGACATGGACCTGCAACGCGATGCGATAGCAGCGGTGCGCGAGGGATTCGAAGCCGTGGATCCGCTGTTGAAGAAGGTGTTCAAGGGCTACGGCTCCACCATTCCGGAAGCGCAGGTGGCGCTGGTGGCCATCGATCCCCACACGGGCGCGATCAAGGCGCTGGTGGGCGGCCGCAACTACGGAATGAGCCAGTTGGATAGAGCCCTGTCGCGGCGTCCTCCCGGTTCGGTATTCAAGCCGTTCGTCTACACGGCTGCGTTGAACACGGCGCTCACGGATCCGACCAACGCGCTGACTCCGGTGTCCACATTCGTGGACGAACCGACTACATTCGTCTACAGCGGCGGGCGCACCTATGCGCCGGGCAATTTTCACGACTCATTCTCCGGCACTGTCACGCTGCGATACGCGCTGACGAAGTCCTTGAACATTCCTACGGTCAAGATCGCCGAGAGGGTTGGATACGGCACCGTGCTCGATCTCGCCAAACGGGCCGGATTGAACATGGACGGCGCCTCCGCCACGCCTGCCATTGCGCTGGGTTCGGTGGGCGAAACCCCCATCGACATGGCCGGAGCGTACACGATTTTCTCCAACTACGGGCAGTTCGTGAAGCCGAACTACATCAGCGAGATTCGAGATCAGCACGGGACTTCTATCTTTCAAGCGCAGCTCGAGAAAAAGTACATAGTTGACCCTCGAGTCGCCTACATGATGACGAACCTGATGGAGGACGTGCTCCGCAGCGGGACCGGTGCCGGCGTCCGGTCGCGCGGCTTCACGTTGCCCGCGGCCGGAAAGACGGGCAGTTCACATGATGCGTGGTTCGCGGGCTACACGTCCAAGCTATTGTGCATCGTGTGGGTCGGGTTCGACGATTATCGTGACGTCAAACTGGAAGGCGCCAAGGCGGCACTGCCCATTTGGGTGGCGTTCATGAAGCGCGCGCACACGCATCGCTCGTACAGGAACGTCAGCGGGTTTGATGCGCCCAGTGGAATCGTCAGCGCGGATATCGATCCTGAGTCAGGCGAGTTGGCCACTGGCGCGTGCCCCCACTTTAAATCCGAAGTCTTCATCGCCGGTACGCAACCGGTGCAGCTATGCCATCTGCACGGCGGCAGCGGCACGCAGGTAGCGAGTTGGGAGACAGCGGAGCCGGCGCGTCCCGCGCCGCCCGCGGGAATTCGCGAGACCAGTGGCGCCGCGCATGCCGCGGTGTCTCGCGAACGCTCCATTCCCATTGCCCCCTCGCCCGATCCTCAAGCCGGAGTGGACCGGCAGAAGAAGAAAGGCTTCCTCGATCGCCTGAAGAGTATCTTCAAGTAGCCGGGTGCGCGACCGGTTTCCGAGCCGCGAGCGTAAGCGACCGGCCACTGAGCCGCGAGCGTATGCGACCGGTTGTCGAGCCTCACGGCACGTCCCCCAAGAACACCGTCATAGGCTCGCCTTGCTCCTCGACGACATAGCGGATCGCTTCCCGCACATCCTGGTCGTTCCACAGCTATCGCGTGCTCCCATGACGCGCCTATCGTCCCCGGCTTGGTTCATCACGGCCGAGTTGGTTCAAGGCTTGAGTAGGCCTTGACATCGTTCATCACCTTCTCAGGCGCAGCGTCCGCTGCGACGACGAAATGCACGTGAGTGCTCCGCACCTGCGAGGCTAACAGATTCCAACCGCGGTGGCGGCAGACCTCCGCGAGCGCTTGCAACACGATCGCACGGCTGTCGTCCCCCAGTTCATAAGAGGACTGATTCATGCGACGCCGTTCCGCTGCGGCACGCCCTGGGTCGGCTTCCAGGCATCGGCCTCCAAACTGATTGTGGCGACGGTCTATCGATCCCGATTCGTCACCGTGAAGATGTGCGCCATAGCAGGCGAAAGTGATGAAATACCTCATTCCAACCCCACCTCAGGCATACCGCTCCCTGACGGTCGCGGCTCAGCGTGGTGTACCAGTTCCGGTCAGATTGCCTCGATTCGCCTTCTTTTCAACGAATGTATCACTTTCACGTCGCGCACCCGAAGTAGGCTTGACGCTGGTAAGCGGCAAGGTTCGGCGTTATAGTGTAAGGAAGATCAGGGAGGCCGCTTATGCTCTCCGCTTTACTATGCACTGCAGCGTTGACTCTTGCGTCTGCAAGCCCGCTTCCCGGCGCCCAAACTGCAACGCCGCAAGCCGCTATCCCCGCAAGTAATTTCAATCCCGACAGCGACACGAAGGATGGACTGAAACCGCGCATCGCTCCTCCGCGCGAATCCGTGACGCCGGAAATGCGCGGCGACATTCACATGGCTCGCAAGGAATTTCGTGAAGCCATTGAGGAGTACAAGGCGGCTCCGGAAACCGCGATTACCTTGAACAAAATCGGAATCGCGTATCACCAGATGATGGAAATTGGGACTGCCAAGAAATATTACCAGCGCGCCCTCAAACTCAACAAACAGTATGCCGAGGCGATTAACAACCTCGGCACCGTCTACTATGTCGAGCGTAGCTATCGCCGCGCGTTAAGCACTTACAAAAAAGCTCTGAAATTCAGTCCTAACTCGGCGTCTATCTGGAGTAACTACGGTACGGCTCAGTTCGCCCGCAAGAAGTACGATGAGGCGATGAAGGCCTACGAAACGGCTATGTCCATCGATCCCAATGTATTCGAGCACCGCAGTTCCACCGGAGTGCTGCTGCAGGAGCGGACGGTGGAAGAACGCGCGAAATTCCACTTCTTCCAGGCGAAACTCTACGCCAAACAAGGCATGAACGATCGTGCGTTGCTCTATCTTCGCAAAGCCCTCGAGGAAGGATATAAGGATCGCGACAAAGTGAAGGACGAACCCGATTTTGTGAAGCTGCGCGAGTTACCCGAATTTCAGGAGATTCTGGCCCTGCAACCGAGGGTTCTCTGAGATCGTTTCGTCCGGTTGCCATCGTACTCGCCGCCGTCTTCGCACTGGCGTCGTGTCAACGCAAGGAAGTCCGGAGTATCGAGCGCGTCGCCATTCTGCCGTTCGAGAACCTCTCGGACGACCGTTCGCTCGACTGGATGGGGCCCGCCATCGCCGCGATGATGGCCGAACACACCAGCGCTTCGGTCACCATCTATCCCTATCTGCGCGACGACCTCCCCTCGGCGCGGCTCAGCAGTGCCAATCGCATTGTGGAAGGCTACTACTCCAACGCCGGGCCCGGACATGTCCGAATCCACGCGGTTGTTCAGGATCTGGGCACGGTCCGCAATGTCGATTCCATGGATGTATCCGCCGGGGTGCGAGATGGGTTGGCCGCCGCTGTCGAGGACTTGGCTCGTAATCTCGACTCGCGCACTCGCCCGTTTGGCACGAAGAGTTCGAAAGCAATTCAATCGTGGGGTGAGTCGCTGACTGCTACCGATCCCGCCACACGGGCCCAAGCACTCGAGCGAGCTATCCACGATGATCCGAACTTCGGCGAGGCCTATGCCGAACTTGCCACCTTGTACACTTCGATGCACGATGAAGCGCGCGCGCAGGACGTGCTTCGCCGCGCCGCCGATCGCTCGCCGCAATTCACGGACCTGGAGCGCGCCCGGGTAGACCTCGTCGCCGGCACGATTCACGACAACACTTCCGAGCGGCGCGAAGCTCTCACCGCGCTTTCGCGTCTGGTGTCCACCGATGCGCAGACCTTGCGGTCCCTCGGGCAGTTAGAGGTGGAATCGCGGCGCTTCTCCTCGGCGGTGTACGTTTTGAAGAACGCTGCCGCCATCGAACCCGAGAACCCCGCGCTGCTGAATGACCTCGGATATGCGGAGGCGTACAACGGCAATCTCGACGGCGCCGTATCCACGCTAGAACGGTATCAAAAACTCGAACCATCTCAGGCCAATCCGCTCGATTCACTGGGGGAGGTTAACTACTTCGCCGGGAATTTCAAGGAAGCCGAGAAGTATTTTCTGCAAGTTCATGCCGGCAATCCCGCCTTTCAAGGCGGAGTCGCGCTGGTGAAAGCGGCCTCGGCGCGGTTCCTGGCGGGCGACCGCGACGGCGCGGCCAAGCTCTTCGCGCAATTCGAGACTCTGCGCCGCGGTGCGAACGATCCGCTCATCGACATCCGCAAGGCGCAATGGCTCTGGGCGACCGGCGATCCGGCCCGCGCCGAAGCAGCCGCGCGGGTAGCGACGCAGTCGGGCAACACGGAAGTGGTAGCGTATGCGCTGTGCCATCTGTCGCTATGGGCGCTCGATCGCGGCGATCGAACCCAGGCGGCCGCGCTGGCATCGCAGGCCGGAACCACCGCGCGGAGTCCTCGGATTCAATCGCTCGCGGCCCTATGCGCGACAGCCGCTGGACTGCCCGCCCCGGCGGGCCTTGGTGCGAATCTGCGCGACGTGGGCCGTGGTTATGCCAGCCTGTATGCGAAGCAACCCGCGGAAGCCGCGCCGCTCTTCAAGCAAGTCTACGAGAAGTCGTCTCCGGCGAGCGACGGCGAGTTCCGGACGCTGTACGCGTGGGCGCTCGAACAGGCGGGCAATCACGATGCCGCGCGGCCGTTGCTGGAGCGTTACTACTTCCCCATCGGCTCGAGCGACGAATCGCTCTTGTCCTCGCAGACGTTTCCGCACTTCGTGGCTCTCCGCCGCGCGCTTATTTCGAAGTAGTGTAGATATTCGCCTGCACAATGCCGTTCGCCGTCTCCACCGGCACCACGATGCGCCGGTACTCGCTGCCTTCGAACTGATCGAGCCGCTCCCAATGCCTCGGCAGATCAGCCGACTCCAGCACCTGAACCGGCACCAGCGCGCCATTCGGATCGTGAGTGAAACTCGGGAACCCGCCCGCCGTCACCCACTCTGCGTTGTGCAGAACTCCGCGCACGCTCCCCTCCGTCCAGGAGCCTCGCAAAGGCGCAATGATGTGGTGGTTGCACTGCCCCGGCGCAAGCGTGCCGTACACCGCCAGCCGGGTGGATTCGTCGCTGGGATTCATAATCTCAAGCATATCGTGCGTTCGACCGGTACTCCGCCGCGACGGCCGCCAGTATCGACTCCGCGGTCTGATCGCGGCAGTTATCGAGCGATAGCTTCGGCCGGATCCGGTCCAGAACCTGGTTCGCCATCCGCGACCGTACATCGGGATTCAGGTCGTAGCGCCTCTGCAGGAAGCGATCCACCAGCCCGATCTCCTCGATGGTCAGCGACGCCGCACCCATCGGACTCGCCTGCGGCGTGCCGGCATCCCACGACGGACGCATCGCCGCCAGCGAACTCTCGCGCACGACGATCGAACCCGCGACAAAATCGCCAAGCCGCTTGTTGTGCGAGTTCAGCATCGCCGTCACGATTCCGATCGCGTAGAATCCAGGAAGCTGATCGATGATGCGCAGCAGATTCCGCCCGATTGACTCAGCGGCACTCAGCGGCCGTCCCGATTCCTTGATCACCCGGATGCCGGCCGCGCGCTTGCCCGGAGTCTGCCCGTTCCACAGTACTTCGAACACCGCGAAGTATCCATACATCAGTGCGAACAGCAGCGCAATCATAAGGGCCACGCCCCACACGCCGGCCTCGCGTCCCACCATGCTGCTCAGCGCGGGTACGAAGGTGAAGATCAGCAGGATCGCGATGCCTGCGGCGGTCTGAATCGCCGTATCCAACGCGATCGCGAGAAACCGGCTGCCGATGCCCGCGACGGAGAATTCCACCCGAGTCTGCTCCGGAGTTTCGATAAGATGCTTGTCAGCGGGCAACATGGTTTCTACCGCCTGGGTACAAAAACGGACTCCGCACTGGGACCGGCTGGAGCGCTTGATTGGCGCCGCTCGCGGCGGGCTGGGGGCGCTGTCGCACCACGAACTGCAGGAACTCGGATTACTCTACCGGCAGACCGCATCGGACCTCGCGGCTGTCAACGAAGACGCATCCAGCGCGCAATTAGCAGCTTACCTGAATCAGTTACTCGCCCGCAGTCACAATTTGATCTATCTCGGCCAGAGGCCGCGCGCCTCCGGCATCATTCGCTTCTATCGAGACATCTACCCGGCGGCATTTCGCGAAACACTGCCCGCGACATTGGCTGCCCTACTGGTGTTTCTCGCGGGCGGGTTCATCGGATGCATCGTGACGCTCAGCGATCCCGGATTCGCGCATCGCCTCCTCGGCCCGCAAATGACCGAGACCATCGAACGCCATCAGATGTGGACGCATTCGGTGGTGGCCGTAAAACCGCTCGCCGCATCGGCCATCACCACGAATAATCTGACGGTGGCGGCGATAGCGTTCGCCTCAGGCATCACCGTGATTGGAACGGTGTGGACCATGCTGTTCAATGGACTCCTGCTTGGAGTAGTTGGGACCGCCACCGCCCGCGCCGGAATGGCCGTTGCGTTGTGGAGTTTCGTTGTGCCTCACGGTGCGCTGGAACTCCCAGCCATCATCATCGCCGGCGGCTCCGGATTCGAAATCGCCCGAGGTCTCCTGTTTCCCGGACTCCTGCCACGTCGCGAATCGCTATCCCGCGCCGGAGTCCGCGCCTCCCGGCTGTTCCTGGGCACTATCCCGATGCTGCTGATCGCCGGCACCATCGAAGGCTTCTTCTCCCCCGGCGACGCACCCAACGCGATGAAATTCGCCCTTGGCGCCGCGCTGTTCGGGGCTTTGCTCGCGTACCTGTTCGGCATCGGCCGCCGCACGACTACCGCGGACGGCGCGCCATCCTCACGATGATGTGTTGTAACGCGAGCGCCACGACTTATCTGAAGGTGTTTGTCGTCGATCTGCCACTTGGTCAGCATCTGGGTGAGCGTGGCGTTGAGGCCGAAGCGGTTGAACGCACATTTCGCTACTTATGCGTGATCCGCCCGGAATACCGGCGGGAGCCCAGGTTCCGGTAACGCGGCGTCACAGGCGCTTGAGCAAAGCTGAGCGGCGGCGCCCCCGTACCCTATCGCGCCACCGGGGAACTGCCGGTCACGCAGGCAGTTCGACCTCAATCTCGCGTACTTCCGACGTCGGTGAACGCTCCGCTCGGAGGACATCCCAGTAGATCTGGATTGCCTCCGCGGCGCGAGCGGCCAACTCCTCAGCAGAACTACCAGTTACCAGGATCGACGGAAGCTCCGGTACGTAGGCGCTAAGCCCAGTCGCGCCGCTTTCGACAACAAGAGAATATTTCCGGGTCATGTGTTGTCCTCTCCCAGTCCAGTCTGCTTCAAGATCGCGCGGTAGGTGCCCGGCCGAACATCGTCTCCAAGTCTTCCTGACACGACCGTGATGTGCCCGTCCGCGTTGCGAAAGACACGATGGTCCCCTGCCGCCCGCACAAGACGCCACCCCGAGGTTTCGAGTTTCTTGATTACCTCTCGAACCTTGAGCGGCACGCTTCCAGTTTACCGGACGGGAGGCATCCACATTCCAGGCCACCCGTGCAACGGCGGATAATCGGTGAACCGCGGTTGATCTTGGCAGCTCCTTTAGCGCAAATTGGCGGATTGGTCCGCTGAAAGGGGGCTCTCTTCATCGCTATCCCGCGGCGAAAAACTCGATCGCGCGAGGAAGGTCGGCGTATTGATAAAGAATATAGTCCGGCTCAGTTTCGGGAGATCCGCCAGAGTTACCTTGCGGACAGAACAAGATTGTCTTCATCCCAACTTGCCGCGCTCCCAGGACGTCCCGGAAGCGATCGTTTCCGATGAAAATCGCCTCTTCGGGGCGGACATGCAATTCGGTCAGGGCCGCTTGAAACAGACGTGCGTCGGGCTTGCGATAGCCGTAGTCGCCAGAGACGATGATGGGCGCGAAATACTCGGCAAGGCCGACGGCGCGAAGTTCGGGCACGCCATAGGCGCTCTGCGCATCGGAAACTACCGCCAGACGATAGCGCGTTTTCAACTGGGCTAGTATCTCGTGCGTTTGCGGAAAAGCCACCAGCCGTTTGCGGGAGACGCCGCGCTGCAGTTCGGCCAGGAATAGAGGCATCTGCCGGATTTTATCCGGGTCGAGAGACCGGGTGCACTCAGTGGCGTGCCGAAGCAACACTTCGCGCCAAACCGCAACCACGTCGAACTCGGGATATTTCTCGGTGCTCGCCGCGAACTGCTCTTTCATGATTTGGAAGTACAAGTCACGTACTTCGCCACGGCGCAACCCGATGCCCTGATAGGTGAGAAAGTGCGCGATGGCGCGGTAGCACTCCTCCATCCTCTCGTCGGTCTCGATGTCGATCAGGGTTCCGTTGACATCGAAGAGCAGGGCGCGAATCTCCATCAAGGCGTCCGCAGAGTGATTTTCGCCTCTTCCACCAGCCGCCGGCGGTGGGAAACGCTCACCCAGGAGTTTCGGGCAATGCGGAGGAACGTGAGAGCCAGTTGGAAGGGCAATCGGCCGGTGATGGAGCGAAACGCGCGGTCACGGTCGGGGAAGTGGCAGGCGTATTCCCAGAGAAAGTGCCCGATGAAGGGCTCGGCGTCCTGCTTGTTGCCGCTGGCCTGCAGGAAATAGTGCTGCAACTCTCCGGCAACCCGGCCGAGATCGAAAACACGGTCGGCACGCTTCATCCGTTCCAGGTCGATCGCGATCACGCTGAGGCCCCGGCCGAACAATAGATTGCTAGGTGTGGCGTCGCCATGTACGAGCACCTGGTTATCCTGCCACATGCGAGGCTTCTCACGCCAGCGGTCGCGCAACCAATACAGTTCGTCCGCGTCCCATGCGCCGGCCACCTGCTGGGTCTGCAGCTTCCGGACCAGCCGATCCAGGTAGGCGCAGTCCTGATGGAAATCCACACCCTGCCCATTGGCGGTGCGGTTGTGCAAGGTCGCCAGGAAGTACGCCAGGGCGGTTAACTTCTCGAAAAGCGGCTGGGATTGCCCTTGGTGGATCGCTGCATTGACGAAAGCGCTCAACGGGATGCCCTTAGCATATTCCTCCACCAAAACACCATTGAGGTATGCATTCGTGCCCAGCGGGCGGACGACGTGATGCGGGTAACCGGCCAGCCCATAGCCGCGGAGCAGTTGCAGATTGTCGAACTCCTGGCGCATGCGCTGGATGGCGTCGGCCGTATGATGGCCGTGGCTCAGGAAGAATTTGCCGACTACTTGAGCGCAAGTGTGTCGCTCTTCGTAGAGATAAACTTTACTATCCTTCATGCTGAAGACGCGGAAGTCGGCCGCACTGTTGCGGACGCCCATTTGCGGCAGGACGTCGTGCACCAGATACGGATGCAGAGGATCATGTGACGAGAGATGCCCAATGTAATGCCTTGGCACAGTCAGCCTCTCAAACGAGCTATCCGGCACTGCAGCATCAGATTCGGGGAAAACCCACCCATGCAGGTCTAGATTTCGTTACAGCGCGCTCATCGGATGGTAACACCATCGAAATACCAGGCTGGAGGAACTTCCCCGTGCTGGTCTCCTGCCGGCAGCCCCGTCTCCGCAACCACGTACCAACCATCTAACCGAAGGCATTGCATTTGACCCGTTTCCGGGCGAATGGTCTACGATAACCGGCCAATGTTTGAGTGAGAGGCTGGCGGGCAGCAGGATAAAGCTGTATTCTTTTTTCTTTCGAAACTGATTTAGCCGGGAGGGTGAAGGCCCGGCCAGCCGATCGAAACCTTGGCAGAGAAC
>JBBQGE010000037.1:0-52947 GCA_038322675.1 Bryobacterales bacterium
CACGGATGGATCCGCGGACTGCGTTGAGGTAAGCGCGTCAGGGCCGGTAGATGTGTTTCAATTCGTCGTCGCTCTCGTGAAAGCTCGGGTTCACGCGCGCGATCGGGTCGAATGACAGCGCCTCGGCCAAATCCGCGGGCGCGGGCATGTCCGCACTCCATATCAGGTCGAATTGAAACTCGAAGCTCCCGTGGCTATCGGCGACAAAATTGGTGTGCCAGCAATTGTCGAAGACCATCGCCAGGATCTTGTGGGGCGCTTCGGGCTCCACCTGATGGAGTTCCGCCACGTGCGGGCGGCCAATTGCCACCAGCGGAGCGTCTCGCGTCACCCAGAGCCAGTGACCGCCGTCCATCGCGTAGTGTGCCCAGCCGTCGATCGCGAAATAGTCCTTGCAGGATCCCTTCAACTGATCGCGATATGGCGTGAACGGGACGTCTCCGCACGACAGTTGCGGCAACGGCAGACCAGCCGGCAGCGCAAACTCGAGATGCAGCACCTCCGGTGCCAGCGACGAAATCCGATCGAACCGGACGGTGACTCGCGCGCGGGGCTCACGCCTCCAGAATTCGGCGATCCGCGACCCGCTCGCCAGCCGTTCGTGGGCGAACTCCTGCTCGAACACGACGGTGTGCGGCGTTTCGCGCGAAGACGCGGTTTTGTACACGGCGCGCGATTCACGCAAGGCCGCAGCGCGCTGGGAGGCGTCGAATTTAGCATGCAGACCGCTGATGGTACGGCGGTCGGCCGGAGGGACAACAGACGTGCAGATGAAGTCGCCGAGCGCGCCCTCGAACAGCGGCTGGGTCATGCCCTTCCAGGTGGCAGCCGTGGGCCATCCGTTTGAATCGGTCTTCACGCCGGGTCTGTCCGACGAAGCGGCGACCCCGGCGTTTATCGCGACGGAACGCGCCGCCAGTTTCTCCACCCAGAAACGGCCTGATCCTTCTCCGGCCCAGCCCGAGACAGGCGCCGGTGCGGGATTGATGGCATACGTGCCGGCCGGCATCGGATCCACCTTCGCCCGTACCCGCCGCCGCAGGAGCATGCCGGCGCTCCCCATGGGACGGTAGGCGAGTTCGCTCTTCTCGGTGTACTGGGCCAAGGCGTCGAAGCTATAAGGCGCCGAGATGCTGCTGTGCGAGCCCCATGTGTGCTCGTCAAACAGGCACAGATCGCGGAGCGCCTGTTCCACCACCGCTTGCCCGCGCGGCGGCATGGAACCGAAGACGGGCGAGGTGGCAGCCGCCACGTAGCGCTTCGCGGCACGGCTCGCGGCCACCTCGCGAGGCCCGGAGGCGTCGCCATTCGCCCACCAATCCGTCCACTCGCCCGCCAATTCGGGTATGCGATGGCCAAACGCTTTTTCCATCGCGAACACGGCTTCGGTTGCCGTCGTCAGGCGCAGCACCGGCCGAAGTTCCAGACGGTTCCACTCCGCAATGAACGGAGCCAGTGTTGGGAATGGGCCGCCATTGTCGTAGTTCAACGGATGCGTGAACGTCAGGATCAGCCGGTCGAATTCGTAGCCTTCCGATTCGAGCTGCGCCGTGTGCTTGACGAAGCTGGCATGCGCCGCGCGAACGCGTTGCTCGCCGGCGTCCATGCGCGTGCCTTCGAACGCGGGTTTCAGGTAGTTCATCGCACTGCCGTAATGCTCGCCGAGCCACACGAACATCCGGCGCCCGTCGGGCATCTTCCACCAGAACGCCGACGGGCGGTAGAACGGCGGACCACCGCTATCGGCGTTGATCCCCATCAGCAGGTGGCCGATGCCGTGGTCGAGCAGCGCCATCGCACCCGCGCGCGGAAGGCCGTTCACGTCGTTCTGCATCGCCGCCCGGATGCCGAGCGTGCGCCACTGGGCCGCGGGAATCCAGGCCATCATCTGCCGCCACTGCCGTGCGTTTTGGAAGGGGGTCTGGTTAAACGGCATGGCCATCACGTCCATGCGCCCGGTGTCGACCAGCGCGATCAACTCGTTGCGCCGCGAGGGCGGGACGGCCCGCCACCAATCGTCGAGGCCGAGCAGCGACTCGACAGTCCAGCGGAATGCCGGGTCCATGCGGCAGCAGTCGACGGCCGCCTCGAGATAGCGCTTCTGAAGATCGCGGATCACCGACGGAAGCTCTGTATAGCCGACGTCGGTGTGCGTGTGGTGGACGATGTCGACGTGGCGGATCTTCGCCCCCGTATCACCGGCGGCCGGACGTGCGAGTGCAGCCGCGGCGGATGTCTGAAGCAAAAACTGTCTGCGGTTCATGACGGGCTCCGCACTCAAAATACAATAATCGGACCCGCTGGTGTGGAATGGCGACGGTTTCCGTCGCCGGTCCTCACTCCACACCCTCAGCCACGCGCGAGGGACCCCGTCGCGCTTCGCGCCATCGCGAGAATAGGCTCACCGCCAGGGCCGCCACGATCAGAATTGCCAACAGCCAACGCATCGCGCTGGCCAGCCCAGCGGCGTTGATCGGCGGCCATTCGAAGCTGAACTGACGTAGCCGGTCCACACGCTCGCCGATCCAGTGCACACCTGTGTGGGCCACCAGCGCGGATACGATGATCGTCCCCATCCGTTCGGCCACTACGAATCGGAACAGCGCCGCGAGCAGCGGGATGAGCAATAGGAGTACGAAGATTTGCGCCAGTTCGACCCCGATATTGAACGCCAGCAGCGAGGACAACAGGTGCGATCCCGCAAATTGCAGGTTCTCGCGCAGTGCGAACGAGAATCCGAACCCATGCACGAGCCCGAATCCGAAGGCGATCATCCACCTGTGCCGCGTCGCGCTTCCGTTGATGATGTTTTCGAGCGCCATGTACACGATGGAAACTGCGATCAAACTTTCGATGAGCGGCGGAAACCACAGTGTGTCCGGCACGAAGCCGTAGGCCGCCGCTATCAGGGTTACCGAATGTGCCAGGGTGAACGCAGTCACCACCGTCAGAAGAGGGCGGAACCGCCGGAGCGGGAGGACCAGACACAGGAGGAAGAGCAGGTGGTCGGTTCCGTCCAGGATGTGCTGGAATCCTAGTTCGACGAACCGGCCGGCGGCCTGATGCCAACTCGGATCGAGGTGCACCACTCCCGGATCGCCCAGGAACTCATAGGCGCGGACCGCGCCACCCGGTGGCAGGAATCGCAGCACCGTGACCACTCGCGCGCCCAGTCGTTCGAGCCCCGGGCGAATTGAAAATTCGGAGTTCTCCGAATCAATCGAATACTCGAAAAGGACATCGAACAGCACCTGCTGCCAGAAGACATTAGCGCTGTTTGGGAGCTGTGGGGAGTTGACGTGGCGGAAGGCTGTCTCAAACGACGTGAAGGAGCGGTCGGACGGAAGCGAGATCTGAGTCGCAATTACCCGAGGCCTTCCCAGCCGGGTCTTGCCCTCGTAGAGCGAGACGAAATCCGAGATCCACAGTCTTGCGGCACCAGGGAGTTGCGGCGCGAGTCCCGCGATATCCAGATGTCCCTCGCGTTCCGGGAAGTCGATGTCGCGGATCGCCCCCAGCGGCACGCGGACCAGCATTTGTAGCTGACGGCCAGTTGGTTTGACGATAAGTTGAACCGTTACGTCACTCGGTATGTCGTGCGCCGCGACGCTCGCTGTCCAAGCCAGGAATAACGCAAGCACGAGTCGCGACCGAAGAAAACTCCGCAACCTTGTTGTCCTCTTTCAACTGAATCGAGTATCATACCGTACGCCGATGGAGGGGAAACGCATGAAGGCGAAATACGGTTTTCGAGGTGCCTTTCTGGGAATACTCGTCGCGCTCGCGGTCGGGTCGTCCATGCTCCAGCGGCGTGCCACGGTTGAAGCGGCCGCAGTTCAGGCGCCGCGGTTCGAGGTGGATCCGATGTGGCCGAAGCCGCTGCCGAACCATTGGGTCATCGGAGCCGTGATTGGCGTTTCAGTGGATGCCAACGACCACGTTTGGATTATTCATCGCGAAGGCTCCCTGGAACCCAAAGAGAAGTATGCTACCTCGAATCCACCGGCCGCTGAATGCTGCGCTCCCGCTCCGCCCGTCCTCGAGTTCAATGAAGCGGGCGACCTGATTGGCCACTGGGGCGGTCCTGGGCAGGGCTATGACTGGCCGGCGTCGAATCACGGAATCGACGTGGATTACAAGGGTAACGTCTGGATTGGTGGAAACGGCCGGGGTCCTCAACCGGCCGCCCTCCCCACTGACGAGAGCAAAATGGCCGGCGTTGGGGCGGTTCACGACAGTATGGTTCTGAAGTTCACTCAGGCCGGAAGGTTCCTGATGCAAATCGGAAAACCGAACAAAAGCACGGGGAGCAATGACACGGCGAATCTCAGGCTGCCGGCCAAGACTCTGGTGGACCCCAAGACCAATGAATTGTACGTCGCCGATGGCTACGGCAATCGCCGCGTGATCGTGTACGACGCGGACACCGGAAAGTACAAGCGGCATTGGGGCGCCTATGGCCACAAACCGGACGACACGCAACTGCCGCCTTACAACCCGAGTGATCCGCCCGCGCAGCAGTTCCGGACACCCGTCCATTGTGTCGCACTGGCGAACGACGGAAAGTTGTACGTTTGCGACCGCACCAACGACCGCATCCAGGCTTTTACGACTGACGGTACTTTCGTGAAAGAGATGTTCATCGCGAAGAATACGCTGGGCGATGGATCGGTGTTCGACATCGCCTTGTCGAGGGACCCGAGGCAGAAGTACTTGTACATCGCAGACGGATCGAACATGAAGGTTCACGTTGTCGAGCGCGACACGCTGAATATTCTGACCAGCTTCGGCGATGGCGGACGCCAACCAGGCCAGTTCTACGCCGTCCACAGCATTGCGACCGATTCGAAGGGCAACGTCTTCACCACGGAAACGTATCGTGGTCAGCGCGTGCAGAAGTTTCTTTATAAGGGATTGGCCGCGGTTACGAAGAGAGATCAGGGTGTGGTCTGGCCCACGGCAGAGTCGAAATAACGTCTCTCTGAAGCACGGTCATGTGCGGAATCGCGCCAAGTGGGCTACATATCCGCCTTGACGGTTCGAAGAACGCCGTTATGTGCAAGACCCGCTAGCTGCCGGGCTTCGAATCGCTGAGCAGATCGGCGACGTCGATTATCTGATTCGATCGGAGCAGCGGCTGCAGAGCCTTGATCCGCTGCTCGACTTCGCGGGCTTCGCGGCGGCGGTGGTTTTTGCGGAGGACATGCGCGTAGTTCGTCAGAATCGGCCACATGATACCGGGCGGTGTGGTTCCCGCACGTTCGGCTATCACGACTGCTTGCGAAAGATCTTCCGCCGCATCGTGCCAAGCGCCCAGATGGGCATGCAGTACGCCGGAGTTGCTGAGAAGTTTCACGTAGTCCAGGTCAGGCGTGTCGCGCGATGCCTGGAACAATTCGCGAGCGCGGTGGAGCGCAGCCCGGCATCGTCGAACCGGTTCTGCTGAAGGTAGATCAGGGCGCGCTCGTGAGGACGGCGCCTGCGTCCGGTGTGTCGCCGCGACCCGCATTCGTCCAGGAGCGCAGGGCCATCACGTACTCATGTTCGGCTTCGTCATTCCGCCGTTGGGTCTGCAAGACGATACCCGCCATTACGTGGAGCGCTGCGCGTTCGTCGGCGTGCAGAAGCCGCAGACGTTTCATCTTTCGCAGAACCTGGGCCGCACGCGAGATGTTGCGCTGCTCGAATTCCGTAGAGGCGAGGAACTGCAAGGGCCAGAACAGCGATTCGTCATCTGGCGGATAAGCCATTTCCAGAGCTGCTACCGATCGAGCGGCGAAGACCTCCGCTTCATCGAGTTTTCCCGCACGCGAGAGGCGCTACGCGATGTTGTGCAGAATGAGCCCGGCACAGACGTTATCGCGTTTCCCACCATTTCCTTGAGCAATCGATAGTATCCGTGCCACTTCTTCACTCGAGCCGGTGAGCTGCGCAGAAGCGCGATTGTAGGCGTCGAGGCAGGACGCTGTCACGCGCACGCGGCCTCTGATCGGATCAGCGGCATGGAGAAAGCCACTGAAGATCAGCAACGCCGGACAGAACGTCAGGGCTAAACGCATTTCAGTGTTCTCCTTCCTGAAGGATCCGTGTCCTAGATGGGCACGAAATCTCAGTTTAAGAGATTACGGTCTGGAAGCATATGACTGTCGGGCCGGTGGGGCTGAGTGGGAGTGCGGGCTTGGGACGTCTCTTCCCTCGCGATTCTAGAATAGCAGATCTAACTCATTGAAAACAAGACTAGCGCTTGAGTCGACTTCCGTGTAATATCGACTGCGCATGATCCCACACGAGAAAAGCGCGGCGGTGGCTCGGGGGCTGCAAGCGGCTTTCGGAGTTACCGAGTTAGAGGACATACACATTTTGCCCAGAGGTCTCACGTCGGCCCTGGTTTATCGGATTGTGCTACGAGGATCTCCCTTCGCGTTGCGGATGATGATGCGAAGCGGCGATGCCACGCGGCAATTCACGTGCATGAGGGCGGCGGCGGAGGCGGGTCTGGCGCCGCGTGCCTGGTATACGAGCGTGGAAGACCGGCTTTCAATCACTGATTTTGTGGACTCCGAACCGTTTCGCATTGAGGATGCGCGTACCCTGATTGGCGAGGCGTTGCGAAGACTGCACGCGCTGGCGCCGTTTCCCGGCACTGCGCCGCATCTGAACACCTCGTGCACGCTTCTGTTACATAACGGGCCGGCAGTAGAGGGATTCATCCGGAGTTTCCAGGATTCGAACGCGCTTCCGAAGAGTGAGGGCGACGAACTTCTGGCGCTGGGCGCTCAACTCGCGGGAGTTTGCGCGCGGAGCGAGCCAGATCTGGTTTCGAGTCATAACGATTTGAAACCGGACAATATCCTTTTCGACGGGAAACGTGTGTGGCTGGTGGACTGGGAAGCTGCTTCTCTGAACGATCGCTATTCCGACCTTGCGGTTATGACGAATTTCGTAATTACGAATGAGGTAGAGGAACGGTGTTATCTCGAGGAGTATTTCGGCAAGCTGGCTGACGAGTATCAGCAAGCGCGATTCTATCTCACACTGCAGTTGGTACACGTCTTCTACGCGATCGCATATTTGTGGCTGGGTTCATCGGGCGAGCCGGTGAATCAGAGTGACAGCGCGCCGGATTTCCGGGAGTTTCATCAGCGCATCTGGGAGGGCGAGGTGAACCTGGGAGATAAGCAGATGAAGCCCCAGTATGGAAGGGTTCACTTGCAACGGCTTTTACAGAACGTGCAGCAACCACGATATCGCGAAGCATTGAGGATGGCATGTCAGAGCTGTTGATCGAGATGGCGCGGAACGTTGGGCCAGGCGGCATCGACATTGCGTTCGAGCGGCTCGGATATCGCGATGCGCCGGTAGTGTTGCTGATTATGGGAATCGCGGCGCAACTGATTGCGTGGCCCGACGATTTTTGCGATGCGCTGGCCAGTCATGGTTTGCAACTGGTTCGGTTTGATAATCGGGACGCCGGGTTGTCGACGCATATTGCCGGCGCTCCACCCGCGGATCTGCCGGGGGCGCTGGCGGGCGATCTGACGTCGGCATCGTACACGCTGTCGGATATGGCGGGAGACGCGGTGGGGTTGCTGGACGCGCTCGGTTGTGAGAAGGCGCATGTGGTTGGGGCGTCGATGGGCGGAGCGATTGCGCAGACGATGGCGATTGAGTATCCGGAGCGCGTGCGTTCGCTGACGTCGATGATGTCGACGACGGGCAACGCGGCCGTGGGGCAGGCCTCGCCGGAGGTCCTGGGCGAGATATTCGGGGGACCGCGCCCGGTGACACGTGACGACGTGATTCAGCAAATGGTGCGGGCGCATCGCGCGGTTCGCTCGCCTGGGTATCCGGGCGCCGAGGACGAAGTGGCCGCGAGAGCGGGGCGTGCGTACGATCGCTGCTATGATCCGGCCGGGGTGGCGCGGCAGGCGGTGGCGTCGGTGGCTTCAGGGGATCGGACCTGCGGGCTGCGCAGATTGGATGTGCCGGCGCTGGTAATCCATGGCCTGGCGGACCGGCTCTGCGATGCGAGCGGAGGCCGGGCGACCGCGGAGGCGATTCGCGGGGCGGAACTGGTGTTGACCGAGGGCATGGGCCACGATCTGCCGCGGGCGCTGCGGCCCGAACTGGCGGCGCGGATCGCGGAGTTTGTGTGGCGGGCGGATCGCGGTTGAGGGCGGACGGCCTACTCGCGAGGAGGGCCGTCCTTTAGGAGTTGCTTGATATTGCGAGCTGCCTGTTTTGTACGGTGCTCGTTTTCGATGAGGCTGAACCGGACGTAGCCTTCTCCGAGTGGGCCGAACCCGATGCCGGGCGATACCGCCACCAGCGCTCTTTCGATCATGAGTTTCGAGAACTCGAGCGAGCCCATTTTGTCGAAGGGCTCCGGAATCGGTGCCCACACAAACATGGAG
Organism: Bryobacterales bacterium; assembly: GCA_038322675.1. Taxonomy (GTDB): domain Bacteria; phylum Acidobacteriota; class Terriglobia; order Bryobacterales; family Bryobacteraceae; genus TMP-7. Next base: position 8,415 of record JBBQGE010000037.1, read on the forward strand.
CCACGCGGTTTCTCGACCGGCCATCCGGCGCGCTCCAAACCGTTCACCAATACATCGCGCCGCTTCTCATAGGTGCTGCGGATCTTCTCGGTCTCGGACGCGCACTCACGCAGCGCGATAATGGCGGCGATCTGCAGAGGCTGGAAAATGCCGTAATCGAGATAGCTCTTGATGCGGGCCAGAGCGGCAATCATGCGCCGGTTCCCCAGGCAGAATCCGATGCGCCATCCGGCCATGTTGAAACTCTTCGATAGCGAATAGATCTCGACGGCGATGTCCTTGGCGCCCTCCACCTGCAGGATGCTGGGCGGCTTGTAACCGTCGAAGCCGAGGTCGGCATAGGCGAAATCGTGAATGATGAGGGTGTTGTGCTCGCGCGCGAGTTCGACAATGCGCTTCATGAAGTCGAGATCGACGCAGTGGGTGGTCGGGTTGTGCGGGAAGGAGATGAGCAGCACCTTGGGATTGAAGGTGGGCGAGCGGTACAACTCTTCGAGCGATTGCAGAAAGCACTCGGGCGTTTTCATCGGCAGCATGCACGCGCGGCCCTCGGCCATCAGCACGCCGTATTGATGAATGGGGTAGGCAGGGTTCGGCGACACCACAACATCGCCGGGTCCGACGATTGCGAACAGCAGATGTGCCAGCGCGTCTTTGGCGCCGATGGTTGCAATGGCCTCCGTCTCCGGATCGAGTTCCACGGCGTAGTTATTCCGATACCGGTTCACGATTTCCTGCCGGAGATTCGGAATGCCCTTGGACATGGAATAGCGGTGATTGCGGGGATTCTTGATTGCTTCCACCGCTTTGCTCACCACGGCCCGAGGCGATGCCCCGTCGGGGTTGCCCATGCCCATGTCGACTACGTCGAGTTGGGCGGCGCGCGCCTTTGCCTTCATTTCGTTGATCACCGCGAAGACGTACGGGGGTAGTTTCGAGATTCGATAAAACTGGTCGGAGTCCACAGCCATTTCCTATCATTCTACGCAGACCGGCGCTGCATTTGGGATGATAGATAGTTTGCGATCCTCTCCGCTGCTCCCGATATTCCTGATCGTAGCCGTAGACATCCTGGGCTACACGATCATTCTGCCGCTGCTTCCGTTCTATGCCGAGCGGATGGGAGCCACGCCGGCCGTGGTCGGCATGCTGGTTTCGGTGTACGCGGTGTGCCAGTTGATTGCCGGACCGCTTCTGGGCCGCGCATCGGATCGCGTGGGACGGCGTCCGCTGTTGATCGTCAGCCAGGTGGGCACGCTGATCGGCTTTCTCGTGCTGGCTTCGGCGACGACGCTGCCGATCGTGTTTCTATCGCGCATCATCGATGGTGTTACCGCGGGCAACCTGACTCTGGCGCAGGCGTACATATCGGATGTTACACCGCCGGAGAACCGCGCGAAATCGTTCGGGATCATCGGAATCGCGTTTGGCCTTGGATTCCTGGTGGGGCCGGCGCTGAGCGGATTCCTTTCGCAATTCGGGTATCACTACCCGATCTACGCGGCTGCGGGATTATCGGCCATCAGCATCACGGCGACTACCCTGATCCTGCCGCGAAAGCCGCCGGTGGTTCCCGGTGTAACGCCCGTTGCGCCGGAGGCCGCCACAGGCCGCATGCCGATCGTCCAGTGGGCACGCTATGTGCAGTATTTTCGGCGCCCCGAATTGTGGCCGCTGTTGGCGAAATTCTTCAGCTACGTGTTCTCGTTCTCCATCTTCGTCGGCGGCTTCGCGCTGTTCGCCGAGCGCCGCTACACGTGGAATGGTCATCCCTTCGGTCCCAAGGAAGTGGGCTACGTGTTTGCCTTCTCCGGACTCATTGGCGGCACGCTGCAAGGCGGTGCTCTGGGTGCGATGGTCCGGCGATTCGGCGAACGTCCACTGATGCGTGCGGGTCTGATCGCCGGCTCGATTGGCTATCTGCTTCTCGCCTATGCGTACACGATTCCGGTGCTGCTGATCTCGGCGAGCATCTCGGCTTTCGGCGGAATTGTGAGACCGATCGTGACGAGCCTGATCACGCAGGTAACTGACCGGCGCGAGCAGGGAACGGTGCTGGGGCTGACGCAGTCACTCACGTCGGTGGCGCAGATCACGGGACCGCTGATCGCCGGTATGCTGATTGAGCACCGTCTGCTGGCGACGTGGGGCGTCGCAGCAGCGGCGGTCGCGTTGGCCGGGTGGATTGTCCCTACTCCTCCTGCTCCGCAGGTGGATGGCGCCCCCCCCGTGCAGTCGTGATATTCTAGGCCTTCCTTTCGTAACAGGAGGAATTTTGAAAGTTATATGCCTGATTTACGCAGTAATACTTCCCATTTCCACGTTTGCCCAGGAACCAAACCGTCATTTGATGGGTGTTAAACAGCCGCTGACCCCGGCCAGTTCGAAACCACCGCGTGAAATCGCGGCTGATTTTCTGCGGAGTTCCGCCGTTGAACTCGGACTCCAATCCGCCGACTTAGGAAGCGCTTACATTGCGCGCGAGTATACGGACGCCTACAACGGGGTCACGCATATTCTGTACCACCAGCAGTTTCAAGGCATCGATGTTTATAACTCCGCCTGGGTGGTGAACATCGATCGGAACGGTCGCGTCCTCAACGCCGGCGGCGATCTGTTCGCGGCGCCTGTGGGTTCATTGCCGGAAGAAGCGTCGTCCGTTTCGGCCGCGCGGACCGCTGTCGCTGCCGTGAATCCGAAACTCGGTGCAAAGTACGCGCCGTTTGTGAGCCAACGGGCGCCGCGCGGCAAGAACACGGTCCGATTTGCGCAGGGGACGCTGCCGGAGGATCCGGAAGCACGGCGTACGTGGTATGCCGTCCGCGGATCGCTCGAACCAGCGTGGTCGTTCTACATCACCGATGTAGATGGAGTGTCGCGCTATGCGGTGATCGTGGATAAGCCGGGCCGGCGAGTAATGGCGAAACGCGCGATGACCTACTTCGATAGCGCGCCGCATGGGTTGGTGTACGAGCGCGAGAGTCCGCAGCCGAATCCAACACCTGGAACGCTGGTGACCGCGGCGCCACCTGTGGTGGAGCGCACCGACCAGTCGTTCGCCGGTGATCCGGCTGCATCGCCGGAAGGCTGGGTGATGAATGACCAGACGGCGGGCAACAATGTAATTGCCGGCGAAAACCGGCTAGGGATTCTTCCATTTGATGACGTGGAGCCGACCCGAGCGCCGGGTGGTAACTTCAGTTTTCCACTGCTGTTCGGAGTTAGCACGGTTCCGTATGCGGATGCCGTGAACACTAACTTGTTCTACTGGGTAAATCGCGCGCATGATCTGTTTTACAACTCGGGATTTACCGAAGCAGCGGGCAATTTCCAGACGACGAATTTTGGGAAGGGTGGGGCGGAAGGCGATGCGATCTACGCATTTTCGCATTTCGGCGCACAGGCCTCGCCATCGGCGCAACGGCAGAACTCTTTCTATTCCTCGTTCGATGACGGGGACGGCAGCGAGTCGTGGCTCGCGATGTTTGTTTCCGACAGCGGCCGCGGCGGCATTCTGACCGATGGAGCGCTGGATTCGTTCGTGGTGTTGCACGAATACACTCACGGCGTCAGTTCCAGATTATTACCGCGCGGGTACGACTCCTTTCAGGCGTTTGCGATGGCTGAGGCCTGGAGCGATTTCTTCGGCCTCGAATTTCTGCTGCCGGACGACGCACCCGCGGATGGCACTTACCCGGTTGCGGAGTATTTCGACCAGAGTTGGACGCAAGGCGACGTGCGCACTCGTCCGTACTCGACCAGGATGGACGTGAATCCGTTGACGTTTGCCAACCTCGGGAGCGTGTTGCCGTTCCAGGAAGTGCACGCCGACGGCGAGATCTGGATGGAAGCCTTGCTGGAGGCTCGCGCCAATCTGATCGCGCAATTCGGGGACAAGGAAGGGCGGCGCCGGATTCGCATGCTGGTGCTGGATGGCATGAAACTCGCTCCGCCGCGCTCGACGATGGTCGACATGCGCGATGCGATCCTATTGGCGGATCGGGTGGATTTCAACGGCGACAGCCAGCAGGAGTTATGGGCCGCGTTTGCCAAGCGCGGATTTGGCGCGCTGGCATACTCGGGAACGCCGGACACTACCTACGTTCTGTCGTCGTTCGCGATGCCATCGGACAAAGGGCAAATCGCTTTCGCCGATAAGCAAGTCACCGCGAACGACGCCGCGAGGATCATCGTGCAGGATTCGAATTACACCGGCACGGCGTTGACGGTTCAGGTAGTCTCGACGTCTGGAGATGTCGAGCCGTTGTCGCTCCACAAACAGGGGTCGATCTACATCGGAACAATTCCGACCAGCGGCTTGCGCGTTCGCAAGGAGAACGGGACACTGAATCTCGCACCGGGCGACTACGTGGCTGCCTACTATACCGACTACGACGCACCGGGATTCGCGCAGGTCTACGCGTCCATCCCGGCGCCTGCCGAGTATTATGGGGAAATTTCGGACGAGCCGTTCACATTCAAGAACGAGCAATCTCTGACATTGCGATACGGCACTGCGCAGCGAATCGATCTTCCGTTCGAATTCCCGTTTTTCGGCGAGAAATACCGGTCAGTGGTAGTTCATGACTCGGGTCTGCTGAGCTTCGGCGGTACGTTGTTACTCGATGAACTGACAGCCTGTACGGATACCTATGCACTCACGCAAGTGCCATCCGTTGCACCGCTGTGGGTCAATATGACGGTGGACGGATTCGCACAGGACAACGAGGGCATTTTCACGAGTTCGTACGCCGACCAATCGATGACCATCCGATGGGCGGGCGAAACTTACTCCGCTTTCAATGGCGTGGAGGGTTCGCCGGTCAATTTCGCGGCGACGCTATTCTACGACGGCCGCATTTTGTTCCAATATGGCGACGGAAACACGGAACTAGGATCGGCCTATACTTCGCCAGGTTGCTCGCCCGGACCGGCGGTCGGCATTTCGCCGGGTCGGGGAGTTTACTGGTACGATACGTCGCTCCCGGATTATGGGCAATTCTACACGGCAGTTAGTCTGGATCCGCCGTTCGGTACGAACAGCATTCCCTTTGCAGTGATCGAAAGTCCGAAGGCGGGAAGCTCGGTGAAGGATGTGCTGACGGTCAGCGGATTCGCTTATGATTCGCGGTCGCCGGTGGCGGAGGTGGAGATCTTCGTGGACAATGTGAAACTCGCGGTCACAGCGCCGTCCACGCCGCGCCTCGATTTCTGCTCGGTGCAGGACGTGAACGGGTGCCCGTACGTCGGGTTTTCCTCTACAGTGAATCTGGCGGGAGTAACTCCCGGCGATCACACGCTGCGTGTTCGCGTCGTGAACTCGCGCGCGGGTCTCGCCGATTTTCCGGAGCAACCGCTGACATTCCATGTCGACCCGGGCCAGTCGGGACTGCCGTTTGGCAAGATCGAATCGCCGGCGGAAGGCGCCGAATTGAAGGGCAGCATCACCATCAAGGGCTATGCTGTTTCGAACGACCTTCGCATTTCGACGGTAGATACAATTATCGACGGCATTACCTATGGACCCACGCGTTACGGACTCCGCCGGGATGACATCTGCGGAACGTTGAGTCCCAAGCCGGCGTCGTGTCCCGCGATTGGTTTCCAATTGACGCTGGACACGACTGCTGCTGTGCCGCCAATCGCCGACGGAACACATACCGTTCAGGTGCGTGCGCTGGACGCGGCCGGGCGGTATACGCTGATTCCCGACGCACCCGTCACCTTCACGGTGAAGAACGGCGGGCCGCAGAAGGTGCTGGGAGCGATCACGTCGCCGGTGGCCGGTACCACGGTGAGCGGCAGCATCGATATCAAGGGATACGCGTACGCACCGGGGAGTAGTGTGAAGACGGTGAGTCTGTATGTCGACAGCGAGTTCTATGCGTCGGTTCCGTACAATCTGCCGGAAACTGACGTGTGTTCAACGCTGGTTGACGTGAGTGCGTGTCCGAATATCGGATTCGCGTTGAGCTTCGATACGCGGAAGCTCAGCGACGGTCCGCACGTAATTGTGGTGGCCGCGCGAACAGCGGCCGGGGACGCGGCATATCTGCCATTGCCAGGCACTCCGGTGCTGGCGATCAACGTCAACAATCCATAGCGAAGCCCATAGCGAAGCGCGATGGCGGCGGTCCGTGCCCATGCGGACCGCCGTTATGGGCGTATACTGCATTGAGGGCGAAACACAATGGGACTTCGCGACTTTCTTTCGAAACAGTTCATCGACGTCATCCAGTGGACCGAGCCGGAAGACGGCATCCTGGCCTATCGCTACCCGGTGGCGGATAAGGAAATTCAAAACGGCGCGAAGTTGACGGTGCGCCAATCGCAGATGGCCGCCTTCGTCAATGAGGGCCAGATGGCGGACGTCTTTGGGCCAGGACTGTACACTCTGACCACGCAGACTCTGCCGCTGCTGACCAATTTGAAGAATTGGGACAAGGCGTTCCAGTCGCCATTCAAGAGCGACGTGTACTTCTTCTCCACGCGTCTGCAGACGAATCAGAAGTGGGGGACTCCGCAGCCCATCACGATTCGCGATAAGGAATTCGGAGCGGTGCGTCTGCGGGCATTCGGGATCTACTCGTGGCATCTTCTGGATCCGACCACATTCCATCTGAACGTGAGTGGGACCCGCGAGGTCTACACGGTCGCCGATATCGAGGGACAACTCCGGAATACGATCATTGCGCGGATGTCGGATACGTTCGCCGAGAGCCAGGTTCCGTTCCTTGACATGGCGGCTAACCAGATGGAGTTATCGGACAAGATCGCGAGCTTTCTGCGGCCTTCGTTTACCGAATTTGGGCTGGTGCTGGATAGCTTCGTGGTGGAGAACCTGTCGCTCCCGGAGGAATTGCAGAAGATTCTGGATCAGAAGATCGGAATGAACATGGTGGGCGACATGAATCGCTACACGCAATTCCAGGTTGCGCAGTCGATGCCGATTGCGGCGGCGAACGAAGGAGGTGGCGCTGGACTCGGTGCGGGACTCGGAGCGGGTATGGCGATGGCGAACACGATGATGAACGCCATGCGTCCTCCACAGCCGGAGGCACCGGCGGCGCAGACTGGCACTGGTGCTGGTGCTGCTGCCCCGGGCAGTTCGCCGGAAACGAAGTTCTGCGTGGAATGCGGAAAGCCGATTCAGCGCAAAGCCAAGTTCTGTCCCGAGTGCGGTTCGGCGCAGTAGCGATGTCCGGCTGCGAATGGATCGTTGAAGGATACGGCTGCGATGCCGGATGTTTGGCGGACGCTGCACGATTGCGCGCGTTATTCGCCGATCTGGTGGAGGGCATGCGCCTTCAACTGGTTAGCGAACCCGTGTGGCACCAGTTTCCCGGACCCGGCGGTATCACCGGTCTCGCGCTGCTGAGCGAGTCGCACATTGCGTGCCATACGTTCCCCGAGTTTGGGTCGATGTGCCTCAACGTGTTCTGCTGCGTGCCGCGGGAGCGCTGGCAATTCGAGCAATATTTAGCCGAATATTTCGGAGCTACTCGAGTTACAGTACGGAGGATCGAGCGGCCGTACGTCGCCGATGCGCAATCCGCATGATCAAGACTGGTTCATGTCCGAGTTGCGGCGCGCCGGTCGAATTTCGATGGTCCAGTTCGGTGCAAACGGTGTGCGAGTTTTGCCGGTCGATCCTGGTGCGCACCGACGTGGACTTGGAAAAAGTCGGGAAGGTGGCGGATCTGCCGGCGAATGCGTCGCCGATACAGATTGGCACGGAGGGCGTTTATGCCAACCGGCCGTTCGCCGTCGCCGGCCGGATTATCTACGAGTACAGCCAGGGCAACTGGAATGAGTGGCACCTGGTATTCAACGATGGCACTAGCGGATGGCTATCCGATGCACAACTCGCCTACGACGTTTCGTTTCGCGAGGATGGATTTCAATTACCCGCGGCTGGTGATCTGCAACCTGGCGTGTCGCTTCGCTTCGGCACACTGCAATTCGAAGTAACTAGCGTCACGCACGCGCGGTATGCCGGCGTTCAGGGCGAATTGCCGTTTCAATACTGGGACAAGACCGAAGTGCCGTTCGTTGATATTCGCGCGCTCGACGGCCACTTTGGCACGCTCGATTATAGCGAGGACGCTCCACTGTTGTTTCTCGGGGAGGCAGTGGAGTTCGAGTCGTTGAAACTGAGCAATCTGCGTTCATTTGAGGGTTGGAACTGATGGCCGAGGCAGCCGTTCGCGCGGTCGCGTTGGCCTGTCCTAACTGTGGCGGACAAGTGGAATTGCGCGGCTTTGCGAATACGCTGACGGCTACGTGTCCGAGTTGTTTCACCGTGTTGGATACCAGCACTCCGGCAGTCTCGATTCTGCGGACGTTCGGAAAGAAGCAGAGATATACGCCGGTAATTCCGCTCGGCAGTCGCGGCGATTTCGACGGCGTCAAGTACGAAGTGATCGGCTTCCAGATCCGGACCGTGAAGGAAGACGACGAAGTCTGGCACTGGTCGGAGTATCTGCTGTTTAATCCGTATAACGGATTTCGATATCTGACCGAGTACAACGGCCATTGGAATTTCGTAACGCCGGTTCGTGGGTTGCCCGCTCGCGTGACGTCACGACACCGGCCTGCGTACAAATGGCAGGGCCGCACCTATCGCCATTTCTCGACCTCGATCGCAAAGACGGAATTCGTACTAGGTGAGTTTCCATGGCGTGTAGTAGTCGACGAGACTGTCCGTGCGGAGGACTATGTCACGCCTCCGTACATTCTCTCCGCCGAGCGGACTCAAGACGAGACCACGTGGTCGCACGGCGAGTATCTCGACGGCCGGCAAATCTGGCGGGCGTTCAAACTGAAGGGATCGCCGCCGCGCGTTCAGGGCATCTTTCTGAATCAGCCTTCGCCCTACACAGGGACGGCGGGGGGCATTATCAAAGTGGCTGCAATTCTCGAAGTGGCTCTCGTGGCGCTGCTGATCTTTTTCATTTTCTTCAGTGGGAATCGAACGGTGCTGCGGGAATCGCACCAGTTTCAGCAGGGTACTCGGGGAGAGACGAGTTTCGTCACGCCTGTGTTTGACTTGACTGGCCGCCTGTCGAATGTCGAGGTGCAGACCCGCACCGATCTGGATAATCACTGGATGTTTGTCGGATACGCCCTGATCGATACCGATACGGGCCAAGGCTACGATTTCGGACGCGAGGTGAGTTACTATCACGGACGCGATAGCGATGGTGACTGGAGCGAAGGCGGCAAGGTGGATAAGGCGATCGTGCCGTCCGTGCCCTCGGGCCGGTACTATCTGCGAGTTGAGCCGGAAGCTGAACCTAGCTCGCCGTCCATTAATTATGAGATCGTGGTGCAGCGGGATGTGCCGAATTTTATCTGGTTCATGATCGCCGCGCTGCTGATTCCGCTTCCCGCCATTGCGCTCGCGTGGCGCGGATTCCGGTTCGAATACGAACGCTGGCAGCAGAGCGATTACGGATCTGTAGGAACCTCTTCGGGAGACGATTGATGCTGAAACACCCGGTGTATTTGCTGTATGGAATTGCGCTGCTGGGCACTCTGGCGGTCGCGGAATACCGCGGCTGGAGTTTTACCAGCGTCAACGAGGTTCAGAATGTGCCCAAGACGATCCGCGACAATCCTGGATCGTACCGTGCGCACTATGGCTATTTACCACGCTACTTCGGAGGTAAGTGATGACTGATTTTCATCCCGGCTATCTATTGAATGCCGCGATTTTCGCCGCCCTCGGCATCGTCATTTTTGTCGTCGCGTTCGCCGTGATCGACTGGATGACGCCCTATCAGCTTTGGAAGGAGATCGTGGAGGAGAAGAACCTTGCGCTCGCAGTACTGATTGGCGCCATGAGTATCGGCATGTGCATCATCATCGCGTCTGCCGTTCATTAAGGCGAATGCATTGCCAGTAGTACTCTTCATTTCGGTATTCCTGATCGCGGCCTGCGGTCTCATCTACGAGTTAATCGCGGGTACGCTAGCCAGTTACTTGCTGGGCGATAGTGTGCTTCAGTTTTCCACTATCATCGGGAGTTACCTGTTTGCGATGGGAATCGGGAGTTACCTGTCGCGATTCCTCCGGCGCGGCCTGGTGGCGCAGTTCATCTCCATCGAACTGATGGTCGGCCTGGTCGGCGGATTCTCGTCCTCGATACTGTTCCTGGCGTTTGCCTACACGCAGGGATTCCAACTGCTTCTGTATGCGGTGGTGATCGCGGTGGGTGTGCTGGTGGGGCTCGAGATTCCGCTGCTGATGCGGATCCTCAAAGGGCACCTCGAGTTCCGCGAATTGGTGGCACATGTCCTGACTTTCGACTATCTCGGCGCATTGGGCGCATCGCTGCTGTTCCCGATCATCCTGGTGCCGAAGGTGGGATTGGTGCGGTCGGCGCTGCTGTTCGGGCTCGTGAATGCGGGGGTCGCATTGTGGTCGACATTTCTGTTCCGCGACGAGTTGCCATCGCCCGGCGTGTTACGGGCGGGGTGCGTCGCTGTGGTCGCTATCCTGTTGGGAGGTGTTGGATTCGCGGACCGTATCTCGTCGGCGGCCGATAACAACCTCTACGCCGATGAAGTTATCTTCGCGCGCAACACCCGTTACCAGCGCATCGTGCTGACGAAGTGGAAAGACGACGTGCGGCTGTTCCTGAGTTCGCATCTGCAGTTCAGTTCGCGCGATGAATATCGATATCACGAGTCGCTGGTCCATCCTGGACTGTCGTCGCTTCCGGGTGCGCGGCGGGTGCTTGTGCTGGGCGGCGGCGATGGCCTGGCATTACGCGAGATCCTGAAATACCCGTCGGTCCAAAACGTCACGCTCGTCGATCTGGATCGTGAGATGACCACGCTCTTCAAGACGCATCCGTTGCTGAAGAAGCTGAATGCCGGATCGTTTTCCGAGCCTCGTGTGCAGGTCATCAATCAGGATGCGTTCGTGTGGTTGGATCAGAATCGCGACTATTTCGATTTCGCCGTCGTCGATTTTCCGGATCCGACGAATTACTCGCTCGGGAAACTCTACACCACTGCGTTTTATCGCTTGTTGGCGAAGCATTTGAGCCAGGGGGGCATGTTCGTCGTGCAGAGCACGTCGCCGCTGTTTGCGCGACAGTCGTACTGGTGCATCGTGAATACGCTGGAAACCGCCGGCCTGCGCACGTATCCTTACCACGTCTACGTGCCGTCGTTCGGAGAGTGGGGCTTCGTGCTGGCGGGGATGTCGGAGTACGAGCCGCCCTCGGCGATTCCCGGCGGACTCCGATTCCTGACCGCCGCAAACATTCCGGAGATGTTTCGTTTCCCAATCGATATGAAGCGAATGCCGTCGGAACCGAATCGACTCAACGATCAGGTGCTGGTGCGCTACTACGATCAGGAATGGAAAGAAATCGCGCATTGAGCCGCACCCGGCGCAGTTTTCTTTCCGCCGCGCTGGTGGGACTCACCGCTAAGGCTGAGCGCCGCATTGAGGGCGGGTTCTTCGATGACGGACTCCCCACGGGACACCGCCTGCGCGATCGCAAGCCTTTCGCGACGCCGAAGCAGGAAGTGCGAATGCCGGTGGTGATCGTCGGCGGCGGTATCTCCGGACTCTCCGCCGCGTGGCATTTGAACAAGCGCGGCTTCCGCGACTTCGTTGTTCTGGAACTCGAGAAGATGGCGGGCGGCAATGCGCGTTGGGGCGAGAACGAAATCACTCGCTATCCTTGGGCGGCCCATTATGTGCCCGTGCCGAATCGCGAGTCGGCGCTGGTGCGCGAGTTGTTTGAAGAACTCGGCGTATTGGTGGACGGCAAGTTCGACGAGCGCATGTTGTGCTTCACGCCACAGGAGCGGCTGTTTCTATACGGCCGCTGGCAGGAGGGGATCGAACCCGAGATTGCAGCCACACCCCGCGATCGCGAACAGTATCGCCGGTTCACGGACATCGTCAAGACCATGCGCGCGACCGGCGAGTTCACGATTCCCATGGACATCGGCGCGCGGTCGTCGCCTCTCGATACGCAGTCGATGAAGGCATGGCTCGACGAGCAGCATTTCGATTCGCCGTTCCTGCGCTGGTATATCGATTACGCTTGCCGCGATGATTACGGCGCTCTCGCTTCCGCCACGTCCGCGTGGGCCGGCATGCAATATTTCGCCAGCCGAGAGCATGAGGACAAAGGGCCGATTACGTGGCCGGAGGGTAACGGTTGGATTGTGCGGCAACTGATGAGCCGCCTGGCGCCGAATGTCCGAACTGGCGAGCCCGTGTACCAGATTCACAAGTCGGGCCATGGGTATCGCGTTGTGACCGAGCAGGCGGTGTATGTGGCCGGGGTTGTGATCTTCGCCGCTCCAACGTTTCTGGCGCACTACCTGGTGGAAGACGCACCGCCTGCGGCCGGATTCGTTTACTCGCCGTGGATTACCGCCAACTTGACGCTCGATCATCCTCCGCGCGAACGAAACAGCGAACTGGCGTGGGACAACGTCATCTACGACTCGCCCGCGCTCGGATACGTGAACGCGACCCACATGAGTCTGCGGACGCACATCGATCGGATGGTGTGGACCTGGTATTGGTCGCTCGCTGACGGCGATCCCGCCGGACAGCGCGCATGGATGCTGCGGCAGGACTGGGGATCGCTTTCGGAGTTAATCCTACGCGACCTGGAACGCGCCCACCCGGACATCCGCACGTGCGTGTCGCGGATGGACATCCTACGCATCGGCCACGCCATGGCGCGCCCCGTACCTGGATTCCTCGCGTCGAAGGAGCGGCGGCGATGGGCTTCGCTCGACGGCCGGATACTCTACGCCAACTCCGATCTCAGCGGATTCTCCATCTTCGAGGAAGCGCAGTATCGAGGGGTGCAGGCCGCGACCCGCGCACTGCATTTAGTAGGCATATAATTCCACTAATGGCTGCGCTGTCAGATGCCGTGTTTCCTCGTCTGGTGGACCTGAGACAGGTGCGGCCGGACGATCTTGCGCCCTTGTTGAACGAAGAGATTCAGGAGTGGCGGGAGAAACTCGACTGGGATTTCAGCGGATCCGCCGAGTTAGTGGAGCGATTCGTATCCATGCACGCCTTGACTGGATATGGCCTGGTGGCCTCGAACCGGATTGTGGGTTATACCTACTACGTCAGCGAAGAGCGCAAGGGACTTATCGGCGACTTATACGTGATGAGTAAGTACCGTACGGAGGAGGCGGAAAATCAGTTACTCACTCCCGTGCTGGATACACTCGCCGGCGCGCCTTGGGTGAATCGGGTCGAATCGCAGTTGATGATGCTGAGCCGTGCATTCGATCGCACGATGCCGATGCACGAGCACCTGAAGCTGTATCCACGCACCTTCATGGAGGCGCCTCTCGATCATGTTGCGGAACTACCGGGAGCCGCCACCCACGGCATTCGCTTCCAGGATTGGTCCGACCGGTATCAGGACGATGCCGCGAGCGTAATCGCCGGCGCATACCGTGGGCATATCGACAGCGAAATCAACGATCAGTATCGATCGGCCAGCGGGGCGCGGCGCTTCCTGTTGAACATCGTGCAGTACCCCGGCTGCGGCACGTTCTTTCAACCCGCGTCGAAAGTCGCGATTGGAGCGGGCGGCCGGGCCTGCGGCATTTGTCTCGCAAGCCTGGTGCGGCCCGACGTCGGACACATCACGCAGATCTGTGTAACTCCGGACGTGCGCGGCCGGCGGGTTGGTTATGAGTTACTCCGGCGCAGCCTGAACGAATTGCGCGCGATCGGCTGCCGGAAGGTTACACTTACCGTCACCACGGCGAACGACGGCGCGATTCGACTGTATAACTCGCTCGGATTTACCGCCCGCCGGTCATTTGCCGCATTTGTGTGGGATCGATTGTAGGCGCTGGTGCAACGGCCGTCGCCGGAAAATAGCGCGACAGAATCTCTGTCCAGCGAACGCCCGCGCGATCCATCGCCGCCGCGCCGCGCTGGCACAATCCGATGCGATGCCCTTGCGCTGCGCCGCTCTGGACGGGGCACTCCACCTTGAAATACGGGTAGGCAGGCGCTGTGAGCCTCGCATCCGCCAGAGTCCTGGTGCGGCCACCGCAGTCGGCTGAATATAGCGCCTCGACGGGACGGCCTTCGTAGAGCAGGACGAGGCCTGCTGTGTCGCGCGTCGCGCGTGCCGCGAGCGAACTATGTGCCGGAGGGTCGCGCAGAAATTGGCAATGCGTCGTGTCGCAGAAATCGGAGTGCGGGTGCCGGCTCCCGGCGGCCAGCAGGTACGACCGCGCCACCACGGCCTGCGCACGCATCGACTCGATTCCAGCGCCCGGTGGACTTTCGGCGGCGACGATCGATGAGACCGCAGTCTCGACGTCTATCGTTATCACAGGGACTAACTCGCGGCCATCGCGGAGGATTTCGAGGCGTCCTTCGAATCGGCGCTCGATGAGGCCGGGCACGCGTAGAATGAACTCGCCCTGCGAGAATACCTGGGGCAGGGAACTGCGCAGCGTGACTCGCCGTGATTCGGGCCATGCGATGCTGCTGTTTGCGGCGCGCAATGGACGATTACGAACCGCCACAACCTCCAGCACGGTGGTGTGGAACAGTCCAAAGACGGCGACTCGAACTTCGGCTGCGGCGGCAACGGCGCACAGCGCGACGGCGAGCAACGCCGGTCTCACAACGCCGCCCGGAAGAATTGCGCCGACACGCGAGCACACTCCGCGCCAGGCATGGCGTGCGAGCGGAGCAACAGCACGAACTCGGGGACTTCGGAAGGAAACAATGCAACCACCAGACCATCGCCGGTGGCTGGATTCACATGCACGCATGGGGCAGTCCCGGTCTTTGCGGCGACTCGCGCATGCAATCCCGAAGCCGTCCCGCGGCGTGCGCATTCACGCATGGCATTCAGCATCAGCGCGACTCCCGGCTCGTTGTGCCGTTGCACTAACTCCGCATAGGCGGCGGCCGTCGTGGAGGGTGTCGCGCGCCACGTGCCGTAGCGCCCGATCAGAATCGCGGGATTCACCTGCGGCGGCATCGGCAACGAGTAGCGGCGTGCCTCGCGTTCGACAGCCTCAACGGGAGTCAGCGCCGCGAGTTGTTCGAAATAGGAATTGCACGATACGACGATTGCCTGAGTGATGCCGATGCGGCCGTGTCCGCGCGGCAGCCAGCAGCCGTTGCAATTGAATTCGACGTAATGAAACTCGTGCGACGCGCCATACGCCAGGGCGACGAACGGCTTCACGATCGACCCGAGCGGCGCTGGTTCGCGCGGAGAATCCCATCGCAGCGCGATTGCGGTGGCGCCCTTGATGCGCATCAGGAAGTACTCGGTGTCGGCGGGCAACGTACGATCCAGCAATCGCGCGAAGGACTCGTCGCGTCGCGCGAGCGCAGCCAACAGCAGGGTGCGCCGCCTCATCACCGCAGCCTGTACACCGCGGTCTGCGAGACGATACCGCCGTCATCGTGCGACTCCACGGACATCGACTGCACTCGCTCGAGCGTTCGCCCCAGGCTGGCGATATTCTCGGTAAAGAATAAAGGCTCGCGCCGCTCTCCACCCATGCGCCCGGATGCGATGTCGATCATGGATGTTAGTCGCGCGTACTTCGGCAACTCCTGCGCGTGAAGGTAGCGAGCGGAGTACGCGGCCGGCGGTAAAACTCCGGTGTTTCGCGCGAGCATCGCCGTGATCAGCGGCTCCGAAGTGCTGACCAACAACACTCGACCCGACACCGCAAACGACAAGCGGCCTAACCCATCCAGCGTCTGATACGCGCCTCGCTGCACCCAACTCGCACCCGCGCCCGATACTGTCCATGCGCGAGCCGCAACATCACCCAACGCCGACCGTACCGCACCCGCATCCCACGCCTTTGCTCCGAGAATCGCGACCGCCGAGGGCAACCTCACGAAATCCCCCGCCTCGCTCGTCTCTACTTGCAGCAACGCATCGGCTGCGTTCGCATTCAGCAACGACTGCAACGCGGCCCAGTCGATTGCCGCCGAAGCACCGGCCACCGGCGGTTCGTCGATTCGAACTTCCAGATCCTGCTCTCCGCCCACGGCCGCATCGATGTTGCCAATAGACGGCGAGACGCGCGAAGGCTGCGACTCGCTGCCCTGCCGCACTACCAAAGCCTGCATCAGGGGCAGCACCGTTGCGCCCGCGGGCTTGGCCCAGGCACGCACGAGTCCCGCACCGGCCGTCGCATACCGGGCCAACTCCGCGATGTTCGTCTCAGCCGCGCGCAGATCCGGGCCCGCTTCCCCGCGCAACAACTTGCGGCGTTCGCGATACTCAGTCGGCGCCTGATCCAGGTCTGCGATGGCCGCGTTGAACTGCATCAACTCCCGCGTGTTCCGCTGCACCCAATACGAACGGAAATAGGGCGTCCGCGCCACACGATCGAAATTCAACACCAGCCTCAGATCACCGGCGGTGGTTTGTGCCGCGGTCGCGCGCTGATACCAATCCTCGCGATTCATCGACGGTGGCGACTGCCCCGCAATCAGGGCCAGCGCCGACGCAATCGCCTGCTCATCGGTCGCAATCAGTAGCAAATCATTCGTTACCGCAAACGCCGCCAGCCGGCTCTGTTGACGGCGCACATAGTAGTCCAGCCCCGCCGATTTTCGCGGCTGAAATTTCGCGCGACTCTGCCACAGCATTGTCTCGAATGCTTTCGATTGCGGCATTCGCGTGATGTAGAGGAATTCGAGCGACCCGATATCGTACAGTGCCAGCGCCGAGTTCGATCCCGCGACCGCGCTCACCACCGACAGGTCCGGCGTGAATCCGGCGGCCGCGGCGAACTCGGTCTGCGCTTCGCCGAGGCGCAGGAAGAGCCGCGACTTCGAGAAGACGTCGTAGTTCGAACTTGCAAGCCAGTCCGTCTTCACCTTCGACGAATTCCAATCGCCCACCAATCCCGCGAAGTTCTTCGCTTCCAGGTAGAGCAGAGGGCTCGACGGAAATAACTCAGCCAGGGGCCTCGGAGTTTGCAGCGCCTGCGGCAGCAGCACCGCGACGCCCGCCGCGATTACTCCAGCCGCAATCACAATCGGCCGCCTCATTGTGCACCTCCGCGCGCTTGCGTCAATCGCGGCCGCACCGGATGCGGCTGCTCCAGATTGGCGGTGACCACTGGCCGTCTCGCGTCGTTGGCTGCCCGCAATTGCACCATGTTTCGAACCGCATCCAACGCCGGCACGGCCGATCCGTTCATCTCGCGCGCCATGAGGTAGAAGAACGCGGCCTCAGCGGGCTGGTTCAACTGCCGGTATGCGTCGCCGAGTCCCATTGCGATCATGGCGCGCGTATCGCGATCGATCGGTTCGGTCGCGAGGAACTGCTGCGTCATCCAGTCCGACAAATGCTCTAACTCCGGCGCTGCTTGCCCTTCCTGCGTTTGTACCGGAATCGACGAAATCGCCAGTTGGTACCGCTTCTGTTCGAGCGCGGTGCGGAACAAGGCTAATCGTGGTTCAAATGGCTCGGGCCGGATTGCGATGGCGGCCTGCAGCAGTCGCAACTTCACCGGATTCGCCGCCGCTGCCGCCGCCTCCACTCGCGCACGATACCAATACGGCTTACTCACCGCAGCTTCGGTTAGCGGAGTTGACGAGGCCAGCAGGTCCAACTCCGGCGCTCCCGGTTTCAGACCCGTACCGCGCATGGCCACAGCCGCGCCGGCCCGCGTTGAGTACGCAGTGAACTGACCGGACGCTACGGCCGCAAGTTCCTGCGTGTTCTTCCGCAGCGCTGCTAACTGCTCGCGCGCCTCGGCGTCCCACGGCACGGCTTTCACGCGCTCGTCCAAAAATGTTTCGGCCTCGGCGTCCTTGCCGAACTTTCGCAGCAGCTTGGCTGCGTCGGGCAACGCGTCGAATGGCGCTCCGCTCAGCATGGTCATGCGCCGCAGTAGCGACACGGACGATGCGACGTTGTTCTGTTCCAGGCGAATCTCGGCCAGCCCAAGAAAATTCGCGGCATCGAACTGATGTGCTTCCAGCGCCCGCGAGTACACATACTCGAGTACCGTCCGCGCCGCGGCCGCATCGCCCTGCCGCTTCAGTTCGTTCGCACCATTTCGCAGCGCTTCCACGGGAGCACCCTCGGGGCGCGCAGCATACCTCGCGAGCAATGCCGGCAGCGATTTCGACTGGGCCGCAATCTCGACCTCGATCGGCACGAACTGCTCGTCCTGCGCCCTCCGCGACGGCTCCGGAATCGAATTCAACAACGCCCGCGCCCGATCCGTCCGCTTCCGTTCCACCAACGATCGCAGCCATTCCAACTGCCACGATCGCAGATTCTGCTCCGCGTTCTCCCGTTCCTGTCCGAACGACGACGCTACCTTTGCCTGCGCCGCGTCGATCAACTGCTCGAACAATACATCGCGCTGCGCCGCCGGCAACGACTCGTTGTGCGCCGCCCACGACAGCACATTCATCGGATCGCCCGCCGACCGGCTTAACTCTACCAACCACGCAACGCCCGATGCCGCATCGCCGGTTGCCGCCAGAATGCCTTCCAGCAGCGGCTCAAACTGGTAGGTCCCGTTGCGGCGCAGCCAGGTCTTCAACAACCGGTCGGCCTGGGTGCGCAACTGCGGCAACAACCGGTGCTGGCCTACGTGACCCAGCGTGTCTCTCACCTCGGCTGCAAACGACGGCGGCACCGATCCGCGATCCTGCTGCTCCTGAAAAGCCTCGAACGCCAGTCGCCACTCGGCCACCGCCTCATCGCGATGACCCGCGGCCCACTGCAATTCCGCCATCGCATCGTGCGCAGCGCCTCGACGCGGGTCGAGTTCGAGTGTGTGCGCAAAGTTCACTCGCGCGCGCTCTCGATCGCCTGACTCGGCGTAATAACTCGCGAGTTGGAAGTACGCATCCGCGTCGCCCGGGGATGCCTCCAGCAAGGCCGGCAGATAATCCGTCGCAGATCCCTGCTTCACCGCGGCCAGATACTCGCCGAATCGCGATCCATAGTAGAACCACAAATCGCCCGCAATCTGCTGGTCGCGATTGACGGGCTTTCCCAGGCGATCGCCGATGATCGGACTCCCCAGCGCCTGCAGGAACGCATCGTGCACCTGCGGAATCGCGAGCGTGAAGTACAGGCCGGTGAGTCCGGTGTATGCCGAATTCCAAACCGGCGGCATGCCCTGGCCGCGCGCGGCAACCGCCTGCATGGCCTCACTCGACCGTCCACTCTCAATAGCGCAGTTCGCGGCCAGATCACGATAATTCCCCGCCGGATCCGACGCCGCCATGTTGATCAGCAACTTCGGTTGCTGAGTCAGCAGGCGGCATAATCGCGCCGCGGTCTGCTGATTCAGATTCCGATTTAGCTGCAATACCCGTAACTCACCCGTCGCATCGCCGGCTTGCTGATAGGCCACCGCCGCGCGCGACAGCAGCGAATCGCGATTCTCCACCTGCGCCGCGGTGGCTCTCCACACACGCTCCAGTTGCTGCCCTAACTCCTGAAATCGAATGCGCTTCGCCTGCAGATCCGCCAGTTGGTTCTGCACTCCGAAGTCGGTTGGGTTCTCACGCAACTTCGCCTCCAGCCAACTCGCGGTCACTCCCTCCAGCCCTGCCGATTCCGCCGCGCTAATCAGATTCGCCGGTCCGCCCGCACGGCGCTGTTCCAGGAACGCCGCGAACGCCACCTTCTCCTCCGGCGTGTAGTAAGTCCGCACAGCTTCGCCCATTCCCGTCAACGCCGCATTTAATCCCGGTGCTTCCGTACCGCTCGCGGTCATTCGCCGGTACACGGCATCGTGCATCCGGGCGCGTCCCAGAATGCGCGCGTACAGAATGGGCATTGAGTAGTCGTCGAGCAGTGAGGCGCCCGCAACGTCGGCACCCTTCTGCGCATACTCGACGGCCTGCTTCACGTAACCCCAATCGTTGAGCTTCGAGGCCATCGCGAAGTAATTGTCCGCGCGCTCGGGATGGCCTTCGATGTAACCCGCGCGCAAGGCCGCAATCGCCGCATCCGTCTGCCCCTGCCGCGCGCGAACCTCCGCCACCTTCACCATCCAATCGGGATTGTGATAAGTCAACTCGAACAGCCGCGAGTACTTCTTCTCGGCATCGGCGAAGCGCAGCAACCGCTCGTCCAAGGCCGCCTGCGCAGCCCACAAATCCACCCGATCCGGCCGGATGGCTGTCGCCTTCGAGTATGCGTCGATGGCCTGCGGGAATCGCTCCAGTTCCACGTCGATTCGTGCCAGCAGCATCGGCCATCGATAATCGCGCGGCGAGTCCGCAGCCGTCTTCTCGTGGTAGCCGGCCAAGCGATCGCCAAGCTGATGGGACTCCGCGTACGCCGCTGCCTCCTTCGCGAGTGGCTCGTCTTCCGGATAGCGGTTCAATATCTCGATGTACTGATCGATCGCGGCCGTGTAGTCGTTGATTCGCGTCAGCACCGGAATCAGCCCACGCCGCATTGCCGCAATTCGTTCGGTCTTCGTGCCGGCATCCAGATTCGACGCCGCGAGTGCCGTGATAGTCGTTTGATAGAATGCTCGCAGGCCGCGATCATCGCCGGTCTTCGCGTAAGTATCAGCCATCGCGGTCAGATACTCCGGCTTGTACGGATCCTCTTTCAGTAACTCCGCGAGCACCTGCCGCGCGGTGCCGATATCTCCCGATTCCGTCGCCTTCCGCGCCGCCTCCAGACGAAACGCGGACCGGTACGGCACCTCCGCACGATTCGCCGCCGCTGTCAGCACTTCCACGGCACGCTTCTGCCGATTGGAACGCCAATAGTAATCCGTGGCGGCGCGGACCACGCCCAGTGTGTTCGGATGCGCCTGCAACAACTCCGCAACCACACGTTGTGCATCCCGAGACCGCCCCTGCTCTTCGTAGAATCGCATCAGGGCGAGTTGATACCGCATGCGATCGATGGGATCGGTCGTGATCGCAATGCGCCGCTCGATGGCTGACTCCTGAACCTTCGGAAACGCATCGATGCGCGCCTGCGTGTCGATCCAATCGATGGTGTCGAACGCAGTCGTGCGGCTCACCGCCGAGCTGAAGAACTGTTCCAGATCCGCACGCCGGCCCTGATTCTCCAACACCGCCGCGCGCAGTTGCAGAGCACGCATGGAGGCCTCGGGGCGCGACGCCAGATTCGCCGTCAGGCGTTCGATGTCGTCGCGTAACGCGGGACGCCTCGCCAACCGCACCAGTCGCCGTTGCGCCGCATCGTTGGCCCCGTCGAGAGCGGCAACTGCATACTCGTTCAACGCGCGCGGATAATCGCGCTTGTTCTCGTAAATCGCACCCGCTTCATAAGCGCCCAGCGCGGGGCGCTTCAATCGCTGCCGTCCTTCGCCGATCACGCGCAGCGCGTCATCGTACAGGAAGTAGTCCCAAAACACTGTCGCCGACTCGATGTATCCAGCTTCATTCCCCGGCTGAATATTCGCGATGCGATTCCACAATGGACGCGCGAGATCGAAGCGGTCGTGATCCGCCTCGATCTCGCCCGCATAGGTCAACCGGCTGGAATCACTCGGGGCATATGCCACCAGATTCTGTTCAATTGACTCAGCGACGGGGGTCAATTTCGGATCCACGGTAGCCAGCGACCGGTAAATCGCTGATGCGCGTTCGGCCCCCGGCGACTCGACGGGATAACTCGCCGTAATCGCCCGAAACACCGGGCCTGCGGATTCGAAATGCGCCCGCCATGCTTCGCCATCGGCGAGTAATTTCGCCGCGACAGGATTCGCGTTCACTTGCTGGGGAGTCGCGATCTTGCCGAGCGCCGATAACTCCGCATCCAGGCGATTGGTGCGCGACAGCAGTTCGAAGAACCGCACCCGTAGATCATCCGCATGGAACCAGTGGGAGCGCAGCAGCGCTTCGTAGTTTGCCGCATTCGCCGCACTCGGCTGCGAGTACGCGCTGAGCAGATTCCGCACAAAGACGAGATCGTGCGGGAACCGCTGGTGTGCATACAAGTTCAACTGCCGGTACATCGCCGCGGACACACCCGGGCGCGCAATCACCGCTCCGAAGTATTTCTTTAAGTCCGTGCCTGAGAAAATCGCCGTCACCTGTTGCGTCAATTGCGCTAGTTTCGCCGTCTGCTTCTGCCGCAGATACCACCGGGCGAGTTTGTGACTCCAGGTGGCGTCGTTGAACTGCGCCATCGCCCGGCGGAACGTCGCCTCGACATCCGCGCCGAGTTTGTTCTGCTCGAGAAACGCCGCGAGCCGCTCGTACAGTCCCGGATCGTTGGGATTGCGGTCGATCTCGCGGCGGTACAACGCAATCGCATCGGGGATGCGCTTCATGGCCACGAGACGCGAGAGATAGCGATCGAGAATTCGCGCATACTCGGGTGACCGCGGTTTCGGCTGCTCGCCGGTCGCCGCGTCCCCGAGCGGAACCCCATTTGATTGCGCCGCGAGTTCCCGCAATAACTCGTCGTACAGCGCAAATTCGGCCTGCGTCTGATTCGTGCGCGCGTACGCGTTCGCCATCAAAGTCGCGACTTCGATGCGATACGGCGAATCGGTGAACTCCGCACGAAACTGCTGCCCGCCCCGAATCACCGCTGCATCGTCGCCATGCGTGGTGTACGCATTCAACAGCAGCGAATGCAACTGCGGCCGCTCCGCCGACTTCGGAAATCGGGAATCAAATAGCGACACCAACTCGGCCGCACGCGCCCGATGAAAATACGAACGCGCGTGTTCATTCTCTTCCGAATACCGGTAGGCCGGGTCGGTGGTATTCAGCACCAGCGACAGGATTCCGTTCAGATACCCTGGATACGGATCCACCTGCGCGATGTCGCGATAATACGAAAGGTCGCCCGACCCGAAGCGGATTCCCTGTCCCGCATAAGCAAAGAGAGTCTTGGCGATGCCCGCCAGTGCGCGTTCCGCATCGGCGGGCGCGGCGCCCTGCAGGCTGTACATCGCGTAATAACAGCGTGCGGCCCGATCGGGATTATTCGCTGCCTCGTATAACTGGGCCAGCGTCCATAACTCGTCCGCGGTCCAGGTCTTCTTCCGACCCTCGTACTCGACCAGCGCCTGCTGCGCGTTTACCAGATTGCCCTGTTGCTGCCAGTAATAAAACACGCGCGCCGGACCGTTGATATCCGCGGGATTCGATGCGATCGCGTTCCGTGCATCCGCGAGATATCGCCGCAGCGCACCCGATTTCGCCAGTAACTCGAAGTACGACTTCACGAGTTCGGCCGGCCAGAGTGGTTGGAAACTCCGGTCGTACAGCGCGAGGGCGGCTGCGGTCGACCCCTGCTCTGCCTCCAACTCGGCCTGCGCGCGTACGGGAAACACGACATCGTTCGGAAAGGCCGCGCTGTACCGCCGCAATGCATCCGCCGCGGCCTGAAACTGACGATGCGACACCGCATACTCGAAGTAACGCGTGTACACCGCCGCATCCTTCGGCTCCAGCGCAATCCACGATTGAAACTGATCGCGCGCCGTATCGAATCCCAGCAACTGCTGATCAACGAGGATGATCGCACGGTCATAGGCAGCCGGGGTCGCGGCGGAGTGCAGCGCAGCCAATTCCTTCGCAGGCTCGAGCCGCCGGTGATAATAATCCGCGAGCGCCATCGGCCTGCCGGTCTTCACCCAATCCGACTCGGCGGCCTTGAAGTCGAGTTGCTGCTCCGCGTCCAGTGCACGCAGCGAATACAACTCCGCATCCGACGGTGCAGCGTTGATCAATGCCGTCAGCGCGGACCGGGTTTCCGCCGGTGGACGCCGCGCCTGTACCGTCGAAGCGCCAACGGTGACCGCTTTGAAGAACACCGGCTCCAATCGGGTACCCGCCGCAACATGCTGGACCCACTCCGCCAATTCGCCGCGCGCTGCGATTGCGGCGGATGCAACGGCCAGTCCCACTACTGCCCACCTACGGAACCACTTCAATCGCCACCTCCTCGGTCCCGATGTTGTGGGCGAAATCCTCGGCCGTGACCGTGATCTTGTACCGGCCGGGCGACAACTGCTCCGGCACCTGCAGAGCCCCGGCGTTCGCGTTCATCTGCGAGTTCCAGCGCACCTGCGCGGGCGCGGCACCGTACATCCGCGCCACGATCGTGCGAGCCGTCTCCGATGCATTCACCCGCAGCATCACCACTTCGCCGGCCCGGTATCGCGCCTTATCGAGCCGCACGCGCAGCCCTGGCGGCTTGCTCGCAATCACGAAAGTCTTCTGCTCGCGATATGTGCGTCCCTCGCGATCCCGCAACAGTAAGCGGACACGATACGTTCCGTCCCGCATATCCGTGGGCGCCAGGAACCGTGTCTGCCACGTGTCCTCCTGCGACAGATAACGCAGTTTCTTCACCAGTCCGAATGGGAATACGGCCGTGATGGACGCAATCGACGGATCCGTCTTCACCCGCAGCACTGGATCGCCCGGCCGGATCAATCGAGGCCGCAACAACGCGCGCGGTGCCGCCAGAAACGAAGTGTACGGTGTGATGAACTTGTACTTCCGCGACAGCCGGATGATCTCGTCAATCGAAGCCGCATCCTCACCCTCGCGCTCGATCTTGTCGAGCAGCGCATCCACTCGCGCCTTGGCCCACGTGCGTGGGAGATCGGGGTGCGCAGCGTTCTGCGCTGGCAGATTCGCTGTGGTCCGCGCATTCAACGGGGCGCCCTCCCGAGTCCCGTGAGCGTCGAAGGTCACACGCGCTGGTTTCGAATACTGGCCGACCCACGACGCCACCGACCCCGGAAACACGGTCTCT
This sequence comes from Bryobacterales bacterium, assembly GCA_038322675.1. Classification (GTDB taxonomy): domain Bacteria; phylum Acidobacteriota; class Terriglobia; order Bryobacterales; family Bryobacteraceae; genus TMP-7. The sequence continues at coordinate 33,172 of JBBQGE010000037.1, forward strand.
TCCAGCGGATACACGAGATCCGTCACGCCGCCCGGCGATGTCGTGAGTTGCAGGTTCGCGACCGGATCCCGCCCCAACTTCGCCAGAAATGCATTCAACTTGAAGTCGATGGGCTCGGTCGATCGCACATGCTCCAAAGTCCCGCCCGCCTGCGCCAGCATCTTCAACAGCGGCAGATTCGCATCGTCGCCGACAGCGAACACGTACGTTCGCGGCTGCTTCTGCTTCCATTGCGCGAGATACCATGCGGCCAGCTTGCCGTTCTGAATCACTCCGCTGGTGGCGCCACCATCGCCCAGCAGGACGATGTAGTCCTCCGCGGTCGCCTGCTTCAACGCGGTACTCAGCGCGGCCTGAAGATCGGTGCTGCCGCGCAATCGCGAACTCCGCACGAATTCGAGCGCCTTCTCCACCGATTCCGTCGAAGCCGCAACCGGTGCCGCAGCCATCGGCGACGGTTCGGTGTTGTACACGATCACGTTGAACCGATCACCCGTTTTCAAGGCCCGCAGCAATCGCTCTAGTGCCTGATAACTGCGATCCAACTTCTCCCACTGCATCGACAGGGATGCATCGAACAACGCGATCACAGTGCGCGGCCGAGCGGCATTCTGCCGCGGCGGGGGCAGCCGCAACAACGCGCTCGCCTGGAAGAATCCCGGCTCTCCATCGTCGCGATGCGCAATCACCGCCAGAGCATCCGACTTCGGATCCGCCAGCGTGTACTCCACCGCGAAATCCTCGCCGAGATTCACGTTGCGCCCCTCGAACGATCCGCGAACTACCCCGGCGGTCTGCTCTGTAATCGTCAGCGGAAAGGTCTTGCTCGTCACCGTAAACGCACGGAGTGGATGTTCCGAATGCATCTCGAACCGGATCGACAGCTTGCCCGCCACCTGCGCACGATACACGTCGGGCCGCAGAGGAATCGCGAAGAAGCCGCGCAACTGCTCCACCGAGAGCCGCTGGTGATATTCGAAGTCGACGCGCTTGTTCGCGAACGGCGGAATGGGCGCAACGCGCGCCACGAATTCCGCGCTGCGCCTCGCCTCATCCGCTCCACGCTCGCCCATCTGCAACAGTCCTGGATCGAGCGCCTGCATGCGGATGTCGTGATACAACTCCTCAGCGCGGCGCCGCTCCAGAATCACACCGGGGATGCGCGTGACGTCGTCCCAAATTGCGAAATCCGATACATTCGAGCCACCCGGCAGCGCAAAAACATAGTTGCCCTCCAGTATCTTGCCGGTATGGTTCGCGAAGATCTGCATCACTGAGACACGAGCGTCGCCATTATCGATGACGACGCTAATGTTCATCTCTTCGAGCGAGAGAACAGCCGCGTCGGGTTGCTTCGCATCGGTGGGCAGCAACACGCCCGCATCGCCAAAGGCATTCAGCGCCGCCACGATTCCCGCGGTCAATACTAAGAGAGCCTGCTTCATCGAAGGAGCGCGTCCTCCTGAATACGTATCAATCCGTTATCCGTGCCCACGTAGACGACGCCCCGGTCCACCGCCACCGCCGTGACATTCATCGATGGCAACCCGCGCACGATCCACCGCCATCGCGATGTTCCACGGTCGTACATCGCGAGTCCGCGATCCAGCGTTCCCGCATACACCGCGCGATCCGATGCCGCCATCGCGTTCTCATTCACGTCAAACGACGGCGGTAGATCAGCGAAGCCCGTCCACGAACCGCCCGGTCCTGGATGCACGATGCCGCCGCCATACGTGCCGATGAAGACATCGTTGCCCGCCGGCAGCACCGCCGTGATCCAGTTGTGCTTGAATCCAGAATTCGATGTCGTGTAACTCGCGCTGACCAGTCCCGATTCAATCACTGAGAGTCCCCCGAGCGTGCCCACCAATGTCCGCGGTCCCATCTGCCCCAACGCATACACGTGGTTGTTCACCAGTCCCTGAAATGCGTACAGGCTGCTGATGCGCGCGGGTTCGATGAACGACACGCCCGCGGGAATGCCCGCGATCATCGATCCATCCGGCCGGAACAAAACATCGGTCACTTGATTTGCGATGAGGCCGTCGGCCCGAGTCAGCACCTGCCGCTTCTGCCCTCCCGGACTGAACATCGCGAGGCCGTTCGATGTGGCGACCGCCGTCCGTGCACGATCGCGATCGTGCACAATGCGGTTCACACAAAACAACACATCGTCCTCGGAATGTTTGGCCGATCCGGCGCCCGCATCCAGAATATCCATGCCGCGGTCGAAGTACCCGATCCACAACCGGCCCGCGTCATCGGGCGCCAGCGCCGAGATGTTCCGGTCGGTCAGTTGCGCTCGTCCCGCGGCCAGCACCGGCGTCCACGAGCGTGTTCGATACAAGCCATCGGGCGTCAACGCCAGCACCTCGCCGCCCGATTCGATCAGGCGCAGCACATTGCAGTCCGGACACGCAGTGGGACGGGGTGGTGCTGCCTGAGTCTTCGCCGCCAAGGGCACGCGCACGAGTCCTTCATCCAGCGTTCCCGCCAGCAAGCCTTCCGGCGCCTTTGCCACCGACTGCACCGTGAACCCTCGCGCCAGTACTCGTGCCACTCGATCCTCACGAATCTCCGCGACCCCGAGCGCGGTGGCCGCATAGGCGCGATCGCCGTCCACGAGAATGGAGAAGACGTGCGAGTCGGGCAGTCCGCTCTCTTCGGTAATCCGGTTGAGCCGTCCCGCATGCCAGTGCAGTACGCCGCTGTCCGCAGTCCCCACCCAGAGGCTGGAATCGTCGCCGGCCAGCGCGGTGACCGCGGCCTTCGCAAGCGATTCGTCGAAGGGCGCGAACTGCTTCCCGTCAAATGCGATGACTCCCGATTTCGCGGTGCCGAACAACACGCGCCCGGCCGGCAGCGGTAGCACCGCAGTCATCTTGCAAAACTCGGCGGCATCCGGCAGCAACTGGCGAAAGCGCGACCCGTCGAACGCCAGCGCACCTTCGCCGGCCGTCGCCATCCACAACTCCTGCGACGCGGCGAGCGCGACCACCGGCGATGCGGGAAACTCGAGCCCCGCCCGGTACGACTTCACCAATTCGCCCGACGGCCCGTACTCGAATAATCCGCCGCCGCCCGCGACGAACAGCCGGCCGGAGTACACTACGGCATCGCGAAATCCGGCGGGAGCCGCGATGGTTTCGAATCCGGTTGGAATCTGGAGGTTCAGAACGGAGGACGAGAACGGAATCGCAGCATCGATCGCCGATGTGCGAAGCACGCGCGATGCGCGCCAGAAGGAAACGGTAACGTAAGCCGCAGCCAGGAACACCACCGCCCCCAGCGCTATCAGCAGGCGCTTTTGACGCATCGGATCAACTGCAGTATGCTACACCGGAGCGGATCCCGCAATGTCTAATTGAAGGTCAGGCGAACAGCAGCCGACCCTTCGGCTTCGGGATAGTGCGGCCGAGTTTTTGAGCCGTCTCGATCCACTCGTCGATGACCGTCTCGGCATTTGCAAGGGCTTCCTGCCGCGAGGGGCCGTCCGCCGCGCATCCAGGCAACTCCGGCACCTCCGCAATGAAGGCGTCGTCCTCGTCGCTCCAGTACAGGATAATCTCGTATTTGGTCATTCAGCCCCTTCAGTTAGTTTATAGCGAACAATAACGGCACGAACCTGTTTTACCTGATAGGCCTTTGCCAGTGACCCGCGCCTTCAGCGATGTCTCGGATGTTCCCATCCGAGCTTCCTCGAAGGACCTGTAGGAGAACTCGCTTGTGCACTAGCTCGTCCCTACATCCGGTACAGCATCCAATACACCACCACTCCCGTCACACTCACATACAACCAAATCGGAAACGTCCATACCGCGATCGCGTGGTGCCGCACGAAATCCCCCCGCCAGGCCCGGCGCAGCGTAATGACTGCCAGGACGGGGACCGTCGCGGCCAGCACCGTGTGCGTGAAAAGAATCGTCAGATACACCGTGCGGATTGTACCCGTCTTCGGGAATCGCACGCTCCCCACCTGCGAGTGATACACCAGATACGAAATCAGAAACAGTACTGATGCTGAAAACGCCGCCACCATCACCTTCCGATGCGTCTCGATCTTCCGCCGGCGGATCAGCGTGTATCCCCAGATCAGCAACACCGCCGCCGTCGCGTTCAGCGTTGCATTCACGGCGGGCAAATCATGCAGTCCGATCAAGCGTTCTCCTTCAGCACCGACCGGATATCCTTCATCAACTTCTGCATGCTCTCGGTATCGTTGCTCTGATAGAACCCGCGAATCTGGCGATGCCGGTCCACCAGCACAAAGCGTGTGCTGTGATTGTAATCCTCGCCGATGGTCCCCAACATGAACACCTTCAGACTCATCCGATTGAGTTCCTCCACCGGGCCCGTCAGGAAGAACCAGCGGCCCGGTTCCGCGCTGAACAGATGCGAGTAGGCGGTCAACGCTTCCGGCGTGTCCCTTTTTGGATCTACCGTGAACGACACCAGCTTTAAATCATTCTCGCTCGCGAATGTTTTTTCGATATGCCGGAACCGCGAACTCATGCGGGGACACGGACCAGTACAGTGGGTGAAGAAAAAGTCGGCTACCCAGACGCTTCCGTCCAGGGAGCTCCCGTGGAAGGGCGAACCGTTCTGCGATGTCAAACTGAATTCCGGAACGGTGCCGTAGACAGGAAGAGGTTTCGAGCGGCAGCCAACAGCGGCGAACGCGAGCGCCGCGACGGCGAGACTACAGGCGCGTGCGGTCAAGGACCAACAACCCGTACAGCACAGGTAGGTAAATCACTGACGCCAGCAGCACTCCCCGTGCCCGCACCCGCGTCCGATCGTTCAGCACCCGTGTCGAATAGTAGAAAAAGATCAGGCCCGCGATGACAGCGCCGACGACATAGACGTTGCCGGCCATGGACCAGAATCGCGGCAGCAGGCTGATCGGAATCAGCGCGAACGAGCACCAGCAAATCCGGCGCGCCGTCGATTCGCCGTCCGGTTCCACCACCGGAAGCATGCGGATTCCCGCGCGCTCATAATCCTCGCGATACATCCACGCGATCGCGTAGAAGTGAGGGAACTGCCAGAGAAAAAGGATCAGACCCAAAATCCACGCATCGGCGGTCAACATCCCCGCCGCACCGGCGAAACCGATCAGCGGAGGCATCGCTCCCGGAATCGCTCCCAACGTCGTCGAATGCGGTGACCGCTTCTTCATCGGCGTATACACAAATAAATAGGTCAGCAGCGTGAAAAGACCCAGGAGCCCCGTCAGCAGATTGGCTCCGATCGCCAATTCCACGAACCCGGCGAACGAGAGCGCAACGGCGAAGATCAGAGCACCGCGCGGCGTAATGCGCCCGTCCGGCAACGGCCGCAAACGCGTCCGCTTCATCTTGCCGTCGGCTTCCCGCTCATACCATTGGTTCAACGCCGCCGTGCCCGAGGCAATCAGGCCCGTACCCACAATGGTGTGCAGCAGTGTCCACCAGCTCCAGCTGAAGCGAGCGCCGAAGTAGTACCCGATGCCCGTGGTCGCTAATATAAGCCAAGTGACCCGCGGCTTTGTCAGTGCGATGTAGTCATTCATCAGGAGCCGGATAGCCCAGTGTTGGTACCTGAATCGTTAGATGCCACGGAACCCGGTGCGTGCACCGGCCCGAAATCACTGAAACAATTCTACTCTAGCCGCATCCATTCTGGCTATAGTAGAATTCAACAATCTTCACGGAAACCCACTCGAAGGACAAACTTGCCCTTACCCGATCGAACTCGATATCGTGGTGAGTCAGTCTGAAATCATAACAGGTCTAATCGAACGGCATCAGCAACCCATGTCTAAACCAGTCCCCATCACGGTCGCGCACGGCGACGGCATCGGCCCCGAGATCATGGCAGCCACGCTGCATATCCTGAAGGAATCCGGTGCGCAACTCGAAATCGAAACGATTGAAATCGGCGAGAAAGTCTACCTCAGCGGCAACAGCGCGGGCATCGCCCCCAGTTCCTGGGATTCGCTTCGCCGCACCCAGGTCTTCCTGAAGGCGCCCATCACCACGCCCCAGGGCGGCGGTTTCAAGAGCCTCAACGTCACCACGCGCAAAGCCCTCGGACTCTATGCGAATGTGCGCCCTTGCGTCTCTTATTATCCCTTCGTGAAAACGAAGCATCCGGTGATGGACATCGTCATCGTTCGCGAGAACGAAGAGGACTGCTACGCGGGCATCGAATACCGGCTGAGTACGAATGAGATGGAGTGCCTGAAACTCATCTCTCGTCCCGGTTGCGAAAAGATTTCCCGCTACGCCTTCGATTACGCCCGCCGACACAAGCGCAAGAAGGTGACGTGCTTCACCAAGGACAACATTATGAAGATGACCGATGGTCTCTTCCATAGGGTGTTCGACGAGGTGGCCGCTGAGTATCCCGATATCGAGAACGAACACTGGATAGTCGATATCGGCGCCGCGAAGATGGCGGATACGCCGGAGACGTTCGACGTGATCGTCATGCCGAACCTCTACGGTGACATCCTCTCCGACGTCGCCGCGCAGATTGCGGGATCGGTCGGACTCGCCGGTTCGGCTAACATCGGCGAGCGTTGCGCCATGTTCGAAGCCATTCACGGGTCTGCGCCGCGGCGCGCTGGTCAGAATCTGGCGAACCCGTCGGGACTCCTGCTGGGGGCCGTCCTGATGCTGGTCCACATCGGCCAGCCTGAGATTGCTGAACGCGTGCAAAACGCCTGGCTCCGCACCATCGAGGACGGCGTCCACACCTACGACATCTTCCGCGACGGCATCAGCAAGCAGAAGGTCGGCACGAAGGAGTTCGGCGACGCAGTGGTCGCCCGACTCGGCCAGAAGCCCGAGACGTTGAAGCCGGTCTCCTATGCGAACGAGCCAGTCACTGAGAAGCCGAAGCACGTCACGCGCGCGCCTCAGGTGCCGTCCGAATTGGTGGGCATCGACATCTATACCGAGTGGCCCAGCGGCGACCCCATCACCATGGCTCAGGCTTTGGACAAGGTGAACGGCGACGGGCTGAAACTCACCATGATGTCGAATCGCGGCGTCATCGTGTGGCCCTCCGGATTCGCGGAAACGTTCTGCACCGATAGCTTCCGCTGCCGCTTCATGGGCGACGGCGTCATCACGCACGACCAGATCATCGCACTCCTCGGCCGCATTCACCACGAACGCATCGAGGTGGCCAAGACCGAATATCTTCGCAATTACGACGGCGTTGCCGGTTACTCGCTGGCGCAGGGCCAGTAAATCGCGATGACGGAAACGAAGCCGCTTGTTGGCGTGATCATGGGCTCTAAATCTGACTGGGAGACCATGCGTCACGCCGCGGGTGTGCTCGGCGATTTCGAAATTCCGCACGAGTGCCGCATCGTCTCCGCTCATCGCACTCCGCAGTGGATGGTCGAATATGCCTCTACCGCTGAACTGCGCGGCATCGAGGTGATCATTGCCGGCGCGGGCGGCGCGGCGCATCTGCCCGGCATGGTTGCGGCCAATACTGTGGTGCCCGTGCTCGGAGTTCCTGTGGAGAGCCGTGTGCTCAAGGGCATCGACTCCCTACTCTCCATCGTCCAGATGCCCGGCGGCGTTCCGGTCGGCACGCTCGCCATCGGCAAGGCGGGCGCCACTAACGCCGCGCTGCTCGCCATCGCCATTCTCGCAAACTCGCGCCCGGACCTTCGTGTTCGCCTGCATGAGTTCCGCAACCAACAAGCCGAGCGCGTTCGCCAGGACTCGCTCGAATGATGCAACCCGTCCTACCGGGTGCCACCATCGGCGTCCTCGGCAGCGGTCAGCTCGGCCGCATGTTCGCCATCGCCGCGCGCCGCATGGGGTATCGCGTCCACACGTATTCCCCCGAAACCGACACCCCTACAGGCCAGGTTTCCGACGTCGAATGGACCGGCGAATACGACGACCTCGACCGCGTTGCCAAGTTCGCGCAGGCCGTCAGCGTCGTCACCTTCGAATTCGAAAACGTCCCGACCGCGACGGCTGAAACGGCCGCACGCTTCACACCCGTGCGCCCTCGCGGCGAAGTTCTGCACATTGCTCAGCACCGTGTGCGTGAGAAGAGCTTTCTCGCCAAGGCCGGACTCCCTGTCACTCCGCACCGCGTCATCCATTCGGCCGCAGAACTCGATTCCGCGATCGCCGAACTCGGAACCCCGGCCATCCTTAAAACCGCCGATTTCGGCTACGACGGCAAAGGTCAGATTCGCATCAACACCCCCGGCGAAGCCGCCGCCGCATGGTCCAGCCTCGACACCGCGGAAGCGGTTCTCGAAGCCTTCATCGATTTCGACTGTGAGATCTCCGTCGTCGCGGCCCGCAGCGTCGACGGCACGTTCAAACACTACGGCGCCGTGGAGAATCGCCACTCGCGCCGAATCCTCGATGTCACCATCGCGCCCGCGCAGATCCCGCCCCGCGTCGCCGCCGATGCTGTCGAGATTGCGCGCACGGTGCTCGACCGGTTGCAGGTGATCGGTGTACTCTGCGTCGAGTTTTTCGTCGCGCCTTCCGGCGAACTACTCATCAACGAACTCGCGCCGCGCCCGCATAACTCGGGACACTTCAGTGTCGACGCCTGCGTCACCAGCCAGTTCGAACAGCAACTGCGCGCCGTTTGCGGACTGCCGCTCGGCTCCACGCAGCAGACTCGCCCTGCCGTGATGGCGAACTTGCTGGGTGATCTCTGGGCCGCTGGTGAACCCGACTGGATCGCCGCCTGCGCCTGCCCTGAAGTAAAACTGCACCTCTACGGCAAACTCGAGCCGCGCCCTGGCCGCAAGATGGGCCATCTCACCGCGCTCGACGTCGACCCGGCAGTCGCGCTCGACTCCGCGTTGAAAGCCCGCCAGGCGCTCACTGCCCGATGATCGACGAGGTCCGGCAGCGTATCGCCGAAGCCACGCGCGTGGTCGCGTTCACGGGCGCCGGCATCTCCGTCGAAAGCGGCATCCCGACTTTCCGCGGTCCCGGCGGACTCTGGCGCAACTACGACGCCCAGCAACTCGCGACCGTCGCTGCGTTTCGACTCGATCCGAAACTGGTCTGGGAATGGTACGACTCGCGCCGCCAGAACATGGCTGCCGCACAGCCGAATGCCGGTCACTTCGCACTCGCCGAATTCGACCGCCGAGTCCCCGAATTTACACTGATTACGCAGAATATCGACGGCCTGCACGATCGCGCGGGCAGCACCGGAATCGTGAAACTCCACGGCGATATTTGGACGCTCTGCTGTGTTCAGTGCAATCGCGAGCGCGAAGACCTTAGGGTCCCCCTACCCGATCTCCCGCCCTTCTGCGGATGCGGCGGCATGCTACGCCCCGCCGTCGTCTGGTTCGGCGAGCACCTCCCACCCGGCGTCTGGTCCAAGGCCGAATTCGCGGCTTCGAGAGCACAGGTCTTCCTAAGCATCGGAACATCTGCCGTCGTCTATCCCGCTGCCGGCTTGATCGACGTTGCCCGCGAGTCGGGAGCCACGATCGTCGAAATCAATCCCCAGGAAACCGGCTATTCGAATTCCGTCGACTACATGCTCCGCGGCCCCGCCGGCGAAGTCCTGCCCGATTTACTCCCCTCAAGTCACTAGTCACGAGTCACTACTCATACCGGTAGACTACACAGCGCAAAATCCCTAACTCGCGCTCACTCATCCGCCAATGCTTCCCCTGATCATCCTCATCCCCATTCAGTCGCCGCCCCGGAATCCAAGTGCCGTTCGAATAACTCCCCTCTTCCACCAATCCGACTCCGGCCAGCTTCGGCCCCGTCGTCGCCGGCCGAAACTCCACCTGGAATCCACTGCCGGCCCCGACAAACTCCTCCGGACCCGTCTGCACAATCAAGCCATATCCCGTACTCGCCGTGTATCCAAAAATCGAATCCAGACGGATATCCAACTCATAGTCACCCATCCGCGCTTTTGCCGACGGATGTTCCTTATCCAGCAGAAAACCCGCGGTCTGTCCCTTTCCCTGATGAGCCAGAATCACCGGAGCCATCTGTGACAGAATTGCATAACTCCGTCCCAATGGCGTTTTCTCCGGATCCGCGATCGAATCCACCGCGAACGGCGACGTCCCGATTCCGTCATGCTGCCCGATGGCGTAGAATACACTGCGAGCCCCAGTCGCGTCTCCCCGCATTTCCGGGATAAACAATGCGTGGCCGCCTTGCGTATAATCCCGGCACCAGTCGGCGAAATTCGGCTGATAAATATCTGGAGTCAACAGATCGAGGTGGGGCGCTCCCGCACGCCACATCGCCACAACTGCCGGCAACGGACCACCACTTGGCCAGTCGCCCGGCTTCCCGCTTGGATTACTCAGCCACGTATTCACAAACATCGGAATCGGATACTCGGCCTTCCCAGCCGCCGCTACCTTATCCACATAAATCGCATAATTCCAGGCCATGAACATCTCGTCCGTCTTAGGACCCCGGCCGAACACCTCTTCCCACGACCCGCCCTTCGCGCCATCCTTCAGCAGCACTTTCGGAACCGGCTGAGCGAACGCCCGATTCGCCGCCGTCGACCGGTCTCGCGAATCACCCAACACGCCAACCTCGTTCTCCACCTGCATCATCACGACAGTGTTGTCCTTCGAATCCACATCGCGAATATGCCGCATCAGGGCGGCGAAGGCCTTGGCATCGGCCTCTTGATTCGCGCTGCTCAAAGTCGACAATACTTCGATGGTCTTGCCGTCTCCAATCACCACGCGCGGAAATCGCTTATAGTCTTTCTTCACCCACAACGGCATATAACTCGACATGCCGTTTTTCCAACTCCCGAACCAAAGAAACACCAGCTTCAGATTGTTTCGCCTAGCGCCATCAATCAACCCGTCCACTAATTGAAAATCGAAATGCCCTTGCTCCGGCTCGACTAACTCCCAAGACACACCGGCCAGTACGGTATTGAAATTCATGTCCAGCATGCGTTTCCAGATCGGGCGCATGTATTCGAGACTGGACGAACTCGAGTTATGAAGCTCTCCCCCGAGAATCAGAAGCGGACGGCCGTCGACGATCAACTGCGTCGCCGTGCCCTGTTTCTGAAGATGCGGAATCGACGATTGCGCGAAGGAGAGAAAAGAAAGTACGAAGAGAAGAAGTAGTCTGGTCATGGCAATCCGGTCACCATTATATGGAGGCCGGACCCGCCCGTCACGCCCGCCGGCGCCGCGCGAACAGCAGCACGGCAATCAGGCCGACTCCCATCGCGCCGGCCGATCCCGGTTCGGGAATCGGCGTGCCCGTGATGCTGACGATCACCCGCGCCCCGCTGGTGAAGTCAGTGAAAGTCGATCCCGGCGGATACGCCGCATTCACTGACGTCGCGGCGTCGAACGCCGCGTTCGCGAATAGACGAGGACCCTCGATCACTCCCGGGCCAGCCACCAGTGACGCACCCGCTACATAGAGCCACCCGAAGTCCGCGGGATTCGACGTCCCAAATAGTGTCAGATAGTATGTGCCCGCCCCAAGCGACGGCTCGTTGAACAACTCGATATCGGTCTGGTCCGGCCCAATCGTGAACGTTGTAGAGTCGACCAGCGTCGCGGAAGTTGCCTGCGGACCCACTTCCGTTGTCAGGTAGGCCACCCCCATCGCACTAGGCAGTGCGTTGAACAGCGACGCGAAGATCGACACGTCGGAGTAGGTTTGCGAAATGGTCCACGAGATGGCCAGCGCCTGGTCGCTGCCGCCCACCGGGCCGGCGTTGAAATACGCACTGGCGTTGCCGCTGGTCATTAGAATGACGCTCGCCTGTGCGCTGCCGATCGCCATTATAAATAGAAGCCATTTCCGGAGCATCGTAGCCCAAGCTACGCCGTTTGTGGGTCCCAGTCAATGGGTTTTGTTCTAGTCGTAACGTAATGTGGCTGCGGGATTTGCCCGAGTGATCCGAAACGACGGCAGCAGGCTGCCCGCCGCCGCGACGACCAGCAGGCAGATTGCCGCCGCACCCCAGGACCAGGCATCGCTGCTCTCGACGCCATAAATCAGACTCCGCAAGGCCCGGATCGAAAACGCCGCGAGCACCGCACCCGTCCCTAATCCGACTACTGCGATCAGGATGCCCGGCGCCACCACTGCCCGAATGACCTGCGCGGCCGTCGCACCCAGCGCCATCCGAATACCGATCTCCCGCGTCCGCTCCACCACAGTGTTCGCGATCATGCCGTACAGCCCGACCGCCGCCAGCAACAGCGCCAGTCCCGCCAGAGTCCCCAGCAGAATCGCCTGGAATCGCTGCCGGATCAACGTCCGGTCCCGAACCGCATCCAGCGTCTTGAACTTGCTGAATGGCAGCAGCGGATCCGTCGCTTCCACTGCGCGCTGCATCGCCGCCGTCAGCGATTCCCGCCCGCCCGTTCCACGCACAATCCAATGCGGCGAGAACCAGACATGCACCACCTTCAGCGTCTCACTCTCCATTTGCGATGCCGGCACATAGACGGCCGGCGGAGTCGATAGAGGAATCCCGCCGCCCCACCCCGGCCTCTGCTGCACATTCCCCGTTACCCCGATAATCGCGATAGGCTGATCGCTGCCGCCCAGGCCAATATGGCTCGACAGCGGATCCTGATCCTTCAGATATCGCCGCAAGAACGCTTCGTTCACCATCGCGACTTTCCGCGACTCACTCGTATCCCGATCGTCTATCGGCCGCCCACTTCGAACCGGAATCCGCAGCGTGTCGAAGAACCCTGGCGTCACGTAATTCAAAGTCGTGATCGGAATCCGCCCAGGCGCGGGACCATCCAGCCGTCTCGCACCCATATTCAGCCATCGCTCATACGGGATGCTCAACGCGACCGCCGCCGACTCCACTCCCGGCGTTGCACGAATCCGCTCCAGGCTATTTGTGAACAGCCGCATCATGTTCGCAGACGTGTTGTACCGCGCGTCGTCCAGCGAAATGGCAGCGGTCATCACGCCCGTTCCGTCGAACCCGGGACTCAGATCCCGCAGCGCGATGAACGTGCGAATCAGCAGCGCGGCGCTTACCAGCAGCACGAACGCCAGTGCGACTTCGCCCGCCACCAGGAGCCTTCGAGGCCACCGCGAGCTACTTCCCGCTACGCCTCTGGCGCCGCCTTCCGAGAGCGCCGTGCGAATATCCACGCGGGAGGCGCGCACCGCAGGCAGCAATCCGAACACGATGCTCGTCATCACCGAAACCACCATGGTTGCCACGAGCACCCGCCAATCGAGCCGGATGTTCTGCCACACGCCGAGACTATCCTCGGCCACCAGGCTCAGTGCGCGGATGCCCGCATAGCCCAGGCCGATGCTCGCGAGCCCACCGGCGATGGCAATCACCAGACTCTCGGTCAGCAGTTGCCGGATCACCACGGATCGGCCGCCGCCCAAAGCCGCACGGGTTGCGATCTCGCGGGTTCTCGATCCGGCGCGCGCCAGCATGAGTCCCGCGATGTTCACGCACCCGATCACTAGCACCAGGGCGACGGCACCCTGAATGATCAGCAACGTCGTGCGCAACTCATTCGATAACCCGGTCTGCATCGGAATCGCCGTGTATCGCACTCTCGTCTCCGGCGGAATTCGTTTGCCCTCGAGCAACCGCTGCCCCAATGCTTCCACCTGTGAAGCGGCCTGAACCCACGTCGTACCGGGACGCAATCGCGCGATTACGCCATAGTTGGTTCCGCTGCCTTCACCGGTGGTCGTCGGCCGTAGCGGCGTCCACACATCCGCTGGTCCCAGCATTCGGAATCCTGCCGGCATCACTCCCACCACGGTGTGCGGCTCGCCCTTCACCAGAATCGATCGCCCTACGATCGACGGATCCGCCGCAAACAGGTTCGTCCACAACGAATGGCCGATCATTGCCACGGGAGGTCCGCCGGGACGGTCCTCTTCCCGCGTAAACTCGCGCCCGATCACCGGCCGCACACCCAGAACGGCGAAGTACCCCGCTGTTACGCGCTGCTCATCGACATAGCGAGCCCGCCCGCCCGTCGCAAGATTCGCGCCCGACCATCCTCCACCGCTGGCGGCGGTATCCAGGAACGTAGCGTGATCCCGCAACATCTCCCATGTGCGCCCGTCCTGCGAATCGTCGACGCCTTCCGCGCTCTTCGAGTGGTAGAGGGTCACGATCTGCGCCAGTCGATCGGGTTCGGGGAAGGGAAGCGGGCGCAGCAGCACGGCGTCGATCACGCTGAAAATCGCCGTATTCGCGCCGATGCACAATGCCAACGTTAGAATCGCCGCCAGCGTGAACGCGGGACTTCGCCGCAGTGTTCGCACGGCATACCTGACGTTTCGGACGAATTCGTCAGACCACGCCAGGCCTCGCGACTCCCGGCATTCTTCCTTCATACGTTCCAAACTGCCGAACTGAGCCCCAGCACGACGTCGCGCCTCGTCCGGTGATATGCCCGACCGGACCAGGTCGTCGTAATACAACTCGAGGTGGAGCCGCATCTCGCGATCCATGTCGGATTCGAGACGACTGCGGCGGAATAGCGCGCCCAGGTACGACCGCATTCGATGCGGCACGTCATACCTCCTCCGGAGTCGCGCTTAGAACATTCGCGACTGCCGACGCAAACACGCCCCACTGCCTGGTCTCTGCACGAAGCCGCCGCACTCCTTCCGCGGTCAAGCGGTAAAACTTCGCGCGCCGATTATTGTCAGAGGTCCCCCATTCCGACTCGATCAGCCCCTGATGCTCCAGACGGTACAGCGCGGGATACAAAGATCCTTGCTCGATGTCCAGTAGGTTTTTCGAAATCTGCCCAATCCGCAGCAACACTCCGTAGCCATGCAGCGGCCCGAGCGAGACAGCCTTGAGGATCAGCATGTCGAGTGTCCCGGGCAGCAGATCGGCGGATTTCCCCATGCCGAAATCGTACCGCTGCTCTCCTAGGCTGTCAAGGAGAAGCTGAAAGCTCTATCGCGGACGCCCGATCGACGTCTCCTCGCGAACGATCGCGCTCATGGCACCGAGTCGCGCGGCTTGCGGGATATCCGGGGCGCTCAATGACGCGTAGAGCGCCAAAGCCTCGTCGCGTTTCCCATCTGCCAACAGACGCTCCGCGCACATCAGCGCGGCATCGGCCGCCGCCATTCGGGTCCGACCCTGCGTCTTCGGAATAGCCGCCTTCAACGTGACCACCGACGACTCGCCGCCGATTCTGCCCAGCGCCGCCAGCGCCGCGCGCGCGACCTCGGGATCTGGTCCGAAGATCATCTTGGCGAGCATGGGAGCCGCCTTCGCATCGCCCCGCTTGCCGATCGAATTGATGACGCCGATCAGCTGATTGCCTTTCAGCTTCGGCAACGCAGAGCGCAGAGCCTGGTCCGCCGACGGATCCGCAATCGGTTCCAATCCGTATCGCGCGTACACGCTCAGATGGTCATTGTCCAACAGCGCCGATAGCGCCGGCACTGCTTCCTTCGGACCCAGTTCACCGATCCTCTGGCAAGCCTTCGCCTTCTGAAACTCCGTCGCATGCGCATCGTCAAGGATACGGATCAGCGCAGCCGCATCCATCGTGGCGATATCGCCTTCCTGAAATTCGGGCGGAGGTTCGGGCGGCTTCGGCTTAGCGGGCTGTGCCGCTGGTGTGGGTTGCGTCGTTTGCTGCATCTCTTTTGTCTCCGTTCAAACTCGCCAGGGTTCGCGCATCGCGCGCGACCGCATCCGGTTCGCAATCTCGTCGTTTGTGAACTCGCGCTTCTCGGGATCCCACGTCAGCTTCTTCCCGCGCTGATACGCGATGAAGGCCGCATGGCACACGACATGCGAATTCGCCGCCGCGGCGGCACTGGCCTTGGGTGACTGCCGCGTCTTGATGGCCCGTAGCAGATCGCCGACATGATTCACCAGCGCCAGGCTCGCCGATTCGGTCGGCCGCAGCAGCGGCTTGATATTTTCCGAACTCTCGATGCGGGTCGCATCGCCTGTCTGCACCCACCCGAGATCGCCGTCGATGCGAAAACTACACGATCCCGTTTTCAACGCCGCGTCCCACCCGTCGTCGCGCATCACTAGTTTCACGCCGTTCGCATAACGGCACAGCACCTGGTACGGCCCGGTGTTGGTGCCGACGGGCTCGTACTCCACCGGCTGCGTATCGTCGAACTCCGCGGCCCACTGGCACAGGTCCACGGTATGCGATCCCCACTCGAGAATGCCGCCGCCATGGAAATCGTAAAAGTTGCGCCATCCGCCGCGCACGTACGACGAGTGGTACGGACGCCACGGCGCGGGACCCAGCCAGCGGTCCCAATCGAGCACCTGTTTGGGCGGCAGTTCCTCGGCGGCGAGCCAGTCGCGGCTCGGAATCGGCGGCCAGTTAACCGACGGGCCGACGTTCGCATACAGCGTCTGCAACTTACCCAGCGCACCCGATTTGAGCAGTTCCTTGCAGAGTTCAAAGTTGGCGCCGTTGCGCCGCTGGCACCCGGCCTGATAAATCCGGTTGTAGCGACGGAACGCATCCGCGAGCGCCCAACTCTCCTCTATCGACATCGAGCAGGGCTTCTCGCAATAGACATCCTTACCGTGCTGCGCCGCGATAATGGCGAGCGGCGTGTGCCATCGATCGCCGGTAGCAATCAGAACGGCGTCGATGTCCTTGCGCGCCAGCAGCGCATACTGATCGTCGTACATCTGGCAATCGTGATTGCCGTACTTTTGATCGACAGTCGACTTGATCTCCTCGCGCCGCTCGTTGCGGACATCGCAGATGGCGACAAACCGCGCCTCGCGATAGTTGAGGAGTTTGCTGAGGTCATGGGCACCGCGCGCGCCGATGCCGATACCTCCAAAAACAATTTGGTCACTGGGCGCAATCGCCCCAGCCCGCTGTCCGAGCACCACGCTCGGCACAATCATCGGCGCAACCGCGCTTTGGAGCATCCGGCGTCGGGTAATCATGTTCAACATGGATTCTATACCCGTTTGTAGGTGGCGGCAGGACCATCCGCGTTCGTCGGGTGCGGCTATAATCAACCTCGATCGTATGAGCCGGCAGAACCCGAGAACTGTTGAATGCGTTCGATCACCTGCCGTCGGAGGAAGAACGCGCTTCTACGGTAGAGGTTCAGCGCCGCTCACTGCCGTTCGACTCCGGTTCGATCGAAGACGAAGAGATAGGCTGGGCAACATCGGCTTTGTTCGAGTCGCTGGACCGATTGCGTGTTCGATCATGAAGTAACACGGCGGGCGCAGACCGGCATCGAGTTACCGGTACCGGCAACTTGTGTCATCCCGATGCACATAGTACGACTTATAGTTCGACGCCTTCGGATCCATGCACCCCGATAGATTCAGGATCTCCACCTTGCGGAATTCCGTCGGAGCACTCTCGGCCTGCAGCGATATGTACCCTTCGCTCAGCGGTTCGCCATCCTTCTTGACTGCCGGGTCGAAATTGCTCACATTCCCACCGCCAATCCGCAGATTCGTATACTCGAGCACCATCTTTCCATTCACGAATTGGCGCACGCGTTCCGAACCCAACACCTCCGCCTCCACCCTCACCCACTGAGTGCCGCGAAAAGTCTCAGACGACGAGTTGAGACAATGCGTTTTCACTAACTCGCCGTTGTGGAACACCTCGGTGCCCGGCGAGCACATGTTAGCAGTGGGCCGATCCCCCGTCGGACCGCCGCCCAGAAGCTGGTCCTCAATCGAGATGGGAAAATCCTGATCCTTTCCCATCGTCTCCGGGGCCTGGCAATGCAGCATGACCCCGTTGTTGCGCAGGCCCCAAGCCGGTCCGCCTTTCACCTGCTCGCCCACGAAGCGATACTCGACGGCCACAATATAGTGCGAGAACTTGGTCTTGTAGAAGATGTGGCCGAAGCGGTCGCCGAAATCGGTGTACTTGTCATAGGCGACCTTCAACAGGCCGTTCTCGGCGCGGAACGTGTCGCCGTAGTTCTCACCCAACGGATAGCCCTTGATCTTCATCACCCATCCGTCCAGATTCTTGCCGTTGAAGGCCTGGATCCAATCCTTCCGATCGGCACGGTTCTGCGCGAATCCAGCCGCGCACAACAACGCGAACAATAGCGGAAGAGACTTGCGGGAAATGGTGGAGGACATCAGTCCCAGCTTACATCCTCGGCGCGTGATCAGCCGGTTCGACACGCGCGCCCGAACCGCAAGCTGCGATATTTTGGAGTACGCGTGACGAGACATCGATTAACATGCCCCATTTCCTAGCCGTAGATCTTGGAGCCGAATCCGGCCGAGTTATGCTCGCGACGCTCGAGCAATCCCGCCTCTCGCTGGAAGAACTTCACCGGTTCCCCAACACCCCCGTCCGGCTGCCCGACGGCCTGTATTGGGACTCGCTGGGTCTGTTCCATGAAATCGTGCACGGCCTGACCATCGCGGGTCGCGAGCGGCACCTCGAAATCTCAGGCATCGGCATCGATACGTGGGGTGTCGACTTCGGACTCCTCGGCGCGGATGGCTCGCTCGTCGCGTCGCCCCGGCATTATCGCGACGAGCGCACCGACGGCGTCCCCGAGCGTCTGTTCGAGGTGGTGCCGCGCGACGAAGTCTTCCAGTTCACGGGCGTCCAGTTCATGCAGTTCAATTCGCTGTATCAGCTATACGCCATGAAACTGGCCGGATCGCCCGCGCTTACCGCCGCGCACCGGCTGCTCTTCATGCCCGACCTGCTGAACTACTGGCTCACCGGGGTCCAATTGTCCGAAGTCTCCATTGCCAGCACCTCGCAATTCTACGATACACGGAATGCGCGATTCGCCTCTGAATTGTTTGACAGGCTGGGACTCCCCTCTTCGATGCTGCCGCCGCTGACCGGTACCGGCACGCTACTCGGACCCCTTCATGCAACGCTCGCTGAATCCACGGGTCTCGGCCCGGTCCCGGTGTACGCGACCGCCGCGCACGACACGGCTTCCGCCGTCGCGGCAGTCCCGGCCGGCGGAGACGACTGGTGTTACATCAGTTCCGGCACGTGGTCCCTGATGGGAGTCATCCTCGACGAACCGGTCGTTACCGCTGAGTCGCTGGCGCTCAATTTCACGAACGAAATCGGCGCCGAGGGCAAGGTTCGATTCCTCAAGAACATTGCCGGCCTGTGGCTGCTACAGGAATGCCGCCGCGCCTGGGCTGCCGAAGGGCACGACTATTCCTACGAACAACTCGCGACTCTCGCCGCCGAAGCCGGACCCGCGAAATCGCTGATCGATGTGGACGCTTTTCTGCACTCCGGACAACTTCCGGCCAAGATCGCCAACTGGTGCCGCGCCAACGACCGGCCCGAACCCCAGACCGTCGGCGAAACCTGCCGGACGATTCTTGAGAGCCTCGCCGAACGCTACCGGCAGGTGCTCGAATCCTTGGAACGAGTTCTCCACCGCCGCCTGAAAACCATCCATATCGTCGGCGGCGGATCCCGCCACACACTCCTGAATCAGTTGGTAGCGGACCGTACCGGCCGTACGGTTATCGCGGGACCAGTGGAAGCCACGGCAATTGGAAACGTCCTGGTGCAGGCTGTCGCGGCGGGAGTGATTCGGGATCTTGATGAAGGCAGGCAGATCGTCCGCAATTCGTTCGAGTTGGAACGATTTGTCAGCGGGGCGGCTTCTGCGGCCGGACGGGCCTAGTATTTGGAAATTGCCCGATCCGGTTCGGACTTCCGTTCCCCTCTGTGCCAACATGAGTGAGACACCTACCCCGCCCGCAATTATTGACCTTTCAGGGGGCGGAGAGATGAGACATCATGGTCGCCGATTTGAAGCT
>JBBQGE010000038.1:0-49893 GCA_038322675.1 Bryobacterales bacterium
GCCACCAAACGCCGCGCCCGCTCATCCAAAACCGGTCTTAAAGCATCGAAGCGTGCCGTGATGCCAGCGAGGTCGACCACTGGAGCCAGTATACGTCAAAACATTCCATTATGGAAATGTTATTACTAGACGCATCCTTAGGCTCAATTTCCTGGCCAAATGGCGCCGACGTTAATGGAATCGGAATCGCGGATGAATACAAAGAGCACATCTTCGGTGTTTTCAAGCGGCTCCACAACTCCGAAGATTATTCCGGTACAGGCATCGGTCTCCCCATCTGTCAGCGCATAATACAGCGGTACGGCGGCAGAATCTGGGTGGAATCGCAACCTGGACAGGGTTCGACTTTCTTCTTTACGCTGCCTGCCCTGGGTTAAACTGAAGCAAGAAAGGATCCGAACCATGGACCGTCGCGAATTCTTAGCCACCGCTGCCGCTGTCACGTCCAGCGTCGCGTCAGGCGCACAGGCACCCCTGCCTCGCCGGCCTTATAAGAACAACATAGACCTCTCCATCATCGCCCTCGGTGGAATCGTAGTCTGTGGAATGCCTCAGCAGGAGGCATCCCGCCGTGTCGCCGCTGCCTATGATCGCGGCGTCAACTATTTCGACTGCGCCCCGTCGTACTTCGACGGCGAGGCCGAACTCAAACTCGGCGAAGCCCTCCGCCCCTACCGCGCCAAGGTGTTCCTCGCCGAAAAAACAGGCCGCCGCGACGCCAAGGGTGCACTCGAAGAACTGGAGCAGACCCTGAGGCGCTTCCACACCGATCACGTCGACCTCTATCAGTTCCACGCGGTCGGTTCGATGGAGGATGTTGACAAAATCCTCGCGCCGGGCGGGGCGGCGGAAGCATTTGAACTCGCTCGCAAGCAAGGCAAAGCCCTGCACCTCGGCTTTTCCGCACATCATCCGCCGTCCGCGCTCCGCCTGATGGACGCCATGCAACTCGACAGTGTTCTGTTCCCGGTCAATGCCAATGCCTGGGAAAATGGCGGATTCGGCCCCCGGATTCTCGAGAAAGCCAAGTCGAAAGGCATGGCTCGAATGGCGCTCAAATCTCTTGCGTTCGGTAAGTGGCCCGACTCTATGAAAAAGAGCGAGCGCAAATACCCGAAATGCTGGTACCAGCCGATTGACGATCGCGAAATGGCCCGCCAGGCGCTCCGCTTCACCCTGAACCACGACGTCACCGGTGCCGTACCCCCTGGCGACGAACGAATCTTCGACCTCGCCATGGAACTTGCATCCGCGCCCCTGCCGCCATTGACGAACACCGAACTGGCCTCGCTCAAGATGCGAATCTCGAAACTCGAACCGGTCTTCAGCGCGTGACCGCTTCGTAGCTACTCCTCCGCGCTCTTCCGATCTGTGGGCAGGCAGTGCCACGCGACCCGGTTCTCCGGCGGAGGGGTCACCTCGATGGCCGGTCAGTACCGAGGCTCCAGCGGGATTGTCGATTCGCGACAATGGTATTGGAACCGATAACGGGAAGGACCACCGGGGAACTTCTCAGGGTTGGCACGCGGAAATGCGTGGCATGCCGGACCCCCGTGGTAGATCCGTGGTCAAAATTGAAGCGATGATCCGGCCGTTCAAGTTTGCAGAGGTGCAAAAGGAACTGCTCGACACCGGAGTCGGCGGTATCGCCGTAACCGATGTCAGAGGCTGCGGATCGCAAGCAGATGCCGATTTCCTCTACCGGGGCTCCGGATCCAGCATCGGGTTCGCCCCCAAGATCCAGATCGAGGTCGTCGTCGGCCGCAGCGAACTGACGGAAGTCATCGAGGCGATTCGCCGCTCGGCTCGCACGGGCAAAGTGGGCGATGGCATGATCTTCGTTCTCGAGATGACGGAAGCCACCCGAATAAGGACAGGCGGCTCCGGTGGCATCTTGTTGCGCGTCTCTGAGGAATACGCACGGGCCAACCAAGCCACTGTACCGTCGCGGAAGAAGACGAGGCGGCACTGCAATTCTTCCCCAACAAGGGATACGTCTTGGCCGGCCGCTCAGACAGCCATTACAAGGTGGGATCACCGAAGTCATGCTGTACAATCCATTCCAAGCCGCCGACGCAACCGACATCTTCGATAGGTCAAACATCTCCGTCATCCTAATGAACGGTGCCACCATCACCGACGTGCTTGGGTCTTCGGAAGACGACAACCCTCTCCCAATGCCACCCGCCGGAGCACTGCTCCTCAATTGGCTCCAGTTCTCCCTGTCCAGCGATACATTCGTCGCCAACACGCCCGGCCTTCCCACCGTGCATTCGAACCACGAACTTGACAGGTTTTTGAAATCCCTGAAGTTATTGATTCTACGAAGCTACTGAAGTCGTCGAAAGCCTCAAAAGCAGGTTACTTGTACAAAATCGGTAAAAAACGATTCTGCGCGTCGAGCAACCAAGCACGCGGAACCGGAGATGTTATTCACGACCGAACAACTTCGTACCGAAGCCACAGCGTGTCTCTTTCGCGCCGATCTACCGACTTGAGTTTTAGAGGGACAGCGGCTTTGTGTGCGGGGTTGACGCCGTCGAACACAGCCGGAACATCGTGGCGCCCGTCGATACCGGGCACGAGCAGAACGCTCACTTCATCGACGAGGTCCGCCTGAAGGAATGCACCGTTGATGTGGTCGCCGCCTTCGAGCAGCAGCCGGCGAATTCCAAACTCCTCGCCAAGCACGTTCACTGCCTTGGCTAGATCAACGCTCGACTCACCGGCAACGATGTAGGAGATGCCGCTGTCCCGCAGCATGGAAAGATAATCTTCGGGCGCGCGTTCACTCACGATACAAATCAGATGATCGCCATCCAGATCGGCGCCGGACCACCGGAGCTTGCCGGTCGTATCGACCGAGATCGCATATGATTTCGTCCGGCGCGCGACGTGAACAGGTTGTGGGCCTGCGGGGCGGTTCAGCGCCGACACGAAAGGCTCGTCTTTCGCAAAGTGCTGCTGCATGGTTGTCCGGCCGCAGACCCAGGCATCACCTTCGAGTTTGGTGCCGGTGTCCTCATAGTCGCCCGCGACCGTGACATTTCTGAGCGCGGCACCGGCGATCCTCCCGTCGATAGAGGAAAGCAGGTGGCAAACGATGTACGGTCTTATTTCAACTTCCTTCGCGCTCAAATCTACGATGGTTTCTGCTCCGGCGTGAGGTAAAGCTTGCCTGTTGTTCCACGCCCCTCGATGTCGCGGTGCGCCTCAGCGACGTTTGCGAGCGCGTAGGCAGAACCTTTGCCCATGCGCAGCCAGCCCGACTGGATTGCCTCGACAACGACCGCTGCGCGACGCTGAAGCTCGGAAGGGTCAGCGGCATAAGTGAAAAGTGCCCCGCCGGCGAGCCGTGTGGCCTTCGCATAAAGCTGATGCGGGTCGATGGCGGGCGGAGGTCCCGATGCTGAGCCGTAGGAAACGGCGGTCCCGCCTCTCGCAAGTGCTTTCAGCGTCGTCGCGAGGGTGGCCGCGCCTACAGCATCGAAGGGAAGGTCAACGCCGTACCCGCCTGTCAGCGACAGCAACTCGTCAACGAACGCGTAATCCTGTCCATAGTTGATGACGGCGGCGGCGCCAGCGGCGCGAACGGTGGCCGCTTTGGCGTCACTGGATGTCGTGCCGACCACCCAGGCTCCGAGATGCTTGAGCCATTGAACCAGTATCTGCCCCACACCGCCCGCTGCCGCGTGGACAAGCACCCGGTCGCCGGGGCGCACCTCGCGGTATTCGCTCACGAGATACTGCGCCGTTATGGCCTGGAACAGGAGCGCCTGAGCCGTGGCGAAGGACTTTGGCACAGGAATCGCCTCCGCTACGGGAACAAGGACCTGGCTTGCATAGGACCCAAGCGAACCGATCCATGCCACGCGATCTCCGATGACAAGACTGTTGCGGGCGACGCCTTCCCCGATCTCGCGCACGCGTCCGACGCCCTCCAATCCCGGTATGAAGGGCAGCGAAACCGGCGACAGGCCCTTACGCTGATAGACGTCAAGGTAGTTCACGCCTGCCGCTTCCACATCGATCAGCACTTGACCGAGGCCCGGCCGCGGCAGTTCCGTCACCGTTTCGGCAGTCAGCTGTTCCGGTCCACCGAAGGCCCTGACGGTCACACGCTGCATTGTCATCGAACTCTCCACGTTTGAAACCCTCGTATTACTCTGTCCGGCTGGCCGCGATAGCAAGCGTCTATTTGGCTATCTCAATGCTCACCGGGCTGTTATTTTGAGACTTCAATCGTAGCCATCAGGGCGCCAGAAACGTTGAAGGCTTCCGCGTTGGAATCGATGATGCCTAGCTTGATAAGCCCCGGTGAATGGTGGCCATCACGATAGAAAATCGCCAGATTTCCCCACGGCGCATAAAAGGCGATGTCACCGGCTTTCGGCGTAATGGCTGCCGGAGCGCCGGCATTGTCAGCTGTTTCGATAGGCTGCTGACCTTTTCTGGTTCGTTGTAGTCTTCCAACGTCAGCATTTAGCGGCAACAGGGAAATAAAATCCTGCACCGTTGCGCTATCTTCCAATGTCGCGGTGATAATGTGACCATCGACTGTTATGTTTATTTTCATCTTTTCTCGTGGCGCAGGCTCTGAAATCTCGCTCAAAACGCCTTGCGCACGCCCAGCAGAATCCTTGCTGACGCGTGTGTCAAGCAGGGTAGCGAAATCGTTAAGCAGCGCCTCCGTCACCCCCGTATTCATCGCGGCCTTCAAATGAAAGCGAAGCTGCCCTTCCGTACCGCTCATCGCCGCCAGCGCTGCAATGGTTGCTAATTCACGCTACTGATGATTTAGCACATCGCGGACAAAAATATCGGCAAACAAATGCTCTTTTAGGAACGTATCGGCAATCGGCACAAAGAGCTGGTAACCGCCCGGTGGTGGAATCTCGGGCTGACCGGCGAGGCTGGCGCGCACCTTTGCACCATACTCATTCTTGTCCATATTCGTAGGCAGCGGGCTTGCTTCTTTGCCTTCAATGTCAATGATGCCTTCGACTTTGCGGGCATCGAGGATGGCCATGAACGTATTGATGCCGTTCAAGCTGCGAGGAAATCCGGCATAGGCGTACATTTGCACCAGGAGTTCCTTGATTTCGTTGACGGTCAACCCCGCATCCAGCCCCTCGCCAAGCGCGATTTGCAGCTTATTCAGATCGCCATTGGCGGTAAAGGCCGCAATCAGGACGATGCCGCGTTGCGTAGCGTTTAGCGTGGAAGCGGAATCATTCGTTTGAGCCATTACAGTACCTGCGATTAAAATTAAAAGAACGGCGCTTGAGAATAACTGGAGAAAGCGCGTCAGCATATTTCATCGCCTCACGCTCCGTATTCATCGTCGGTGACTTTCTCCATCCACTCAACGTTTTTTCCATTGATCACCTCAGTAATGGAGATGTGGCTCATAGCCGTAGTCTGGGTCGCGCCATGCCAGTGCCTTTTCCCACACGGGCAGGAAACCACGTCGCCAGGCCGGATTTCGACCTTGGGGCCGCCTTCGCATTGCGTCCAGCCCATGCCGGAGATGACAATGAGGTTCTGCCCCATCGGATGCGTATGCCACGCCGAGCACGCGCCTGGCTCGAAGGTAACCAACGCGCCTGACACCACGCTTCCTTCCATTGCCGGAAACAGCGGATCGATGCGTACCGTGCCGGTGAAATATTCCTCTGGGCCTTTAACGGAAGCCTGTGAGCCGGCTTTGCGAATAGTTTGCATGGTCTTCTCCTTATTTGATCGCGGTTTTGAGCGTCGCCATGTCGATGACGATGCGTAGTCGTCATGGTCGTTGTCATTCCGTATTTACTTCCAAAATCGCCACAAAAACCTCAGGGCCGGAGCAGTGTTTTGATCGCCCGGCGCTCGTCCATCGCTCGGTAGCCTTCCGCCACTTGATCGAGGGGCAGCGTCAGATCGAAGACCTTGCCAGGGTTGATCGTTCCATTCAGGACAAGGTCGATCAGTTTGGGCAGGTAGCGCCGGACCGGGGCAGGGCCGCCGTGCAAGTGGACATGCCTGTAGAAGAGTTCCTCGCCCTTGAACTCAACCCCGTGCGGCACGCCGACATACCCCACGTACCCTTCGGGGCGCGTGGCGCCGATGGCCTGCATCATCGACTCCTGTGTGCCAACGCATTCCAGCACAGAGTCAGCGCCGATCCCTTTCGTCATGTCCTTAATGAGGGCCACCGCCTCGTCACCGCGCTCCGCCACGATGTCCGTCGCGCCAAATTCTCGGGCGAGCTTCTGCCGTGCGTCATGACCGCTCATGGCGATAATCCGCTCGGCCCCCATCTGCTTGGCCGAGAGCACTCCAAGAAGGCCGACTGCGCCGTCGCCGACGACAACCACCGTGCCGCCGGGCTTTACGTTGGCAGCGTCGGCGGCGAACCAGCCGGTACCCAAGACGTCCGAGCACGCAAGAAGGCTCGGCACGAGGTCATCGGGCGGCGCGCCTCCTGGCGTCGGCACGAGCGTCCCGTCCGCCTGCGGCACACGCAGGATTGGCGCCTGCGCCCTCGACATGAACTCACGATGGATGCACGCGGACTGGTAACCGTACCGGCAATTGGCACAAGTGTTGTCGGACGTCGCGAACGAGCCGATAACGAATTGGCCCGCTTCACGGATTTGACCGCGCTGCCGACCTCTTCGACGAAGCCGCAATACTCGTGCCCCATCGGCGTCGGACCGTCGATAGGCTGCAAGCCCCGGTACGGCCACAGGTCCGATCCGCACACGCAGGTCGCCGCGAGGCGGAGCACCGCGTCGGTTGGTTCGATAATCTTCGGTGTCTCAAGATCTTCGAACCGAATGTCGCCCGCTCCGTAAAGAACTGTACCTTTCATTGCTTTGTCCTGCCTTTCACCTGATTTGATTTCCTTCACATCTTGTATCCGAGCCACCAAAACTAACGTGCCGTATATCCGCCATCGATAGCGAGCGCGTGTCCAATCACGAAGCCTGCGCCAGGGCTACAAAGCCACAGCACAGCGGAGGCGATTTCCTCAGGTTTGCCGAGGCGGCCGATCGGTTGTTCCTTCAGGATGTCTTTCATCGTTTCCGGCTCGTTGGCGACCATGGCGGCAACCATGGGCGTTTCGATGGCGCCGACGGGGCATATAGCATTGATGCGGATGCCCCTGGCCGCATACTCAAGAGCGGCACTCTTCGTGAGGCCGATCACGCCGTGTTTGGTGGCATGGTAGATGGCCCGGCCTGGGATGCCGATGAGGCCTCCGATAGAAGAATTGTTCACGATCGCGCCACTCTCTTGCTTGCGCATCTGGAGCAATTCGTATTTCATGCAGAGCCACACGCTGCGGAGATTGATCGCATTCACGCGGTCGAACTCTTCGCTGGTCGAATCGGCGGTTTCAACAGCGAGACTCTGCACGCCCGCATTGTTGAACGCGGCATCCAGACGACCGAACGCGGAGACGGTTTGTTCGACCATCCTCTTGACCTGGACTTCGTCCGTGACATCGCAGGTGATGGCTATCACCTTATGCCCCGCCGCAATCAGTCGCTCCGCTACCTTGCGCACCTCCGCTTCGTTGAGATCGACGAGCGCCACGGCGGCGCCCGCCGCAGCAAATGCCTCCGCCGTAACGAGGCCCATGCCAGAGGCAGCGCCGGTAACGAGTGCGACTTTGTTCTCAAACGATAAGTTCATAACGTATTCCCTATTTTCTGCGGCTGAGCCATTTACGGAAACTTCAACGGCACCCTTTCGACGCCGATCTCTTCCAACTCTTTTCCCATCCCTTAATTCCAAGGTATCGCGAGAAGACAGTTTTGAGTAGTATGTATTAAAGACAAGGGCTTATGAACGGAATTCACAAATGGGACGAAACGATCTCGGCACGCTGGCCGTTTTTCTTGCCGTAGCCGAGGAACGCAGTTTTACCAAGGCGGCCAAACGATTGGGCGTCTCCCCTTCGGCCACGAGCCACGCGATCCGCGGGTTGGAGGAGGATTTAGGGGTGCGCCTCCTCTCGCGGACGACGCGCAGCGTTGCGCCGACTGAAGCGGGAGAGCGGCTCCTCACGCGCTTGCGTCCGGCGCTTAACGATGTCCAGGATGTCCTGGGCGAACTCTCCGGCTTACGCGACAAACCTGCGGGCCGCCTGCGACTGCTGGTGCCGCGGGTTGCCGGAACCGCCGTGCTCGGACCGAAACTGGCGAAGTTCACGCAGGATTATCCAGACGTCGTACTCGATATCACGGCTGACGACAGCCTCCTCGACATCGTGGCGGGGGGCTTCGACGCAGGTATTCATTTCGGCGAATACATCCAGAAGGACATGATCGCGGTCCGGGTGTCCAACGACCATCGTGCGGCCATCGTGGGCGCGCCCACATATTTTAAAACGCACCCGAAGCCGAAGACGCCGCACGATCTGCTCAAGCACCGCTGCATCAACTTCCGGCATGGAAACGCAGGCTTGTACCGGTGGGAGTTCGACAAAGGCAAGAAGTCCCTGTCCGTTGCGGTGAACGGGCCTCTGATCGTCGACGACGTGGACATCGTTATCCGCGCCTCCATTGATGGCATAGGCCTCGCTTTCGTGGGAGAAGATAAGGTTGCGCAGGATCTCGCGAAAGGCGCGCTCATTCGCGTACTGGAGGATTGGTGCCAGCCCTTCACAGGGTTCTTCCTTTATTACCCGAGCCGGCGACATCAGCCAGCCGCGCTTTCGGCTTTGATTGACACCCTCCGGTTGTAGCTTTTCGCCCTCCCTGTGCGGCGTTGGCCCGCAGTCTAATCGCTTACGGATTCGATTTTCAAATCCATGCTCTGTGTGTTACTAGCAATCCTATCAGCGAGTTACAAGCGACCAGCCATGGTACAAAATCCGTACACGGACGCGAAAATGTCTCTACAAACTATTGAATATAAAGGTTTGGCTCAATTCTCACCTGCCACAGTGGGATTAACGGCCGCTTCGTAACTTGTTGAAAATACGGAGCAGGTCAGGCCATTCGTCGCGGCCCCCGGATCGAATTCCGCATTTATCACTTGGTCTGGCACGCGCAAGGTGCAACCGACCGTGCAGGATTCCAGCCTTCTTTAGTATGGCGAGCCGGGACATGGCGCCTCAACTCATATCTGCCATCGGATGGGCTTCCTCTCAGGATGGGCTAAAATGCCTTACGATGGGGTTGAGGATGCAATGAGTAAACGGGAATTGATCACCCGGGAATTAGGTTACATGCCGGAGCAGGATCTCGACAGATTACTGGCATACCTGCGATCTCTAAAGGAAGCACACGCCGAGACCGCGATGCCGACGTTGGTCGCCGAATCGTCACTGGCCAAGGACTGGCTCACACCTGAGGAGGACGAGGCCTGGGCCAATTTGTAAGGGGCGATGTTGTAGTCCTCAACTTTCCTTTCTCGGACCTCAGCCAGACGAAGCGACGGCCGGCGCTGGTTATCTCGACCCTCAAAGGCGATGACGTGATCCTTTGCCAGAGCACAAGCCAAGCTCGAACCGATGAATACTCGATCGTCCTGGCTGACGTCGATTTCCTCTCAGGCGGGCTGAGCCAGAGCAGCCGGGTTCGCCCGAATCGGCTGTTCACCGCCGATGCGGGAATCATTGTCTACCGCGCTGGTCACGTCGCCGAAGCGAAACTTGACGAAGTGGTGGACAGGCTGATCGTCATCATCAAACCTGCTTGAAATCATTCCGGTGTTGGCTGCACGGTGAGGCCGCCCGTCTTCACGCCTTGCGGCGTTTGCGCTTGCCAAGTGGAAATTCGACTTCTGTGGAATCCGGATTGGTGTCCGGCGCAGCCGGGCGAATGAACGTCGCGCGCACGCTTTGATCGCGGTGATCATAGACGACGCTCTCGACAGAGTCCCGGATGTGATCCTCGTCCAAATGGACGTCCAAAAGAATTTCCAAGTTCTGCCGCACCGCACCCTCGATATCGGGTTGCGGAAACTTGATGCCCGTATGGCCGCTGCCCTCCGGCTGTCGACCGGTATCGGTAATAACGATAGAGGAAGTTTCGATACCGGATGGTGTGCGGCGACATCGGCGTACCGCAGACCGCGCAGGTGATGCGACCCTTCAACGGCCAGTCGATCTAGTAGCGAGTGCCCGACCTTCGTGTTCGGCGCGCCTCAAGCTTCGCTGAAACAGCGGCGAACAACTCGTGGGTGACGATCGCCTCGTGATGGCCGATCCGGAAGTCGCCCTTGTCCCGGAACAACCCCAGATAGACAGGGTTCCGCAGCGTCGCGATCAGTTGACGTGCCGTCCACAGATTGCCTCCGTGGTGTTTGGCCGTCCGGCGCGCGACGGTCGCCTTCGTCCGCCAGCCTTTGGCGTTGGCCGCATCGGCAATCTCCGCCGGCGTCTTTGCGGCTGCAGCTTGCTCGAACATCCACTTCACCACCGCCGCTTCACTCGCGCTTTGCAGCAACTGCTTCGTCCGCGGGTCGGCTTCATAGCCGAACGGCACAGCGCCAGCTATCCGCCGCCCCCGAGCTTTCAAGCGGACACGGGATTCGGCGATGCGCGAGGCGATCATCTCGCGCTCGAATTCCGCGAAGGTCGCGAGGATGTTCAGCATGAAGCCGTCCTGCGCAGAATTCCCAAGTTCCGGAGCGGTGACAATCACCAAGCCGACGCCGCATTCCCGAAGCTCGTGAAGGATGCTGGCGCACCCGAGCAGGCTACGGGTAAGCCGATCCAATCGATAAAGCACAAGCCGGTCCACTTCCCGTTTTCGGATGAGGTTTAATACCCGTTGAAGCGCGGGACGATCAGAGCTTGCGCCTGAATACCCATCATCCTCAAAACGTTCTTCGATCAGGAGCCAGCCGTTGGAGCGCTGCGAACGCACAAATTGATCGCATAACTCAAACTGGATCTGACACGACGAAAGACCGTCGTCGGAGATCACGGATTGGCGGGTGTATATGGCGCAACGAAGCGGCGTTCGCCTGGGCGCCACGAGGGAATCGGGCCGCAGATTGGTTCTCGGAAAGGCATTTGCAGACGCCTTTCTCATCCCAGGATATCCTGTGGCGCCCCGGGTTGGAAATCCTAACATTGGGCCGCCAACAAGGACCCCCTTGTCAACAACGGCAATCTGTCAACAGGAGAAAAGAGAATTGGACGGAAAAACGTTGGCCTCCGACGCATACCCCGGGGTATTCGTTGGACCCCGACAATCACGATTTCAAACTGGAGAATACGACGGTGCTAAATACCTGCGGAATGTTTGGGATAACGGGACTGGCCCGGAGGGGTGCCGTCAACGAAAACGGCGTGACAAGTTGGGGCTACTGGATTTGGCTCCCCGGCATGGGCTCGAACCACGATTCCAGCCCTCACCCTCCATAACCCCGGCCTAAAACTCCTACCCAAACAGCCAGCCATGCCTATCCTTCGATCCCTATCGCGTCAAAATTCCCACCACCGCTAACCTCCCCCATTCCGACGTCGTCATCTCTATCTAATAGAATGGGAAGTTCTAATAAACCGCCCGTCCGAAAAGGTATCCATCCATGCCCCCGATGAGCAGCGCCGCCCCGGCGACCCCCCCACCGACTTCTCCGCCGTCGCCAACGGTCGTTCCTCGCCGCCCGGAACCATCCCAACCTCGCAGGTGGTGGCTCTACGGCTTGATCGCCCTTATCATGGGCGGTGTGGGATTGTACCTCGTGCTCTCACGGCGGACTGCCTCCCAAACCGCGACGCCCACGACCGCCTCGGCCATCCGCACCGCGCCGGTCGTCTCAGGCACTCTCGATCGCACCATTCGACTCACTGGCGTCACCGCTGCGGAAAACTTCGCGTCGCTCATCAGCCCGCGACTCCGCGGTAGCCGGTCGAACTTCGGCCGAGGTGGCGGCGGGTCCAGCAGTTCCACTCCGAGTTCGTCCGTCAGTTCCACGGCCGGATCCTCCTCCAGCGGTTCTTCCTCGTCCTCTTCGGCCGGCTCATCCGGATCATCCGGATCCAGCAACATGTCGGCCGCTCTGCGCGCCTCCACCAGCCGGTTCTCCTCGCCTTCAAGCAGCAGTTCCGCCTCGAAAAGCAGCAGTTCCAGTTCCTCCTCATCCTCCACGACCAGCGCCGCGATGGGCTCGAGCGGACTCGGCTCTACCGGCAGTTCGCTGGTCGGCGGTGGTGGCGGCGGTGGCGGTGGCGGCGACTTCTCGTTAGTTCTCGAAAAGCTCGTGCCCGCCGGATCCCACGTCAAAAAAGGAGACGTCGTAGCTGCGTTCGACCGCCAGTTCATGCTGCTCCGGCTCGACGACTACAAAGCCCGCGTGATTCAAGCCGAGGCTTCGCTCAAGAAGCTCAAGGCCGATCTCGACGTCACACGGAACGCGCACGTTCAGTCCATCGCCTCCGCCAAGGCCACGCTCGACAAAGGCAACCTCGACATGAAGACGCTGCCGGTGCTCTCCGACATGGATGCAGAGCGCACCAGGCTCGCCGTCGAAGAGGGGCAGGTCAAGTACAAGCAGGTGGCCTCGGAAGCGCGCCTGCTCGAGATCTCACTAGCCTCCCAGGTCCGCAACGCCGAGATCGAACTGCAGCAGACCCAACTCGAGCTGAAGCGGGCCGAAGCGAACATCGATCGCATGGTGCTGAAGGCCCCCATTGACGGACTCGCCGTCATGCAGAGCGTCCGGCGCGGCGGCGAGCTCGCGCAGGTGCAGGAAGGCGATCAGCTATACCCGGGCATGATGTTCCTTTCGATCGTCGATCCCCGGTCGATGGTCGTCGACGCGTCGGTGAATCAGGCGGACGTCGAGCGCCTCCGGATCGGCGCCAAGGCGAAGATCCACTTCGATGCCTACCCCGACTTGATCCTGACCGGACGCGTCTACTCGTTGGGCAGCGTCGCCAAACAAGGCGGACAGCGCGCTGACTGGGTCAAGGAAATCCCGGTCCGGCTGAAGATCGATAATCTCGATAGCCGCGTTATCCCCGATCTGTCCGTTAGCGCGGATATTGTAATTGAAAGCGAGACCGAGCACGCGGCTATTGTGCCGCTGGCCGCCATCTTCCAGGACACGCCGGGCCAACCCTACGTTTTCGTCCAGACTCCCGCGGGATGGAAACGGCAGTCTGTCGAACTCGGAACTGTTACCAATATCCGTGCCGCCGTCCGAACCGGCCTGCAGCCGAAGGAAGTGGTTGCGCTCGATCGGCCTCCCGCCAGTAAGACCAAGTAGTGACTCAGTAAGACCAGGACTAATAAGAGAATGTCGAAGGATGTAAAACCGAAGCAGAGGATCGGCCATACGGCCGGATCCAAGCGCCGTAGCATCATCACTTGGTGCGTCGTGCTGCTGCTGTGCGCGGGAGGCGGTTATGCCGCTTACCGCTATAACAACAGTCTGGCGAAAGTGGAAGTGCCGGTTGCCAAAGTCCGTAGGGGCGAGTTCATCATCAGCGTCCGCACCCGCGGCGAGATCAAGAGCGTCCGTAGCGTGTATCTGACAGCACCCCAAGTGCCCGATCCTCGCATCGTGAGCCTTGCCGACTCCGGACGACCTATTCGCAAGGGCGAGGTCGTGGTGGAGTTCGATGCCGCCCAGCAGGAGCAGACCTACCTCGAGAACACCACCGCCGTACGCACGGTCGATAGCGAGATTGTTCAGACCAAAGCGTCCCAGAAAATCACGGACGAGCAGGACAGCATGAACAACATGACCGCCGAATACAACCTCGAGCGCGCCAAACTCGAAGCCAGTAAGGCGGAAGTGCTCTCGGCAATCGAAGGCGCCAAGAACCGCATCGACGTCGGCATCTCTGAAGGCGAGTTGAGGCAGGTGAAGACCACCATCAATGCGCACGATGTCGCGCAGGAGGCCGATCTCGCGCGCCTCGGGCAAAAGCGTGACAAGACGGTCCGCGATACCGATCGTTCCAAGAGCTACCTCTCGAAGATGGTGCTCCGCGCCCCAATCGACGGGATCGTGAACATCATGCCCAACTTCCGCAGTTCGGGCTCGTTCGGCAGCGCGCCACCGCCGTTCAAGGAAGGCGATCGCGCCTGGACCGGAGCGGTGATCGCCGAGATTCCCGACCTCTCGGCCATGCGAATCGAACTGAAACTCGAGGAAGTGGATCGCGGCAAATTGAAAATCGGGCAGCCCGCTCGTGTCCGCGTCGATGCCATCCCCGATAAGGTCTTCCAGGCCTCTCTCGACTGGATCAGTCCCATCGCCAGCGTGAACTTCCGCGGCCCGTGGATGCAGGAGAAAACCTTCCCCGCGCGGGCGCAACTTAAGAATCTCGATCCGAGGCTCCGGCCCGGCATGAGTGCCACGGCCGAGATCGTCATTGAGGCGCAGGAGAATCGGATTCTTATCCCGGCCCGCGCCAGTTTCACCTCGCGCGGCAAGCCCGCCGTGTACGTGCAGAAGGGTAACGATTTCGAGTTGCGGCCCATTCAGGTCGGCAAGCGAAACGAGACCGACATCGTGGTGCTCAGCGGCTTGAAGCCCGGCGAGACAGTGGCACTCGAGAACCCGATCGAAGCGGCCCGGAAGGCCAAGAAGTTGTAAGCAGGCAATGCCATGAGCGCACAAAAGACCATCAAGAAATACTCGTTCCGGCTCATAATGCTGGCAATCGTCGGCGTGGCGGCCTGGTATGGATACAAGTTCTTCCGCGATCTTCCGCAAAGGACCGATCAGATCGCGACTACGCGCGTGCGGCAAAACGACGTCATCGTGAAGAGTTTCGCGCGCGGCGAATTGCGCGCGGTGAGGTCGGCTACGCTGACCGCTCCGAACCTGTTCGGCACCGTGCAGGTGACGCGGATGGCGCCCATCGGCGCGTTCGCGCGTGAAAAGGACCTGGTCGTCGAATTCGACGATTCCGAAGTCCTGTCGCGCGTCGAGGAGAAGCAACTCGAAATCGACCAGGTAGACGAGCAGATCAAGAAGAATACCGCCGATCTGCAAATGCGCAACAACCAGGACCAAGTGGAAATTCTCAGTGCGCAGTACGGAGTCCGGCGCGCCGAACTCGAAGTGAAGCGCAACGAACTGCTCTCGGCCATCGATCAGAAGAAGAACCTGCTGACGCTCGAAGAGGCCAAGCGCAGGCTCAAGCAGTTGGAAAGCGACATCAAGAGCCGGCAGGTGCAGGCGCAGGCGCAACTCGCAGTGTTGGGCGAGAACAAAAAGAAGGCGCTCCTCGAACTGCAGCGCGAACGCCAGCGCCTGACCCAGGTCAAACTGCTCGCGCCCATCAGCGGACTGGTCGCGGTGCGGCAGAATCGCACCGGCTTCATGTTCCCCGGCATGCAGATTCCCGACATTCGTGAAGGCGACCAGGTGCAACCCGGTATCCCGGTAGCCGACGTGTTGGATCTGTCCGAGATGGAAGTGATTGCGAAAGTCGGCGAGTTGGACCGCGCGAATCTGCGCGAGGGGCAGGATGCCACGCTCATGCTCGACGCGCTTCCGGATAAGCCGCTGCACGGCCGCATCAAGAGTATGAGCGGCACCGCATCGTCGAACGCATTTTCGTTCGACCCCGCCAAGAAGTTCGACGTGATCTTCAGCATTCAGATGAATGAGCTGCTCTCGGCACTCGGTGCCAAACCGGAACAGATTCAAAAAATCCTCGCGACCGCGGAGCAGAATCGCAAGAAACCGGTCGGCGGCCCAATGATGATGGCCGGCGGCGGTGGTGCCCCGGGTGGTGGAATGCCGGGCGGTGGTGCCCCGGTCATGACCGCGGCTGGTCCTGGTGCGGGTGGCCAGGAAGGCGGAGCCCCGGCAGAAGGCGGCGGCCGCAGAGTCGGCGGTGGCAGTCGCAGCGGCAACTTCATGGCTAACCTCACGCCGGCGCAGCAGAAGAAGGCTCAGGAAGCCATAAAGAAAGTCACCGGCGGCAAGAACATGCAGGATCTGACGCCGGAAGAGCGCGCCGAACTCCGTCCGAAAATTCAGGCCGCGATGGCCGAAATCATGAAGCAGGCCGGCGGGGCAGGGAAGCCCGGCGCCGGTGGTCCGCCGATGTTCAGCCGCGGCATCGCCGGCGGATTCACCGAACAGGAACTGGCGGATGCCAAACTGCCTCCGCCGCCCGAGGAGGACACGCAGTTCGATGTGCTGCTCCGTCCCGGGTTGCTGGCCGACGTGCAGATCATCATCGAAAAGATCCCGAACGCGATCAACGTGCCCATGCAGGCCGTCTTCGAGCGTGAGGGCAAAATGGTGGTGTACGTGAAGAATGGCAACGTGTTCGAGCCTCGGCAGATCAAGCCGTTCAAGCGCAGCGAGTCCGTGATGGTCATCGCCGAGGGTCTGAAGCCGGGCGACATCGTCGCGCTGGCGGATCCGACCGAGAGGAAGACCGAAAAGAAGAGCAAGAAGGGCGATGGCGGCGCTTTGGGCGCTCTGCCCGGAGGTGGGAAGTAAATGGCGAACGTTCCCGATATTTTAAACGAGATGTACATGGGGCTTTCGAGCCTCCTGGTGCACAAACTCCGCAGCTTGCTCACCATGCTCGGTATGATCTTCGGTGTCGGCGCCGTGGTGGCGATGCTTGCGATTACGGCCGGCGCGCAGAAGGAAATGATGAGCTACATCGATCTTCTCGGTGTCAACAACATCATCATCGAAGCCAAGGAAGCAGTGGATCGTAACGAGTTGCAGGAGCGCCGCGCTAAGTCGCCCGGCCTGACTTTCCGCGATTTTCGCGCTATTTCCGAAAATGTTCCCGGACTCGAGGCGCTCACTCCGCGCAAGCGGTTCAAGCCGCTGCGCGTGCTCCCCAAACCCACGCAGGAGCCGCCGCAGTTGATCGGCGTCGAGCCCGATTTCCTCGACATCAATAGTCTCAAGGTAGTCGAGGGCCGGTTCTTCAACGCCGACGACGACGCCCGTTCCGCTCCGGTGTGCGTGCTGGGCGAATCGGCCAAGGTGAATCTGCTGGGTTACGAGCCGGCGGTCGGCAAATACGTCAAAATCAATGACACATGGCTGCAGGTGGTGGGTGTTCTCGGTGGGCAGGCCGGCGCCGATTCCGATGTCGAAGGCCTCGAGGTCGTCGATCGGAATAACCTCATTATTGCGCCGCTTAACACCGTCATGCGGCGGTTCGAGGATAATAACAGCTATCTCAAGGATGAAATCGACGGCATTTATATCAAGGTAAAACAAGGTACCGACTCGATCGACACTTCGAGCGTCGTCAAAGCGATTCTGGCCAGCACGCACAAGGACGCCGGCGACTTCAACGTCGTCGTGCCCGCCGGACTGCTGGAGCAGAAACGCCGGACTCAGTTCACCTTTAAGGTGGTCATGATCTGCATCGCCGGCATTTCGCTGCTGGTCGGCGGCATCGGAATCATGAACATCATGCTGGCCACCGTGCTCGAGCGGACCCGTGAAATCGGAATCCGCCGCGCCATCGGTGCACGCCAGTCCGACATCGTTCGTCAGTTTCTGACGGAAGCTGTACTCATATCGATACTCGGAGGCCTCATCGGTATCCTGTTCGGGGTCACGCTCTCGCAGGTGATCGCGACCGCTGCCGGTTGGTCCACCGTAGTAACTGCCACCAGCATCGGAGTCGCCTTCGGTGTGTCGGTCGGTATTGGACTCCTGTTCGGAATTTATCCCGCGGTGCAAGCCGCCAAGCTGGATCCCATCGAGGCGATCCGGTACGAATAATTCAGAGTAAAGAATCATGCGCTGTAAGTCACTAATCCTAGGTTTCCTACTGTTCGGAGCCGTCGCCGCGATGGCCCAGGACGAGCCGTTCTTTCCGAAGCCGGCTTATTTCAAGCGCCACTTCTCGACGGTTTCTCCCAAAGTGGAGTTACGGCCGCCGGTCCGGCTGGAAGATTTTGCCATCAGCGGCAAACTCGAGCTATCGCTTAAGAACTTTCTGGAACTGGTGATGGCAAATAATCCCGACATCACCATTCAGACCCTGACGGTGGAGTATCAGAAGAACGCCATCACCCGCGGGTTGAGCATTTTCGATCCGGCGGCGCTGGCTCGCTTCACCACCACGCGCCAGGAGACTCCGTCGAGGGACGCTCTCACCGGCGCCGCGGCTCTGAACACGTTGAACCAGCCCCTCTCCGTGAGTTACACTCAACTGCTGCCGACCGGCACGACTTATAACGTCGGGTTCGCGAATACACGCCTTTCGACGAACAGTTCATTTGCGACTTACAACCCGGGCAACAGTTCCAACTTGAATTTCAATATCAGCCAGCCCTTGCTGCGGGGGCGCGGTGCGTATTTCACCCGCCTTCCCATCACGATTGCGCGCAGCAAGCTGAAATCCGCGCAATTCTCGGTTGTGGACCAAGTAATTCAGTTGGTCAGCAATGCCGAGTTGGCGTATTGGGCCGTGATCGAAGCGCGCGAAAATCTGCGTGTGCAGGAAGAGTCGCTGGGCCTCGCCGACACCGCGCTGAAGCGCTCCAAACGCGAACTGGAACTCGGAGCCATTTCTTCGCTCGAGATCTACCAGCCGGAAGCCAACTACGCTACTGCACAGATCGCCGTGACGCAGGCACGGTACCGCCTGCAGCAGGCCGAAGATGCTCTCCGCCGCCAGATCGGCGCCGACCAACTGACGCAGTATCGCGATCTCCCGATCGTTCTCACCGAGACCGTCGCGCCGCCGACCGATAACGCGGCGCTCGATAAGGAGGAACTCGTTCAGCGCGCGCTGCTGCACCGGCCCGACTTGAAGGCGATCAACGAGACGCTCGCCGGCGACGATCTGGGCATCTCGCAGACGAACAACGCACTGCTGCCCGACTTGGCTCTCACCGCGCAATATGGCAGCTTCGGCCAGGGTGGAACCTACTTCAGCCGCAGCAACGTGTTCCTCGCCGACGGCACGCAGTCGCAGGTGGTCTCGGTGGCACCAGGCGGATTCGGCGATTCGTTCACGCAGATGTTCGGCTTCGGATTCCCGACGTACGGCTTCGGTCTGACGCTGCGTCTCCCCATCAAGGATCGCCGCGCTTCGGCCGACCTCGCCGATGCCATCGTTACCAAGCGCCTGGACGCTCTCCGCGAGAAGAGCAGCCGCCAGAACATCCGTCTGCAGGTCCTGCAAGCCATCAACCAGGTGGAGAACAGCAAGGCCAGTGTGCAACTCGCCACGGTCGCCCGCGATCTGGCCCAGAAGCGCGTGGAAGCCGACCAGAAGCGCTATGAACTCGGCACCACGACCATCTTCTTTGTACTGGCATCGCAGAACGACTTGACCACCGCGCAATCGAACCTGGTCCGCGAATCCATCAACTACCGCCGCAACCTGCTCAACCTCCTTCAGCGGACCGGCGAACTGCTGGACGAACGCGGCATCCAGATTCAATAACCGATGGGCCGCATCCGGATTCTCTCCGACACGGTCGCCAATAAGATCGCCGCCGGCGAGGTGGTGGAGCGGCCCGCCTCGGTAGTCAAAGAACTTCTTGAAAACTCGCTGGACGCGGGCGCGACGGATATTCGTGTTGCGGTCGAAGCCGGTGGACGGCGCCTGATCCGCATCGCCGACGATGGCTGCGGCATGCTGCGCGACGACGCCATGCTCGCCTTCGAGCGCCACGCCACCAGCAAGCTCAGCGACGTCAAGGATCTGCTCTCGATCGCGACGCTCGGGTTTCGCGGCGAGGCGCTGCCATCCATCGCCAGCGTTTCGCGGCTTGTTCTGGAAACCCGCGCCGAAGAAGACGACACCGGCACGCGAATCGAGATCGCCGGCGGCACACTGTTGCGCGTAGAAGAAACAGCGCTTCCACGCGGCAGCGTCATCACCGTTCGCGACCTGTTCTACAACGTCCCCGCCCGCAAGAAATTCCTCCGGTCTGAGCAGACCGAACTCGCTCACATCGCGTCGCTGGTGACGCATTACAGCCTCGCGCACCCGAACCGGAGTTTCTCGCTGCACCACGGTGCGGCGGAACTGCTGTCGGTATCGCCCGTCTCCGAACTCCGCGAGCGCGTCTACCAGGTGTTCGGAAGCCAGGCTGTTGAGGACCTGGTGGATCTCGGCGTCGAAGAGCGCGAACTCGAACTGCCGCCGCCATACATGGGGCCGTCCTCCGTCACCGCGCAAGTGGAAGCCGCACAGGACGCCGAAGGTCCGACGCGCGTGTTTTGCCTGCGCGGATTCGTGTCGCGCCCGCAAGTGCAGAAGTCGAGCCGCAATTCGATTTTCCTGTTCGTTAACGGCCGCCTGATCCGCGACAAACTCTTGCTGCACGCCATCTCGTCGGCCTACTACAACCTGATGCCGGGCGGCCTCTTCCCGTTCGCACTCCTGTTCCTCGACTGCGACTGCGAAGAGGTGGATGTGAACGTCCATCCTGCGAAGACGGAGGTCCGATTCCGCCATCCGACCTTCGTGCACGACTTCGTTCGGGACGTGATCCGCAACATTCAGATCGAGCGCCGCCCGGCTTCGAGCATTCCCTTGCGGTATTCGCCTGTGGGCGCTCCGAGTCCCGCGCAGCGCGGCGCGGAGTTGCCGTATTCCGAGTTCTCGCAGCGGCTGGAGAATGCGGACGCGGGTGCTGCCGGCATGCCGTCCACGATTGCTGAAAACACGGCGGGTCTCCCGGCCTTCACTCTGCACCGTGAGGCCGGTCCTGCGCCGCGCTTCGATTTCAGCGAACCAGAGGCGGAGCCTCAAACCGCGACTCCACGGCGGATGTCCGTTCCCGACAGTCACGGGGCTCTTCCAAACGTCGACACCACGCTCGATCAGGCCAGCATGACCAGCCTCCGCGATCTTCGGCCGTTGGGCCAGATCCACGACAGCTTCATCATCGCCGCGGGCCGCGACGGACTCTGGATCGTCGATCAGCACGTTGCCCACGAGCGGATTCTGTTCGAGCGTGTTCTCAAGCAGCGCTCTGCTGGGCGCGTCGAGATGCAGCATCTGCTCATGCCGATGGTGCTGCAACTCACGCCGGGCCAGCAGGTGGAATACGCGCGCATCGCGGACGAACTGAATCAGACCGGATTCGAACTGGAGCCGTTCGGCAATCGGACCATTGCGGTGAAGGCCGCGCCCGCGGGAGTGGGACCGGCTGACGTCGAGAAGTTGGTGTACGAGATCCTCGAGATTTCCGAGCACGAACTGCGCAGCGTGTCGCTTGACGATCTCCGGCGCGGCCTCTCGGCATCGATTGCGTGCCGGGCGGCGATCAAGGTGAACATGCGCCTCGATATGTCGAAGATGGAATGGCTGCTGAACGCGCTGGCCCAAACCGAGTATCCGATGAGTTGCCCGCACGGCCGGCCTGTTGCGCTGCGCTACTCGATGCGCGACATACTGAAGAGTTTCCATCGAATCTAGTGTGGTATCCCGCGGACCGCTCGCTAACGCGCGCGGCTCCGAAGCGTTGATTCTGAGCGGCGACCGCGAGGGAGCGGTTGTCAACTGTGACACTGGTTCGCCGACGAGGTGATGCATGGGACAGGTCCTCCTTTCGTTTGAGCGATTGTCTCCGGAACGGCAGGTTGCGGAGTCTCGCGAGTTTCTGGCGCGTATGCGAACGCGGCGGACGGTGCGCCGGTTTTCCGCGGAGCCCGTTCCTTTCGAATTGATCGAGAATGCGATACGCACAGCGGCGACCGCGCCCAGCGGCGCGAATCAGCAGCCGTGGCGATTTGTCGTGGTGCGGGATGCGGCGGTGAAGCGCGCAATCCGCGAAGCAGCCGAAGCCGAAGAGCGCGAGTTCTATGAGCGGCGGTCGCCGCCCGAATGGCTCGCCGCGCTGGCTCCCTTAGGAACCGACTGGCACAAGGAGTTTCTCGAGATCGCGCCGTACCTCATCGCCGTGTTCCGAGTGGATTACACGGAAACCGAGGGCCGGCGCCTCAAGCATTACTATGTTCATGAGTCGGCCGGCATCGCCGTGGGGATGCTGCTGGCCGCACTACACCTGAGCGGGCTGGCGACGCTGACGCATACGCCGAGCCCGATGGGTTTTCTGAATACGATCCTCGGACGGCCGAAAAACGAGCGGCCGTATGTGCTGATTCCGGTTGGTTATCCGGAAGAAGGCGCTACGGTCCCCGAGATTTCGAAGAAGCCGCTGGACCAGGTGATGGACGTCATATGAACTCCGGTAAGTCGTAGTTGAACGACTTCAGGTTCGGGAACACGTAGTCATAACCGGAGGACTGGAGACCGAACCACTTCGCGAGAGCGCCGAAGTATTGATCGGATGACGTGGTCGGAACCCAGTTACCGCGGTTACCGGAGTCATCGGGTCCTTCGAGCGCGAGGGTCGGGAATTTTCCGTAAATGCGCCCGCCCTTGACCGCGCCGCCGATGACTAACGAGTGCGAACCCCAGGCGTGGTCGGTACCGGCGTTGCCGTTGGGTTGGAAGGTGCGGCTGAATTCGGATTCGGTGAAGGTAGTCACCTTGTCGCCATAGCCGAGTTGAGACAGGTTCT
Source organism: Bryobacterales bacterium (assembly GCA_038322675.1). Taxonomy (GTDB): domain Bacteria; phylum Acidobacteriota; class Terriglobia; order Bryobacterales; family Bryobacteraceae; genus TMP-7. Next base: position 22,449 of record JBBQGE010000038.1, read on the forward strand.
GATCGAAAGCAAAGATTGCTTCCGACAACTGTGCGAGTAACTCGGATTGTTGGCGTAACTGCTCGGAATGCGTGTCGAAACCTCCTTGTGAGCAGAAGAAGATTTGCCGGTTGGCTCCGAGTCCGTCGTGTATCTGAATTACTTTGGCGACTTGCGCGAGTTGCTGGCCGAGCGCTGTTTTCGGGAAGGGCACCGGTAGAGCAGGGCTGTCCTTCAGACGGGAACTGATCTGGTTTGCGACATCGAGCGCCGATTTCAGCGAGGACTGCGCGGTCTGTACCAGGGCGGCTTTCGATGGGATACGCAGCAGGGCCTGCATCGCGGCGGCGTCATCCGCGCCGAGGATGGAGAAGCCGTTTACGTCAAGCGCGACGGGGTTCTGGACGGCGCCCGCGATCTGCAGTGCGCTGCCTCCGATACCGATAGCAGGCGGAAAGGCGGTGCCCGGAAGGATGCGATCGGCGAGCCGGCCGGACCATCCCGTAAGTGCGTTTCCGGTGGGCGCGGCGTTCTGCCATTCGTTCTGCTGATCGGAGTGGGAGTATAGATTCGACGGCAGCGGAACCGTGCCGAGATCGGGCCGGCCTTTCGCATTCGCAGGGACGGTCTTCACCAGGGTTCCGACGTTAGCCATTACCGCGAGACGCTTCTGCTCATACAACCCGGCGATTGCGTGCAGTGCCGGGTGCAGACCGAAATTCGAGTTAGTGGCCGGATCGAAAATGGGTAACAGCGATTTCTGCGGAATCGCGAGACTCTGGCGGACTTTCTGATATTGCGAGTAAGTTGCTGTTTCGCAGGGTACCACCATGTTATTGGCGTCGTTGCCGCCATACAGGAAAACGCACACCAGGGCTTTGTAATCCGACGCGTCCGGCGCCTTGGCACTAAGCCGCCCGGCACTTCCGAAGAGTGCGGCGGCTCCCAGGGTGCAACGGACGAAATCACGACGGGATGTCAGGTTGTAAGTGCTCATTGCGCCACCTCATATTGCGGTGCGGCGGCCGCGATATAGACGGCAGTTCGCACCCGGGTTTTTGGATCTTTCGCCTCGGCCATGGCGGCCAAAATAACGGATTTCTGGCCCTCGGACATCTGCCCTCCGTAGAGAGCGATATTAATGGCATCCAGAAGCCGGACAGGATCGGAAGCGAGTTCATCCCAGTTCGTGAGATTCACTCGAATGCCGGGTCCGAGTTGGTCGTGAACCGCCTTGTAAATGAAGTTGAGGCGAGCGATGGCGGTGGCGGCGTTGTAGCCCTGGAACTCAGGGGCGAGCACGCCGTTGGTGCGGTAAAACGGGGAGAAGTAACTGAAGACGCTGGGTGGTGCGAGCGCCTGCTGTCCCATGACGGTGCTTTGAATCCGCAGCGGTGTCAGGGGGCCGCGGGCGGAAGCATCGAGCGCGCGGAGTAAGCCGGTAGCGAAGAGCATCGGCTCCTGGAGTTTACCGGCGCCGGGTTCGGATGCCTCGGGGTCGCTCAGAATCGCGCGGACCACAGTCCACAGGTCACCGTCGGTGTTGCGAAACACGTTTGAGACGCGGCGGACATAGGTCGGGGGAGGGTCGCTCATGACGAGGCGTTGGATCAGCCGGTAGGAGATAAACGGCGCCACGTTTTTCTGTTTGAGAATGCAGCCGATGGCCGCGTCGAGGTCGCTGCGCGCCGTTCCACCGGCGGCAATGGTGCAGGGCACCGGCAGATTGATGTTTTTTTCGGTGGTGTCGTGATGGTCTTCGTAGGCGACCATCGGTTGCAGGCCGTTTTCAGGATTACCCCAATGACCCGCGTAGCCCGGCATGGGCGCATAACTCCAGCCGGTCATTACTTTGGCGAGTTCCTTGACGGTAGTCTCGTCGTATTCGGGTACATCGGCCGGTGTGCCATCGTCGTGCAACTGGACTAAGCCGAGGGTGAATAGTTGCATTAATTCACGGGCATAGTTTTCGTTGGCGACAGTATTTCGGGCCGGGTTCGCCTTACTGTTATTCACCATGTCGAGATAAGAGCCCATGGCTGGATTCAGAGTTATCGCGACGAGCAGGTCGTGGAAGTTACCGAGGGCGTGCTCGTTGAGAAGGCGGAGATAGGGGGCTAACTGGGCGTAGTGCCGGTCCTTATCCGCGGAGACGACGAGTATCTCGCTGAGGGCGAAGGCAATGCGCTGGCGCAGTTGGTCGGGGCCGGTCAGGGCATTGAGGAAGAACGCATCCTGCAGCCGGGCAGGTGCTTCGTTGTAGTCGGCGGGATCGGGAATGGCGGAGGGCGGAGCTTGAAACTGTTCCGCAAGCCAGGCATCCGTTCCGACGTTTTGCAAGTGAACGACGGCCGCGGGGGTCGGACCCCAAGTGGTCAGTTTCAAGAATCGGGTCGCCTCGGCGTAAGACATCAAAGGATGCAGCGAGCGCAACGAGATGGCAACGGAGGCCGATACCAACGACTTGGTATTGGCGACCTTGATGGCGGCAAGTTCTCCAGGCACGGCGGGAACCGTCGAGATAGCAGTTAGTTGGCTCGGCGAATCCCAAGTGGTTTCGAGTGGCTGTCCGGCCATGTAGGCGACCGCGTGGCGAGCGAATCCGGAACCAGTCAGGGTTAATTGGTTGTTCGGATTGATCACCGCGTTGTGGACAACGGGAGTTGGATCGGCGAGTTTGAGTTGGATGGACGCCTTGACGCCAGGGTCGGCGTTGGCGACCGCGTTTATGGTAACTACCGGGTTATCGGGTGCGATGGACGGGGCGTGGTAGAGTCCGTTGGAGTCAATAGTCCCATCGGTATCGTCGCCACCGGGCTTGGAATTGACCAGCCAGTTGACGCTCTTATCGGCATCGTTCGTAATACTGGCGTTCAACTTCAGTTCGGTACCGCAGCGCACCGTGGTGTTGCCCGGGGTCAGGGAGACCCGGACGGGCAGGGCGACGACGAGTCCGACCGGCTTGGACGCGATTTCGCCGGGATCGGGATTGACGACCGCGACTTGGAGTTTCGTGCCCGGGGGAAACGTTTCGGTCCCGGTGAGCGTTAGCTCCGTGTTGGAGACGAACGCTACGTTTACGGGCTTTCCATTCAGCAGGGCTTGCGAGGAAGGGAGGAATCCCGACCCCGTGACGGAGAGGTTGAATGGGGTGCCCGAGTGGATGGTCTGGGGCGCTACGGCCTTCAGGACCGGGGCAGGGTTGAGGATGCGTACCGTTGCCGACGCATTCTTTACTCTAACCACTACGAGGTTAGGATTCGGGGGCAATGCCGGAGCCGTATAGAAACCGGCGGGCGTTATCGTTCCCAACTCGACGTTTCGAGCTTGCTTGGAGCCTGACAGTTTCCACTTAGGCGCTGTGGCGCCTTTTGCACTGAATCGTACAGTTTCTCCCGCCCGGACGTCGGCGGACGGCGGAGATATCTCCACTGCCGCGCTGGCGACCGTGAGATACACTGTGCCCAGCAATATATATTGTCTCACTCAGTTTCGCCTCCTTTCGGCGATTCTCAATCGTTCTTACAGTTACACGTGTCCTAAGCGCGCGAGTTATCGCACGCGATTAGGAGTAGATTAGCGTGGGTAGCCGAGCTAGTCCAGATCTTTTTACTGAGCCGGTAACTGGGCGGCGAGGGTGCGCGCCTGAGTGTCGGCTTCCTTCTGGGGCAGACCGGTGATTCCGGCGATCCAGGGGCCCTTCGGGAAGACGAATACCGGAGTGTCGCGGTCCTTGCCGAAATAGCCTCCGAAGGACGGGACCAGTTGGGCGTCCTGGAGTTCCTTCTTCCAATCGAGGAGTAAGATGGCCGCGTCAGTGGGTGAGTCCGAGCGGGCAATGAACATGTTGTAAGTAGTGTTGCCTCGTTTGTAGTGAGCCAGCGTACCGCCGGGCATGAAGGTCTTACCGAATAAGTGGTTCGTCACTAACTCGGTAGTGACCTGATTGGCGAGCGGAAAGCGCCGGGTTTCGTCCTTGGGTCTCGCCGGTTCGGGGGCAGCGGCCTGCTCCTTCGCCGGCGGAGGGGCGGAGTTGCAGGCCGCGAGTAGGACGAAGGCAGCAGCGGCCGCAGCACGCATCAGAACTTCTCCCTGGCTTTGGCGGGGACGTCAGTGGTCGCGTCGATGGGAGTGATGCGGAAGCGGTAGGAATGCTTCTGGCCGCTGTCGATCCGGTACAGGGACATGGGGTAGGCGTTCGGACTCCAACTGTCGATGCCGCCGGCTCCCATTTCCTTCGCGTCCAGATTCAGGTAGACCTCGGGATGGCGCACCATCTGGAAACTGTAGCCGGCATTCTCCATCTGGGCTTTCGTGTAATGGCGGGCGGCGACACCGATCGGGCTGGATCCCACTGCCAGGAGTCCGGTTCCCTTTGCGTCGGTCAGGGTAACCCAGCGGACGTCGGTGTGATTCCCGTTCTCCTGGGGCCGCATGTATTCGACCCAGGACTTATCGACCGTGCTGCTGTAGACGCCCATCCGTTCGAAGTCGCGGTCGATCATGGTTTCGTGAGGGCCGCGGCCGTACCAGGTAATGTTCTCGAGACCGGGAGACGCCACTAACTCGGTGCCGAAGCGGGGCATCATGGAGACTTTTTCGGAGCCGGGTTGGTAATCGCAATCGACGATGATGTCGCCGGTTCCATGGATGGTGTAAGTCATGGAGTAAGTGGCGCCAACACCGGGTAGGTCAGCACTTACTTTCACCTTGTAAGTGGAATCGTCGACGTTCTCGATCTTCACGTCCTTAACGTTCCACCGCTCGCCCGCATCCTCCCAGAGCTTGATGTTGTAGGTCTTGTTGTTCTTAGCCGCATTCTGGAATACCTTCCAGGCGCCGCGGTCGTTGTTGGTGGGGGCTCGCCAGAAGTCGGGGCGTGGGCCGCGCTGGAGTAAGTCGGTGCCGCGATAGCGGTAATCGGTGATGACGCCAAGCTTCTTGTCGAACCGGAGGGCGAACTGCTTGCCGGAGAATTCAACCTCTTCGGCGCCGTCTTTGAACTTGACAAGATCCGTCTTGGGGACGAGCAACGTGGGGGCGTCGCCCATGGTTTCGATTTTGAACTGATCCCAGGCGATTTCGTGACCCTTGGGCGCCCAGGACATGTCGTGCTTCAGGGCGAAGCTGACGTTGAGCCAGTGTTCGACACCGGGCTGAGACTTGATCTTCGGCAGATTGAGGGTGAACTCCTTCTCGGCCAAGGGTTCAATGTCGAGCGGCGGAAATTGGCCTTTGGCGATGGTCTTGCCTTCCGCCTTGAGTTCCCAGGTGCCCTCGGCGTAATCCTTCGGGTTGACGAAGAAGAACCAGTTTTTCACCTTCACCGTGCCGGCGTTGAGGTCGACGGGTGTGGTGTGGAGGTTCCGGTAGACATACTTAATGGCCCAGAGTCCGGGGTGCGGTGTGCGATCGCCGGCGACGAGTCCGTTGGAGTTGAAGTCGTTGTCGTTGCGGATGCCGGTCTTGTCCTCCCACCAGCCGCCGTACGCGTAGAAGTAGGGCTTGGAGGTATTGGCTTTGTACTCGCCGGGCACGGGTTCGCGAAGGGTCTGGTCTACCCAGTCCCAGACGAAAGCGCCCTGGGCGTTAGTGCCGGAGTAGAAGATATCCCAGTATTCCTTGAGTCCGCCGTTGCTGTTGCCCATGGCGTGAGAGTACTCGCAGAGGATGAGCGGCATGTTGGGACGGGCGGCAGCGCGGCGTTTGACTTCGTCCGGAGTCGGGTACATGAAGGAGTTGATGTCGGCATTCGAACCGCCGTGGGAAGTGGAGCCTTCATAGTGGAAGGGCCGGGAGGGATCGCGGCGCTTCGTCCATTGATAGGCCGCCGCGGCGTTGGGACCGTCGCCGGATTCGTTGCCCATGGACCAGATGACGATGGACGGATGATTCTTGTCGCGCTCGACCATGCTGCGGACGCGATCGAGATAGGCAGCCTCCCATTCGGGATCGTTCGTGAGACGGTTCTTCGGGTCGTTCCCGTAGTGGTGACATTCGATATTGGCTTCGTCGAGCACGTACAGTCCATAGCGATCGCAGAGTTCATACCAGACGGGGGTATTGGGGTAGTGGCTGGTGCGGACGGCGTTGATGTTGAACTGCTTCATCAACTTGATGTCGCGAATCATGGACTCGACGGGGACGTACTTAGCGGTAATTTCGTCGTTTTCGTGGCGGTTCACGCCTTTGATGAGGACGGGTTGGCCGTTGACGAGGAAGCGGCCGTTGCGGATCTGGACTTGACGGAAGCCGACATTGGACGGGATGACTTCAATGATGGCACCGGACGGATCTTTGAGAGTAAGTTGCAGTTTATATAGATTCGGTGTTTCGGCAGTCCATTTAGCGGGGTTCTTGACCGGTATGTCGGCGTTGATCTGAGTATCGCCGCCCGCGGGGATTTCGATTGGGTCCGATTGATGATTGGCGATGCGGGCACCGGTTGTATCGAATAACTCAGCGGTAAGTGTGACCTTTTTGGGCTTAGACGTGGAGTTAGAGAGCGAGGTCTGGATTTTGAGTTGGGCGTCGCGATAGGCGGAGTCGAGATCGGTGTGGATTTCGAAGTCGCGAATGTGGCGCGTGGAGGGGGACCAGAGGTAGACATCGCGGAAGATGCCACTCATGCGCCACATATCCTGATCCTCGAGGAAGGCGCCGTCGCCGAAGCGATAGACTTCGACGGCGATCAGGTTGGCGCCGGGTTTCAGATATGGGGTCAGGTTGAACTCAGCGGGGGTACGGCTGTCCTCGTGATAGCCGAGTTTGTGGCCGTTGACCCAGGCATAGAAGGCGGAGTCAACGCCATCGAAGTGGAGGATGACGGGGCGGCCTTTCCACGAGGGTGGGACCTGGAAGTTGACGCGATAGCTGCCGACGGGGTTGTAGTCGTAGGGGACTTGTGGGGGCTTGGAGGGGTCCTGCGGCCAGGGATAAATAATGTTGGTGTAAATGGGGACGTCGAACCCGTGCATTTGCCAGGAGGCGGGGACGGGCATGGTGCGCCACTGTGCGTCGCTGAAGTCGGTGCGGTAGAAGTCGAGGGGGCGTTCGGAGGGCCGGAGCGAGCCGTGGAACTTCCAGGTGCCGTTGAGGGAGTGGAACCAGGGGGATTGGGCGCGATCGCCGGTTTTGGCGAGGGCGGCAGAGGGGTAGACCATCATCGTGGCGTGAGGTTTCTCAGTGCCGAGGTGAAGGATGGCAGGGTTATCCCACTCTGGTTTGTCGGCGGCGAGGGACAGGACGGAGGACGCAATCAGGGCGCACAGAAGGATTCGCATGGCTTTCGGACCTTTAACTCTTGACGATATCAGTTTGAGGGGTGGGGTGGGAGTTTGGGTTCGTTTTGCGAGGGCGGGTTTGGCGGGTGGCTGGGGCTGGGTGTGGATTGGGTTTGTTTTGACGAGTTGCGCCGGGCGTATCGGGATTGGCTTCGTTTGGTACGGTTGGCGCTGGAGCGGGGCCGGAATTGCGTTCACTTTGACGAGTTGCGCCGGGCTTGCTGGGATTGGCTTTGTTTGGTACGGCGGGGGCCGGAGCGGGGCCGGAATTGCGTTTGTTGGTCGTGCCGGGATTGGCTTCGTTTTGTGGCTCGTCTGGGGCGGGGTGCGGATTGGGTTCGTTTTGACGAATTGGGGTGATTGGGGTCACAGGTGTGTTGCGGGGACGGAGGATCGGGCGTGCGGCGCGGTGGCGCTTGGCATATTCGATGGCGGCGACAGAGTGGCGCCACATACCGTCGCAGTTGGCGATGTAGCGTGTCAGGGACTTGAAGTGGTCGAGGCGGGTGGTGAACAGATCGAAGACTCCGATTTCAGCCGCGATGCGGGCTTCCAAAGCTCGAGCGTTCTGCAGAGACTGCCAGTTCTGGGCAGCTGCGGTGACGAGCATACGCTCGTGCTGGTTGATGGGGTTGTGGACTTGCGCGAGGTCGTCGCGGAGGAGGTAAACGGGGTCGACGCCGGGTTGCTCGGTCTGTGCGGTTGCGGATCCGTAGTTGTTCATTACGCCCCGATTGTACAGGGCGCCGGCAAGTACTCTGGGGGGTGCGGGGTGGGGATTCGTCGTGGATTCAGGTAGTTAGAGAAGTTGAGACATTGGTGACCGCCGAATTTAGGGGCCACTAGGTCTGGAGGTAATAGATCGGTAGACTCTTGATCAGTGAAGAATAGGCTGAACCTGAGGTACGTAAGGTGGTAGCTTATGATGAAGCGTCCGCTTGTGTGATGTGGTTCCGATCATGGCGGTCGCGGTCTGTATGAAGAAAACAAGAGGAGGATGAATGACAGTACTCTCAAGGGTTTGGACGGTCACACTGGTGACTGTTCTTTTTGCCGGTCTTGCCGGCGCCGCAACAATTGGTTTCAATTGCTCGCCGTTCCCGACAGCATTTGCCAACGGAAACGGTGGACCTACGGACGTGGGCTGCGCCGCCCCCGTCGGTGTTCCTGCCGGTTCGATCCTGAACAGTGTAACGGTAAACTTCCTGGCTGACTATCAGTTTGGAAGCGCGAGCAATATGGTGGATGTAACCTTTGTGCCGTCCACGGCCGGTATGCCGGGCGGTTCGGCATGGACGCCGCCATCAATGACGTTGACGGTAATCGGCGGGAACTCTTCGCCCTCGCCGCTCCCGTCCGGCAGTTCGAGCCTGAATGCCGCCGGGATCGCCTATGCGTTCGCGAATGGGTTTAATGTTGCGATCTCGTCGTCGGTGGTCAGTGGCCAAGTCGCTACGTCGTCCGGTTCGGCTGCGGTAGTCTACAACTACACTGCCCCGACCGGCGTTCCTGAGCCGGCTACCTTCGCCATCGTCGGTGGGGGCTTGATGGCTTTGGGTCTTATCGCTCGCCGTCGCCGGGCTTAATCGGTGCGATTGCGAATTAGTTAACTCTCCAGTATTTCTGCTATTGGCTTGGGCGAATCTGGTTTCGCTGAGGTTCGCTCAAGTCGCGCAGGCTGCGTTTCGACCGAAGACGTCGACTGCACTCAGCTACGCGCGTGCGGCCTTCATTCTCAAAGTAGCTTGATCTGATTGGCCGCCAGTTCGCCGGAACTGCGGGCTGCGTTTGAGCGGCATCCGCGGATGGGCCAGGCGTTTCAGGCTGTCGCGCAACCGGTGAAGGGCGAGAGTTGCAAAGGAATCAAGGTCTCACCGACGAGGGCTGAGACTTGATCGATCAGAAGGCGGACCCGGCGGTGAAGGACTCGGGTCTGATAGTGGTGGCACAGCAGATTGAACACTACGAGATTGCCGCCTACGGATGGGTTGCGCGTGGGCGAATCGACTGGGGCATGAGCGGTTAGCCGAGATATTCGGGCGCACGTCTGCCGAAAGCTCACCGTGGATCGACTGCCTAGACGAGCGAGGCGAGCAGAGCGCTTACGGAACCATCACCTTCGCAAGCTTTCCCGTCAAGTGGCAGCCGGCACGAGGTATACCCCGGCCAGCCGGTCACTTCCGAGCGCTGCCGGGGTCCCAGATGGTGGCTTCGATGGTGCGTTCCTTCTTTGGGTCCGCAGCCCAGTAGTAGACCGTCACCAGCTTGCCGTCCGCGCGCTGGACAGTCCGGGTGTAGCCGATGTCCCAAGCGCCCGCATCGCTTCGTAGCACGATGTCCTTACCCCACGTTTTGCCATTATCCGCGCTGACGCGGGCGCGGATCTCAAACGGCTCGGAGCGGTGTCCATAAGTGAGGGCTAAGCGCCCGTCGTGGAGGCGCACCAGGCTGGGCGGGTTACCGCTCTTGTCGCCGGTGTCCGGCGCGGGCCGGCTCAAGTAGCTCCAGCTTTTGCCGTCGTCCCTCGAATAAAAGGCATCGATCCAGTTCGGCCCTTTGTCCGGAATTTCTTCGTGGCGGTCCGTGGACAGCAGTTCGGATTTCGATAGCCGCACCGAGGAAGTCATGATGGAAAAGCCCTTGCCGGGGTCGGGGCCGACCCAGGCAACAAACTCCCAGCTCAGGCCACCATCCTTCGTGCGCGCCACCAGGGGCCGGCCTTCTCCTCCGGCCGCTTTTGCGGCGGTAACGAACACCATAGCGTCACGCTTCCCGTTGACGACGTAATCGGTGCGCGCCATAATCGCCTTCTGCCCCAGCATTGGGAAGTTGAATGGCCCTTTCCAGTTCTTGCCGTGGTCATACGAGTAGAAGAACCACGAGTGCCCGTGGTTGGCGTCGGACATACGAAGCGTCATGCAGAAACCGGGATTGGTGAAGTCGACCGGCTCAGCGAGGTCCATGGCTTTGCTTCCCGGCCCGGAGGCCGTGTACATTCCTTTGGGCGGCACCAGCGCCGGAGTCGGCTCAATTTGCCACGTGACTCCGCCGTCCAGGCTGCGGGCGAGGTACGGCTCCTCCGGTTTGGAGCGGTTGTACGGATGCCGGTCTGGCCCCAGCCATTGGAAGTAGGCCGCGCTGAAGCCCACCAGGATCTCATTGCCCCAAACCCAGATACCGTGGTTCGCGGGCCAGCCGCCGTAGCGCCCGGCGACAGAGTATACGGTGGCGCTCTGAATCACTTTGGGAGCATCCGCGGCCACCACGCTGCCGCAGAGAGCCGCCGCCAGCAACGCGGCCAGCAAGAATCGCTTCATGTTTATCCCTCCTCGGTCCCGGTCGTCAAATCCTTATTTAGCCGCCAGAGTTGCGCCAGTTGAGATGCTTTCCGGCTCCAAGTCAGCACCAGCTTTGATGTGAGTCGCCGGCCCGGGTGCGCTGCGGGTCAGACTGCTGGTTCAGCGTCCCTCTTTAGCTCCTCGGCCAGCCGTCGCGTATCCCGAGGAGCGGTGATGAAGGCAGCGCTAGCGAGCAGCAGTCCGGCGCCGATGTATGCGATAGCGGCCACCGAGATGGCAAAGCTCAGACTGGCCCGCTCCGCCAGGACGCCAATCACCAGAGGCGCGGTGCCGGCACCCACCAGCCAGCCAATCATATTCATGAAGCCGACCGAGGTGCCGCGGGCTTCGGGCCGAACCACGTCAAACACGGACGCGAAGATATTGGCATCATACATCCCTTTGAAAAAGCCCCAGGCAGTGAGAGCCATCATCAGCGTGGCAAGCGACGTTGTTTGCCCGCAAAGCACGACGAACGGAGCACCGCAAAAGACCCCGATGGCCTGCACCATCATACGGCCGCCGGGCTTCGTGCGCCGCATATAATCGGCCAGCCACCCGCCCACCGGAGAGCCAACCATGCTGGCGAGCTGGACGAAAATCGTGGCGGTCAGTCCCGCCATCGCCAGACTGAGCGAGAACTTATCGTAGAGGAACTTGGGCATCCAGGAAAGCAGCACCATGCCGACAAAGTTGTCGCACATGAACGCACCCATCAGAAGCAGTACGGATGGCGTTCCCCAAATCACCTTCAGGAAGTTACGCAAAGGCAGCCGGTGCTTCAGTTCGGCGCGGGTCTCGAAGCCCTCGTCCTCCAGGTCCGCCGCGCCGCGCTTTGGTTCCCGCAGGAATTTGTTCAGGACAATGCCCAACAGAATGCCGGCGCCACCGAAAACGACGAATGAAAGCCGCCAACCGTAGTACTGGCCGAGAAGGCCGGCGAAGAAGCCACCGGCGATGGTGCCCATGTAGACGCTGGTCTGATGAATCCCGATGGCCCTCGATCGGGTGTTCTTCCCGTGATAATCGCTGATCATCGACATGGAGGCCGGGAAGTAAATGGTCTCTCCCAGACCCTCGGCGGCGCGGAAGAACAGTAGATGAGCGAAGTTCCGCGACAACGCGGTCGCCGAACAGATCACGCTCCAGATCTGGAGTCCCCATAGCACGGCGGACTTTCTGCGAATGCGGTCGACAAAATTGCCAGCGAAGGGGCCGGTGATGCCGTACACCCAGGCGAACGAAGAACCGAGCAGCCCCAATTGGACCGCGGTGAGTCCCATTTCCTTTTCGAGCAGTGGGAACAACGAGAATATGGCTTGCCGGTCCGCGTAATTCAGGAAAGCAATCAGCCAGAGCATGCCGACGACGTGCCATCGGTAGTTCGGGTGTAGCTTCCGGTACGTCGCCGTCTGGTTAGCGGTTGTGTTGTCGTTTTTGATTTGCACAAGTCAAATTAATAACGGCACTGCGCAAGTTCCGGTCCGCGGGCGCCCGCGGGCTGCAGCGCACTCTGACGATGCAACAACTCACGCGCCTGGTCGAACATCATTTCCCGATCGACGAAGCGAATCTCGTCCGCGATCCATTCCCGCATCCGCTGCCCCTCCGGACTTTCCTGCGGCGCGGAATTGAATTCCAACTCAATTCCAAGCGCCTCCGCGACCTCATCGGCAACTACAGGCCACACGACACCAATGTCGCCGGTGACAGGAATGCTGCCGTGAAGTCGTGCGAACCCGGACATCTCCATGCGGAACGGCATTCCGGTGAGTTTGGTCTTCGGCAGACCCTTATCCACCGCGCCCTGTACCTTATTATTCTGCCGTTCCATATTCCAGGCAGCTTCCAGGTTGGGATCAAGATCGATGCGGATCAGAGACTTGTGCTCCAGCGAGAAAGTGGGGCGGTGCTGCCAGGCCGACCAGATGCCGTGGCCGGTGTGAAGTTCAAACGGTCCGTCGTGGATTTCCTGGGACAACGCGATGGCCGATTCAATGATGACATCGGCGCTACGCAAGGTCTCGGCGATCAACTGGCAGCGGCGAGTGATAGAAACGGCGTCGCCGATGGCTAGCCCCACATCGCCCCCGCCTACAAGTTGTGGCACCGAGACCAGCACTGGCAGCCCCAGACGGGCACCCGCGCCGATCATGGTCCGCGCATCGGCTCCGAGCCCGGCGATGTGCTCCACCGTCGTCGCCGCCTGGCGCGCCAGCACTTCGGCTTCCCGCGCCAGTGCTTCGGTGCGCGGACCCACAGGCCAGGCCATGTTGCCGGCAGCCTTGATGATGACGCTGCCCTCGGCCGCCATCATGGAATCGTAGAGTTCCCAGTTCTGCTTGGTCCAGTCCTCGAGAGCGGCGCGCGCGCCATCGCTCAACAGCGTTACTTCGAAGATGCCGCCGAGTGGCAGGATTCCGTTGTCCAGCCCGAACTGGCCTTCTTCGGTAATCTTCACGCGCTTGACGCGATCGAGCGCCCCGCCCATCTCGTGTGCCACCACGGCCGAACTGGTGATGATGCCGTCGACGATGCCCTTGTGCATCAGTTCCGCCAGCAGCGTAGTGACGCCTTCGTGTATGTTTGGACCGCTGCCGGTTACAACAACTATCTTGCCGCCGCGCTGCTTAGCTTGGATGATCTTCTGTACCGCTGAGGCGGTGTGCTCCCGCGAAGTCTCGGACAGCCGGGCGAACCGCTCACGGATCGACTTACGTTCCGGTTTCATCGGGTTACCTCCGGGACTCGCGGGGTGAGAAGTGCGCGCACCCGCTCGAGATCTTCCGCCGTGTCGACGCACACTGCCTCTTCGGCGCAACGCGTTTCGGCAATCACTACGGGAATGCCGTTTTCAAGCGCTCGCAGTTGCTCCAGTCCTTCTATTAACTCCAGACTCGACGGGCCGGCGGCGGCGAATTGTGCCAGCGCCGCTTTCGTATAGCCATAGATTCCGATATGGTCGAACACACGAAAGTCGGGAGTCCGGAAGCGCGGGTACGGGATCAGCGATCGGGAAAAGTACAGCGCTCGGCCCCGGACGTCGGTCACCACTTTGACCGCCCCAGGATTTACGAAATCTTCTTCCCGGAGGATGCGCCGCATCAACGTGGCGACACCCGCCGTCGGGTTCTTTTCCAGCAACTCGATGACTTCATCCACCATCTCCGGTTCCAGCATCGGTTCATCACCTTGAATGTTGACGACGAATGAAGCCTCCAAATTCTGGATGGCTTCGGCGATTCGATCTGTTCCGCAAATATGAGACGGGCTGGTCATCACAGCCTCGCCGCCAAAGCGCTTCACCGCCTGAACAACCCGCTCGTCTTCGGTGGCCACCAGCACGCGATTGATGCGCTTTGCGCGCACCGCCCGTTCGTAAACGTGCTGTACCATCGGCTTGCCGTGAATGTCGGCAAGAACCTTCCCCGCGAATCGCGTGGATCCATATCTGGCCGGAATGACACCAACAATCTCCATGATCGATAATTCCTTTGCAATGGAATGCGTCTTGCCCCCGGGCTGTGCCGGGAGTCCCTGTTGACCCCAGCGCCATCAAAACGCGTCGGGACGATATACGGCGATCGTAGAGGTCAACGGCGCGTTTTGATGGCGCTGGGGTCAACCGTGACATGCTTGATCCGCCGGCGTTTCCAGGTGTAGGTCATTTGCAGCTTCCCATCCCGTCCCTGGATGATCGCAGGATAGGAGTATTCGCCCGGTTCGTCCTCGAGAACGTAAGGTGTGCCCCACGTCTTTCCGTCGTCGTCGGAGAAGGCCAGATTCAGAGGCGTGCGAGCTGTCGCCGTGTCATTGAATATGAGTGCCACCCGGCCATCCGTCATCTTCACCGCATCGATTCCCGCGTCGGGATTGGGTAGCGCGGTCTTGGTCACTGGGCCCCAGGTGCGCCCTCCATCGGTTGACGTGGATTCCACGATGGCGCCGATTGTTTCGGTGGACCTCAGCAGCGCTCTCACGTTGCCGTTCTTCGCCTGCCAGACCGTCGGCTGAATGAGGCCTTCCCGGACGCCCTCGTAAACAAGTGGCCCGTAGATGCTCCAGTGCTTGCCGCCGTCCGTGCTGCGCTCCATCCAACCCGACCAAGTCTGGTAAGCTTCCACCGAGGTAGGGGAAAGAATAGCGCCGTCTGAAAGAATAATTGGCTTGCAGCGTATCGGCCCCAGGAGGCCAGCCGGCATATAGACGACGTCGCTCCAAGTCTTCGCTTCATCGACCGAGGTGCGATAGGCGCCGATCCATTCCCGTTCATTGCGTCCGATCTTGAAAAACAGCCAGACCTTGCCTGTAGCGTCGCGGAAAAGCACCGGGTTCCAGGTAGGGACCTCCGGATAGTTTGTCATCTGCTCCGGGGTGGACCAGGTGCCACCTTTCGGCTTTCGGGACATCCAGATTTCGACGCTGTTGTCCTTTTCGTGCTTGCCGCCGAACCAGGATGCCAGTAAATCGCCGTTGGGCAATTCCAGGATGGTCGACGCGTGGCATTGCTCAAAGGGAGCTTTGTCGAAAATCAGTTCGGCCACCTCCGGCTTCAGTTTGAGGTCCTGGCCGAACGCCCACTGCGCTCCCGGCACAGCCACCAGGGCGGAGAGGAGGAGGATATTGAGAAGTTGTGATCGCATATCTATCGCCTTTTAGCTTGGAGACCTTAATTTGGGCGCGCGCCTTGGCAGGTTGCCCCACCCGGCGCGCGCCGGCAGCAAACCCCACTACCAAGTCAGCCGCAGCGCGAACTGCAGAATCCGAGGATCTCTCGCCTCAGTAATCTGCAGAAAGTAGCTGCTGCTCAGATCGTTATCCGGATTCGCGAAGTTGGCATGATTGAGCACATTGAACGCCTCGAACCGGAATTCGGCTTTCAGAACCTCGGCGATCGGGAACTGCTTGTGTAGGCCGAGGTCCACGTTGGCGAATGCCGGGCCACGGAATCTGTTGCGGCCGAGGTTTCCATACGTACCCAGGGCGTTTTCCGCGAAAGCGGCGCTGTTCAGCCATCCGTTCAGTCTTTCGGTGGTGCCGCCACTCACATACGGATTGCCCACAAGATCGGCACGGTTGCCGTCCTGCCCTGTGCGGGCATTGTCCACTCCGCTGAGAATAGAGAACGGAGACCCACTCTGTATTGCGACGATAGTCGACAGGCTCCAACCGCCCAGGAACAAGTTCGTGAAGCGGTTGTCAAGCCGGACGGGGAGGTCCCACAGACTGGAGAAGTTGAAGACATGTGTTTTATCGAAGTCGGAGGGACCGCGATCAAACGCCTGATTCAGAGGATTGGTAACGCTGGTGCCGTTACCCTTGTTCGATGAGCCCTGGTTGTCGTCGATGGACTTCGACCACATATAATTCGCGTTGACTGTGAACCCACGGCTGAAACGCTTTTCCGCCGTCAACTGCAAAGAGTTGAAGTTGGAATTCCCGGAGCCCTCAATTAGCGTCACGCGGCCAAAGTTCGGATACATCGGCCGGCGCGTGGTGGTGGTTGAAGTGCTCGCCGTGGCGCTGGGATACGGAGCGTTGATATCACGTCCGCTTACCAGTCTGGTACCTTTCGAACCTGCGTACGAGGCTCTGACGATGAATCCAGCAACCAGATCCCGCTCGAGCGTCAGGTTCCAGGATTGGACGTAGGCGTTTCGCATGTTTTGGCTGTAGACAAATGCCGAATGCGGAAGCACAAAGGCAACATCCGACCCCGGGTTCAGGGCATCTGTTCCCACCGCGGTATGTCCAACCGCCGTAAAGGGATTGCCACCGTGGAAACCGGCGTAAGGGTCGAGCAGCGAATTGGTGCTGTCACCATAGACGGTTACCTGGGTTCCGAACGGTCCCTGGTTGGCGGCGGAGTTGGTGGCGATGCTGTTGGGTTGGTCGTAGAACACGCCATAGCCGCCACGCAAACTGCTCTTGCCGTTCCCGCTCAGGTCCAGCGCAAAGCCCACGCGCGGCGCGAAGTTTTTCCATCCGGTGTTATAGCCACCGTCCGGCACACCCGGATCGCCAGGATACAAGACACCGGCAGGAGCGTTGCGGAAGCGGGTGGATTGTTGTCCCGGTGCCCAGACGGATAGTTTTCCCAGCGTATCGGTGTAAGGGAAGTAAGGCTCCCAGCGCACACCCAGGTTCACTGTCAGTCGGCTTGTGGCCCGATAGGAATCTTCGAAGAAGAGCCCCAAACGATTGATGCGGGTGTTCTTGAACTCTCCAAGTCCCTGAGTCCAGGAAGAGATCTTGCCGATAAAGAAGTCCGCCGGAGCATACCCCGTGAATCCCGCGTCGTTGGAAAAGCGAGGCCGTCCATTGGCCAGGTAGTTGCCCGCGTTGTCCCCGATGCCATGCCCGTACTCGCCGCCGAAGCTGATTTGGTGCTTTTTTGCGGACCAGCGAAGAATGTCCGAGAACTGGGATTCCTGGCGCAGAAAGACCTCTGTCTCCGAAGTGTTGAAACTGTCAAGCGCTCCCTGCATGTCGAAGCGGATCTGCGGAGCCTTGGTATCCTCTGTCATGTTCACGCCCAAATCCGCCCATCCCTTCGACGGCAGAATCGGAGCGGCTGCGCCTCTGGTTCTCAGATAGCCATAGGTGGCGACGTTGATGACCGTTGGCCCGAAGATGTGTGTGTCGCTTAACGACACGCTGACGTTACGCCATTGTCCCCCGGTCAATTGCTCGTAGTAGTTGTTGGGGCTCAGTTGCGCGGGTGTAGCTGCCTGCGAGAGATAGAATCTGCCTGACAGTTTGTTGTTGGAGCTGAGGTTCTGGTCGCCTTTCACCAGATACTGATCATCGTTAAAGTTGTCCACGGTAGTGGTGACGATGCGCCGGTTCCCGATGGTCGCCACAGGCATCCAGTTCTCCACCAGATACTGAGTAGCCTTGTTGAGTTGGCTCAGCGGAATGATGTTGTTGGGGTAGTAACCGTTCGATGCCGGATCGCGCAAGACAGTATCGGGCAAAAGCCCGGAAAAATCTCCGCGGCGCTCCGCGTTTGTATATACCTGGCTAAACTGGGACGTCGGTTGCCGCCGGATGCGGGTTCCCTGGTACGAGAAGAAGAAGAACGTCTTGTTTCGGCCGTCGTAGAATTTCGGTAGAAACACCGGGCCGCCCACTGTCGCGCCGAACTGGCCGCGCTTCAGCCCGTCGTCCTGTTTCTCGTTGGGGCTGTCGCTCCGGGCCGGTGCGAAGAAGTTCCCAGCGTTCAAACTGTGGTGGCGCAAGTAGCCAAAAGCGCTGCCGTGGAGTTCATTGGTGCCGGACTTGGTGACTGCGTTGACCACACCACCCGAATTGCGGCCGAACTCCGCGCTAAAGTTGTTCGTCTGTACGCTGAACTCGGCCAGGGCGTCCGGATTCGGCATTGGACTTGGCGCGTTGCTGTAGTGGTCGTTGTTCTGGGCGCCGTCCAGAATGTAATTCACGGTGTTGCCGCGGCCACCGTTGACCGAAATCGGGACCACTCCCGGATACGTCGTGTCGGAGGTCACCCCGGCACCTTCGTAGGCTTGAACGCCGACGACCAAGCGCGCCAATTGCACAGCATCCCTGCCGTTCAACGGCAACTGCTCGATCCGTCGTTCGTCCACAACGGATTTCAGAGTGGCAGTCTGCGTGTCCACGTTTACCACGGACGCCGCTACTTCCATCGACTCAGCCACCCGCCCGACTTCCAGTTGAATGTCTACACGCGGGTGCTCATTCACCTGCAATGGGATGTTCAAGGCTTCGTACGTTTTGAATCCTTGCGCTTCCGCCGTCAGTTTGTAGACGCCAATGGGTAGGGCACGAACCGCATAACGGCCTTCCGCGTCGGTCTCTGCTCTGTACTCAAATTGCGTGCTGGTTTGCACGAGGGTAATCTTGACGCCCGGCACCACGGCGCCGGAACTGTCCTTGGCTACCCCCATAATGGTCCCCGTCACATCCTGCGCGGAGAGTGTGCGACTGCCACCGCGGCAAGCAGGACTATCAAAAGCAGCATCGATCTTTCTCTCATTGCTTTCACCTCAATCGATTTGTGGATGATGAGGTAGCGGGCCGTCTCCGTCCGAACGGAACTCTCCACGCCCTCTCCGTCACCGGATCCATGAATGCATTGGTTGTGTCTGAGCGTCACCCAGTGGTGAGGCGCAACCCGATCGGACTACGCAAAAGGAGCGTTGCCGATCGGGTCCCTTGATTGCTCGCTGAGGAGCTTTCCAATACGAAAACTCGTAGACCTCTGTTCTGCCCGGTTGAAACCGGCAACGTGCTGGCATGCCAGCTCTTCCGCCACGGCCCGCCAACTCGCGGGGTACGCCTGGCACCCTCGTGGCGTGGACTGAAGGAAATGACGTTTCCACAACTGACTCTTGTGCCTACTAGAATGAAATTCTAGAGCAGAAACAAGGATGAGTCAATGCAAAAATGAAACATCAGTTCACTAAATTTCCAGGGAAGGGAAGATGCGCGTTACGGCGGCGGCGATTCCCGACACTCCATCTGGATGGAAGCAGGGCGGACTTGCCGCCCATCGGATCAAACGGCCGGAACACCTTAGAGCGGCTTCACCCAATCGCGATCGGCAATCCACTGCCGGCTCCACTTCCGATATGCCGCCACTTGTCCGGCGCGCCGGGAGGAGAGAGGCAATGCCAGCGGACCGGGATCGATGCCGCGAGCTTCGAGTCCCAGCCGGACCGCCCACGGAATGGGGATTTTGACTACCTCTTCAATCACCCGGTCGAGGTCGCCTTGCAGACGCTCCGCTTCCGCAACATCGCCGGCTCGGAACGTTTCAGCAATCTTCACCAGCAACTCGGGAAGGAAGCAGGCAATTCCGGAGATGACGCCGTCCCATCCCGCTTTGAGAGCGGCGAGCGCCTGCGAATCATCTCCGACAAACAGGTCGAACGACTTTCCTGTGCGGGCCTGAACCAACGCGGGAAGGTTTTTTGAATCGCCGCTGCTATCTTTCAGTCCCACCAGCGTACCTAAATCGATCAACTGGACGATGCTGTCGAGAGTCATGCCGTTGGTGAACGACGGCAGGTGGTACAGCAGGCAGGGAAGTTTCGTCGAACGGCTCACCACCTGAGCGTATTCCATCAAGTCGTCCTGCTGGTAGTGAAAAAAGTACGGCATCGGCAGTAAGACCGCCTTGCAACCCGCGTCAGCGGCCGCATCGGCCAGCGCCAGAGTTTGTAGTAACGTCTGAGCGCCGATTCCCGCGATGACGATGAACCCGTCACCCGCCCGCCTGGTACCTTCAACCAGAAGGCTGCTGCGCTGCTGCTGGCTGAAGCTAGCGTACTCGCCGGTGGCCCCGCCAACCACAATTCCGTCGACGCCTCGTTCCAGGACGAAATCCACCAGCGTCGAAAACGTGCTCAGATTGGCCCGTCCCTGATCGTCCACCGGCGTCGCCACCGCAGCCAAAACCCCTCGCCGCAGAGATTTCAAATGACTGATGCTCCCCTACTCAACATGGCGTAAATCTAACACGAAAATCCGCAGACAGGCAACGTTCTGAAGTTTTGTTTCAGTTTTGCTGTTTCCGTTTTATCGCCCGCCCGCTACTCGCCGGACAGACGTTCGGAGACGAGTCGGGCGGTTCGCCGAAGCGATTCGATGATCTTCGACTCATCGGATAACCGGACTTTCGGCAAGGACAGGCTGAGCGCCGCGTCGGCGTGATCCCGAGACGTCCAAATCGGCGCACCGAAGCAACAGCCGTCCGGTGCGCTTTCTTCCCGATCCACGGCGAAGCCCTGCTGCCGCACACGCCGGAATTCCTCGTCGAGTTCGGTGGCATCGACGATGGTCTGCGACGTAAAGGCATGAATCCCGTAAGTGGTAACCAGATGCTCGCGGCGCGCCTCGGTCTGGTGAGCCACAATGCATTTACCCACCGAACTGGCGTGCGGAGGAATAATACCACCCACTACGTTATACATGCGGATTCGTTGGGGGCTGTCGACGACAGCCACGACTTCGATGTGGTTTTCAAAAAGGAACGCCAAACTCACCGTCTCGCGAAATTCCCTGCCCAAATCCCGCATCAAGGGTTCCGCCACGCACTTCAGCTTCACCAGCGATTGATTCGACTTCAAGGAGAATCCGGAATTGGACAGGGCATAAACATCCCCGGGACGCCGTTCGAGCAGGCCCTTATGCTCCAGCGTGCAGAGGATGCGGAACACGGAGCTTTTCGACTGCCCGATGAATTCTGCCACACGGGCCATCGAGATAGGCTCGGGACTCTGGCTGACGAGTTCGAGAATGTCGATCGCGTTGCTCACCGTCCGGATGTAGTAATCCTCATACCGGTCCTTCGGTTTGTCCGAGGATTCGGCACTGAGGGGATGGCCCCCGGCTGGATGCGTCTGCATTTCTGACATCTCGTTTCACTTTACTCTATAGAAAATCGAATGACAACGATTTGGTTGGCTTCGGAATGTTTCCCGTCGCTCTCGGGCGATCCAACCGGCTCCCGAGTGCTACTTCCGGTCTGGGCGCCGGGCCAGCCACCGCCGGAGCGCGAGACGACGAAGCAAAATTTTCGTTTCCAAGCTAATGTTAATGTAGTAAAAAATGGAGCTATGATTCGGTCCGCACTCGCCACGTCGTGCCTCGGATGCTCCCGAGATAGTGGTAACAGCAACGTCACGCTGTTGCGGCAGGTGGTGAGATACCGCCGGCTTAATTGCCGGCAGCATCGTAGCCGGAATTCTGGATCAGCAATTGATTCTGGCTGTTGAAGTTCGATCCGGTTGGCGTGAACGAGGGAACAGGAAACCCCGATTTGCCGCTCACACGAAGGCTCTACTATGGGGACCTTGGCCCGGCTTTGGATTTGCCGTCTCACGCTTGATCCGCTCCGATGAGCGGAATCTCAGTGCGATTGGCAATAAATCCCCGCGATGGCGAAAACCGGCAACGTGCACCACTTCCGAATAGCCGAACGATCTGGGACGGGCGAAGCGCGGTTTCCGATAAGCGCCATTAACTGCATTACGCAATAATGGTCCAGATGGATCGAGAAATGCTGGTGAAGGAACTCGATGCTATTTACGAGAACGCATGGTCCGCACACCGCCTCGAAAAAGAAGGATCCATGTGGCACTATACAAAAGCTGACGTGTTCGAGAAAGTCATCCATAGCGGTACGCTCTGGTTGTCCGATGTCACATCTCAAAATACTGGACATGATGAACTGAGCTATTTCCAGAAAGAGATTTTGACACCGCTTCTCGGGGTCAAGTCGATTCCGCTGGTTGTCCGCCCGATATTGCGCGACGTCTTCGACCAGTTCACCGAGGGTGGACCACTGTTCGTGGCTACCTTGTCCTTCTGCAAGTTGGAAGACGATATGGCGATGTGGAAGGACTATGGCGAGCAAGGAAGGGGCGTCGCCATCGAGTTCGATGTCGGACAAGCGGGGGATGGTCCTGGCTGGGAGCCGGTCGAGAACGACCGGGGAGGCGCGGTGCTCGAAACCATTGTCTACGAGCCTCAGGCGCAGAAGAGAAGCACGGAATCACTGATTGACGGCGCGATTCAATTAGGACGACGTCGGGGAATTGGGAATCGAGATCAACGTCAATTCTGGTTATGCGTGACTATGCAACTGATTTGGTGCGCTATTAGGTCCAAAGAGCCTACCGAAGCTAATCGTCGACAAGCCGAGATCCGTGCAGTGCACGCGAGCTCCCTGAAGGGGGATGGCGCGACGGATAAGATCGACGGAACGGATGCCAGTGGCCGTCGCCACGTCTGTCGAAAACTGCCGAAGGACGCAATTCGATGCATTACTATTGGGCCAGAGTCATCGCTGAAGCCCGAATACGTGAGGGAGGTTCTCGGAGCCCTACCCGCCGAAATTCGACGGTCCCGCGTAGACATGAGATAACCAGCCTTAACTCAGGCTCGTGTGGTGACTTGCACTCTCTCCGAGATTCTGTGTTGACGCAGCCCGCCAACGGACTCACCAACTTTCGATAGCTACTGGGACACCGCCTAACCAACAGAAATCGAAGCTCGGAATGGACCTGGACCGTTCCCGCATTACCCACTTCCAGAAACCAGGCTGTTTGAGCAAGTTGGCCGTGTAAACGCCCGACGATGAGAAGTGGCTGACGCGGATTGATCCACTGTAAGGGCGTAGTGTTGACTAATCCCAACCCGATTGGTTCGCTGCAGGAAACCTTGATTTCGGAGCGCTGGTCGCACTTCGGGCTTTTGTGAACTAAGGCGGACGAGGGCCGACGCCTCTTCCCTGCAATCCTTCGTCTGCTGCGCTCCGGACAGCTTTCATTGAGGGAGGCGAACACTTTCCTGCACAATCGAGGCGCCAGCGTCGCCACGCTCCGATGGTGTTTGGGATCATCCGGGAATGCCGTTCAGCTTCCCAGCAATTACTGCGTACGAAGGGCCGCGGCCGGATCGATTCTCGCCGCGCGCCGGGCGGGGAGCAGGACGGCGGCAAGCGAAACCAGGAGCATGATGCCGGCGACTCCGGCGAACATCGCGGGGTCGTGCGGGCGGACGTCGAACAGGAGCGATTGCAGCCAAGTGACCGCCCACCAGGCGCAGAGGAGTCCGGCGGCGAGTCCGGCGAGGACGCGCAGCATCGCCTGGCGGAGCAGGAGCCATGATAGCTGCCAAGGCGAGGCTCCGAGTGTGAGACGGATGCCGAGTTCCGGAATGCGGCGGGCTACGGTGTAGGCGAGGAGTCCGTAGACGCCGATGATCGCGATCAGGAGTGCGAATCCGGAGACCGCGCCGCGATGACCACTGTTGTAAAGCGGGGCAGCGCGGTGGAGCGGGTGAGCCAGCCGTCGAGGGTGCCGATGTCGGCGACGGGCTGGTTCCTGTCGATTTCGCGGATGGCGCTGCGAACGGCTGTGATGGAGTCCATCGGATCGGCGGAGGTGCGCACCAGCAGCGTCGTCCAGGCGAGCCAATCCTGTACCTTTTGATCGTAGGGGATGTACACGACCGGGCCCTCGTCGGCCTTGAGGCCGAGGTGTTTGATGTCAGCAACGACTCCGGCGACGGTGAGCCAGCGTTGATCTTCCTTGAATCGAATGCGTTGCCCGATGGGGTTGGCGCCAGGCCAGTGGAGTTGTGCCATGGTCTGGTTGACGACGGCCACCGGGAGGCGCGTGGCACGATCGTCGACGGTGAAGTAGCGGCCGCGAAGCAACGGGATGCGCGCCATCGGGAGGTAGTTGGCGCTGACGGCGCGGAGTCCGGCCTGGATGGGTGGATCCGAGGGGGCGTGCGGGATTCCTTCGAGTGAGAATTCGAAAGTCGGGTTGTTGCCCTGGAGCGGCGTGTCGCTGATCTCGGCGGCATCGACGACTCCGGGCAGCGCGTTCACCCGTTCGAGCGCCTGCTGGAGGAACGCGTTCTGCGCAGGGCTGGTGGGGTAGCGGGATCGGGACAGGGTGAGGCGCAGAGTGAGGAGATGATCCGTACGCAGGCCGGGATTCGTGGAGAGCAAGCGCATGAGGCTCTCGCCAATGAGGCCGGCGCCGATCAGGAGTACCGATGCGAGCGCGACTTCGACGGAGACGAGAAGTCCGCGGCGGCGTTCGACGTCGGGGGGCGTGATGCGATTCGCGGCATGCTCGCGGAGGTCGGCGCGGGACAGTCGAAGGGCGGGGGAGAGTCCGAAGATCACGGCGGTGGCGAGGACGGCGGCGAGCGCGGTGAGAGCGACGGGCATGTCGAACTGGATGGCGGCGGCGCGCGGGATGAGGCCGTCGCCGAATTTGCGGACGAGGGCAATGCCTTCGACGGCGAGAGTGATTCCGAGAGTCCCGCCAAGCAGGGCGAGCACTGTGCTTTCGACCATCAGTTGGCGAAAGATGCGATTGCGGCTGGCGCCCAGGGCAGCGCGGAGTCCGATTTCGTGAGTGCGGGAGGCAGCCTTTGCGAGTTGGAGACTGGCCAGATTGGCGCAGGTGATGAGCAGCAGCAGTAGAGGTCCGGCCTGGAGCGTGAGCAGGATGGGTCGAGTCCTGCCGATGAGTTCGTCTTTGATTTGAGAGGGATGAGGGCGGCGGACCATCCGGCGTTCGAGGCGGGATACGCGGATGCGAGTCGGCGCGCAATCACGTCGAGTTCCGTGGCGCCTTGGCGGACGGTGGTGTCCGGGCGGAGGCGGCCGATGACGGAGAGCCATCGTCCTTCGCGATTCGCGCGGTTGGCGGCGCTGAGGGAGAGCGGGACCCAGGCGCCGGTTTCGGGTGAGGGAAAGGCGAAGCCGGCGGGCATGACGCCAACGACTGTCGCAGCAGTGCCGTTGAGTGTGAGTTGGCTCCCGACGATGCGGGGAGATTCGCCGAGTTCGCGCCAGAGGTGGTGGCTGAGGACGACAACCGGGGTGCTCTGCTCCCGATCTTCGCCGGGGAGGAGCGTGCGGCCGAGTTGGGCGGACACGCCGAGGGTGTTGAACAGGTTGGCGGAGACGAGTTGGGTTTCGAGCCGGCGGGGTTCGTCGATGTTGGTCAGGTTCATGGGCCAACTGGCGAAGGCGGCGAGGGACTGAAAGCTGCGGGATTGAGTTTGCCAATCGTAGAAGTCGGCGGGGGAGGTGTGCATGCGTTCGGCGCCGTGATGCGACGAGCGGCCTTCGACGGCGAACAGGTGGGACGGCTCGGGGTAGGGCAGGGCGCGGAGAAGGACGTGGTGGACGGCGCTGAAGACGACGGTGTTGGCACCGACGCCGAGAGCGAGAGAAATGATGGCGACGGCGGCGAATGCGGGAGTCCTGCGGAGGGTGCGGAGAGCGTAGCGGAGATCCTGGGCGAGTTGGTCGAGGGAGAGGAATGGCGACTGGTCGTGGCAGAGTTCGGAGAAGCGGGTGCGATTGCCGAACTCCTGGAGAGTCTGGCGGCGGGCTTGGGCGGGGTCGAGTCCGGCGTCGATCAGGTCGTCGGCCTTCTCATCGAGGTGGGCCTGGATTTCCTGTTGGAGATCGCGCTGGTAGCGGCGGGCGCGGAGGTGTTTCACGAGTCGGTTCATGAGGCTTCCGAGAGTTTGAGGACGCGGGTGATGCCGTCGATGAGGCGGCTGACGCGTGTCATTTCGCGAGTGAGTTGTTTGCGGCCCGCGGGGGTGATGGTGTAGATGCGGACTCGCCGGTTGCGGGCGGAGGTTCCCCATTGCGCGGAAACCCAACCTTCGGTGAGTAGACGCTGGAGGGCGGGATAAAGGGAGCCTTCTTCGGCGCGGAGGAGATCGCCGGAATTCTGCTGGATGCGCTGGGCGATGGCGTAGCCGTGGAGGGGTTCACGGCGGAGAGTGACGAGGATGAGCATCTCGAGGGTGCCGGGGAGGAGATCGCCTTTTGCGTTCGATACCATGATTTTCTATGCATAGATAGCACGAATGGAGCGAGGCGTCAATGGGCTCTGCGGGATTTTCCGACACTGGGTGGGAACTTCAGATACCCGAGTCTTGATTCAATCGGGAATTGTGGGTGCAGCAATACGAAATGATGCGAAATGTGTCGCTCCGGGAGAGGATTATCAAAGAGATAGCTATCTCTGGGGATAAATTTGATGGACGCGTGACGCGACTCGTGTTATTTTCTTTGTATCGATAAAGACACGATCTTCGGAGGAGGTGGATGTCAGCACTGAGTTGCCCTTATTGCAAGTCCGAGGAGGTGAGGCGCTCCCGCTATCACAACGTCCTTGAATCTGCTATCTCTCTGGTTATGCTGCCATGGCGTTGTTCTATTTGTGACACACGGTTTTTTCGTCCGCGTTGGTTCTATCGAACGCACGCGAGTCATTGAAATCGCGGTCAGTTGACCCGAGGGCCAAGTTCGCGCCGGTTATTCCACGATCGATTGCATAACCGCGTTATCGACGTCACGGTCTAGCTGGCGGTCGGAGTTATCCGTCTGGATCATCATGAGTAAGCGGCTGATGAACCGCCCTTGCATCTCGATGACCGAGTGTAGATTTTCGTTTGGATATCAGGCTTGATTCGTGGCCGAGGTGAGGGTCTTCCAGTTGTGCGGCAGTAATTCTTCAATCCGATTGATCGGGTGCATGGCTATCCGTGTCAGCACATCGCGGAACCGAGACTGTAACGGAAACCGTGTAAACGGGCGGAGCTAATCACAGCGACTCGATGACCTCCGGCCGCCAAGGTCGACTGGACGCGACTCAGCGCCATCGCTCAGCCCTGGCCCGGAGGTTCTCAATGACAACGCTGACTATCTCGGCGCAGATCGAAGAGTACCTGGCGGCGCGACGCGCCATGGGTTTCGGGTTGCGAGGAGAGGGGTATCAACTCCGCGCATTTGCCCGCTTTGTCACCCAGCAAGGCGAGCCTGGTACGCTCACGATGGAGATGTTGCTCCGATGGGTACAGGGAGCAGCCACGCCGGGGCCGATTACGGCAGCCCGGCGGGTGGAGGTGCTGCGTCCGTTTTTGAAGTACTACCGACAGTTCGACCCCGTCTGTCCCGTTATCCCTTCGAACTACTGTGGCCCAGCCCATCGGCGGCTCTCTCCACACATTTACACAGAAGCGGAAGTGGTCGCTCTACTCTCCGCCGCCCGTGATATGAAGCTGGACGGATTGCGTCCACTCACGTATGTGACCTTGTTCGGGCTGCTGGCGGCAACGGGCCTACGCTTGTCAGAAGCGCTTGGCTTGGAACATAAAGATTTGAACTTGCCCTCCGTGCCAACATAGTTGAGACACTTCTCGTTCCTTAATTACAGTGCAGGGCGAGAAAGACTCTAACGTGAATAATCATAAGGTTTCTGCTTCTTCCCCTGTGGTTTTGCCGTCGGTGGGACGGAGGGAGCCCGAGCG
>JBBQGE010000039.1:0-49385 GCA_038322675.1 Bryobacterales bacterium
GGGGCCGTCGGTGGCCGCCACCACCAGAATCGCGCCGTCCATCTGCGCGGCGCCGGTGATCATGTTCTTGATGTAGTCGGCGTGGCCGGGGCAATCGACGTGGGCGTAGTGCCGGTTGGCGGTCTCGTACTCCACGTGGGCTACGGCGATCGTGATTCCGCGGGCCTTTTCTTCCGGCGCGTTGTCGATCGAATCGAAGCTGCGGAACTTCACCTTCGGATTGTGCTTGGCCAGCACCTTGGTGATGGCCGCGGTCAGTGTCGTCTTGCCGTGATCGATGTGTCCGATCGTGCCGATATTTACGTGCGGCTTGCTGCGATCAAATTTCTCTTTCGCCATGGTAGTGGAATCTCCCTTGCCCTACTTCGTTACCTTGCCCTGAACCCGAGTGATGATCTCTTCGGCGATGCTCTTGGGAACCTCTTCATACTGTCCGAAGTGCATCGTGAAGCTGCCGCGTCCTTGCGTTCTCGAGCGCAATTCCGTGGCGTACCCGAACATTTCGCTGAGCGGAACCATCGCCTTGATCAACTGCGTGGTGCCGCGAATTTCCGTGCCTTCCAGCCGCCCGCGGCGTGAAATCAGATCGCCGTTCACCGAACCCATGTACTCTTCGGGAACCACGACTTCCACGCGCATCACCGGCTCGAGCAACGCCGGCTTCGCTCTCCGCGCGGCTTCCTTGACGCAGATCGAACTGCAGATCTTGAACGCCATTTCCGACGAGTCCACATCGTGATAGTTGCCGTCGAACACGGTCACTTTCACGTCCACCATCGGATAACCGGCTAAAACGCCGCCTTCCAGCGCCTCGACGACGCCCTTTTCAACGGCCGAAATGAACTCTCTCGGAATCGCGCCGCCCACCACATCGTTTTCGAACTCGTAGCCCTTACCGGGTTGCGGCTGGACGCGCAGCTTCGTGCGGGCGTACTGGCCACTGCCGCCGGTCTGCTTCTTGTGCGTGTAGTCGTATTCCGCGGTGGTGCGAATCGTTTCGCGATAGGCGACCTGTGGCTTGCCGACGTTGGCGCCCACGCCGAACTCGCGCTGCATGCGGTCGACGATAATCTCCAGGTGCAGTTCGCCCATTCCGGCGATGATGGTCTGACCCGTTTCGGGATCCGTCGAGACCTTCAGCGTGGGATCTTCCTGCACGAGCTTCTGAATGGCCATGCCCAGCTTTTCCTGGTCGACCTTGGTCTTCGGCTCGATGGCCAACTGAATCACGGGCTCGGGGAAGTCGATGGATTCGAGCGTGATCGGATGTTTGTCATCGCAGATCGTGTCGCCCGTCACCACGTTCTTCAGACCCACGGCCGCGCAGATGTCGCCGGCGAGAATCTCGGTGATCTCCTCGCGCTTGTTGGCGTGCATCTTCACCAGACGGCCGACGCGCTCTTTGCGGCCCTTTGTGACGTTGTAGATCGACTCACCCGCCGCGAGTTGGCCCGAGTACACGCGAATGAACGCGAGCTGGCCGACGAACGGATCGGTCATGATCTTGAACACCAGGGCGGCAAACGGCTCAGAATCGTCGGGCTGGCGAACCAGTTCCTCTTCCGTGTTCTCGGGATTGAGACCGGTGATCGGCGGCACTTCAAGCGGCGACGGCAGATAGTCCACCACCGCATCCAGCATGTTCTGGACACCTTTGTTCTTGAACGATGAACCGCAGATGACGGGAAAAATCTTCTGCGCGATAGTTGCCTTCCGGAGACCGGCGCGGACCTCGTCCTCGGTGAGCGGCTTGCCTTCGACGAACTTTTCAAACAGGTGATCGTCGAACTCGCTGACGGCCTCGATCATGGCCTCGCGATAGTGCCTGGCCTCCTCGAGCAAGTCCGCGGGAATCTCGACATCGTCGAATTCGGCGCCCAGCGTCTCATCGCGCCAGATGCGGGCGTTCATCTTCACCAGGTCGATGACACCCTTGAACTGATCTTCGGCACCAACGGGGAGCTGAACCGGAACGGGGCGGGCACTGAGGCGGTCGACAATGGTCTGAACCGAGTGGAAGAAGTCGGCACCCACGCGATCCATTTTGTTGATGAAACAGATGCGGGGAACACTGTACTTGTCGGCTTGGCGCCACACGGTTTCCGACTGCGGCTGGACCCCGGCGACGGCATCGAACACGGCCACTGCGCCGTCGAGAACGCGGAGACTGCGCTCCACCTCGGCGGTGAAGTCGACGTGGCCGGGAGTATCGATGATGTTGACCGTGATATCCCGCCACTGGCAGGTGGTCGCGGCCGATGTAATCGTGATACCGCGTTCCTGCTCCTGCGCCATCCAGTCCATCGTCGCGGTACCTTCGTGAACCTCGCCGATTTTGTGGGTACGTCCCGTGTAATACAGAATCCGTTCCGTTGTGGTCGTCTTACCGGCATCAATGTGAGCCATGATGCCGATGTTGCGCATTTTCTCGAGTGGTACCGTGCGTGCCATAAACAGTGGTCAGTGGTCAGTGGTTAGTGGTCAGTCAAAAAACTTCCCCACGCCCCCCGACCGGTAAACTTCGTCCCTTGTTCTTCTACCACCGATAATGCGCAAAGGCCTTGTTCGCCTCTGCCATGCGGTGGACGTCATCCTTCTTCTTGATCGCTCCGCCGCGCATGTTGGAGGCGTCGTTCAATTCATTTGCCAGCTTTTCGGCGAAACCCTTCTCCGGGCGGGAGCGGGCGTTGCCGATGATCCAGCGCAAAGCCAGACTCGTCCGGCGGTTCTGCGGCACTTCGACCGGCACTTGATAGTTGGCGCCGCCGACTCGTCGCGTCTTTACTTCGAGCAACGGCTTCGCATTCTCAACAGCCTTCTTAAAAATCTTCAACGGATCGTCGGCGCTACGCTCGCGGATGATGTCCATCGCACCGTAGAACAGCCGCTGTGCCGTCTGCTTCTTTCCGTCCCACATCATCGAGTTCACAAACTTCTCGGCGAGGGTGGAGTTGTAGACGGGATCGGGAAGAATTTCTTTTTGTTCGGGTCGTCGTCTCCGAGGCATCGTCTACTCCTTACTTACCGCTACCGCCCTTAGGCCGCTTGGCTCCGTACTTGGACCGGCTTTGCAACCGCCCGGCCACGCCCGCGGCGTCCAGGGTGCCGCGCACCACGTGATAACGCACACCGGGGAGATCCTTCACACGGCCGCCGCGAATCAGCACGATCGAGTGCTCCTGCAGGTTGTGGCCGACTCCGGGAATGTACGTCGTCACCTCGATTCCGTTGGTCAGGCGCACGCGCGCCACTTTGCGAAGAGCCGAGTTCGGCTTCTTGGGGGTCGTCGTATAAACGCGGGTGCAGACGCCGCGCCGCTGGGGGCACGCCTGCAACGCCGGGCTCGCCGTCTTATAACGAGGCGATTTCCGCCCTTTTCGCACGAGTTGGTTAAACGTCGGCACGAAATTCCTTCCTGAAGTTCCTGTTACAAATGGCCTTTAACGGCCTCAGACTCAAAAACACCATTTTGGCCGCATCGCTCCGCCCATCGGAGATAGCGAAGATTCAGTTACGACCGGTTGCGAAGCCGCGATAGCGTTATTCCGCGACTCCAATACGCGAGGGTGTCAGCTTCGGACTTGCCCTTGCCCTGTTGGCTTAGAATCCTTCAGAACAGCGGGGCAGGCTCCAGGCCGGGCCTCGTCAATCGAGACGGTAGCGCAGGAGCAGAAGATCTACTCGCAAACCTCACCAGCTTACCGAACATCCGCGCCGTGTGTCAACTCGACGCGAATCTCCCGGTAATTCCGGTGGATTTCAATTCCATTCCAGAATAGCGGATCGTCGGAATCCCCGCAACATTTGTCCGAGAAAACAATGGCACACTAAGAGGCATGGCCTTGAGTCCGTTGGCAGGTAAGATCGCCCCCTCGACGATGCTGGTGGACCTCCCCAAGCTGATCAGCGCGTACTATCTCGACCGGCCTGACCCGAACATCCGCGAACAGCGTGTCTCGTTCGGGACCTCCGGCCACCGGGGTTCGTCGTTCGCCATCTCGTTCAACGAATGGCACATCCTCGCCATTTCGCAGGCGATTTGCGAGTACCGGAAACGGCAGGGAATCGACGGCCCTTTGTACATCGGATTGGACACGCATGGTCTGTCGTACCCGGCCTTCGCGACGGCGATGGAGGTGCTGGCCGCGAACGGGGTCGAGGTGATGGTTTCAAACAAAGGCGAGCCGACGCCGACGCCCGCCATCTCGCACGCGATCCTGACCTACAATCGCGACCGCTCCACGGGGTTGGCCGACGGTATCGTCATCACGCCTTCGCACAATCCGCCCGAGGACGGAGGCTTCAAATACAATCCTCCGAACGGCGGACCGGCGGGCTCGGACATCACCAAGTGGGTGGAGAACCGGGCAAACGAATATCTGGCACAGAGTCTTAGCGGGGTGACGAGGATTCCCTTCGGCCGTGCCATGGCCGCCTCCACAACGCATGTCCACGATTACATCAGCCGGTATGTGCAGGATCTCGGCAATGTGCTCGATTTCGAAGCGATCCGTGGCGCGGGTTTGAAACTCGGCGTGGATCCGCTGGGCGGCGCGGGCGTCGGATACTGGGGGCCGATTGGCGAGAAGTATGGGCTGAATCTGACCGTGGTGAATCCGGACATCGACTATACTTTCCGCTTCATGACCGTCGATTGGGACGGCAAGATCCGGATGGACCCGTCGTCGAGCTATGCCATGCAGAGCCTGATCAAGCTGAAGAATCGTTTCGACATCGCCTTCGCCTGCGATACCGATCACGACCGCCACGGCATCGTAACGCCCACGGCCGGACTCATGCGGCCCAACCACTACCTGGCCGTTTGCATCCATTACTTGTTTTCGAACCGGCCGGGATGGCGCGCTGAGGCCGCGGCCGGCAAGACGGTGGTAAGCAGCAGCATGATCGACCGCGTAGCGGCGGCGCTGAACCGCAAGCTCTACGAAGTGCCGGTCGGGTTCAAGTGGTTTGTCGATGGACTGCTGTCAGGCGGGCTCGGATTCGGCGGTGAGGAGAGCGCGGGCGCGTCGTTTCTGCGGCGCGACGGAACGGTGTGGACGACGGACAAGGATGGGCTGATCGCAGCGCTGCTGTCGGCCGAGATCACCGCGCGCATTGGTCGCGATCCCGGCGAGGTGTACAAGAGCCTCACCGAACAATTCGGCGACCCGATCTACGAGCGGACCGACGCCCCCGCGACGCTCGAGCAGAAAGCGATTCTGGCGAAGCTGTCGCCGGAGAACGTGAAGAGCAAGGAACTGGCCGGCGATCCGATCGCGCAAGTGCTCACGAAGGCTCCGGGTGATGGCAATCCAATCGGAGGCGTGAAGGTGATGACCGCCAATGGCTGGTTCGCCGCACGCCCGTCGGGGACAGAGGAGATTTACAAAATCTACGCCGAGAGTTTCCAAGGCCACGAGCATCTGCGGAGGATCCAGGAAGAGGCTCGCAGCATTGTGGGCGAGGCGCTGGCGGGGTGAAGGTTATGGTTTCTTTTGGGGGCCGGAACTCAGGTTGATCCTGGTTCCATCGGGCTTGCGATCCATATCCACCAACCGGCGATCGACGCCATGCGCGGCGGCCTCTCCGGTCCGCGTAGGTCCCGTATTTGCCGCCCAATCGTCCGGTGGCACGTCTCCGATATCCGTCAATCCCAGGTCGGGGTCGGTCGCATCGTGAACCGTCAGGTCTTCCAGGCCGCCGTCGCCGCCGATTTCGGCGATGCCGGTACTGGATCCGGTCGGACCGCTGGCGAGCGCATCGGGACTCGCGGTCACGTTGCCGGTCGACCCGCCCCGGCCGTCCGGAACACCCGATCCACCGGGACCGACGCCCTCGGTTGGCTGCGCTTCCAGATCGCCCGTATCCGCTCGATCGCCTCGCCGGATTCCGCCCTTGTTTCTGTCCAGATCCATAAACCGCTCCCACTCTATAGACACGGTTAGCGCAGAATCTGTTCAGGGAAAGCTTTGAAGAGCCTACCTCAATCCACCTAACTCCTGCAGGTGGCGCCAATTAGCGAGTGCAGCCAGCCGCAGCGATTGGAGCTTGGGGCCGGGTTCTCCAGCTCCGTCGAAGTGACGGCGGAACCGACCCTCCGATTGCGCGTAGGTGATGAAATCGATCGGTTCGAGAGTGTTTGGATCCGTGTACCAGTCGTGGCGCAAGGCGGGATTGCCGCGCAGGTCCAGACGGTCGCGGAAGCGGTCGCCCATACGAGGGTCGGACAGGAACAGCGGGAACGCGCGAGTCTCCACCGCCAGTTTCGCCTGCGCCGACGCGCTGTCGTCCGAAATGCCGTGGTCGTTGGTGCACCCGGAATAGCAGATGACGACCGACGGCCCTGGAAACTCGTTAGCGGCCACCACCGACTTGTAGAAGTGATTTACGAGCGCGGCCGTGGTCTGCGCCACCAGCACATTGCGGCGCATCAGCAGTGGAACGCCGAGGTCGCCCACCGGATTGCGGGACCCTTTGTGCAGGACCAATACGTTGATATCGAGACCGGAGTCGAGCAGCGTCGTCAGAGTATGCAGCCCAGCGTCTATTAACGCGTCTTCCGAGCCGATCACCCATAACCGGCGCTCCTGGTTCCCGTCGCGGTTCCACTTGAGCCGGATGCCGATGGCCTCGGCCGGTGCGTTCGACGCCAGCGTGTTGGTCCAGGATACTTTGGCCGGACTAAACGGGTACGTGCTATCGGCGGCGGTCTGACAACCGGAAGCCGAGACCACTCCCATCTGATCGGCTCCGTACAGATATCCGGTGGCCGCCAGCATCATGCGCAGAGCCGTGGACCCGCCGCAGCCCATGCACGATCCCGCACCGCCGGTGTGAATCCGGGCGCGAGCGGACAGTAGGATGTCGCCCACCGATTTTTCGCCGATGAATCGATCCGGCGTATCCGGCAGGCCAACGAAGAAATCACGTGCGCGGTCCAGCAGGTCCAGATCGGTCTGGGTCTTCGCGACCATTTCGAGAGCATGCTTCGACCCGCACACCTCGACGCATTCACCGCACCCTTTGCACCGGTCGGCGTCGATGTACAACCCGAACAGTCCGCCGCTTTCACCGCGCTTCAGGTAGTTCTCGTAATACTTAGTGGTGAAGGCGAAGTGCGCGTGAATCTCGATGGGCGCATGATCGATGGTCTCGGATTCCACAACCCGCGCCACAATGGCGCTGTCCGGACACAGGTTCACGCACTCCATGCAGCCCGTGCAATCTTTCGCGCTGAATCGCGGAATGGAGGGCGCGAGTTTGCGGAAGCTTCGCAGGGCGGCACTGCCCGCCGGCAGGACGCTTCGTGCAATATACAGATCGGAGTCGAGGACCGACTCGCGGCCATCCAGGTAGCTCTGTATGACGTGGTCGCAGAATCCGGCTGGGATAATATCGCTATCGACCGCCGGCTTGAAGCCGTTGCGACGAGGTTTGCGCGGAGCAGGGGTCTGATAGTCGGCGATCTGGTCGTGCGGCACTACCAGTCTCACTTCTTCGAAGCCGCGCCGCGCGATCGCCAGGTCTTCGG
Organism: Bryobacterales bacterium; assembly: GCA_038322675.1. Lineage (GTDB taxonomy): Bacteria > Acidobacteriota > Terriglobia > Bryobacterales > Bryobacteraceae > TMP-7. The sequence goes on from JBBQGE010000039.1 coordinate 7,532, forward strand.
CGACGACTGCGCCGCCGTGGTGTTCGAAGAACCGTGTCAGGGCGGATTCGATGCCTTGGAACAGCATCTCGTCCGAGACCTTGTTCGGATCGCGAAACGGCGTGACCTTCAGGAACGCTCCCAGCAACGCGAGCGAACGAGCGCGTTCGGCACGCGCCGGCGAGGAAGCCGTCTGGCTGGCGATCTCCGATGCATTCAACGCGAACAGATCGATCCCGCGCTCCCGCAGCGCTCGGCGTACCGTGACAGGCAGCGAATTCCAGACATCGTGGACACCCACGTCCGCTTCGACGAACAGGGTTCCACCCGCGCGGAGTCCGCTGAGGGGATCGGAGTAATGGAAGGCTTCGAGATGATGGACCGCAACCGCGTCCACCACCGGGGCGTCGGCGTTTGCGGCGACCTTTCGGGGCGATAGCGTGACACAGGAATTCGCCGGCACCACGCGCTCCTCACCGCGATACGACGCCTCCACGCGAACCTCGACGTCGAGCAGATCGGATGCGACCGCGGCAATCAGACGGGCCGTCGATCCTGACCCAAGCCCGGCGCGCGAGTGGATCCGCAGTGTGGAGGCTCCGGCCGGACGGACGTCGATATCGGGGCCGCTGGTCAAGGCATCGGGGTGCTTGATGCCGAGCACAAAGAAGCGCCGCCCATTGCACCGCATATTCTCGATCGCACTCACCAGGGCGGCCGGGCTGACGGCGCGTCCACCCAATCCAGCCGAGCCCGAGTAAACCTCGGGAACGCGCAGCAAGCGGGTATCCTCGCCCATCTGGCCCTTGGCGAGGGCGGCTTCAAGTTGCTGCGTCAGAGGATTCGCGCAGGAGAGCGGCGTGTCGGTGCGCTCGATCACGGTCACGCCCCGGCAACGTGCCACCGCATCGACGAGTTCGCCGGCCGGGAACGGGCGCATCGTCGTAAGTCCGACGGCGCCTACACGGACCCCGCGTGCCCGTAAATGCTCCACTGCTGCTTCGGCCGTTTCCGTGATAGATCCAGCCGACATCAGCGCATATTCGGCATCCTCCATGCGATAGCAGCGAAGGTGTGAATACTGCCGTCCGGTGAGTTCGGCGAAATCCGCCATGGCGGTTTCCAGCGATGGACGCACGCGCTCATAGAAGAATCGTTGCGCGATGCGGCCGCGCATGTACGCGTCGTCATTTTCCAGCGGCGAGATAACCAGCGGCTGCTTCGGATTGAACAGATTCCGGACCCGGCGCTCCGGCGCTCCGACGAACACTTTCATCAGTTCGGGCTCGGGCAGCCAGACCGTTTCGAACCCATGCGTGGTGATGAACCCGTCCTGAACGTTGAGGAACGGGGTTTCGGCGAGCTCGGCGGCACGGCGGCTGATGACCGCCAGGTCCGCCGCTTCCTGCGCATTGCGGGCAATCACCATGCCCCAACCGCAATCGCACACCGAGGTGATGTCATCATGTCCGGCCTGGATGGTGATGGCCTGAGAAGCCAGCGAAACGGCCGCGGCGTGAAAGACCATGGGCAGGCGCTTCCCGGCGGCGGTGAATAGCACCTCGGCCATCTGAAGAAGTCCCTGGCCGCCGGTGAATACTGTCGAGCGGCCTCCCGCGAGCGCGAAGCCTTCGCACATCGAAGCGGCGCCATACGCGGATTCGGCGTGGTACACGCCCAGCGGTTCGTCCCAGAGATTGCGGCGGCCCTTCGCGGCCTCGCGTTCATAGCGCTCCGCCATCCGATTCGCAGGGGTCACAGCGTGGAGACAGGCCGCTTGTGACAGGTGCGACTCCACCCACACAACCGCATCTGATCCGTCAGCGGTGGTTCGGATGCCGGGATACCGGACCGGACGCTTGCCCGAAACATTTCTTTCAGGACTACTGACAACCGCCATTAGACATCTCCAGCTTGCATGGAGCAGTTCGGGTGCCATTGGGTTTCAAGAGCTTACAGGCCGCGAACCGACAGTCCGTGCGCCATCTCGCGCTAGTTCGAGGGTGTGGTTCCCCAAAGAGCACCTGACTCTGATGCGTGAGCGGGCATCCGCAGCGGCACCTCGATTGCACTGGCTATCTGACATGTCCTCGCCTCAGCGCACGGCGCAGATCGCGATGCGGGTGTCGTTGTTGGCCGGCGTCGGGATGCTCGCGGTAAAGTGGCTTGCCTATGCGATGACCGGCTCAACCGCGATTCTGTCGGATGCCATGGAGTCGGTGATTCACATCGTGGCCGTCGCCTTCGCGGCCTTTAGTATGCGGTTGAGCCACCGGCCAGCGGATCAGCGATTCCGCTACGGGTACGAGCGCATCAGTTTCTTCTCGGCAGGCTTCGAGGGTGGGATGATCATGCTGGCGGCAGTAGCGATTGTGTGGATGGCAATCGATAAGTGGCGTCACGGACTCGAACTACAGCAACTCGGCGAGGGAGTTCTGATCACGCTCGCCGTTTCGGTGGCGAACGCCGCGTTGGGCTTCTATTTAGTTCATACCGGGCGCCGCACGCAGTCGATCATCCTCGAGGCGAACGGCAAGCACGTGCTCACCGATAGTTGGACGAGCTTCGGCGTGGTGGGCGGGCTGGCGTTGGTAGTCCTCACGGGATGGAAGCCTTTCGACCCGATAATCGCGATCGCCGTGGGTCTGAATATCGTCTGGTCCGGCGGGAGGTTGATGCAGAAATCGGTGGGCGGATTGATGGACTACGCGGATCCGAAAACCGCCCAGGTGCTCCGCGCGAGCCTGGACGAGTTATGCCGGAACCAGGTGCAATATCACGGGCTACGGTTCCGCGACACGGGACTTCGGCTGATGGTGGAGGTCCACCTCCTGTTCCCGTACGGAACGCCGGTCGGGGAGGCGCACCGGTTGGCGACGCATCTGGAACAGGAACTCCCGGCCATGGCCGGCCGTGATGTGGAGTTAGTAACTCATCTGGAGTCGCTGGAAGATCACGGCCAGGTTCATGGGGGGGAGCACGGGTAATGGCGGTGGCCACTTCGTCACGCCGGCTCGTACACCTCGTTCAGATACTGCAGGACCGGTAGCGGGTCCGTCGATAGACTGCGGAAGGCGATGTAGCCGTCGGGGCGGATCAGGTAGAGACAGGGGACTCCGGCGCCGTACGCGTGGTGGACGTTGCCCTCGTGATCCTCAAGCCGCGAGCCCTCCCACGGGAGGGCTTTGCGATCGACCAGATACGTTCGAATCTCGGCCCCGTATCCGTCGCGCATGTACCGATCGATATTCTCGAAATTGGGGAGATCGTCCTCTTCCTGGCGCTCGGCTCCGAACAGCAGGAGGACGTGGCGGGTCCCTTTCAGAATCTGGAACAGGCGGCGGCCGTCGCTCAGCGGCGCGTCGACCGCGCGGTCGCCCGGCATCGGACTCGGACCGTACCAGCGGCCGGACTGTCCGACGATCAGGCTCTCGCGGTAGTTGATGCTGATCTCGGCCAGGCGGTTCATCAGGCGCTGTTCGAGAATTTCAAATCCGGCCAGAATCGGCATGAGGCGATTGCGAATCGCCTGTGAGATCGGGTGGCGGAGCGTGGCCACCGTCGTGATATTGCTTGTCAGCGCCAGCACCGATCGTGCGACGGGCTCCCGTTCGGCGGTGTAGGACTCCAGCAACGACTCCGGCGCATTGCCGCGCATCACCATTCCGAGTTTCCACGCCAGGTTGTATGCGTCCTGAATGCCAGTGTTCATGCCCTGGCCGCCCGCCGGGCTCTGGACGTGTGCCGCGTCGCCCGCAACGAAGATGCGGCCGCGTTGATACTCCGTCGCCTTGCGATGCGTGATCTTGAACGAAGACATCCATTGGGGTGCGCCCATCCGGCAGTTCTTCGGACCGCGATCCCTAACGACGGTCCGAAGCAGCTCGGGGTCCGCGGCAGTGCCGGAGCCAGTTTCCGCGATGATGCGGTACATGCCGCCGGGCATCGGGAAGAGAGCGAAGAGGCCGTCTTCGTGGAACCAGAGATACATCTCGTCATCGGCGCCGTCCCAATCGAGCGCCACGTCGGCGAGCAGAAAGTGTTCCTCGGTGGAGTCGCCTTCGAACGGCATTCCCGCCGCATGACGGGTGGTGCTGTGGGCTCCATCGCAGCCGATCACATACTCGGCCGGCAACGACTGTCCCTGCACATACAGGGTGACACCCGAGGTGTCCTGGTCGATGCCGGTGACGTTCATGTTCTGCTCGACTTCCACGCCGAGCCTATGCAGTTGAGAGCGGAGGACACGTTCCGTCTCGCTCTGCGGAAGGGTGAGGACGAAGGGGTACGGACTGGCGAGTTCATCGAAGCTGAATTGGAGAATCCGGTGACCTTCCGCGAAGATGCTGGCGCCGTGAAGCCGGTGACCCAGCGCGAGGATGCGGTCGACAACGTCCATGTCGTCGAAGATCTCGAGCGTGCGCGCGTGAATGGCCAGGGCTCTTGATTCAGTCGCCGGTCCGCTACTCCGGTCCAGCAGACGGCAGCCGACTCCATTCCGCGCCAATTCACAAGCCATGGTGAGGCCGACCGGACCGGCCCCCACCACGATTACGCTAGCCTGAGCAGGATTCACTATCCCTGTTGTATGCCGGTCAGCGCAGCAGCCGCAAGCCCGTCATGAATACGTGTGCGCGAAAGCCCTCGTAAGAATAAAGAGTCTCCGACATCCCGTACCACCGGTATTCGGAAAACCACTGGACTTTCTCGTAAATGGGAACGCCGAGTTTGAACAGGGGCGTGTAGAACGAAGTGGGCCGGCTGCCAGAGGAGGTGAACAGCGACCCACCAACGCTCAAACGCGGGCCGTACTTGCCGGGCGCGCTGAAGTCTACCAGCGTCGTCGCGGTATGCGCCTGCTCGCGATAGGTGGAGGTTTCCGGGGTGAGCGTCTGCGGAACGTAGTAGATCGCATCGCTCGAGAATGTGGAATAGGTATAGTCGCCGAGGACGGTGATGCGCTTTCCGCCCGCTGGATTCCACAGGAAACCCGCGGAGGTCTGATAGCTTTCCAGGCTGAAGCGGATGGCGGGATTCGGATTCTCATTGGTCAGGGCGGCAAAGTTCCCGGTCAGCGTGAGCGACGGCAGCAATTGATAGCGCGCTCGGACGGTGCCTTTGCGGTAATCGCTCAGGCTGGTGCGGAAGTAGACCCGGTCGGCCGAAGCGAGTTCGGCGTCGCCGTTAATCCACACCTTCTGGCCGAACCGCATCTGGAATCCGGCGAGTCCCACCTGTTGGCTCAGTTCGCCTTGCTGAAACGTCAGATCCGTCGCCGCCGGCGCGCGCACCACCGCGTCGCCCCATACATAACGGTGGCCCGCCCGAACCGTCAGCCAGCGCGTAACGTCGATGTTGACCTGCACTTGTTGGCGGTTGTAGTTGGCTTCGAGGCGATCGCCGCCCAAAGTCGTTAAGCCGCCCGGCGAAAAGGCCGTAAGGTCTGTGAGGGCGAGCGAACTCGCGGTATGATACCGGTCGGTCATCCAGGCCTCGAGAATCCGCACACGCGGCAGCGGGCGAATCTCCAGTGAGATGGTGCCGGACGTGTGCGGCCGGTTCGCGTTCGCGGCGCCGAACTCGGTGCCGGAAGTAAAGAACTGGAGCGTTGACTGGTTGACGAAGTTCCCCGTGTTTACTTGCGTGTACTGCGTGTCCGTCTGCGGCTCGCTATAGAGGAGACTACCGTTCAGATCCAACCAGGAGAACGGCGTGGCCGTCACCAGTGCGCGTTCGAAAATGCCGTGGCCGCGGACTCGATAGGCCTGCAGCAGATTACTGAGGAATAGCGTCTGTCCTAGAAATGTCGTCTGCCGGTTACCCGGATTCCGATCGTTCGTCGAGACCGTCTGGTCATCCTTGAAGGTGGTTCCGCCCTGTTCAAGCGTGACGTGCCAGCGGCTGAATTCGAGGTTCACGCCCGCACGATATTGATCGGTGTTGTCGTACAACCCGTTAGATACCGGGTATTCGTTGAGATCCGCCACGAAATCGACCACTCCGCGGCCAGAACCCCAATTGCGGTTGTAGGCGAGGTACGGAACGATGCGGGTTCCGGGACGGAATCGCAGTTCGGTGTCGATCGACCGGCGCCGGATATCGTACCCGCGCTCGGTCTGGAACGGATTCGGCGTCACGGCCGGATTCGCAAACGATGGCAGGAAATTGTAGTAGGCGATGTTGCGATAGTCGAAATGGAAGTCGTACAACCGCTGCTTCGTCGCATCGAACCGGAGGGTCTGATTCGGATCGCCTCCCCAGCCCATGCCGAATGCGGTCACTTTGTCGTACCATTTGCCGTTCGGGTTCTGGAGCGACAGATCGAAGTTAAACACCTTCGGGCCATCGCCCAGATTCACTACCGTTCGATAGGCATCGGAATTGCCGCCGATATCGCCGACCCAGCGATAACCCACGTCGACACTGCCGGAGAAGACACGCTCCGATGCCGGACCGACTGGTGCGGCAGCGGCGGCCCCGGCAGGCGCTTCGGCCTTCGGCTCTTCCGGCTTGGCTTCTCCCGTTTTCTGAGGCGCGGCCGGCTCCTGCTCGGGCTTCGGAGCCTCCTGCGCGGCCAATGGTAACAACGCGGCTAACAGAATTAGGAGTCTCATCGCAGGAACGCCTTGTTGATATTCGAACCGTGAATCTTCACGTGACAGGAACTGCACGACCGGAATCGTGTCGTACGCAAGTCGTGGAATGCCGGCGGCACTCCGCCCATGCTTCCGCTCGCCGCTATTCCGGGCGCGCCGACGTTAGCGTGGCACTCCAGGCAGACGAATCGTTCCTCGTGCCGGACCAGCATTCGGGGATTGGCGGAGCCGTGCGGCTCGTGGCACGCACTGCAGCCGTCGAGCCGGACCGGCGCGTGATCGAAGGTGAACGGACCGCGCTTGTCGCCATGACAGCGGAAACAACCCGGCTCATTCGCGTTGAACGTCTGGATGGAATTCGGCCGCATGCTGCCGTGCGGATTGTGGCAATCGACACACGACATCGCGTTTTCCGGCAAGCGGTGCCGGTAGGGCTTTTGGAACTGCGCCCAAGTCGCCTGGTGGCAGGATGCGCAGAGGGCATTCACCCGCGCGACCCGGCCCTTGGTAACACTCTCCGATGGCGGCTTGTGAATCGAGTGGCAACTCACGCAGGCTATGCCGCTGCGCCCGTGGCCGCTCTGGATGCGCCCCACATTGGTCGGCTGATTCGCATGGCACTGGAGGCACACACGCTCGGACTGTTGCGGAATCAGTTTGGCGGGATTACGGATGAATTGAGCTTCGCCGCTTTCGGCGTGCTTGCTGCCCGGACCGTGGCACGATTCGCAGGCCTTGCCGTCCCACTTACGGCTCTTCTCCACCTCCAGGACGTGATGGGTGTTGGTCCGGAACGCTTTGAAAATGTCCTCGTGACAGACCTGGCAGGTTTCCGACCCGACATACTCGGCCGGAGTGTTGGCAGCGGGCGTTTCCGCCGCGGCCGGTGCGGCGGCGGGTACCGGGGTTTGCACAGGCTTGTCCTCCTGCGCCAACGCGGCGGTGGCAAAGGCAAGAATCGCCACCAGGCTCCAGAACCCACGCCAAAGAGGCGCGGCAGACTCATACCTTCCAGGCGACCCACGCATCAGCTGTGAACCTCTCATTTCGAAAAACTGTGCGAGCGCCGTCCTGTGGGACGGCACCCGCACTTCTATCAATGTAGTTTATTGAGCGTGCTTGCGAGCGACCGAGAACTCCGCACTGTTGCTGTGGCACGCAGTGCAGCTTTCGATCGACTGGCCGCCGATGGCCGCAGTGTTCGTCACTGCGTGCGCCAGCGTCGGCAGGTCCGCGTGACAACCCGTGCAAACCGCCGTCGTCCGCGGAAGCGGATTGACGGGACTCTGCGGGTCGGTGACGGCAGCCTTGCCAACCGGCAGGTTGGTTTCGGAGCCGTTCACGTGGCACATGGAGCAGTTCCGCGTATCGCCCGGCGATCCCGACGGGCTGAACGCCGGATAACGAACCTCACTGAAGTCGTTATGGCTTCCGCCAAATCCGACCACCGTGTAGCCCGCGCCCAGCGCGTTCAGGTTTTCACCCGTATGGATGCGATGGATCATATACGCAAAGTCGACCGCCTGGGGCGGGGTCGCCTTGTCCGTCGCATTGGTGGCCGACGGACGGCGGGCCTTGTCGGTCTCGCTCGGGTTGTGGCACAGCACGCACTGCTCGATCTGATTGCGGTTGGTACCGTGCAGCGATAGATACGTGTGGCACTGGTTGCACTTGGCGAGAGCCACCACCTGGCGCCGCGGTGTCACCGGCGAACCGTCGACCGAGAAGTTGACGACAACGTTTTTGGCGCCATACTCGGTTGCGGCTGCCTTCGTGGTGCCGGGCAGGATGGTGAATGCGCGCCGCGCTTCCATACCGATGGAGAAGGTGCCCTTCGCACCGGCCGGGACCGCGTGCGTGAACGTATACGAGCAGTTCCCGCTGGTGTCGCAGGTGCCGCCGCCGTTGGCGATGTCCTCAGAGACATAACCGCCGGTGGTGACATCGCTGCCGAAGTTGGTGTAGCCGTAGTCGGTGGTGGGGCCCGCCAGAACCGCTGCGATGCGGCCCGGGGAGGTCTTCAACTCCGCCAGCGGAATCGGATTTCCCGCTTTGTCTTTCAGCGTGAACGTCACCGTCGGCTTGCTGCCGGCTGTTCCGTTCGCCACCTTCACGTTGTCCACGATGATTCCAGGAACGAAATCCTGCGTTTCGGGCATCAGCGTCGCCGGGTTGATGTGCGCACCCATGATGGAGGCATCCAACGGCAGTTCGCCCTGCGGGATGTGGCACGTCGCGCAGTTGTTGTCGCTCACCTGCGGCAGATTCACGTGATTCAGGCCAGTGGCAAAGTTCACGTTATCGTGGCATGCGCCACAGGCCGCGCGGTTCGGCTTCAGGTAGGCCTGCGCCTGCGCTGCCCCGTTCTTCTGATCGTGGCAAACGGTGCATTGACCGGGATCGGTCGGCAGAGCAACCGTGGACCAGTCGGAGACGCCGTTATTGAAACCAATGATCTGATATTTACCGCCGGCTTTTACGCTCGGCAGCTGATTGCCCATATGGATCTTGTGCACCATCACGGGAAAATCGACGGTATTGCCGGTGTCAGGATCAATCGTTTGCGGCTGATGACACATCACGCAATACTCGACACCGCGACGGCTGCCACCGTGGAACGACAACGCATCGTGGCACTTGTTGCAGCTAGCGGTCCTGATGACGTCGCGGGTGGTGACCACCGGCGAGCCATCCGGCACGAATGTCAGAACATCGGTGGCATAGTTGGTACCGAGGTCAAACTCCGCCAGACTCCGGCTGGACTGGCAGCCGACCGCGTGGGTGACCATTTTGTCAAAGGTGGCGGGTGCCTTGGTCTTGAACGTATAGGTGTACTCGCCATCCGCGGTCTTGGCCCAGGTGCCGCCCGAATCCGTGCCGGCCTGTGTCGCCGACGTATTCGTAATGGTGCTGGACTGAATGCGAGTGGTGTAAGAGGTGTATTGAGTTTGTCCCTTTGGAATGTACGCAGCCACGCAACTGATGGAAACCGGGCCTGGAGTCACGATGCCATCGCGATCCAGAGGTACGCCTTTGGGATCGGTGATGCGAATGTTGGCCTTAATCGTTCCATCGGCTGCAACACTCGCGGACGTAACCTTCAACACGAGGCCCGGCCGCACAAAATTCAGAGTATTTGCGTCGGCATAAAAAGCCTTGTCTTGAGGAGAAAATATTCGGGCACTTGAACCGGCGGCGATGACCGAGATCGCTAATACGGTCACGATCGCCGAGATTTTAATAATCCGCCCAATCGACAGAGGAATGAGCATGAACTGAACCCCCACCCCTGGCAAGCAACCGGGGTACCAACCAGATCACGCTTGTAACGTACTGTAAATACTGGTCTTCATTCCAGGAGGAATCGGATCCAGCGGCGAATTCGGGTGAGAATGCGGCGAGGCTGGGTGGGGGAAAACCCACTAAGCGTAGGATTTCACAACAGAGCGGTTTAACTCACCCGGCCAGAGCAGCTAAAGCGAGGCACTTGGGCGGTTCGTGCCCAGAACTCCAGCAGTTCGAGGAACCGGGACCGGGTTTCGGCTGAATCGCTTCCCCGGGAAACAACGCAACTAGCCTTCAAATCATACGCTTTTCGCACCGCATCGGCATCCGAGGGATCGCTGAGGACGGCGACGGGAAGCGGCTGCAATGACGGTTCGCTCTTGATCCGGCTCAGCAACCTTTCGGCGCCGCCGGATGGCAAAGCCCAGTCAATGATGACCAATTGGGGACGGTGATGCCGGGGGGTTCCGTCCCGAAGAATCTGCAAAGCCTCGTCCTCGCAGGCGGCAATCTGGACGCGGCACTCGAGAAGCGCTTGCTCGAGGACGTCCCTGTCGGCGGCGGCCGTCCCGACGAGGAGGACATTCAGTGCGTCAGAAAAGCGCGTGACAAAACTCGGGAGACTGGACATCCTGGTATATGGACGTGTGGGCCAAAGCCACAATTCAGTTTATTCGGTTTTTCCGCGCGCCTGCACGCCGGTGCCGCCTACGGCGTCATACTGGTAGTATCGATGCGAGTAGTCTGTTTCATCCTCCTGGCGATTCCGGCCGTGGCCGGCGAGTACGCCGTTCTGTCGAACGGGTTTCGGATGCACGCCGAGAGTCACGAGACACAGGGCGCCGTCGTCCGTCTGCACGCGTCGAGCGGCACAGTTGAAATTCCGCTCCGATCGGTGGTGCGATTCGAGGCTGAGGAGTTCGTCCCTCCCCCGGCTCCGGTAGCCGCCCCCGTGCAAGCCGCCGCTGCACCCACGCCGGCGTCTTCGAAGACACCGCAGCAACTGATCGAGGAGGCAGCGAATGAGGCTGGACTGCCGCCTGCGATCGTGCACAGCGTTGCAAAGGCGGAATCCGGATACCGGCAGGAAGCGATTTCCCCGAAGGGGGCCGTCGGCGTAATGCAACTGATGCCCGCGACCGCCGCCGCACTCCACGCGGATCCGCACAACACAGCTCAGAACGTCCAGGCCGGCACGACGTACCTTCGAGAACTGCTGGTGAAGTACAACGGCGATGTGGCGAAGGCTCTGGCCGCGTACAATGCGGGACCGGGCGCGGTGGACAAATACAACGGAGTGCCGCCGTATCCCGAGACCCGATCGTATGTGAACCGCGTCATCGGCAATTACAAGAAGTTGGGCGGCGAGTAAGGGTCCTTCCCGCGCGCCCGGGTCGAGTCCTGCCCGATTACGAATGGTCGCGTGAACCAGCACGCGGGGTGCCAGGCTCCACTGTCCAGGGCAGCACCTCACGACGCACGATCACTCGAGCGGGAAACTGTCGCCGCGCTTCGGAATCACGACATCCAATCCGTACCGCTCGTGAATGGCCCGGGCCAGGCCCGACGATTGCGCCGCCTCCCCGTGCACCAGAAACACTCGCTTCAGACCAGCCGCGCAAGACTTCATCCAGTCGAGCAACTCGCGCTGATCCGCGTGGCCGCTGAGTTCGTTGATCTTCGTCACTTCGGCTCGTAGCCGGACCGGCTCGCCGAAGATCGGCACCTCCCGCTGCTTGTCCAGGATCTTTCGCCCCAACGTGTGTTCGGCCTGGAATCCGGTGATGAGTACGGTATTGCGAGGGTCGCTGATGTTGTGCCGCAGGTGATGCAGGATCCGTCCCGCTTCACACATGCCCGACGCAGAGATCACGACAAAGGAGCCGTGCAGATCGTTCAGCGCCTTGGACTCGGCAACGTCGCGGATGTAGCGCAACCGCGAGAACCCGAAGGGGTCCTGCCCGTGGTCGAGAAACGCCTGCGCCTCTTCATCGAATAGCTCCTTGTGCTGCCGGAAGACGTCGGTGACGTTCACCGCCAGCGGGCTGTCGACGAAGATCGGGATCGACGGAATCGCGTGCTCGTTCATCAACTCGTGGAGGAGCAATACCAGTTGCTGGGTGCGGCCGACGGCGAAGGAGGGCACGACGATGCGGCCGCCGCGAGCACAGGTACGGGATACGATGCCGGCCAGTTTCTCTTTCACCGGACCCATGTCCTGGTGGAGGCGATTGCCGTACGTGCTTTCCAGAATCAGGTAATCGAGCGCCGGCGGCGGTTCGGGATCGCGAATGATGGGGAGTCCCGGACGGCCCATATCACCAGAAAAACCGAGGCGCACGCGCCGGCCGTCCTGTTCGAGTTCCGCGGCTATGAAGGTGGAGCCGAGCATGTGCCCCGCGTTGAAGCTCGTGTACCGGAACCCGGGACCAGGCTCGACGGCGTCGTGCAAGGGCTGCGGCCGGAACAGCGGGAACGTGCGTTCGGCGTCCTGGGCGTCAAACAGGGGCTGCACTTCTCCGCCTCCCGCGGTATCGTCCACCATGCGCCGGCGCCTGAGCCGCTTGTTGATGAAGATGGCATCCATCTCCTGCAAGTGGGCCGAATCGGCGAGCATGGGTACGCAGAGTGCGGCCGTCGCCGCGCTGGTGTAGATGTGTCCGGAAAAACCCTGCTTTACGAGCAAGGGTAGATTCCCGCTGTGGTCAATATGCGCGTGCGATAAGACCACGGCCTGGACGGTCGAGGCCGGGAAGGGGAAATTGCTGTTGCGTTCGCGCGCCTCCTGGCGGCGTCCCTGAAATTGCCCGCAGTCGAGCAGATACCGGCTCCCGCGGAGAGTGATCTCATGCATCGACCCGGTCACCGTGCCGGCGGCACCCCAAAATGTGAGTTTCATCGTGTCGTTGTCATTGTGCCAGAAGTCGGGTATGGGCAGGGCGGCACCCGTGCAGGTACAATCACTATTCAATGACTCGCCGACTGCTCGCCGCGCTACTACTACTACTCCCCTTTGCGTTCGCTCAGAAGAAGACCGTGACACTGGAGGCGATCACCGGACGCCCCCCGCGTACCGCCGCCGGAGCGCCGATCTGGGCCCCGGACGGCAAGCGGTTCGTCTACCGGCAAGGCGACAGGATCATGCTGTACGATGCCGCGGCCAAGAGCGCGCGGGAACTGCTCCAGATGCGGGCGCTGACCGAAGCCGCCGTCAAGGTACCGCCGGAGACTCGATTCAACTGGGAGAACCGTCGCACTCGGGAGCAGCCGATTCAGTGGATGCCCGCGGGCGACGGTCTGCTGATTCTGGCCGGGAACGATTTGTTCCTGTGGCACCTCGAAACCGGCAAACACGAACAACTGACGGCCACCCCCGAGGCTGAGCGGGATCCCAAGGCGTCGCCCGACGGCCGGTTCGTGTCGTTTCTCCGGGACCACGACTTGTGGGTGCTCGATCTGGCGTCCAAGAAGGAGACTCAAGTGACCTCCGGCGGGACGGACACGCTGCGAAACGGCGAACTCGACTGGGTATATCCCGAGGAGTTGAATCTGGGGACGGCCTACTGGTGGTCGCCCGACTCCCGGTCGATCGCCTATATGCAGTTCGATGTTATCCGCGAGCCTCTCTATCCGCACGCCGACCTGCAGACCTACCGGCCGATTCTCGAACCACAGCGCTATCCGCAAGCCGGCGAGCCGAATGCAGGCGTGCTGGTGGGAGTGGTACCGGCGGCCGGAGGAGTCACGCGGTGGATGGATCTCGGCTCCACGCAACACCAGTTTCTGATCGCGCGCGTACAGTGGATGCCCGATTCGCGATTCCTGGCCGTTCAGAGGCTGACCCGGGTGCAGAATCGTCTGGATGTGCTGGCCGCCGATGCGTCCACTGGAGAAACACGCCTGATTCTCCGCGAGCAGGATCCGGCCTGGGTGAACGTCAGCGACGACTTGCGATTTCTGGATGACGGCAAGCGTTTCCTCTGGTCGAGCGAGCGCGACGGGTACCGGCATCTGTATCTGTACTCGAACGAGGGGCGCGAGTTGCGCCGGTTGACGAACGGGGCGTGGGAGGTTCGGGGACTGCTGGGAGTGGACGCGCGTACGGATCGCGTGTATTACATGTCGAGCGAGACCAGTCCGCTGGAGAACCAGTTGTACAGTGTGCGGCTGAACGGCAAGGACCGGACGCGGCTTACGCAGGACGCGGGCTGGCACACGGTTTCGATGGCGCCCGGATCGGGTTATTTCGTCGATAGCTGGTCGGGTTTTGAAAACCCGGGTCAGCGGGTGCTGCGGGAGCCGGACGGGTCGGCGGTCGCGACGCTGCAGGAGCCGGATCGGGAGATCCTCAACGAGTACACGTACCTGAAGAAGGAGATTGTGCAGATCAAAGCCGCCGACGGGCGTACGGATCTGTATGGGGCGCTGATGAAACCGGCGGGATTCCAGAGCGGACGGAAGTACCCGGCCATCGTACTGGTGTATGGGGGACCAGGCGCCCAGCGCATTCGTGATCAGTTTGGCGGGCTGGGCGGCGATTCGGGACTCGCGCAGTTGCTGGCACAGAAGGGCTATGTGGTGTGGGAACTGGACAACCGTGGGTCCACGGGTCGGGGTCATCAGTTCGAGTCGGCAATCTATCATTCGCTGGGCACGGTGGAGTTGGAGGATCAGCGGGCGGGAGTGGATTACCTGACGTCGCTCGGGTTTGTGGATGCAGCGAGGATCGGGATCTACGGTTGGAGCTACGGCGGATTCATGACCGTGAACGCGATGCTGAATGCTCCGGGCCTGTTCCGGGCGGGTATCGCGGGGGCGCCGGTGACGTATTTCGCCAACTACGACACGATTTACACGGAGCGGTACATGGGGCTTCCGATCGAGAATCCGGAAGGCTACAAGCGGACGAATCTGCCGTTGTCGGCGGAGAATCTGAAGGGCCGGCTGATGGTTATTCACAACATCAACGACGATAACGTGCTGTTTCAGAACACTCTGCAACTCATGGATGCGCTGCAACGGGCGGGCAAACAGTTTGAACTGATGGTGTATCCGCAGAAGTCACACGGGGTAACGGGTCCGGTCCGCAGGCAGATGCTGGAAGGGATGATCGAGTTCTTCGATCGAAATCTCAACGCGACGGTTCAGTAACGACAAAAGCAAAAAGGGCGCCGCTATGCACAGCGCCCCTTCCCTGGCCGGTTGATCGGCAGTTAGCGGCCCGGAGGACGACCGCCACCTGCATGACTGACCGCACCGCCACCAGCCCCGCCGCCGCTCACACCGCCTCCCGAGACGCCACCGCCACGGACGCTCGGTCCGCCTCCCGAACCTGACGGTGCGGAGGAAACTCCTCCGCCCACTGAGCGGCCGATCCCGCTATTGACTCCGAACCCGTTGTTCGATGGATTGAAAGCCCCATTCGCCGACCGCGTGCCGGAGGAACCGTTATTGTACCCGCGACCGTAGCCGTATCCGCCATAGTACGACGGCCGATAGAGCTGAACCACCCGGATCGGGTTCCAGTAGGAGTAGCCGAACGGGCTGTAGTAGCTGTTCATGGGGATGTAGGTGAACATCCCGAACCAGGGGTTCCAACGCCACATGCCAGACGACATCACGTACCCGGAGTCATGCACCGACTTCGCCGCTGAGACGTTCGCCAGCGCCAGATAGCCCGCGCGCCGCGACGCCCAACGATAGAACTCATCGCCTGTCTTGTTATCGAATTTGTCGGCCGTCAGAACCGCGGCTCCCAACTGAACTTCCCGAGACTGCTTCGCGGTCAGCGACTGGTCGCCGGCTGACACGCGAGCCTCACCCTGGTAAACGCGGAGGGTTCCATGATCGGCGTCGATCCGGTACAGCCCGCTTTTCACGAACGAAATCGTTTTATCCTTATACACCAGCGTGACTAGATTGTCTTTCGCCATTTCGCCGTGCTCGATCATTATCGAGCCGGTGAGGGCCTCCACCTGGGTGTCCGTCAGCTTGTTAGAAAGCATCCGGAAGGAGCTATCCTCCGCGAGGCGGAGGAAAACACCGGGTGTCAGCAAGACTTCCGCACGTCCGTCTTCGGTCTTAAGTACCTGATCGACGCGGACTTCCGGGAACTGGCTGTATTTCACCTCAACAGCCTTGTCGTCGAGCAGAACCTGGCCTTCAATGTAGTGGAGAAGCCCAGAATGCACAGAGATTACGGATTGTCCGAAAACCGGACCCGCCGACATCGCGAGAGCGGCGAAACCGAGTAGTGCTGAAGAGAAACGCGTGCCCATGGGTCTGAACTCCTGCTTGGTATGGTCCCGCTACGTCTGACGCGTGTCAAGCGTTATCCGTTGCGGTAACGTTACTCCCGCACAGGAAGAATCACCTTGTTGCTCGGTTTTCCATTAACGGTGACAGTCAGATCCACGTTTTCGGCCGGAGTTGTCTCTGGCACGCGAAAACGGGTGATGACCAGGCCGACCACGCCGTAGACGGCGCCTGACCATTCCGGCTGAATGGAAGTATCCCCAGCCTGGACGACCACCGGATCCGCTACCTTCACCTCGGCATTGCCCGGGATGGCGAATCCGTCGAGAACCTTCTGGGTGTACGGGCCGAACCCGGTGCCGTAGAGCGTGATCATCTCACCTCTGGCGGCAGGCGAGCCGGCAGTCACCAGCGAACCGTCCTCGTGTACTGCGACCGACCAGGATTGCGAATCCACAACTCGTGCAAACAGGCCCGGAGCGTTGCGCGAGATAGTGAACGTGCCGTTCACGTCCGGTTTACCGGTCCAACGCACCTTTAAAGTATAGGTCCCATCCGGCAGATCCGACAGCAACTGCGCGTTGATTTGCTGCGGCGACACAAACATCAGCGGCAGAATGCGATCGTTCACAGTGACTACGACATCCGCGAGCGTTTGGGACAGGGGATTGGTGGGTCCAACCTCGACTCGGCCCGCCAGGCTTTCGCCAAATATAGATATGATGCTGCCGGGCGCCACGGAGCCATCCGGAGTGTCACCTGCTGCATTCCTGACTCCGGCCGGAGCGATGTAGGGAATCCGGTCGAGGCCTGCGATAATACCTCGCGGGCCCGAAACATTGACGGTTCCAATGTTGTACACGCCCTCCAGATCGCCGTTCCATCGACGGAATTTGAAGCCGGGCCGAGGGACCGCGGTGACGGTCACATCGGTGTTCGTGAGATAAAACCCGTCGGGCGATGCTGGGTTGAACCGGAAATCGGCGCCACCCTCAGGATCCGACGTCACCGCCATCAGATACGCATATGAGTAGTTGGCGAAGATGGTCTGCGCCTGCCCGTTTAGGGTGAAGGTCCGCGCCAGTTTTGCACCGTCCGACCAACCCAGAAAATCCAGCCGCGACGTCGCGTCGATCTTGACCGAATCGGGAGCCGAGATCGCCACATTGGTATTCTTCGGCCGGTCCGCCACGCACGGCGTGATGCAATCCTCACCGTCGATCTTCAGTGTGATGCCCGGCGGATTCGTCAAGACCTTCAATTGGCCCTGGGTGGAGAAACTCGCGATCAGCCTCAGGTTCGGCTCATTCGGATCGGTGACTACCGACTGGGTGGCGGGCCCGCCGTTCGACCACCCGGTGAACGTCCACTTGCGCCCGTTTGCATCCACCTGGGTATCCGACGCGGTGACAACGTGCGCTGTGCCCGCTCCCCAGATGAAGTTGTACTGCTGCCAGTTGTCGCGGCCGTCAACGGTGAGTTTCAGCCCCGAAGGATCTGTCACAAAAGCCGCCTGCACACCCGGCAGGAAGTTCGCCGTCACCAGAGCTCGCGTCATGGTATCGGAGTCCGCGACGTAAGCAGTGTTCGGATCCTGCCCGTTGCTGAACTTGTCCAGGACCCACCAGTGACCGGTCGAATCCAGTTGCGGCGTGACCGCGCTGACAACGTGCTTCGTTCCCGGCAGGAAATCGAACTCGCCGAAACAGAGCGCAGGAATCGTAATCGGCGGCATGGGCGGCAGGTTCAACGTCTGCTTGCAGGGTGAGAAATTCGCGCTCAGATAGTCGAGCGAACCGACCGCGCTGGTCGGTGTCGGAGTCCGGTCGATCAGCAACTGCATGCCGAGCGGATTCGTGATGAACTGTACACGCTTAGCGAGTTGGAACTGGGGCTGAAGCGTGATGGGCCCCACAAGTTTGTAGGTTTTCAGGTACGAGTCGATTTGTTGCCCGTTGATGTTCCATCCCGTAAAGACGAATCCCGGGTATGGAAATGCATTCAGCGTGATAGAACCTTCCGACCAGATGTCGGAGCCCTCGCCGAAGCAGACTCCGGCTATGTACACCAAGCCCCCCCGGAGAATATCCTGCGGTGCGTTGCCCGGCGCGCCTCCACAGGTCGGCGCCTCGGTCGTCGTGCCGGCTGAGAACCGTACACGAACCTTGTACTTGACGGTCAGATTCGCCTGCAGCCAAGTGACCGACGGACTCGCCGTCACGATCTGGTCCTCGGCACCCGCGGGCACCAGTGCCCCGGTCGATTCGGTCCAGCCCCCGAAGCAGTATTGAAACTGTTCATCCTGCGAGATCTGGCAACCAGTCGACGTTCCATCCGGGTTCTTCATGGTGGGGAACTGGACGATATGCTTGCTTCCTTGCGGCCACAGGAACACCTGCGGCGCCAGGTACGGTTGCCCGTCCACATAGAACCTTGCGCCGGATGGCTGCGTGGAGATCCGAATGGAACTGATAGGGACATTCTGTGCCCACGCGGCGGCACTCGCCAGGATCAACGCAGCAACGGTTCGGATTAGGTTCACGATTCGCACCCTGAGAACTCATCGTCCGAACCCCGCCGAGTCTTTAGATTTCTAAGTGGAAACCCGGTGAGTGCGGCAGGAGTCCCTAGGAAAGCAGGACTATAATCATGCCAGGGACCTTAACCATGCGGAAGCTTATCCCGTTCCTTCTCTTCGCAACGCTTGTTTGTACGGCGGAGAACCGCAAAACGACGGTCGGCGAGGCCGGCAACGATACGGTGGACATTTACGCGACGCCGCTGATCGACAAGGACGCCATTAAGAATGCGCTCGGCGCGGAACTGCCGGAAGGGATTATCGCCGTGAAAGTGCGAGTGGTTCCCAAGGGTGAGGACTCGCTCAATATCAGCCGTGACGATTTTGAGCTTATCTCGCACCGCGACGGACAGCGGTCCGGCCCCTTTGTTCCCAGCCAGATAGCGGGGGGTGCCACGTTGGTGGTCCGAACCGGGGCAGCGGGCGGCGGAATGTATTCGGGGAATCCGAACGGTCCGGTGTGGGGCGGGATTCCGGGTATCGGCGGGCGCCCGCGGCAAATGGGAGGAAACGGGGGAGCAGTCGGCAACGGCGCATCGGCGGAGACCGAGACCAAGGCGACTCAGACCGAGGACGCGAAAGCCAAGGACAACCCTCTGCTCGCGATTCTTCAAGACAAGATGTTCATGGACAAGGACACAAAGGAGCCGGTCAGCGGTCTGCTGTACTTCCCGCTCGACGGCAAGGTGAAGCTGAAGGATCTGGAACTGATTTACAAGGGTCCGGCCGGACGGCTCATCGTCCCGTTCGCACCGGTAAAGTAGGGGCGAGCGCCGCCCGCCCCCGGCAGATTGGCCTATTCGGCCATCTTGGCCTATTCGGCCATCTTGATGGAGGCGATTGTTACCGTATCTCCATCCAGCGTGCCGTCAACCACTACTTTGTGACCGAGGTGATCCATGACCTTGGCCTGCGAGTCCTTCTCGATTTTCAAGACCTTGCCATCGGTCACGAACACCGGTTCCTGCCCGCCTTTCACGCAGGCCTGAACGCACTTCTGAGATTTGGCGGAAGCGTCAGTATGGGCCGCACCGCATTTGGCATCCGAAATTGTCCCAGTCCATTCGGCGGCATACGCGCTGATGCCGCAGAGTGCCATCCCGAACGTCATTGTTAAAGCAAATCGTTTCACTAAATCCTCCTACCACAGAATCGGAGATTCGTCTTACGACTATAACTCAGTAGCCGGAAGCGATCAATCAAATTACGGGCGGCCAGCCCCAAATGGATGTCCGACAATTGGCCAATCGTCACGCATCCCCATGGTACGATGAGAGTTTTCCCGGTCATGCCATCCGCGGTATCAACCATCCTGGAGCGTATTGTAGCCCACAAACGAGCCGGACTCGGTCCGGTTCGGGCCGCACTTGATTTTCTTGGTCCGAAGGCCTCAGAACAGGCAGCGCATCGCCGCGACTTCGAATCCGGCCTGACCGCCGCGCCGCCCGCGATCATTTCGGAATTGAAGAAGGCCTCGCCCTCTAAAGGACTACTCGCCGCCGATTACGCACCAGCAGCCATGGCTTCAGCCTATGAAAGCGGAGGCGCCGCCGCCCTCTCCGTGCTCACCGATTCCGAGTATTTCCAGGGTAAACTCGGCGATCTCGAGGCCGCCCGTGCCGCCACCCGGATACCGGTGCTTCGCAAGGACTTCACGGTGGATCGCG
Source organism: Bryobacterales bacterium (assembly GCA_038322675.1). GTDB lineage: Bacteria > Acidobacteriota > Terriglobia > Bryobacterales > Bryobacteraceae > TMP-7. Next base: position 27,892 of record JBBQGE010000039.1, read on the forward strand.
CCCAAATCGTTGAGGCGGCCGCTCATGGCGCCGACGCGATTCTGCTGATCGCCGCCATCCTCACCGATGCCGAACTCCGCGACTTCCGCGAACTCGCCGCCACGTTCAAGATGGCAAGCTTGGTCGAGGTCCATGACGCCGCCGAATTGCAACGGGCCATCGATTCCGGTGCCCAGGTGATCGGCGTCAACAATCGCGATCTCCGGACATTCGAGGTTCGCCTGGAGACATCGCTCGATCTCGCCGCCCGAATGCCGGCCGGAGTGATCCGGGTGGCGGAGAGCGGAATTGTGTCCGCCGACGACGTACGCCGGCTCAGTTCAGCCGGGTATCATGCCTTTCTGGTGGGCGAGCACCTCATGAAATCGGCCAACCCCGCGGAAGCGATCCGGGCGCTTCGGGCATGATGGTCAAAATCTGCGGAATCACGAATGCCGAAGACGCCGCGATGGCCGTCGCGGCCGGCGCGACCGCCTTGGGATTCAATTTTTACCCGCCGAGCCCGCGCGCGATTTCGCCGGCGGCCGCCGCATCCGTCCGGCGGACGCTGCCAGACGGGATCCTGACCGCCGGAGTTTTCGTCGACACGGCGACGGCCGAGGTGGCGGCCATCATGACCGAAGCGGGACTCGACATCGCCCAGATCATCGGACCCGCTCCGTCGGGGGTTCGGTGGTGGCGCGTGCATCGGATGAACTCCGAATTCTCCGCGAGCCTGCTGGAGGAAGACGGACCCGACGCCTTCCTCCTCGATTCGTCATCGGCCACACTGCACGGCGGCACTGGACAGACTTTTGACTGGCGGCGCGCGCAGGCCAACGGTAAACGCATCATCCTGGCCGGTGGACTTGGCCCCGACAACGTCGCCGAGGCCATCCGAATCGCGCGGCCCTGGGGCGTCGACGCCTGTTCCCGGCTTGAAATCTCGCCCGGCCGGAAGGATCCGGCGAAAGTCCACGCATTCGTAACAGCAGCACTCAACGTATGATCACCTCTCAACCAGACGCCCGCGGCAACTTCGGCCCTTACGGCGGCCGGTTCGTGCCGGAAGTCCTGATGGCGCCGCTCGAAGATCTCGAGCATGCTTACGCCGAAGCCCGCGTCGATCCTGAATTTCAGGCCGAACTCGCCGATCTGCTAGCGAATTACGCCGGCCGTCCGACGCCGCTGTACTTTGCTCGCCGGCTGAGCGAACAACTCGGCGGCGCGCGGATTTTCCTGAAGCGCGAAGATCTGCTCCACACCGGCGCGCACAAGATCAACAATTGTCTGGGCCAGGCTCTGCTCGCCCGGCGCATGGGCAAGCACCGGATTATCGCGGAAACGGGCGCCGGCCAGCACGGAGTGGCCACTGCGACCGTCTGCGCGTTATTCGGTTTCGACTGCACCGTGTACATGGGCGAAGAGGACATGCGCCGGCAGCGTCTGAACGTGTTCCGCATGCGACTGCTGGGTGCCAAAGTGGTCGGTGTGACGAACGGCAGCCGGACGCTGAAAGACGCCATCAGCGAAGCCATGCGCGACTGGGTGACCAACGTCGGCAACACGCATTACCTGCTGGGTTCAGCGCTCGGCGCGCATCCGTACCCGATGATGGTCCGCGATTTCCACCGCATCATCGGGGATGAGACCCGCCGCCAGATCCTGGAGCGCGAACACCGTCTGCCGGATCGTATATTCGCCTGCGTCGGCGGCGGCAGCAATGCCATTGGCATGTTCCATGTGTTCATTCCCGATGAGGGAGTGCGGCTGATCGGAATCGAAGCGGGAGGCCGTGGTCTGGGGTTGGGAGAACACGCAGCCCGATTCTCCGGCGGATCGCCCGGTGTCCTCCACGGCGCCTACAGCTACCTGCTGCAGGACGACGACGGCCAGGTGTCGCTGACTCACTCGATTTCGGCGGGACTCGACTACGCGCTGATTGGCCCCGAACACGCCTGGTTGCACGATCAGGGTCGCGCAGAATACGTGAATTGTGAAGACGGCGCCGCGTTGGAAGCCGCGACGCGCCTCTCGCGTACCGAAGGCATCATTCCGGCACTCGAATCCGCGCACGCGGTGGCCGAGGCGATCCGGCAGGCACCGGACGCACCCGGTGAGATTTTCGTCGTGAATCTGTCCGGCCGCGGGGACAAAGACACTGACATCTACCGTGAGAATCTGAAAGGGCTCGATGCAGACGACGAGAATACAGGCTCTGTTTGAACGGCTGGCGGGAGAACGGCGGGCCGCGCTAATTGCCTACATCACCGCCGGTGATCCATCGCCCGCCGCCACTCCCGATCTAGTCGACGCGCTCGAACGCGGCGGCGCCGATCTGATTGAACTGGGAGTGCCATTCTCCGATCCCATTGCCGACGGTCCGGTGATTCAGCGCGGCGCGGAACGGGCATTGCGGGCAGGCATGAGCGTTCCGCGCGTGCTCGACATCGCGCGAGAAATCCGGCGCCGGACCGAAATCCCCCTGCTACTGTTCAGTTATCTGAACCCGTTGCTTCGCTACGGATTCAAGCGACTGGCAGCCGACGCACGGGAGGCCGGCATCGACGGAGTGTTGCTGATCGACTTAAGCGTCGAGGAGGCCGAACCGCATGTCGCGGTGCTCCGGGATGCTAACCTCGACACGGTATTTCTCGCCGCACCTACCAGTACTCCGCAACGACTTTCCTTAGTTGCTCGCTATTCAACCGGTTTCGTCTACCTCATCTCACGAACCGGTGTAACCGGCGAGCAGTCAACCATCTCGGGTTCAGTGGCTCCGCTGGTAACTGCCATGCGCCACCACACGAAACTTCCGCTTGCCGTCGGATTCGGGATTTCCACCCCGGAGCAGGCTGCATTGGTCGGCTCCATGGCCGATGGGGTGGCGATCGGGACCGCGTTCGTACGTGTCATCGAACGCAATGCCGGCAATCCCGCGCTTCCCGCCGAGTTGGAATCTTTCACCCGGCCCATCGCCGCTGCGATACGATCATCGAAGTCATGAACTCTGAGGAGGCGCTGCGGCGCTTGGCCGAATGCCGCGACGCCATCGATAAAATCGATCTCCGCATACTGGCGCTCATCAACGAGAGAACCGAGGTTGTGGAGGAGATCGGGCGCGTGAAGCGATCCGCGTGTCTGCCGATTTACGAGCCGAAACGTGAGGACGAAGTCTTTCACAACGTCACGGTGAACAACCGCGGTCCGCTCTCGCCCGAGGCTGTGCATCGAGTCTTCGAACGAATCATCGATGAAATGCGGACCGTTCAGCGCGAGCGCATGCTGGCCAATAATCACCCGCCGAAAAGGACTGAGTAACCCATGCTCGTCGTAATGCAAAAGGGAGCTACGGAGCCCCAGGTTCAGGCTGTAATCGACCGGTTGGTAGGCATGGGATTTACCGTGCACCGCTCTACCGGAGTCGTCCATACCGTACTGGGCGGCGTCGGCCCCATGGAAGAATTCGACCCCGCCACGTTCGAGGTGATGGAAGGCGTTAAGGAATGTCACCGCATCATGTCGCCTTATAAACTCGCGAGCCGGTCATTCCGTCCTGGCGGCACCATCGTCAAGGTAAAAGATGTAGAGATCGGCGGCAACAAAGTTGTCATCATGGCGGGTCCGTGCAGTATCGAAACCCGTGACCAGATTGAACGATCCGCCGAGATTGTCGCCGCCGGCGGCGCTTCCTTCATTCGAGGCGGAGCCTTCAAACCCCGCAGTTCCCCCTATAGTTTCCAGGGTCTTGGGGAAGAGGGGTTGCGGATGATGCGCGATGCCGCCGACCGTAACGGTTTGCTTGTCGTCAGCGAAGTGATGGACCAGGCCCAGATTGCGATGATGTCCGAGTACGTCGATATGCTCCAAATCGGCGCACGTAACATGCAGAATTTCACTTTGCTGAAAGAGGTTGGCAGACTGCACAAACCGGTACTCCTCAAGCGTGGAATATCGGCGACTATCGAGGAACTATTGCTATCAGCCGAGTATATTATGGCAGGCGGTAACTACGACGTGGTTTTGTGCGAGCGTGGGATCCGGACTTTCGAAACATATACACGCAACACAATGGACATATCGGCAATACCCGTCGTGAAGAAACTGTCGCATCTACCGATGCTCGCGGATCCATCGCACGGCACCGGGCGCCGCGACAAAGTTACACCAATGGCGCGCGCGGCGGTGGCGGCGGGGGCCGATGGGCTGCTGATCGAAGTGCATCCGGATCCCGATCACGCGCTCAGCGACGGCGCACAATCGCTACGTCCTGAACAGTTTACGGAGCTGATGTCGCAGTTGCGAATGATCGCCCCGGCGGTGGGACGGACGATCTGAGTTGGACCGGGAAATTGTAACGGGGATGGAACGAATCGCGATTTTCGGCGTGGGTCTTATTGGCGGGTCGTTCGCACTCGCATTACGCGCGGCTGGATTTCAAGGCGAAATCGTCGGCGTGAGTTCTCCGAAGACAATCGCCGAGGCCATCGCGGGTGGCGTGATCGATCGAGGGGAATCGGCGCAATCCGCCGCCGGGAGTTCCGATTTCATCTACCTGTCGCAACCGGTTCTCACGATCATTTCGACGTTGCGCACGATAGCCCCCTGGGTTCGCGAAGACGCGCTGATCACCGACGCCGGGAGCACGAAGGAAGAGATCGTGGCTGCATCGTCTTGCTTGGCTCGCGGAACGTTCATCGGCGGCCATCCGATGGCGGGCAAGGAGCGAAGCGGCGTCCGCGAGGCCGATGCGACGTTGTTCAGGGGGCGGCCATACGTGCTGTGTCCGGCGAGTGAGAAACAGCGAGAATCCGCACTGTTCCATTGGCTTTCCGAGTGGGTGCGGCGCATCGGAGCCACGCCCATCGAGATGCCCGCGGCGCGTCACGACCGCCTGGTCGCTTTCGTCTCCCATACGCCCCAGTTACTGTCCACCGCACTAGCTTCTGTTCTCTCGGAAATCGAAGGAGCGCAAGAAGTTGCGGGCCCAGGAGTCCTGGAGCTAACTCGTCTTGCCGCCAGTCCGTTCGAGATGTGGCGGGACATCATCCGCACCAACCATAGTCATATTGAAGAAGCTCTAACCGGACTGATAGTAAAACTGGAAGACATCCGGCGGGACCTGCTGTCGAATGCACTGGCTGAGGAGTTTTCGAAGGCGGCAAAGGGTGCACGATCTCTGAGGAAAACCGCAGCAACTTGATCGTGTGTAGATTTGTGCTTTCTTTTTTTTCTGTAAGTCATATAATTGGTTTCACCCTATATGAGCGCTGCCCTGTCGAAGTTGATTCGTGAAGAGTTGCTCCCACTGGACGGAGTTCGCAAGCACGCACCGACGCGGCGGTCGATGAGTGTCTATACCGCTGATGGTTCCTCGGAAACCGTCTTCTTCGTCGACTCCGGTTTTGTGAAGATCATGCGCCGGGCCAGTGACGGGAAGGAAGTGCTCATCAGCATTGTTCCGCCCGGCCAGATCTTCGGCGAACAGGCCCTCTTTGTTGGTGGGCAGCGTCTGTTTTCCGCCGAAGTGATGCAGGAAGGCGTGATCTTCGAGATTCCACGTGACGTGTTCCTGGGGTTCTGCGATGCTCATCCCGACGTATGGCGGCAGATGGGAGAGACGCTCGCGAGCCGTCAACGCGATCTGGAGCAGAAGATTTCGCTTCTATGCCTTCAGGATGTGGAATCGCGTATTCTGTATTACCTTGGCACACTTGGCCCGCTCTTTGGTATTGCGCCGCAGAATGGCCAAGAGTACTCCCTGCCTCTATCGCAGAGCGAACTCGCCAGCTTGATCGGAGCAACGCGCGAGACTACTTCCACCACGTTGAACGCACTTGCGCGGCGAGGTCTGGTCCGTCTCGGCCGCCGGCAATTGATTGTCTCGTCGGCCGACAACGTTCGCAGCGCAGCTTCCTCCCGTTCCGCCCGCGCCGCCAAGATGTAGAAGAGTAAGCTGCCCCAGTCCGGCAGCTTTTGTCCCACCTGTGGCTAGTGGTCACACACCGGCGCCGGGAAATCATTCCAGTTGAATAATTTCGTTGTTGGCATGTCAAGTGCTAATTCGGCGGCATGTACCGCGCTGTTGCTGCCCTGTTACTATCCGGGTTGTGCCTCTTCGGGAACCCCCAGGAGGACGTGAACGTCAATTCACGGTACACGGTGGAAAGCGTTTACCTCGCCGACGGCGATTATACGCACCTCAGCGCGTCGCTTCGACAGGACCTGGATGCCGTCGTCGGCCAGAAACTGGATGAGAGCCATCTGGAACATCTCGCCACGCGAATTCGCCGCGATCTCCGGGTGCAGAACGTCGCGTTTCACGTGCGCCGCGGCGAGGCGCCGGATCACGTGAGAGTTGAATTCGAGATTCAGGGCGGCCGCCGCAAGGCCTTCGACGTCGATATTCCCAAAGCGGCCTACTACTCGCCCCAGGGATTCACCGGGATCGTCGACGCCACCACCAACATTCGCGATACGGCGCTGAGCCTGGGCCTGGTGAGCGACGGCGACGAACTTGTCGAGCGATTTTCCGGAATCCGCGCCAGGGTGGAACAGCATTTCGCCGGCGCGAGGAGGGTCCGGGTTGCGTTTGATGTCGGAAGCTACCACCAGCAGTGGAACGGGTCGACGCTGCGGGCAGTGGATGGCTCGAGCTTGGGTTTGTATCGCTCGCGGCAATCGTTCCGGCCCTCGGCCACATTGACGCTCACTCCGCAGCTAACATGGACAGTAGCGGTCGCCGTGGAGCAACTCGAAATGCAGCTTCCGGCCGCGGGAACCCAATCCGCCAACTCCGTGGAAAATACTCTGCGCTTCCATCAGGGTTGGGAGGATACTGGTTCTGACGGGCAAGACTTGGACGCAGCCTACACTCTGCGCGCGGCCACCGGAGCGCTCGGGAGCGATTTTACCTACGTACGTCATGCCGCCCATGTCCGTTATGAACTCGCCCGCGGTAACAGCGGCGTCACGGTCGAATTCATTGCCGGTGGACTCACAGGCCGTGCGCCCATGTTCGAGCGGTTCGTTCTGGGCAACGCATCCACGCTGCGCGGCTGGAACAAATTCGATCTCGATCCCGCCGGCGCCGACCGCGTTGTTCACGGATCCGTCGATTATCGCTATCGCTATTTCACGGTGTTCTACGACACCGGCGTACTTTGGACCAACAACGAAAGCACGGGTCCGAAACAGGCTGCGGGCTGTGGTTTCCGCCGCGGCGGAAAAGATGGAATGCTGCTGGCGATCGCGTTTCCCCTACGCATGGGACGCGTCGACCCGGTGCTGATTGCGGGGTTCAACTTCTGACAGGGTTTCGGCTGCACGCTAGTTCGTGGTGCCTCGCCGCCGGGTGTTTTGCCGGCCTTGCGCTATTGGTGTGGGCAGACGAACTGGCGGTGCATCCCGAGGACGACGAACTTCACATCGAAGCTCCGCAACTGCATTTCATCACCGGGCCGTCGCTCGAGCGTCTGAAGAACGGCGTATCGGTCCCCTACGATTTCCAATTATCGCTGTCGCTCGATTCACCTACGAATCTCTACGATCGCGCCGTGGAACGGTTCGCCATCAGCTACGACCTGTGGGAAGAGAAGTACTCCGTCACGCGGCTCTCCACGTCCACCTCGCTGCGCGGCGGCATGTCGCGGCACTTGCGGGAGCGGCGGACGGCATCGCACCTGTCGGCCGGCGCGGCGGAAACGTGGTGTCTGGACAATGTCGGACTCCCGATTTCCGGCATCGACCCGAAGCGGATGTTCTGGCTTCGCCTCGAGGTCCGCTCCGCGGATCCGAAAACGGCCCTCCCACTATTTGACGATTCCGGTATCAGCCTCACCCGCCTGATCGATCTGTTCAGCCACGCTCCCCACGCCGGTCAGCAACATTGGACACTGGAAACAGGGCCGTTGCGGCTGTCCGCCATCCGCAGGCCGGTCACACGCGGATTATGAAGAGTTCCGGACTTCGCGGCAAGCTGATTCTCATCTACCTCACGGCCACACTGGTGCCGCTCGGGCTGACGATGTGGACCAGCGTGGAGTTGCTGAATCGCAGCCTGGCACTCTCGCCTGTCACGGAACTCGATTCGCTGTCGCGGTCTTTTGAACGCGTCAGCCGTGAATACTACCAGCGCGCCCGCGATTGGTTAAAGGCCGATGCCGCCGCCGGCCGGATTGCGCCGCGGACATTCGCCAATTCCGCACGGGCTTCGTGGCCGCCGCGGGTGCAGGAGTTCTACGACAGCCAGGCTCCCGATCGATTCGATACCGGCGGCAACGGCGGCCGAATCCTGGAGTATTACCAGCGGACTCCAGAAGGCATTCGCCTCTTCACGCGTGAACTCGGCATCGGGATGGATGAACTCACCATCGATTTCGCTCATGCTCGCAGCGTGCTCGCTTCCACTCGCGCGCGCGATCTGCGCCGCGGATTCGTCTATACGTTCCTGGCCGTCGCATCGGCGGTGTGGATCGCCGGACTGCTGGGCCTGATCTGGCTCTCGCGCCGCGTGACCGCTCCCGTGCTGGACCTCACTCGCGCATTGACCGCGGTGTCTCGCGGCGACATGAACGCGCGTGTCCAGGCTGCTCCGCCCGGGGATGAAATCGGTGCGGCGATCGGCGCGTTCAACGCGATGGCCGACCAGCTTCAACAATCGCGCGAGAAGTTGATTCACGTAACGCGGCTCGCGAGCTGGCATGCGCTCGCGCGGAAGATGGCGCATGAAGTGAAGAACTCGCTGACGCCGATCCGGCTGACGATGGAGGAGATTTCCGCACGATCTACGGGACCTGACGCCGAGTTTCTGACCCAAGCCGCGCAGATCGTGGTGGATGAGGTGGTGAGCCTGGAAAAGCGCGTGCGTGCTTTTTCAGATTTCGCAGCCGAACCGCCAGTATCGCCCGAATCGCTGGACGTCAACTCGCTGGTGGAAGAGCGGGTCTCGTTGCTGCGGGCCGCTCATCCCGAAGTGATCTACAACCTCGATCTCTGCCCGGAACGCCCGGTGGCGTGGGCCGATCCAGATCTGGTTCGCGGCGTAGTAACGAACCTGATGGCGAATGCAGCCGAAGCCGCGCGCGCCGGCGGAGTGGTCCTGCTCAAAACCGCCGAACGTCCCGGCAAGGTGGAAGTGGAAGTTCACGACTCCGGTCCCGGACTCAGCACGCAGGCGCGCAATACCGTTTTCGAACCGACCATTTCGTTCAAGAAAGGCGGCATGGGTCTCGGTCTGTCCATCGCTCGCAAGAGCGCACTGTTGTGCGGCGGCGATATCACCCTCACGGAAGGCCAACTTGGCGGCGCCGCATTTCGCGTGACGCTGCCGCATCCAAACGATGAAACGAATACTGATCATCGATGACGAACCGAACATCGGACGGTCGCTGAAGCTGATTCTCGAACGCGAGGGCTACGCGGTGGCGATCTGCGGCACCTGCGGCGAAGCGCGGGCGTACTCGAATCGTGTTGACGCCTACATGCTGGACGTCCGGCTGCCCGACGGCAGCGGCATCGATCTGCTGAGGCATCTGAGGCAGACGGGCGCCGATGGTCCGGTGGTGATGATCTCGGGACACGGGACGATCGCCGATGCGGTGGAAGCCACGCGTGCCGGAGCATTCGATTTTCTCGAGAAGCCGCTGGCTCGCGACCGCGTCCTGCTGGCGCTGAAGAACGCGCTGGAGCAGTCGGTGCTGCGGGAGGAGAATCAGCGACTGCGCGAGATGGTGGGAACGCCGTCGCGCATGATCGGGGCGAGTCCGGCGTGGCAGCGTGTGATGGAGCAGGCGACGATGGCGGCGCGATCGGACGCGCGCGTGCTGCTGATGGGCGAATCGGGTACAGGCAAGGAGTTGCTCGCATCGCACATTCACGAGAACAGTCCATTCGCTTCGGGTCCGTTCGTGAAGGTAAACTGCGCGGCCATCCCGACCGAACTGATCGAGAGCGAACTGTTCGGGCACGAGAAAGGCGCGTTTACGGGGGCGGCTACGGCGCGCCGCGGCAAGTTCGAACTCGCTGACGGCGGCACGCTGTTCCTCGATGAAGCGGGCGACCTGCATTCGGGATCGCAAGCCAAGCTGTTGCGAGTGCTGCAGGAAGGCGAGTTTCATCGCGTGGGCGGCGAGCAGCCGATCCGGGTCAGCGTGCGCGTGCTGTCGGCGACTAACAAGAATCTGACGGAGTTAGTCGCGCAGGATCGATTCCGCGAGGATCTGTACTACCGGTTGTGCGTCGTGCCCATCCGTGTTCCGAGTCTGCGAGAGCGTCCCACCGATATCCGGGCGCTGGCCGAGTATTTCCTGCGCGAATTCTGCACGCGCAATAACTTCCGTTCGAAACAAATCGACGATGCGGCGTTTGCGGCGCTGGAGGGTTACTCGTGGCCGGGCAATGCGCGCGAGTTACGGAATACGGTGGAGCGTATGGCGATCCTCACCGCGGGCGACCTGCTCGACATCAACTCGGTGCCGGTGGAAATACGGGAACCACGGGATGTGGCGGCGAAATCGAATCTGCGGGAAGCTCGCGAATCGGCGGAACGCGATCATATCCGCAGGGCGCTGGACGATGCGGCCTGGAATGTATCGAGCGCGGCTCGGGCGTTAGGGATGGAGCGGACGAATCTGCACAAGCGTATGCGGGCGTTAGGGCTGTCACGACCGAATTAGGACGGGTGTCAGTTACAGATTGCGCAACAGAAACGAGCAGATGTGATAGCCGTCGAGATACTTGAACGGCCATTCGCCGAGCGTGTAATGCCCGCACGGCAGCGCCACCGACTTATGATCCAGGTTCGACTCGCGTGCCTGTCCCACCACCTGTTCCGATAAGTGCCGCGGGAATGTCGTGTCGTACCGCGCGTAAATGAACAACGATTTCTTGTCGAGCTTGGCGTATCTGTCCCAAAACACCGGCGGGCTGATAGCCATCCAGGCTTCGCGCAAGCGCTCCAGGCTGATCTGCTGTTCGAGTCCCTTGCGGATATGCTGCGTGGATAGCCCGAGCCAAACCACATCGGCGAAGTACGTGGAGCAGTGGTTGTAAACATTCACGCGGAATCGCGTGTCATGCGCACTGGTCAGGTACGCGTAGCAGGACCCGAGACTCGTCCCTACCAATCCGATGTGTTCGAAGCCTTGCGTCTCCAGCCAGTCGGCGCAACTGCGGACGTCGATCACGGCCTGACGCGTCGCATCCATGGTGCGCCCGACATTGGACGACACCGCGTAATCGGCGCGCTCGAGTTCGGCCGGCATGCGGTAGTCGTGATACGGCAGGCTGATGCGCAGCGCCGAAATTCCGAGTTTGGCCATTCCCTGGCAGAGTCCGGCATGCTGGTTGACGCTCGCGTTCCAGTGCGGAAGCACGACCGCGGCGCGCCGCTTGCGTCCGGGCTTCTCCTGCGCCGGAAACCACTGGGCGTGCACTATGTTGTTTTCCGGGTATGGTGTCTCGACCGCCGATGTGAATCTGAGAAGACGCCCGTCGAGTTCGAAGGCGGTAGGCGGCCGGTATCCGTAGAACTCGTCGCTGTTCTCGATGGCGATGCGATTCAAGGCCCGAAGATAACCTTCGGGGTCGTGGCCATTCTTCGGGTAGCGCCGGGTACACGGCCATCCGGCCGTCCACTCGAGGCCCCAGTCAAAGGGGCGGACCACACGATTATTGGAGCGGAAGCACAACCGGTTTTCCCAATCGTGCATCCATTGTGAATATAAGCCGAGCATCAGTAGGTTCTACTCTAATCTAGCAAGTGCAGCTCACAACACGATGATGCCGATTGGTATTCGGAGACGCGTGCTACTTCGCCGGGCTATGGATGCGGCTCCGCGGCACATCGGCGGGCACGCGAGAGCGGTGTAGGGACGCTTGAATCTGGCGTTCTGGTGAGTGGAAAGCCACTGCCTGACCTTCTCCGGGTACTGGTCGGCCGGAGAGAGGGCGCCGCGGCTTTCATCTGATCCGCGGCGAACAGTATCTCGACGTATGCCGGCTGCTCCACTCACAAGATTCCGTCGTTGTCGAAGACAGCGAGGCGATCCTCCGGCGCGACGTAGTTACCATTCGACCCGTCGTTCCAGTGATGGGAGAGGATCTTACGCGCCGGCGCGCAGGAAGTCAGAAGCCCGACCGCGAGGGCCGTCGTGGCGCGTGTAAAGGTTTGCGCTACCGAGAGTTAGTCTACTGTGACGGCGGTGGGGGAGGTGGTGGAGGAGGCGGAGGATCGGGACGCTGCGTATCGCCGGGTGTCCCGCCGCCCGTACTGCCGCCGCCGCCGCTGCCGCCCGTTCGCGGCGTGTTCGTGACGGTGGTTTGAACGGCATCCACCAGCGCGCGCAGGACATGCTGCACCAGCGTACCTTTGTCGATTGCGTGCGCTTCGAGCGGCTGATTTCGATAGACGGTGATGGACTCGCCCGCGTTCAACACTTTCGGGCCGCCGCGAGGCAGCAGAGCGTGCTGGACCGCCACCTGGCCCTCTTCCACTTCGACGATGGTCGATTCGTCGTCGTCGCTGACGCTGACGTCGAACGTCGTGCCACGCACCGAAATGACCGCGGTCGGCGTGTAGATGCGATTGGGATTCGGTTGATCGCCCCACTTCTGGATGTGGATTTTGACACGGCCGACCAGAACGTCGATCAGGTCGCGCCAGTTCGGAGGATTCTTCCGGAAGGTGACGTGGGAGTTCGGGAATACCTCAAAAGTACTGCCGTCGGAAACCTGAAACAGGGCGTGTCCGTCCGGTCCACTGATGATGATCTGGCGAACCTGCACGGAATCGCCGGTGCCAAGCGCCCACGGCTGGCTGTCTTTGAGGACGGAAACGGATCCGGTGATGGAGACCACTTTGGCCGCGTAATCACCCGAATCGCTGGGAGGGAACTGCGCAAGACACACTACGGGGGTTAGGACCGCGAGCAGCAGTCCGCCAAGCGCCCCGCGATGCACTCGCTTCAGCATGAACACTACCCCTGTCTCCGGAACGGCCACGTTCCGCAATCCCGAATCAACACCATCTGGCAGACTCTCAGTCTATCATCAAACTTGCTGTAGCAATCGTGCATCCCGATGGGTAGTAAGTGCAAAATTTCAGTAAATAAGTGAATTCTTTAGAATTTGGAAGGGATCGGACGGCCCGTATCAGGTTAAAATGGACTCGTCGTATGTGTCTTAGAAACACAGCGCGCCAGGTAGCAGTCGTCCTGACGGCACTGGCGCTGGCCGGGGTGGCGGCCGCGCAATCCGTGTCTCCGGACTGGAGACGGCTCGGAAACTCCGCCCTCGACCTCTCGCTGGCATCGGTTGCCACGGGCCCGATCGAACGGGTCTGGTATGCCGATGACGGATCGCGGGTGTTCGCGCGTGCATCGGCCGAGCGCACCTACGTCACTGACGATTTCGAAACCTGGACCGCGGTTCCCTCCGGCGAGTCCACTCCGATTCCACCGCAGTCCGCGCTCGCATCCAGATCGCCGGAAGCAGGGGCCCGCATTCGTGGTGAGCGCGAGTCCCGCACGCGAGTTTATGCCATTGGCCGTTACGTCTACCGCTCCGATGATGCCGGAACCAGTTGGACGAACGTGACGAGTTTCAAAGGCGCATCCATTCTCGGCGATGGAATGCTGGACCTCGCGATGTCTCCGCGCGACCCGGATGAGGTGGTAGTCGCAACCGATAACGGGGTGTGGCGTTCGGTCGACGGCGGGCAGTCGTGGAGTGGACTGAACCAGACTTTGCCGAACCTGCTTGTCCGCCGCTTGCTCTCGACGCCGCAGGGTGCGAACGGGACTCGAGCCGCTATCGATGTGGACGGCAAATTGACCCCGTTCGAATGGCAACCCGGTGAGAAGCAGGCCTGGCGCGCGGTCCAGGATCCCGATTTCGAACGTGACCAGAAGCTGTCGGAGGCACTGTCGGCTTCGCTGCAGACCCGTATCACGGCCGTCGCGGTGGCTGGGGAGTACATGTATGCCGGATCCGCCGATGGTCGCCTTTGGTCGTCGTCCGACCGGGGCTCGACGTTTACTCCCGGACCTGATCAGTACTCCGCGCCCATCCAGGCTATTTTCGCCGATCCTCGCGCGCCGCAACTCGCTCTGGCGGCGCTGGGAGCACGTTTCGCGGATGCTACAGCGAGTGCCTCGGCTCCGCACGTGCTACGGACCATCAATGGTGGCGGATTCTGGGACGATCTGACTTCAAATCTTCCCGATATCGAGGCATCGGGCATTGCGGCCGACCGCGGATCGGGCGCCGTGTACGTCGCGACCGGCCGTGGTGTCTTTCTAGCTTTCGAAGATCTGAGTGCGGCCGGCGCAGCGGCGGCCTGGACGCCTGTTCCGAGCGCGGTTCCGAATGCGCGCACAACGGACGTTCGTCTCGATCCGTTCGGCCACCAACTATACGTCGCAATCGAAGGGTACGGAGTGTATGCGGCACCGGCGCCGCACCGATTCCGGTCGCCCCGCATCGTGAGCGCAGCCGATCTCGCGGATCGTCCCGCCGCGCCGGGCGCTCTGGTTACTGTATTTGGCGCCAATGTTAGGTCGGCTCGGGCCGGATCGCTCGATTCGCCCGTCCTGGCCGCCTCTGACGCCAAGTCGGAAATCCAGATTCCATTCGAGGCCACGGGGACTTCGCTGTCGCTCGCCCTGGATGCCACCTCCGGACCTCTGACACTCGGAATCCCGTTGCAGCACACGGCTCCGGCGATTTTTGTCGATGCAGAAGGCGCGCCGATGGTACTCGACGCGGATGCCGGAGTGCTGCTGGATACCATGCGGCCGGCGCGATCGAATAGCCGCATTCAGATTCTGGCAACCGGACTCGGACAGGTCAGCCCGCCGTGGCGCTCGGGTTTGCCGGCGCCGATGGAAAATCCGCCGGCCGTTCAAGCCCCGGTTCGCGCGTTTCTCGATCGTGTCCCGGTCCAGGTCACTCGGGCTACGCTTGCGCCCGGCTACGTAGGGTTTTACCTGATCGAGGTGCAACTTCCGAAACTGGTGAACTATGGACCAGCCGAACTCTACATTGAGGCCGACGGTCAGCCGAGTAATCGAGTCCGAGTCTACATCGAGCCGTAATTCATGAAGTTTGCATCTCTCCTCTTGCTGGCACTCAGCGTCGTGCTGGCTCAGGATTCAAGCGACAAACTGGCGCCGTACTACCCTACCCCGCTGACTATCGTGGACCAGATGCTGAAACTCGGGCGCTTGCAGCCAGGCGAGAAGGTGTTCGATCTCGGCTCCGGCGATGGGCGAATCGTGATTCTCGCCGCTCAGAAATTCAAAGCCGATGCAACCGGTGTCGAGATCGATCCCGATCTGTGCCGCAACAGCGAAGCCCGCATCCGGAAGCTGAAATTGCAGGATCGCGCACACATCGTTGAGGGCGACATCCTAAAGCAGGACTATACTTCTGCCGATCTCGTTACCGTGTACTTGCTCCCCGCCTCCAACGAGAAGGTCCGCCCCATTCTCGAACGACAGTTGAAAAAGGGAGCGCGCGTGGTGGCACACGATTTCGAAATTGGCGGATGGAAACCTGACCAGACCGTCGATATCGACAATGACGGTGAGGGCCGAAGTCACCGCATCTTCCTATACGAGAGGTGACCGGACATGTTGCCGTACACTTGGCGGCTGTCGATCGGCGCTGTCCGCACGGCGCTGGGTCTCGGCTACTTGGCGGTCTGCCTCCAGGGGGCGCCGTATGCTGTCTACTGGGCCCTAGTCCCGATCCTCGCCTACATCCTCTTTTCGCTGTTCGCGCTGCGTCGCAGCATGTACTCCGACGGCTATCCCGAACTGACTCTGCTGATTGACAGCGTTGCGGGAATTACGTGGATGGCCGTGCTGACCCGATGGCCGCTGGCGGGGGGCGCGTGGGTGCAGGTGGCGCTGTCTGCCAACGTTTTTGTACTCGCGAGTGCGATCTTGAGCCACGGCTGGCTTCGGGTCGCCATCGCCGGTTCATCGTTTCTGATGGCGGCAGCGATTGTCGGGCCTCCCGCGCCGATGCCGGTGGTGATGATCTGGACGGCGCTGATCGCCGCAGTTTGGGTGGTGAACCGGTGGTACGTCGACGGCCGCTTATCGCGAGCTGCACAGCACAGTGTCATGTACCGGTTCGAGGCACAGCAGGCGCGCGAGGACGAGCGGCAGCGCATCGCGGCCGACTTTCACGACGGTCCAATGCAGAGTTTTATCGGGCTCCAGATGCGCCTGGAGATCCTGCGGAAGATGCTGGCCCGGAACCCGCAGATCGCCGCCGAGGAATTGGTTCAGCTACAGGAGCTATGCCGGTCGCAGGTAAACGAGTTACGGACTTTCGTGCGGAGCATGCGTCCCGCGGAAGTGGATGGTGCGAGCCTGGGCGCCTCCATCAGCCGCATGGTGGAACAATTCCAGAAGGATACTGGAATCTCGACATCGTTCATGAGCGGCGACTACTTCGATCCCTCGGAGATACAGGTTTCTCTCGAATTACTTCAGATCGTCCGCGAGGCTCTGAATAACGTGCAGAAACACGCAAAAGCTACCCGGGTGGCGGTGTCGCTGAACAAACATGGCGACCGGCTCGAGATTTGCGTGGATGACAACGGCTCGGGATTTCCGTTCAGCGGATCGTATTCGCTGGAGGAATTGGATTCACTGCGGCTCGGCCCGCTGAGCATCCGGCGGCGCGTGAAGGCTCTCGATGGCGAACTGAATCTCGAATCCCGGCCGGGCCAGGGCGCCGGCCTGAAAGTTCGCGTCGCCATCTGATGCGGCGGCTCGTCTTGCTGGCTGTCATCGCGCTCTCGGGCTGCGGCCGGTACGGGACGTTCACGTTACCAGCACCGCCCGCCGGCCCTGAGATTCGGTTTCAGTGGCAGGTGCATCCGCAGCCAGTGCTGGCGCGAGGTCCGGCAGCGTGGGAATCCGTGGATGTCCTAAATCCGTCAGTCGTGTCGTTCCATGGCGTGCTTTGGAATCTGTACTCGGGGTTCGACGGGCACACTTGGCACACCGGCGCGGCAACCGCGATGGATCCCCTGCAATGGAAGCGGCACGGTCTCGTGCTGTCTCCGGCCGAGCCGTGGGAGGGCCATTACATCGCCGCCAACGGGTCGGCCCTGGTGCGCGATGGCCGCCTCTGGTATTGGTATCAGGCCGGCAATCCCCCGAGAATCGGGCTGGCGACGTCGGCGGACGGGAACACGTGGACCCGGCAGGCGGTCCCGGTGATTAGCACCGGTCCGATGGGCAGTTGGGACGAGCGGGGCGTCGGCGATCCGTACGTGATCGAAGCGGGCGGAAATCTCTACGCCTGGTTCGTCGGCATGGACCGCGCACGCCGGCAGCGGCTGGGACTGGCCGCTTCTCGCGACGGCATTCACTGGACGAAACTCCGCGCGAATCCGATCCTGGAACTCGGCGAAGACGGGGCATTCGATGAGAACGGACTGGGCGAACCGGCGGTCTGGGCTTCCAATGGGCATTACTGGATGCTCTACACGGGACGTAACCGCGCGGAACGGCGCCGCATCGGTCTGGCCGAATCGGACGACGGCGTGAGCTGGCACCGATCGTCGCGCGCGCCGGTCCTGGAGGGTCATGAATCCTGGAACCGGGCAGTGGTCTGTGATCCAACCGTTCTGCCGGCAGATGGCGGGCTGCACGTCTGGTTTGGCGGAGGCGACGTGCCCCGGCCGGATGAGCGCATCGACGGCCAGATCGGCTACGCGTTTCTGCGCGCGCTGCCGCGGTAACATCCGAAGCTGATACCCTAACCGACGAGGGTCATATGCGCGCTTTTAGAATCCTGGCTGCGGTCTGCCTGGTCGCACAGTTCAGCCACGCCCAAACGAAGCTCTTTCCGTCGAGCACCGATGTCGGCGACACCCCGGCCAAAGGCAACACGGAATTCAATGCCTCCACTGGCGAGTACCGCATCACGGGAGGCGGCGCGAACATCTGGGGATCCGCGGACGCGTTCCAATTTGCCTGGACCAAAATCTCGGGCGATGTCGCGCTGACCGCGGATGTGAATTTCATTGGCACAGGCACTGTAGCCCATCGCAAAGCCGCGCTGATGATCCGCCAGAGCCTGGATGCGTCATCGCCCTACGCGGATGCGGCGCTGCACGGGGACGGACTCACGTCTCTGCAATTCCGTCCAGCGGAAGGGGCCGAGACACAGGAGGTACGGTCTACCCTCATGGCTCTGGTTCGCATCCGCATCGAGCGCCGCGGCAACAATTTCATGATATTCGCCGGCGCGCCGGGCGAGGAATTGAAACCCACCGGTCCCGCTACTGTCGTCCTGCACGATCCCGTTTACGCCGGTCTCACGGTGAGTTCCCATCAGGCTGACGTCGTCGAAACCGCCGTTTTCACGAACGTCAAACTCGAGAATCTGGCGCCGCAATCGCAGGCACGCCCCCGCTTCAACAGCAAGTTAGCTGTTTACGATCTCAAAACCAAGACAGTCCGCACGGTGTACCGGGCGAACGAAGTTTTCGAAGCCCCTAACTGGTCGCCGGACGGCAAATATCTCCTGATCAATATGGCGGGCAAACTCCTGCGTATTTCTCCCGACGGGGCAAACTCGCAGCCGGAGCCAGTCAACATCGATTCCGCTTTGCGCTGCAACAACGACCACAACCTCTCGCCGGACGGAAAGCTCATCGCTCTCTCCGCATCCACCGCAACGTCGCATGGCTCCCAAATCTATGTTGCCGGCGCGGACGGGTCGAACCTGAAGATGCTCGTTTCCCGAGTGCCCAGCTATTTCCATGGCTGGTCGCCCGACAGTAAGTATCTCGCTTTCGTCGGGCAGCGGAACGGGGTATACAATCTGTTCCGCGTGGCCGCCGCCGGAGGGGACGAAGAGCGGCTAACCGAGAACTCGCCCTACGACGATGGCCCGGACTACTCGCCAGACGGTAAGTGGATCTACTTCAACACGAATCGCAGTGGGAAATGGGAGATCTGGCGAATGCCGTCAAGCGGGGCCGGACCCCACGATTCCAGGGCACAACGGATCACGAACACGGAGTTAGAAGACTGGTTCCCGCACCCATCGCCTGACGGGAAACACCTGCTCATCTTCTCGTTTCCGAAAGGGACCAAGACGCATAACGATCGGGTGGAGGGTGTCCAACTCCGGATAATGCCGATGCCCGGAAAGAAGGCCACCGCCGCGGCGCCTGAGACGCTGATTACGTTCTTCGGGGGACAGGGTACGATTAACGTGAACTCCTGGTCGCCCGATTCCAAGCGGTTTGCGTTCGTCATCTACGAACCAGTTACCGGGGAATCCGCGAAATGAAGCTATTTGCCCTTGTGATTATGACTATATCTCTGGTGGGCGGGGCCGAAAGGCTAACTCGGCCGCGCATCCTGGGAGTAGCTCATATCGCGATTTATGCCAGCAATTACGAGGCGTCCCGCTTGTTCTATCGCGATTTTCTAGGATTTGAGGAGCCATACTCGCTCGCCAATGCGAATGGAACACCGTCGATGACCTTCTTCAAGGTGAACGAGAAGCAGTACATCGAACTGTTCCCCGCGAAAGAGCCGAACACGGATCGCCTGAACCATATCTCGATCGAGACGGACAACGCCGAAGGCATGCGCCGCTACCTGGCCGATAACGGGGTGAGTGTACCTGCAAAAGTCGGGAAGGGACGGATCGGCAACTCGAACTTCAACATCAAGGATCCCGAAGGACACACCGTCGAAATCGTCCAATACGAACCGGATAGCTGGACGGTCCGGGAGCGCGGCAAGCATCTGCCGGCCACTCGCATCTCGACACG
Source organism: Bryobacterales bacterium (assembly GCA_038322675.1). Taxonomy (GTDB): domain Bacteria; phylum Acidobacteriota; class Terriglobia; order Bryobacterales; family Bryobacteraceae; genus TMP-7. The sequence goes on from JBBQGE010000039.1 coordinate 47,687, forward strand.
AATCTCGCACGTCGGCATTATTGTTACGGGGCTCGAACCGGAGCTCAGGTTTTACCGCGATCTGCTGGGCTTTCAGGAAATATGGCGTGGCAGCAAGAACGGGAAAGAGCTATCGTGGGTCAACATGAAGGTGCCGGACGGCGACGACTACATCGAATTCATGTTGTATCACGACGCTCCTGCGCCCGCCGCACGCGGTACTGCCCACCACCTGTGTCTCGAAGTGGCGAGCGTGCCTGACAGTGTCGAAGTTCTCGAAGCGCGGCCATACCGATACTCGCGATCGATAGAGGCCAAGACGGGCATCAATCGCAAGCGCCAGGCGAACCTCTTTGACCCCGACGGCACACGAACCGAAATCATGGAATCATCGACAGTGGACGGGACGCCGGCGCCGTCGTCCAAAGCACCTCCGCCGCAATAACATGCCCTCTTCAGCCATGGGAGCAACCAGAAGATCCGCCGACGGACATGCGACGAGCAAAATGCAGTTCGTCCGCAAAGTGGCCCTGTTGGCTGCCCTCAGCGCCATACTCGGGTGGGTCACAATAATCGCGGGCGGCGTATCTCACATCGAGCAAAATTTCTATCTGTTCGCTCTAGGTCTGGTTGCGCTCACAGCCGCGGCATGGCCGTCACGTGCTCGCACTCCCCGCCTCAACCGTGTCTACTTGTTCCTACTCCCTCTGTTGCCACTATACGGAATCTTCCAGATTCTACCGCTCCCTGTATCCTGGGTCGTGGCGTTATCTCCGGCTCGCGCACAGACCATCTCCGCGCTTGCCGACCTCGGAATCACATCGCCGCATGCCACGATCAGCGTTTTTCCCACGGGTACCCACGACTATATCCTGCTGCTGTGCGGCTATATCGCAGTGTTTCTCCTGGTTCGGCAACTGGCGGCGGCGTGGTCGGAACACCCCTGGGTAATGGTTTTCCCCTTGTTTTTGGTCGCCGTGAGTCAAGCAGTGCTGGGAATTCTCCAGTTCGCCCTTGGTCCGGCCGGAACGGTTGCCAAGGGAACGTATGTGAACCGGAACCATTTCGCCGGGCTTCTTGAACTCGTGCTCCCGTTCGCCGTGGCGTGGCCTCTCGCTTACCTACGGAAATACACGACCCGAGAGGAGGTTTCGGCGTCCGAAGCTATCCGGATCTCGGGCATGTGGGCGCTCGCGGCAACGTTCCTGGTGGCCACTATCTTCTCCCAGTCGCGCATGGGATTCCTCGCCGCGCTGTTCTCAATGTTTGTGGTGGGCGTGCTGGCGGTGGCTACGCGTGCGCATAGGCTCCCCAGCCGGAGAACCGTCTACCTTTCGGTGGCTGGCGTGGCCATAATCGTGTTGCTGGCCTTTGTCCTGCTGCCAACGGACGAGTTGATCCGCCGTTACGCCAACATGGTGGTCTCGGCCTCCGAGACCGAGCAGCCCGAGACTCGACTGCAGGACTGGCGGGAAACAATCCCGCTGATTCGCGCCTATCCTGTTTTTGGCTGTGGTTTGGGCGGCTATTTCGCCGCGTTCCCGAAGTTCAAGACAGTAACACCGATGCTGATGGCCGACCGTGCGCATAACGACTATCTGCAAATCACCGCGGAGACGGGAATGGTGGGTGCAGCAATCTTCCTAACGCTCCTAATAGTGACTGTACGCGTCGGTCTGCGGCGAACTTTTGCTGTCTCCCGCCCTGCGGACTGGGCGCT